>NZ_JASGBX010000001.1:0-689174 GCF_030053335.1 Pantoea sp. EABMAA-21
CGAGGCTACAGGGATGTATTCACGCCGACTTTACGCAACGCCCACCTTTGTCGACTGAACCGCGCGTTTTTAGCCACAGCCCTCATCTTGGCAAGTTAGGTGGAGTTGCTGATGGTTGGTTGCGAAGCCCCCTAAAGGCCAGCCCGATCGCAAAGGAACCCCGCATCCATGCAGATCGGCCGCGCCATCCCTGGCGCGAACGCTTTGCTCTTCGGGCTGGCCTTTATGGGGCAATTGAGACTGTCATTGCTGTAGTCCCTGCAAACTTGAAAGTTCTGTTCAGTACTGAACTAATAAAACATCGCATCAAGCCTCCGTATAGAGACAACGGTGGTCAGGGCTCTTATTGCTGTAGTCAGTGTGAACCTGAGCGTTCGATTCAAATTCAGCGCCAAAAAACCGCAACGAACCTGCATAAAGGAGACAAAGGTGGGCAGTGGAGTAAAGCGTACGCCGCAGGGATGCGGCGTCCGAGGCTACAGGGATGTATTCACGCCGACTTTACGCAACGCCCACCTTTGTCGACTGAACCGCGCGTTTTTAGCCACAGCACCCATCTTTGT
Organism: Pantoea sp. EABMAA-21; assembly: GCF_030053335.1. NCBI lineage: Bacteria > Pseudomonadati > Pseudomonadota > Gammaproteobacteria > Enterobacterales > Erwiniaceae > Pantoea > Pantoea sp. EABMAA-21. The sequence goes on from NZ_JASGBX010000001.1 coordinate 564, forward strand.
AAGTTAGCTGGAGTTGCTGATGGTTCGGTGCGAAGCCCCCTAAAGGCCAGCCCGATCGTAAAGGAACCCCGCATCCATGCAGATCGGCCGCGCCATCCCTGGCGCGAACGCTTTGCTCTTCGGGCTGGCCTTTATGGTGCAATTGAGACTGTCATTGCTGTAGTCAGTGCAAACCTGAAAATTCGATTCAAATTCAGCGCCAAAAAAACCGCAACGAACCTGCATAAAGGAGACAAAGGTGGGCGTTGCTATGCTGCCTGGATCGCAGGTTTTAGCCACAAAAAAGCCGCGACTCAACGCGGCTTCAACAGGTCATAACACGATCAGCGCGCTAACCGGTAATACGCCTCGTTCCAGCGCAATGCATCTTTAAACGCCGGCAAACGCGTATCCTCATCGATTACCAGAACCTCGATGCCGTTCAGCTCGCCGTACAGGTACATATCATCCAAATCCAGTGCCTGACTAAACACCGTATGGTGTGCGCCGCCGGCAAGAATCCATGCCTCGGAAGCGGTAGCCAGTGAGGGCTGGGCACGCCACAAGGCACGCGCGACCGGCAATTTCGGGAGCGGTTTCGGCTGCTCAATCGCATCTACCACATTCACCAGCAAACGGAAACGATCGCCCATATCAATCACACTGGCATTCACCGCGCGACCGGCTGGCGTGGAGAAAATCATGCGCGCCGGATCGGCTTTGCCACCAATGCCGAGGAACTGAACATCAATCAACGGCTTCACCTCTTTGGCAATCGATGGGCACACTTCCAGCATATGTGAACCCAGCACCAAATCATTGCCCGGTGAGAAGTGATAGGTGTAATCCTCCATAAATGAAGTACCGCCCGCACGATTCCCGGCTTGCACCTTCAAAATATGCAGCAGCGCAGCGGTCTTCCAGTCACCTTCACCGGCAAAACCATAACCCTGGCCCATCAAACGTTGAACGGCCAAGCCTGGCAACTGCGTCATGCCGTGCAGAGTCTGGAAATTAGTGGTAAAGGCTTTGCAGCCCTCATCATCGAGGAAACGCTTCAAACCTAATTCAATGCGCGCCGCATCCAGCACGTTCTGACGCTTCTCGCCATTCACGGCGGCAGCCTCGCTGAACAAATACTGGCTCTCGTATTCATCGATCAGCGCATGCACATCGCCATCGCTGACGCTGTTCACCACCTCAACGAGATCGCCGACGCCCCAACCGTTGACCGAATAACCAAACTGAATCTGTGCCGCCACCTTATCGCCTTCGGTCACCGCCACTTCGCGCATATTGTCGCCAAAGCGCGCCACTTTCAGCTGCTGACTGGCCTGCTTCGCTAGTGCCGCATTGATCCAGCGTCCGATGCGTTGCTGGCTGGTCTTATCCTGCCAGTGGCCGGTCACCACGCTGTGCTGTAAGCCCATGCGCGCGCCGATAAAGCCGAACTCTCGGCCGCCATGTGCGGTCTGGTTCAGATTCATAAAGTCCATATCCATACTGTCCCACGGAATTTCTGCGTTGAACTGGGTATGGAATTGCAGCAGCGGCTTATTCAGGATGCTCAGTCCACCAATCCACATCTTGGCCGGTGAGAAGGTGTGTAACCAGGTCATGATGCCGACACAACTATTGTCGTGATTGGCCTCGCGGCACAGCGCCAGCGCTTCATCCGGTGATTTCACCAGCGGCTTCAACACCAGCGGTACCGGCAGTGTGCCCGCTTGATTCAATCCGTCCATCACCTGGCGTGCGTGATGTTCAACCTGGCGCAAGGTTTCCGCTCCGTAGAGATGCTGCGTTCCAATCACAAACCAAACGTTCTGTTCCATTTCTCGCTCCTTTACTTAGCGGATGTGGCGCGGGCGGCATACTGAGGTTCAGCGGCCTGGCACCAGTTTTGATAGCGTTGATAAAGTTGTTGATAGCCCGCCACGCGCAGACTGTTGGGCTGCAAGGTCACGGCGATCGGACTCGCCATCACCTGCTGTGCGGCAGGCACATCGGCATACACGTTTGCGGCGACGGCGGCAAAAATGGCAGCACCCAGCGCGCAGCACTCGTCAGAAGCCACGATATCCAGCGGACGGTTCATCACGTCGCAACAGGCTTGCATAATGGCGGGGGACTTCCGTGCGATACCGCCGAGCGTCAGAATGCTCTCCACCGGAATCTGCTGCTTCTCGAAACACTCCATAATGGCGCGGGCACCAAACGCCGTGGCGGCCACCAGACCACCAAATAACGCAGGCGCGTCGGTGCCAAGATTCAAATCGGTGATCACGCCTTTCAGGCGCTGATTGGCATCCGGTGTGCGACGCCCGTTGAACCAATCGAGCACCACGGGCAGATGATCAAGCTGGGGATCGGCAGCCCAGGCTTCAGTAAGGGAGCGGATTAAATCCTGCTGCATCTCAGCAAGTTGCGGCTGCAACTCAGGATGGCGCACCACGGCCTGCTGCAGCGGCCAGCCCAGCAAGCGGCTAAACCAGGCGTAGATATCACCAAACGCTGATTGACCCGCTTCGCAGCCGATGGCGCCCGGCACCACGCTGCCATCGACCTGGCCGCAGATACCTTTGATGGCGCGATCGCCGACTTTCTCGCTGTCGGCAATTAAAATGTCGCAGGTTGAGGTGCCAATCACTTTCACCAGCGTATAAGGCTGCGCGCCCGCACCGACCGCGCCCATATGACAGTCGAAGGCCCCACCGGACAAAATTACCTGCTCAGACAATCCCAAACGCTGCGCCCATTCGCTGGAAAGCGTGCCCACCGGTACATCAGCAGTTAAGGTGTCGGTAAACAATGGAGAATCCAGCTGCTCGACCAACATCGGATCGAGTGCACGGAAAAAATCTGCGGGCGGTAAACCCTGCCATTCAGGATGCCACAGCGATTTATGCCCGGCGGCGCAGCGTCCGCGCCGCAGCTGCGTCGGGGCAGTGCGACCGCTCAACAGTGCCGGTACCCAATCGCAGAGTTCCACCCAAGACACTGCCGCATCACGCACTGCTGCATCCTGGCGTGACACGTGCAGAATCTTGGCCCAGAACCACTCCGACGAATACACGCCGCCGATATAGCGGGTGTAATCGGTGAAATGACCGTTGCGGCACAGCTGATTAATCTCTTCCGCTTCTTCAATCGCGGTGTGATCTTTCCACAACACAAACATAGCGTTGGGGTTGGTGGCGAATTCCGGGCGCAAGGCTAACACGTTGCCGTCACGGTCAATCGGTGCAGGGGTTGAACCCGTTGAATCCACGCCTATCCCCACCACGGCAGCGCGTTGTTCGGGAGTTAACGCTTGCACCACCGCGACCACCGCCTGCTCCAGCGCGTCGATATAGTCTTGAGGATGATGACGAAAACGGTTGGCATGTGCGTCACAGAATTCTCCCTTCGCCCAGCGTGGGTAGTTCACCACAGCCTTTTCCAGCTCTTTACCACTGTGGCAGTCCACGGCGAGGGCACGCACCGAGTCACTGCCAAAATCCAGCCCAATTGTTATGGCGCCAGCACCCATTGGGATTCTCCTGTGTGAGTTATCTGGCTCTATCCTGGAATGCGGGTGCATAAGCGGTTAGTCATCGCTGGCTGAGAATATGCACTTTTCTGTCATCGGAACCGTTCTGTGATCGGCAGCAAAAGTTAATGACTGGTTAATTTCGCTGAATATATGGAGGAATTAGTCATCGTTTTGGGATGTGATACCGCTCTACATTTTTCTTCGCCATTACCGCTACAACTAGCCCAGCGTTTGCACAGCCTTTGTACAACCTTTGAGCTAACGCGCTGATTTTGCGCTGTACCCAAACGTGAAATCCAATTGGTAGCGTTTACACCGATTCGTTATTAACAGCGATAAAACATCATTGTGCCGGAGAGCATCATGCATAAATTCACTAAAGCGCTGGCGGCGGTAGGTCTCGCCGCGGTTATGTCACAATCCGCTATCGCCGAGACCATGAAACTCGGTTTCCTCGTCAAACAACCGGAGGAACCCTGGTTCCAGACCGAATGGAAGTTCGCAGATAAGGCTGGCAAAGATCTTGGCTTTGACGTGATCAAAATTGCCGTGCCCGACGGTGAGAAAACCCTGAATGCCATTGATAGCCTGGCGGCGAGCGGGGCCAAAGGCTTCGTGATCTGCACACCGGACCCAAAGCTGGGTTCAGCCATCGTGGCGAAAGCGCGTAGCTATGGCCTGAAAGTGATTGCGGTTGATGACCAGTTTGTTACCGCCAAAGGCAAGCCAATGGACACCGTGCCGCTGGTGATGATGGCCGCAACCAAAATCGGTGAGCGCCAGGGCCAGGAACTCTACAAAGAGATGCAGAAGCGCGGCTGGGATGCGAAAGAGACCGGCGTCATGGCGATTACCGCCAATGAGCTGGACACTGCGCGTCGTCGCACTGGCGGTTCGATGGACGCCCTAAAAGCCGCCGGATTCCCGGAGAAACAGATCTATCAGGTGCCGACCAAATCCAACGATATTCCGGGGGCATTTGATGCCGGTAACTCGCTGCTGGTGCAGCATCCAGAAGTAAAACACTGGCTGATTGTCGGCATGAATGACAACACCGTGCTGGGTGGCGTGCGCGCGACCGAAGGCCAGGGCTTTAAAGCGCCCGACGTGATTGGCATTGGCATCAACGGTGTGGACGCGGTGAGCGAGCTGTCTAAAGGCGCACCAACCGGCTTCTACGGTTCGCTGCTGCCCAGCCCGGATGTGCACGGTTATAAGAGCAGCCAGATGCTCTACAACTGGGTGACCAAAGGCGAAGAGCCCGCGAAATTCACCGAAGTCACCGATGTGGTGCTAATTACCCGCGACAACTTCAAAACTGAGTTGGCGAAGAAAGGGCTGATGTAAGTCGCCTGATTGATAAACGCAGCCTCCATCCCGGGTGTTGCAGCAGGTTGGCCATCGCGTTTGCGCCCGTTTCATTGATGGCTGGGGCAAAGCGCGAAGACAACACAGCAACGGCGCGAAAGATGGAGGCGAAGAGGAGTTTCCATGGAAACTGATCAAGCTTTTCTGTCCTTTCATGGCATCAGTAAAACCTTTCCTGGCGTGAAAGCGCTGCAGGATATCTCATTCCAGTGCCGCGCCGGGGAAGTGCACGCGCTGATGGGCGAAAACGGCGCGGGAAAGTCCACGCTGTTAAAGATTCTCAGCGGCAGTTATCAGCCGACTGAAGGTGAGATTCGCATCAAAGGTGAAGTGAAAAGCTTCAACAACACCGTGGATGCGCTGGATGCGGGCGTAGCGATCATCTATCAGGAACTGCATCTGGTGCCGGAGATGAGCGTGGCGGAGAACATCTATCTCGGCCAGCTGCCGCACAAACGTGGGTTGGTGAATCGCAAACTGCTGCGCTACGAAGCGGATTTGCAGCTTAAAAATCTCGGCATGGATATCGATCCTGATATGCCGCTGAAATATCTGTCGCTCGGCCAGTGGCAAATGGTGGAGATCGCCAAAGCGCTGGCGCGCAATGCGCGCATTATCGCTTTTGATGAGCCGACCAGTTCACTTTCAGCGCGTGAAATCGAGCATCTGTTCCGCGTCATTCGTCAGCTGCGCGATCAGGGCCGTACGGTGCTGTATGTGTCGCACCGTATGGAGGAGATCTTTGCCCTGAGCGATGCCATCACCGTGTTCAAAGATGGTCGCTATGTGCGCACTTTCACTGATATGCCGAATACGCATCATGACGACCTGGTGCAGGCGATGGTCGGTCGTAACCTTGGCGATATCTACGGCTATGCGCCGCGCGCCTTGGGCAAAGTGCGTTTGCAGCTTGACCAGGTCGAAGCCAAGGGCGTGCGTATGCCGATTTCACTCACGGTACGAGCCGGTGAAATCGTCGGCCTGTTTGGTCTGGTGGGCGCAGGGCGCAGCGAATTGATGAAAGGGCTGTTTGGTGCCACCAAACTGCGCGGCGGTAGCGTGTCGCTGGATGGTAAAAAGCTCAACATCCGTCAGCCGATCGATGCGATCCGCGCGGGGATCATGCTGTGTCCCGAGGATCGTAAATCCGAAGGGATTATTCCGGTGCACTCGGTGCGCGACAACATCAATATCAGCGCGCGCCGCCACAATCTCACGGCGGGGTGTCTGATTAAACCCGGCTGGGAGGCGAAAAACGCCGATCTTCACATCCGCTCATTGAATATCAAAACGCCAGGCCCGCAGCAGCTGATCATGAACCTGTCAGGCGGCAATCAGCAGAAGGCGATTCTGGGTCGCTGGCTGTCCGAAGAGATGAACGTGATTCTGCTGGATGAACCGACGCGCGGTATTGATGTGGGTGCCAAGCATGAGATTTATAACCTGATATACCAACTGGCAAATAAAGGGATCGCGGTGCTGTTTGCCTCCAGCGATTTGCCCGAAGTGATGGGCCTGGCTGACCGCATCGTGGTGATGCGTGAAGGAGAAATTGCCGGAGAACTGCCACACGACGCGGCCACGGAGCAGTTGACGCTGAGCCTGGCGATGCCGAAAACCCCTCAAGCGGCCGCCGTGGCCTGATGTAAAGGAGAGCAACAATGGCTTCATCTACCACTTCCAACACTCCACCGGTGCAGCGTAACGGCCTGCAGCTGGGGCGTATTTGGGATAACTTCGGCATGCTGGTGGTCTTCGCGCTGCTGTTTATCGTTTGCGCCATCTTCGTACCCAACTTTGGCACGTTCATCAATATGAAAGGGCTGGGGCTTGCCATGTCGATGTCCGGCATGGTGGCCTGCGGCATGCTGTTCTGCCTCGCGTCGGGCGATTTTGATCTTTCCGTCGCCTCGGTCATCGCCTGCGCAGGCGTGGTGACCGCCGTGGTGATCAACATGACGGAGAGTCTGTGGCTGGGCGTCGCGGCCGGTTTAGTGCTCGGCATGGCCACCGGATTTATTAATGGCTTCGTGATTGCCCGGCTGAAGATCAATGCGCTGATCACCACGCTGGCGACGATGCAGATAGTGCGTGGTCTGGCCTATATCTTCTCTGACGGTAAAGCCGTCGGCATCGAGGATGAACGCTTCTTCACCCTCGGTTATGCCAACTGGCTCGGCTTGCCAGCGCCGATCTGGCTCACCATCGCCACCATGATTGTGTTTGGTTTCGTGCTGAATAAAACCACCTTTGGCCGCAACACGCTGGCGATTGGCGGTAATGAAGAAGCAGCTCGCCTGGCCGGGGTGCCGGTGGTGCGTACCCGCATCATTATCTTCATTCTTTCGGGACTGGTTTCGGCAGCGGCGGGCATTATTCTGGCCTCGCGCATGACCAGTGGTCAGCCGATGACTTCACTCGGTTATGAATTGATCGTGATTTCAGCCTGTGTGCTGGGCGGCGTTTCGCTGAAAGGTGGCATCGGTAAGATTTCGTATGTGGTGGCGGGCGTGCTGATTCTGGGTACGGTTGAAAATGCGATGAATTTATTGAATATCTCGCCGTTCTCACAGTATGTGGTGCGCGGTTTGATACTGTTAGCGGCGGTGATTTTTGACCGCTACAAACAGAAAAACAAAGCGGCCTGATTCCAGCCGTAAAAGATGAGGCAGGGCGGCCAAATGGTCGCCCTTCTGGCGCGCGGCACTGCGCATTTACAGGTTACCGTGAGGCACTATGTATCATCGTGAACCCCCTGGTGAGCAGCAGAACCCACTGCTACCCGGCTATCCCTTCAATGCCTGGCTGGTGGCGGGCTTAACACCGATCAATGCCAACGATCAGCTGGACTTCTTTATCGACCGACCGCTCGGCATGAAGGGTTACATCCTTAATCTGACCATCAAAGGTCAGGGCCGCATTTTTGATGGCGAATCGGCGTTTGACTGCGAACCCGGTGACTTGCTGCTGTTCCAGCCTAAAACCCCGCACTACTATGGCCGTTCACCAGACAGCCCATGCTGGTTCCACCGCTGGGTCTATTTCCGTCCACGGGCATACTGGACGGACTGGTTGCAGTGGCAGGATGAGAGCCAGGGCGTGGGGCGGTTACGCTTGCCGGAAGCGCAACGTGCCGAGTTTGATCGTCTGTTTGCCAGCATTGAGCAAACCCACAATTCAGGCCGTCGCTTTGCCGAGGAACTGGCGATGAATCTGCTGGAGCGCTTGCTGTTGCGTGCGGTGGAAGAAGATCCGCGCAGTCATCAGCAAATCCGCGATCCGCGCGTGATTGAAGCTTGCCAATACGTCACCAACCATCTGGCAAGCGAAGTAAAAATCGAGGAAGTGGCGCGGCATGTGTGTCTTTCCCCGTCACGACTGGCGCATCTGTTTCGCGAACAGATGGGGATTAATCTGCTGCGCTGGCGCGAAGATCAGCGCGTCATCCGCGCCAAACTGTTACTGCAAACCACGCAGGAGCCCATTGCCTCGGTCGGGCGCGAAGTGGGTTATGACGATCAGCTCTATTTCTCTCGCGTGTTCCGCAAACGGGTCGGCGTCAGCCCCAGTGATTTCCGCCGTCGCAGTCAGGATGCGCACGATGCCCTGGTGGCGCAGGAAAGCTGGCAACCGGCACGGAGTGCTATCTCCTGAGTTTTCAGGTGATTCCGCCTTGTTGTTACTGGCTGATTCGTCTTAAATCAGTCTGGTAACGAACAAGAGGAATGAGAATGAGCGATAAATTACGTGTCGGCCTGATTGGCTACGGTTTTGCCAGCAAAACCTTTCATGCTCCTTTGATCGTCGGTACGCCAGGCGTTGAACTGGCAGCCGTCTCCAGCAGCGATGCCAGCAAGGTGCATGCAGATTGGCCCTCGGTGCAGGTGGTCTCTGATCCACAAGCCCTGCTGGATGACCCGACACTGCAACTGATTGTGATACCGACGCCAAATGATACTCACTTCCCGTTAGCCAAAGCGGCACTGAATGCCGGTAAACATGTGGTGGTGGATAAACCGTTTACCGTGACACTGTCACAAGCGCGTGAGCTGGATGCACTGGCCAAGGCCAAAGGGCTGCTGCTCTCCGTATTCCACAATCGTCGTTGGGACAGTGACTTCCTGACGCTGAAAACTTTGCTGGCTGATGGCGCCTTAGGTGATGTGCGTTATCTCGAATCGCATTTTGATCGCTTCCGCCCTGAAGTTCGTCAGCGCTGGCGTGAGATGAAAGGCCCGGGCAGCGGTATCTGGTTTGATCTTGGACCGCATGTGTTGGACCAGGCGCTGCAATTATTTGGTCCGCCGGTGGCGATCAATGTGGATATGGCTGAACTGCGCCCGGGAGCGCAAACCACCGATTATTTCCACGCAGTACTGACTTATCCCACTCGTCGCGTGGTGTTACATGCCAGCATGTTGGTGGCGGCTGAATCTGCACGCTTTGTGGTGCACGGCACGCGGGGCAGCTATGTCAAATACGGCCTGGATCCGCAGGAAGATCGTCTGAAAGCGGGTGAACGTCCACCGCAGGAAGACTGGGGCTACGACATGCGCAACGGTAGCCTGACGCTGGCAGAAGGCGATGTGATGGTGGAGAAAGAGCTGCTGACGCTGCCGGGTAACTATCCGGCATACTACGCGGCAATTCGTGATGCGATTGCGGGCACCGGTGATAATCCGGTACAGGCTGAAGAGGCGATTCAGGTGATGGAGCTGATTGAACTCGGTTTACAGTCCGCTGAGAAGCGCCAGACGATGTCGCTGAAGTGATAAAACGAAAGCGCACCCTGCGGGAACCGATGCTATAAAAGCTCAGTTCACCCAGGTGCGGCTTGATTAAAAAGGTGCGTAGCAATGCGCACCTTTTTTACTTTAAGGCGCGTTATCCCGCCACGCGCTGACGCAGTGCAGCTTTCTCTGCATCGCTGAGGAAGGCAATTGTCACACCATTTTCCTGCGCCTGGCGCATCTCTTCGGTAGTGAGTCCTGCCTGCGGCGCAGCGTGCTCATACTCATGCGCCAGCTCAATACCCTGAACTGCCGGATCATCGGTGTTGATGGTGGCGAGAATACCGTGTTGCAGGAAGGCTTTGAGCGGATGAGTGGCCAGTGAAGCTACCGTGCTGGTCTGAATGTTCGAGGTCATGCAGGATTCGATACCAATGCGCTGCTCAGCCAGGAAATCCATCAGCGCGCGGTCTTCAATCGCTTTCACACCATGGCCAATACGCTCCGCGCCGAGTTCGCGAATCGCCTGCCAGATGCTTTCCGGGCCAGCAGCTTCACCGGCGTGCACGGTAATACGGAAACCAGCATCACGCGCGCGATTGAAGTGGCTGAGGAACTCACTGCCCGGGAAGCCGAGCTCATCACCAGCCAGATCGACGGCGGTAATGCCATCGCGGTGTGCCAGCAAACCTTCCAGTTCGCGCAGGCAGGCTTCATCACCAAAGGTACGGCTCATAATGCCGATCAGGTTCACATCCACGCCATACTGTTTTACGCCAGCGCGCACGCCATCAATCACGGCTTCCACTACACCGGCAATCGGCAGGTTATGCGTCATCGCCATATATCCTGGTGAGAAACGCAGTTCCGCATAGTGAATACCGGCGCGTGCGGCATCTTCCACGTTTTCCAGCGCAATGCGGCGGCAGGCATCTAAATCGCCCAGCACTTTCACGCCCCAATCCAGCTTCTGCAGGAAGCTCACCAGATCGGGTTCATTGGCCGTCACTTGCACATGCGGACGTAGATCGTCGAGCGAGTTGGCTGGCAGCGCGAGATTAAACTGGCGACCTAAATCAAGAATGGTTTGTGCGCGGATGTTGCCATCAAGGTGGCGGTGGATGTCGGTCAGGGGGAGTTTCAGGTCAATCATGTCGCACTCGCTAAAGTTTCATAAAGTGCAGAGCATTATAAAAACATCTTGCGCAACAGCGCCAGTGATTTGCGCAAGTCGTGAAATGGATGCTGAATTAATCAGCATCCGAGCGCATTTAATACGATTTTAAAGCCGCAATCAGGCGATCCAGCCCGTCATCCAGCTTGCTGCGTGGACAACCCGCGTTGAGGCGCAGATAACCGCGGCTGGCATCACCGTAAGTCGAACCCGGCATGATCGCCACCTTGTACTGATGAATCAGCTGCTGTTGCAGTGCCTGCTCATCAATACCGAGCGGAGTGAGATCAATCCATGCCAGATAGGTGGCGGCAGGGGGCTGCCAGCTCAGCGCAGGAAACGCGGCATTCAGTCGTTGCGCGATGTGCTGCATATTCGCCTGCAAATAATCGCGCAGTGCATCCAGCCAGGCTGAACCTTCACGATACGCGGCAATGGTCGCCGTGACGGCCATCACCGCCGGTGACGATAAACCATCCTGCTGCTTCAGTGCGTGGAACCACGCCTGGCGATCGGCTTCATGCGGAATGATGCCCCACGCGCCGGTCAACGCCGGAATGTTGAAACTCTTTGATGCCGACGTGAATAACGCCCAGGAAGATTGCGCCACCTGGCTCCACGGGGTGTGGTGTGCGTCGCCCAACACCATATCCATATGGATCTCATCGCTGATCACTTTCACATCGTGACGCGCACAGAGCGCGGCCATTTGCTGCAACTCCTCACGCCGCCACACTTTGCCGGTAGGATTGTGCGGGCTGCACAGCAGCATCACTTTGCAATCGGGTCGCGCCAGCAGCGGTTCCAGCTGCGCCATATCACACTGCCAGTCATTACCCTGGCGCTGTAGCGGCAGTTCCAGCACGCGGCGCTGATTACCGTTGATGGTGTGATAAAACGCATCGTAGGCGGGCGTATGAATCAGCACTTCATCGCCGGGTTTGGTCCAGTGGCGCAGCAATTGCGCCACCATGTAAATCACCGACGGGCCGTAAACCAGCGATTGCGCCTCAACCTCTGTGGCAAAACGATTCTTCATCCAATATTGAATGGCCGAGGTAAAGTCCTTGTGCTGCCAGCGGCTGTAGCCCAAGACGCCATGGTTTAACCGCTGTTGCAGGGCCTCAATGATGCAGGGCGCCGTGGCGAAATCCATATCGGAGATGGTGAAGGGCAATAAGCCCTCCACACCAAAGCGGTCCGCCACGAAATCCCACTGCGTGCACCAGCTGCCGTGGCGATCCACGGCCTGGTCGAAATCAAACCTCTGCATCATGACACCGTCGCGCTCATCAGGTGTGCCATTTCATCTTTCACCGACTGCACCTGCGGACCGATCACTACTTGCAGGCTGGTTTGGTTGAGATGCACCACACCAATTGCACCGTTGGCTTTTAACGCGGCATCGTCCACCTTACTCATGTCAGCAATGGTGAGGCGCAGACGCGTCAGGCAGTTATCCAGCGAGGTGATATTTTCCACACCGCCCAGAGCCGCCAGAATCGCCGGGGTGTTGTAGCCTGATTTCCCCACGCCCGCGCGGCTGACCTGCTGTTCCACGCTGCTGGTTTCTGCTTCACGACCCGGTGTTTTGATATTGAAGCGGGTGATAGCAAACCTGAAGATCGCGTAGTAACCCACGAACCACACCGCCGCAATCACCGGCACCCAATACCATTTGGTGGAGAGGCCGTGCAGCACGCCGAACACGAAGAAGTCGATAACGTTGCCGTCGGTGTTACCGATGGTCACGCCGAGTATCGCCATCACGGTGAAGCCCAGCCCCGTCAACAGGGCGTGGATCAAATACAGTACCGGAGCCACGAACAGGAACAGGAATTCGATCGGTTCAGTAGTCCCGCCGACCACGCAAGCCACCACACCCGAAATCAGCAGCCCTTTAATTTTGTGACGATTTTCAGGACGTGCGCAGTGATAAATCGCCAGTGCGGCACCCGGCAAACCACCGAGGAAGGCCGGCATTTTGCCTTGCGACAGGAAACGCGTGGCGCTTTCCGCAAAGCCGTGGGTATCCGGGCAAGCCAGCTGCGCCTGGAAGATGGTGAGGGCACCGCTGACGCTCTTTCCACAGACGTCGAGCGTGCCGCCCGCATCGGTGAAGCGAATAATTGCCACCAGAATATGTTGCAGACCAAACGGCAGCAGCAGACGTTCGCCGGTGCCGAAGATCATCGGGCCAAATTCACCCGCACTGTTGATCATCCAGCCGAGGCCGGTGATGGCGCGCGCAAAGAATGGCCAAATCAGAGGCACCACTAAGCCGAGTAAGCCCATCACCACGGTGGTGACAATCGGCACAAAGCGCGTACCGCCGAAGAAGGCCAGCGCATCCGGCAGACGGATATTGTGGAAGCGTTCATGCAGCCAGAACACCACCACACCAACAATCACCGCGCCGAGAATACCGGTGTCGATCGACTGAATGCCAAGGATGTTTTGTACGTTGTTGGCTTTCAGCACCGCTGCGTCGGTGGTTGGCAGAATGCCATTGATATTGAGCCAGAAGTTCACGCTCAGGTTTAGCACTGCGTAGCCGACAAAACCGGCAAAGGCAGCGACGCCTTTGTTCTCCCGCGCCATGCCCAGTGGAATCGCAATCGCGAACATCACCGGCAGATAACTGAAGGCAAATGAACCCAGCTTCGCCATCCAGATAAACAGATATTGCAGGAACGGCTGATCGAGCATCGGAATCAGCGTCAGCACATCGTGGCTGCTCAGTGAACTACCGATCCCGAGCAAAATGCCGCAGAACGACAGCAGGGCAACGGGCAACATAAAGGTTTTACCCAGACTCTGGAAAAATTCCCAAAGTGACATTTTGGGTCGGCTGGCGGACATAGTCTCTCCTGGTTAAAAAGCGGCAAATTATCAAAATGGTAAAGAATGATAAAACGTTTTACCAAGCAGTTTTGCGGCTATAGTCACAAAGCGTGACTAATCCCAGGCTTTATTTTTGCGTGAATCAGTGTAACGATTTACCTCTTTGTTTCTTCATCAGTTGTTGGAAACGGAACCGGATGTCACAGCCTAAAACCACTATTCACGATGTCGCGCAGGCGGCTGGCGTATCGGTATCGACAGTCTCTCTGGTGCTGTCCGGTAAAGGACGTATCTCTTCCGCCACGGCCGAGCGGGTTAATCAGGCGATTGAACAGTTGGGTTACGTACGTAACCGTTCAGCTTCCATCCTGCGTGGCGGTGAGAGTGGTGTCATAGGTTTGATTGTGCGCGATCTCAGCCAGCCGTTTTATGCGGCGATGACGGCGGGGCTGAGTGAAGTGCTGGAGCAGCAGGGAAAAGTGTTGGTTCTGACGCAAAGCGGACAACACGGGCAGCATCTGCAACGCTGCTTCGATTCCCTGGCCGCACAGGGCGCGGATGGCATTGTGTTGGGTGGTGCCGTTGCGCAGGCGGATACGCTGGTCGCGCAGGCGCATGAGCAACAGATTGCACTCATTTGCGCCGCGCGGGCCAGTAGCCTCGATAAGGTCGATTCCTTGCGTCCGGATAACAGCCAGGCGGCGCGCATCGCCACCGAATATCTGATCCGTCAGGGGCATCAGCGTATCGCGTGGGTCGGCGGATTGGGTTCTTCTCTAACGCGCGCGGAACGTATTGGCGGCTATTGTGCGACCCTGTTGCAATACGGCTTACCGTTTCGTCCAGACTGGATCATTGAGTGCGACGATCGGCAGCAGAGCGTATCGGCATTGACGCAGGAACTGCTGCATCACCATCCGCGCATCACCGCTATCATTGCCCATAACGCCAGTACCACGCTCGGCTGCTATTTTGGTGCGATCCACAGTGGACGCTCGCTGGGCGAAGATGCGGTGGACAGCTACTTCACGCAAAAGCTGGCGCTGGTCGGCTTTAATGACGATCCGCTACGCGAGTCGTATGACTCCTCGCTAACGTTTGTCAGTAGTGAAGCGCGTGATGTGGGAAGGCGAGCGGGGGAAAGGATGCTGCAACGACTGGCGAAACCGGATGCGGAAGTGCAAACGCTGATTGTGCCGCCGCAGTTGGTGCGGGGCGTTTAGCGGCGCGATAGCTCGCGCCGCGGGTATATCGCTGTTACTCAGGCATCCCTTCGCTGGTCTGCGCGCCCAGCATATAGCGTGACAGAAACTGCTCCAGTGACATCTTGTCGCCGTTCATAGTCACCTGACCGTTGCCATATTGCAGGCTGGTGGTGATGTTATCATCCTGCTGCTGCGTCAGACGGAACATCTGGCCCATTGCCGCCAGACCTTTCACCTGCTGATCCGCCAGCTTCTGCGCATCGTCGCTCTGATAACCTTCAGCCAGCCCCACATGACGCATCGCTTCGGTAGCCATTGGCATATTGATGTTCAGTTTGCCATCCAGAGTTTTCAGCACGCGATCCACTGCTGCGCCCAACGTCTGCGCTTCACCGGTGACGGTAGCGGGATCGTTAAAGCCGATGCTGAGGTTAAAGGTACTTTCCCCTTTATCGTTTTTCCAGCTCAGCGGCGCGATGCTGACGGTCGGTGAACCCTTCAGCAGCGTCGGCAGGTTATTCTTCAGGATGGTCTGCACGCTAGCCTGATAGCGGACGGGATCCTCGACTAAACCTGGCTGGTTCAGCAGTGCCTGCATCTGCGCGTTGTAGCTGTCCGAGAAGGTTTTCACCGCTTGCGCATCAAACTGTGCAAACTTCATCGCCAGCTTAGCTTCGCCGAACGGCTGCTTCTGCAGGCTGATGTTGCCGACGTTCATATTCAGATCGCCGCCGATTTTGCCATCTTTATTATCGAAGGAGGATTGGGTGTCCAGCTTCTGCAATGACAAACCTTCCTGACCGTTAATGCTGGCGTCGAGTTTATCCAGGCTGATGGACTGATCCCCCACGCGCACGCCTTCCGGGCTGAGATGGGTATCACCCTTCAGCTTCAGGCCATTAAGGGTAAACAGCACCGGCTGCTCAACCTGGTTTTTGCTGGTAACAGCGATGCTGGAGAAATCGCCATTCAGACTGACTTTATCGCCCTTGCTGTCGGCGCTGATTTCGAGGGTGCCGCCGTTGGTGGCAAGACGGTCGCCGGTCTGCGCGTTGTTATAATCCACCGCCAGCAGATCCAGTGCGGTATCAGTGGCACCGCTGTACCCGACGCGCGTATCAGCGGTCACCAGCGATTTACCGTTGGTGAGTTCAAACAGTTTCTTCACCGCATCGGTGTTTTCCAGCTCGGTATGCACCGAAGCCATGCTCGGAATCAGGCTGCCGCGCTTCAACTGCGCAAAGGGGAAGGGACCATGGTCGATGGTTTCGTTCAGCACGATGCTTTGACCCGGCTTCAGCAGCGGGTTGTCTTCCGTCTGTGAACTGGCCTGAATCACCAGTTTGGTTTTGCTGCTGAAGATGCCGCGCTGGTAATCCTGGTAGCTAAGCGTCAGGCGAGCGTTCGGTGCATAGGCATTAAGCTGGGTGTTGGCGTTCTGCAACATCTGATCCATATGGCTTTCCAGCTGCTTGCCGGTAAACCAGGCCGCGCCTGTCCAGATCACGCCGATCGCTACAATTACACCTACGGCAACCTTGGTCTTTTTCATCGCTGAGTCGTCCTTATCCTTGGGTCCGCACGCCGCTGCTTGGGGGCGGCGGTGAAGAAAAACGCCCGCAGGCGTTTTAAAGTAATAGTTTGAAAGAATAGCAGTTAATGCTGGTATCGTCAGCCGGATCAGCTGAGCGCGTTATAAACCCGCGCCAGGCGTCCTGTACCTGCGGCATTAACCGGGGATTCATTGGCGGCAACGAAGCATGATTCACCGGGCTTCAACAGCAGTTGCTCACCTGACTTCTCAATCACCGCCTGACCTTCGATACAGAACAGCAGCGCCGCACTCTGTTGCGCTAACGGCTGTGGTGTGGCGGAAAGAGCGTGGATGGCAAAGGCAAAATCGTCCACCGGAATTGGGAAGTTCAGCGTGTCGCCCACTTGCTGAGGCTGCGTCAACAGCGTGGCAGCCGGTTTGACCTCAAACTTCAGGTTCGCCATCAACTCTGGAATATCGATGAATTTCGGTGTCAGACCCGCGCGCAGAACGTTATCGGAGTTCGCCATGACTTCGAGTGCCACCCCTTTTAAATAGGCATGCGGCGTCTCGGCAAATAGAAACATGGCTTCGCCAGGCTGCAGGGTGATGACGTTCAGCAACAACGGCGAGAACAAGCCGGTATCGTCCGGATAATCAGCCGCAATGCTTTTGATGGTCTGCCAGGGTTCGCCACTACGCGAGTTAAGTGCAGATTTCAGCACCGCCAACGCCAGTGATTTAGGCTCGTCTTTTAACGACAGCAGGGTGGAGAACAGTTTGGCGAGGCTTGCCTCATCAGGTTTTTCGAGGAAGTGAGCGATCTGCGGATGGGCACCGGCCACCGGCTCAAGCAGTGAGACGATTTCGTGCATCTCGCGGAAGCCGTTCATCGCCTGGAATGGGGTCAGGGCATACACCAGTTCCGGCTTGTGATTCGCGTCTTTATAGTTGCGCTCAGCAGCGCCAATCGGAATACCGGCGGCATTCTCGCGCGCAAATCCCTCTTCGGCTGCGGCTTTGCTTGGGTGAACCTGAATCGATAAGGCCTGATCGGCACACAGCACCTTAAACAAAAACGGCAACTCACCAAAACGCTGTGCGACGGCCGCGCCTAAGGCTGCGGTTTGGTCATCATTGATGACATCGCGCAGGGAACGTGTTTCACCTTTGATCTCAACGGTTGACGGGCTCTTCGGATGGGCGCCCATCCACAGCTCCGCCATCGGTAATCCTTGTGGGTTCTCAATGCCGTAAAGTTCGGTCAGCGCAGTTTTGCTGCCCCAAGCGTAATTTTGCAGCGAATTGTTCATTTTTTGCATCGTTTACCCTTAATAACCGTAAGTAAATAGGCTTATTAAAGCAGAAAGTGCCATACAAAATACATCAACAAGTGCAATAAACGCGATGGGCTCGCATAATGTTAATTTCTTGTGTGTGACAATCTTGCTCGCTCAACGGCGTCGCGGGAAGACGACCTGAGCGGAAACCTCTAATCTGAGCTAAGGAGACGTAGTCATGGCAGCGAATCGCATTGAAAAAGATTCAATGGGACCGATCGAAGTACCGGCAGATAAGTTGTGGGGGGCACAAACCCAGCGTTCGCTGGAGCATTTCCGTATCTCAACCGAGAAGATGCCCGTTGCACTGGTGCATGCTTTGGCGTTGACCAAACGCGCTGCAGCACAGGTGAACCGCGATCTCGGCCTGCTTCCGGCTGAGCGTGCAGAAGCGATTATGAAAGCGGCTGACGAAGTGCTGGCTGATAAACACAGTGAAGAGTTTCCGCTGGCCATCTGGCAGACCGGTTCCGGTACCCAGACCAACATGAACATGAACGAAGTGCTGGCCAACCGCGCCAGTGAAATTCTCGGCGGCGAGCGTGGCATGTCGCGTTTGGTGCACCCAAACGACGACGTCAATAAGAGCCAAAGCTCCAACGATGTGTTCCCCACCGCCATGCACGTGGCCGCGGTCATCGCCGTGCGGGAGCAGCTGATTCCGCAGATTCATGTGCTGAAAAAGACCCTGAGCGAGAAGTCTGAAGCCTTTAAAGACATCGTGAAGATTGGTCGTACCCACCTGCAAGATGCCACGCCATTGACGCTGGGCCAGGAAATTTCTGGCTGGGTGGCAATGCTGGAACATAACCTCAAGCACATCGAACACAGCATTCCACACGTGGCCGAACTGGCACTGGGTGGCACCGCCGTAGGCACCGGTTTAAACACCCATCCCGAGTATGCGGTGCGCGTGGCGAAAGCGCTGGCCGATCTGACACAGCAACCGTTTGTGACTGCGCCGAATAAATTTGAAGCGCTGGCAACCTGTGATGCGCTGGTGCATGCACATGGCGCATTGAAAGGTCTGGCGGCTTCACTGATGAAGATCGCTAACGACGTGCGCTGGCTGGCATCGGGTCCGCGTTGTGGTATTGGCGAACTTGCCATTCCAGAGAACGAACCGGGCAGCTCCATCATGCCAGGTAAAGTGAACCCAACCCAGTGCGAAGCATTGACCATGCTGTGCTGCCAGGTGATGGGTAACGATGTTGCGGTGAATATTGGTGGTGCTTCGGGCAACTTTGAGTTGAACGTGTTCCGTCCAATGGTGATCCACAACTTCCTGCAGTCCATTCGCTTGCTGGCCGACGGGATGGACAGCTTCAACCATCACTGTGCAGTGGGCATCGAACCGGTGCGCGAGCGTATCGATCAGTTGCTGAACGAGTCGCTGATGCTGGTGACGGCGCTGAATACCCATATCGGTTATGACAAAGCGGCGGAAATCGCCAAGAAAGCCCATAAAGAAGGGCTGACGCTGAAAGGCTCGGCGCTGAAGCTCGGTTATCTGACTGAAGAGCAGTTTGACGAGTGGGTACGTCCTGAAGAGATGGTTGGCAGCATGAAGCAATAATTATTGCGATAACTGAGGGGTAATTCCGCTCAGTTCAGCGATGATTGGCGATGACAGAGGCGGCCTGAGGGCCGCTTCTTCATTAAAGCTTGTCACTCCACAAGTGCAGCCGTGGGATCACCAGATGCAGCGGCTGCGCTAGCGGCTTATGACGATGCGTGACGTTATCGGCATCGTAGTCCAGCAATTCCCCTAGAATCGGTACCTGAGTTTTATCCCGACACAGCACCAGCAGCGGTGAAGGGCAGGCGAGTTGCACCTGCTTCTTATTACTGGCGCGCCAGACGCGGGCAATCGGTTGGACCTTAACCGGGCGCTTGATCTTCAGTTTGGCATCGACGGGCAGTGACAAAATCATCTCCAGTTCTTGCTGCACCTTCTCGGCCCACTGTTCGCGCGTCCAGGGCGCTTGCGCACGGTTTGCCTTTAGGCTGCGTTCCAGCTGCTCGACCACGGCTTCACGGGTCAGGTTTTTAATGATGTTCTTGTTGGCCCAGCCAAAGCGCAGGCTATCCGGCGCGTGCAGCAGGGTCACACTGCGATAGGCGTTCAGGGTGATTAAACCGCGCAAATGTTGGTGAACAAATTCAAAGCGCGCCTCACTCGGCAGCCCCGACTCCACGGTAATCAGGTGTTCCAGGCGCAGCTTAAGCGCATTGATATTGGCCACCTGCTGACTGATGTGCTCGCTGACGGCTTCATCCGCTTCTATACAGATGGCGCCAGGCAAACGCACCGCAGCCTTGGTGCTGAGTTTTTCCGACTGATGCTGCATAAACAGACGACAGTAGTGAGCCAGCGCCATGTCTCGCGCTTTCTGCCCGAGATGTTGAGTCACTGCGATACGCTCAATTTCATCATTCTCGTGGCCTTTCTCGATTTCGGGCAAGCTGAATGCGCGCGCGATCAGCAACGGCTGCTGTTCGACTTGCTGGCGCAGGCTACTTAAACCGCGTTCCAGTGCGTTGACGCACTCGTGCAAATCAGCCACTAGATCATAGCGAGACATGTTACGCTCCATAGTTACAACATACCATTTACCTTATCGTATTTGGTGCCAATCTTCCACTCTGAAACGTGATTTCGCTAAGCAGGGCACACAAACATTTTTCCAGCAGGATGAACATGTTATAACAATGCTTTGCCTGCTAACGGAAACCTGTCGTGGAGCATCACCCTAAACCTGCGGTTCCTGCCATTGTGACACTGGGAGGCGTTCAAATCCTTTCGTGGGGCGGTTCGTTTTATCTTATGGCCGTGATGGCGAATCCGATCGTTGCGGAAACCGGCTGGTCGCAGCAGTGGGTGTATGGCGCATTATCCTTAGGTATTTTGGTTTCTGGCCTGCTAGCACCCTTAAGTGGCCGCCTGATTGCCGGCAGTTATGGCCGCGCGCTGCTGGCGTCGAGCGGGGCGGTGATGGCGCTGGGCCTGGTGATTATGGGATTCAGTCACCATTTGCTGCTGTTTCTGTTTGCCTGGCTGATTATCGGCATCGGAATGGCGATGGGTTTATATGACGCCCTGTTTGCCACCCTCGGAACGCTTTATGGTGGACAGGCTCGTGGCGCGATTACCGGCATTACCTTAATCTCCGGCTTTTGCACCACGCTGGTGTGGCCGGGGATTGCGCTTCTGATTCACTGGCTTGACTGGCGCGGCGCCTGTTTCGCCATTGCCGCGCTGTTATGTCTCACCGTGTTGCCAGCCTACTGGTATGCACTGCCTGCGCCGATTAAACCCATCGTGAAAACGGCGAAAAAGCAGCATAACGCCAGTGGTGAGTTGGCACCGGCGCTATTCTGGCTGCTATGCAGCATTTTTACCCTTGCTTCAGTGATCATGACCGCTATTTCGGTGCAGTTGATTAGTCTATTACAAGCCAGCGGCCACTCATTGACCGCCGCCTTAGCCATCAGCGCGATTCTGGGTCCTTGTCAGGTTGGGTCACGTATTGTGGATATCGCGTTCAAACGGGGACATCCGATCTGGACGACGTTTTTCTCGGTAGGACTGGTGGCCATCGGATTGTTGTTGTTGACCTTGTTTCCGCAGTTCGCGCTGGTCAGTATGGTGCTATACGGTGCTGGAAACGGTTTGCGGGCGATAGTGCGGGGAACTTTACCGCTGGTCATGGTCAAACCAGAGGCCTACGCCATTGTGGTAGGGCGCATGGCGCGTCCGGCTCTGATTGGTCAGGCATTAACGCCGCTGGTAGGGGGATATGTTTTTCAGCAGCTCGGGGCGAATGCCACATTGTGGCTGTTGTGCCTGTTGGCGTTAGTGAATGTGGTGCTGGTGGGCGTGCTAAAGCAAAAATTGCCCGCGCCCAATCCGCAACCGCAAAAGGGAGCCGTAAACTAAGCAGCCTGTGCGCTTCTGCCTGATCAAATGATGAATACGTGCCTTGATCCCAGCAGCTCGCTTCTAAAAAGCAACAGTGTTTGTTATATTTATTGCTCATTGATTACTCACTGCCGCGGCAAAAAAACAATAAGATAAACCGCAACTCAGGATACAGAAATGCTTGATTACCGCTTCCCGACAGCTTTGCAGATGGTTTTGAGCGTAGCGATGGCGGAGCAACTGGGCAAACGCTCGACCAGTGCTATTTTGGCGTATGGTCTTGAAGCGAACCCCAGTTTCATTCGGAAACTGATGGTTCCGTTAACTCGCGATGGCATCATTGTCTCTACGCTTGGCCGTACTGGTTCGATTCACCTCGGGCGTCCGGCCGCAGAGATCACGCTGCGCGATATTTATACCTCTGTGATTGAAGACAAAAAGCTCTGGGCTTCACGCCCTGATGTCGCACCGCGTTGTCTGGTGAGTGCCAACCTGTGCTGGTACTTCAAATCGATTGCTGAAGAGGCGGAAGAAGCCTCGTTGAAAGTGCTGGAGACGCGTACGGTGGCTGACGCACTGGCTGAGCTGAAAAAACACGACACCAGTAGCTGCGATGAACTGCCCGATCTCGAAATCGAAGACCTTTGTAAAAAATCCCGCTGATATTAGTATAACAGTTACCGGGCATACGCCCGGTAACTGACACTGTTACTTAGACATCCCGTCCTTAGACATCTCATCCTTCGCCATACCGTCTTTAGCCATGCCATCTTTAGACATGCCATCTTTCTTCATGCTGTCATGTTTCTTCATCGGTTTTTTCATGTGGTCTTTTTTCATGCCGTCGTGCGACATACCGCTTTCATTCTGCATACCATCTTTGGCCATATTGTCAGCAGCATAAGCGCCAGAGAAAGCCATCAACAGTGCGCCAGCGAATACAGTTGCAATAATCTTTTTCATCTTCATTTCCTTACAGGGTTTTGGGGAGATTAACTGCCGCCAAACCAGTTATAGCCCTGGTCTTCCCAGTAGCCACCGGTAAAGCGGTTGGTGATTTCAATTGAAATAATATGCTTGGGGTTTTTGTAGCCCAGTTTGGTCGGAATCCGTAATTTCATGGGATAACCGTATTCCGGCGGTAATATCCGACCATCCCAACTCAGTGCTAATAAGGTTTGCGGGTGCAATGCCGTCGCCATATCAATGCTGGTGTAATAATCATCGGCACAGCGAAAGCTGACATATTTCGCTTTGGTGTCAGCCCCAATCAGTTGCAGGAAGTCGCTGAATCGAACGCCGCCCCAGCGGCCAATGGCACTCCATCCTTCTACACAAATATGGCGGGTGATTTGTTCATGCTGAGATAATTTATATAACTCAGGCAGTCGCCAGCTGCGTTTATCACGTATCAGTCCGCTCAGTTGCAACTGGTAATCATCACCGTTTACCTGCGGAATATCTTCTTCACCGTAAAAGGCATTAAACGGGAAGGGCCGCGTAATATCTTTCAGGGTATATTCTGGCGCCATTTGATAACCGCTGAATAACCATCCCTGAATACGGTCATTAAAACGTGACATGCGGCTTAAAATATTTTCGATGTCAGGATTATTGTCGATGTCGCATCCGGTGAGTAACGCCACACCGCCCGCAGTCAAGCCCATGCGCAGAAATTGACGTCGTGAATGGCCAGACATTTTTTTCGCCAGAATAGTGGTGGCGTCTTTTAATAGGGCGTCAGTTTCACTGCTGGGACGTTCAATCTTTTTTATCGTCATTTTTAGCGTCCGCGTGTCATCAATAATAATGTTTTAGGTACCAGTGCCACCATGATCAGATGGATAACAACAAAGGCACATAAAAAGGCCATGGCAAAAAAGTGAATGAAGCGAGCCGTGTCATAGCCGCCCAATACTTCTCGCAAAAACGGAAATTGCACCGACTTCCACAAGACTAACCCTGAAAAGGCTAATAACATGCCATCAATGACCACCAGAAAATACGCAATTTTTTGCACCATATTATATTGGCGTAAATCGTGATGGCTAAGATGTCCTTTTAATGCAGATAGGCCATCTTTTACTAATTGAGTCATGCTTAAGGGCAGAAAACGTTGGCGAAAACGTCCGCTCAGAAGATTCAGCGTCAGATAGAGCACGCCATTACCGGCAAAAAGCCACATTGCCGCAAAATGCCATTGCAGTGCACCACCCAGCCATCCTCCCAGGGTATAGCTATTGGGAAAATCAAATGGAAATAAAGGAGACGCGTTATAAATCCGCCAGCCACTGAGAATCATTAATGTCATCGCAACGGCATTGATCCAGTGAGTCAATCTCAACCACAACGGATGAACCTTTTTATCGGGAGCACATTTCACTCTGCACCTCTGCATATTGCTATGCCGTCTGGAATGAAGAGACTTTGCGCCGATATTGATCACAGAGTCCTCACGCAGAGTTAAACAAAATGTGATAACTCCGGGGGGCAATTCTGTATAAGATTTAAAGGATGTTCATTGAGGCGGTCAACATGGCGAAGAATATCTTAATCGTTGAAGACGATGGCAATATTGCCGAGCTGTTGCACATTCATCTGCGTGACGAGGGCTTTGATATTACGCATGCTGCGGATGGTGATAGTGGCAGTCAACTGCTGGAAAGCCAGCGTTGGGATGCCTTAATTTTTGACATTATGTTGCCTGGTGTTGATGGGCTGGAACTGTGCCGTCGTGCACGCAATATGCCGCACTACACGCCCATTGTGATGATCAGCGCTCGCGCCAGTGAAGTGCATCGCGTACTGGGGTTGGAACTGGGCGCGGATGACTATTTGACCAAACCCTTCTCGATGCTGGAACTGGTGGCGCGCGTTAAAGCACTTTTCCGCCGCCAGGAAGCGATGAGCCAAAATTTACGTCAGGACGCGGGAAACCTGCGTCTTGGCAGCCTGAATATTGATCCGGTTGCCCGAGAGGTTCGGCTGGCTCAGACGTTAATTGAGCTGACGCCTCGTGAATTCGAGCTGCTCTACCATTTTGCCCGTCATCCAGGAAAGGTCTTTTCGCGACTTAGCTTGCTGAATCTGGTGTGGGGCTACCAGCACGAAGGTTATGAGCACACGGTTAACACCCATATCAACCGATTACGCCTCAAAATTGAAGCGACGCCAGCTGAGCCACGCTGGATTCTTACGGTGTGGGGACAGGGCTACAAATTCGTGGTGCCGGGTGAGGGAGATCAGGTTACATGAAACGTCTGTCACTCACTCAGCGTTTGACGCTGGTCTTTGCCCTGATGCTACTGATCAGTAGTGCGCTGATCCTGTTGATTCAGGACAACAACCGCCAGCAATACAGTGATGCCATGATGCAGAATTTATCGCGAGATCTGGCCGCTTCTATTGCCAAAAGTAGCGCATTGATGAATGCCGGAAACACCGATGCTCCGGTACTCAAGCAGCTGTTCGGCCAGATGATGTCCTACAACCCGAGCGTTGAAGTTTACCTGCTGGATGCGCAGGGACAGATTCTGGCCAATGATGCGCCAGCCGGCCATGTCCATCGCGATCGGGTCGACGTGCGTCCACTGCAAAAGTGGCTGAACGAGGCGCCACTGCCGGTGTATGGTGACGATCCTCGTTCACCTTCCGCGCTCAAAGTGTTCAGCGCTGCGCCTATTCTGGATGGCAACAGAACGGTGGGTTATCTCTATGTGATTTTGCAGGGGGAGAATTATCAACATCTGCAGCAGGGAGTAAAAATGTCCGTGCTGCGCAGCGCCATGCTTTGGTCGGTGGTGGTTATCGTCCTGCTTGGATTGATGGCGGGTGCAGCGGCCTATTATTGGGTCACAAGACCGGTGCGACAGCTGACACAAAAGGTGACAGCGGGTGAGGATGCGCTACAACGCCTTGCTACGCTACCTCATTCCCCGCAACAGGATGAAGTGGCGCAGTTGCAAAACGCCTTTATCGATATGGCGCAGCGTATTGACGTTCAGGTACAGACGCTGGAGTTGAAAGACCAGCAGCGTCGTGAGTTTGTCGCCAACATTTCGCATGACTTGCGCACGCCGCTGATGTCGATTCAGGGTTATCTGGAGACGCTGGCAGTTAAAGCTGGCAGCTTGACTGAAGCGGAGCGCAGCCGATATTTACAGATTGCCCTGACGCAAAGTGAAAAGGTCGGCATGCTCGCACAGCAACTGTTTGAGTTAGCGCGGCTGGAACATGGTGTTGTCACGCCACAGTACGAACGGTTTTCGCTGCCGGATTTGGTTCAGGACGTGATACAGAAATTTGAGCTGGCGTTGGAGAAATCCCGCCTGAATTTGTCGGTTGATATCGCGTCGGGTTTGCCCATGATCGACGCGGATATGTCGATGATAGAGCGTGTTCTGACCAACCTGGTGGATAATGCCATCCGTCATACGCCGTCGGGTGGGAACATTACCCTGCGTTTATGGCTGGAAGGGGAGAACGTGATGATGGAGCTGGAAGACAACGGCCCAGGTATCTCACCGGAAGTCAGTCAGACCCTGTTTGAACGCCCCTCCATTATCGATCCTGACCGTCGTGACAATGGTGGATTGGGGTTGGTCATCGTTCGTCGTATGTTGCAATTGCATCGCGGTGATATTGCCCTGAAACCCGCGCCGGGGGCCTGCTTCCAGCTCTTCGTTCCCTTATAAAAAAGGCGGCCATCTCTGGCCGCCGCAATTTAACCTAAAACAGATTTACACCGTCTGCACTTCCGCTTCCGGCTGCTTTCGCGTCACCAGTTTACGTAACGTCACATAGAACACCGGCGTCAGGAACAGACCAAACAGCGTCACGCCCAGCATGCCCGAGAACACGGTAATCCCAGTGACACCACGCACTTCGGCACCGGCACCTTCACCCAGAATTAGCGGAACGGTACCGGCAATAAAGGCAATCGAAGTCATCACGATCGGGCGCAGACGCAGGCGGCAGGCTTCCAGCGCCGACTCGACAATCCCTTTGCCTTGCATCTCCAGTTCACGGGCGAACTCGACAATAAGAATCGCGTTCTTACATGCCAGTCCCATCAGTACCACCAGACCAACCTGCACAAACACGTTGTTATCGCCGCCGGTGAGCCACACGCCAACCAGCGCGGACAGCATGGTGACCGGCACAATCAGGATCACCGCCAGCGGCAGCGTCCAGCTCTCATACAATGCCGCCAGTACCAGGAACGCCAGCAGTACCGCAACCGGGAAGACGATAAACGCCGTGTTGCCCTGAGTGGCTTGCTGATAGCTCAGGTCGGTCCATTCGATGTTCATGCCATTCGGCAGCACCTGGCCCGACATCGCTTCCAGCTTCTCCATTGCCTGCGCTGAAGAGAGCACGCGTGGATCGGCATCACCTATCAAGTCCGCCGCCGGATAGCCGTTGTAACGAATCACCGGATCGGGGCCGTAGGTGGTTGTGATGTTGACCATACTGCCGATTGGCACCATCTCGCCCTGATTGTTGCGGGTACGCAGATTGGCAATATCCTGCACGCTGTTACGGAAATCCCCGTCTGCCTGCGCCATCACACGCCAGGTACGACCAAACTTGTTGAAGTCGTTGACGTAAGAAGAACCCAGATACACCTGCAAGGTGCTAAACAGATCGGTCAGCGAAACGCCTTGCGCCTTAGCTTTATCACGATCCACCTGTACATCCAGTTGCGGCACGTTGGCCTGATACGAGGAGATCGGGAACATCATGCCGGGCGTCTGCATCACCGCACCGGAAAGGGTATTAATGGCGGTTTGCAACGCACCGTAACCTAAGCCCGCACGATCCTGCACATACAGCGAGTAACCCGAACCCTGACCCAGCCCCAGAATCGGCGGTGGCATAATCGAGAAACCAAAGCCTTGCTGGATTTTGGAGATTTTCGCGTTGATTTCAGCGTTTATCTCCGCAGCCGTACGGGTACGTTCATTAAACGGCTTCAGGCCGAAGAATACGGTGCCGGTATTCGGTGTATTGGTGAACTGCAAGGCATTCAGGCCAGGGAAGGCGACCGAATAGGCCACGCCTTCGGTGTTCATGCCGATTTCGCTCATCTTGCGAATCACTTCATCGGTACGCGCTAGTGACGAACCTTCTGGCATTTTCACGCCGCCAATCAGATACAGCTTATCCTGCGTCGGAATAAAGCCGCCCGGCACGATGTGGAACATAAAGCCCGCGCCCGCCAGCAGTATGACGTAAACGCCAAATACCGCACCGCGACGACGCAGGGTTTTGCCGACCATCGACTCGTAGCCATCCGAACTGCGCTGGAAGAAGCGGTTAAACGGACGGAAAATCCAGCCGAGTAAGCGATCAATCAGACGCGTCGGCATATCTTTCGGTGCATCATGCGACTTCAGTAGCTTGGCCGCCAGCGCTGGAGAGAGCGTCAATGAGTTAATGGCAGAGATCACCGTGGAGATGGCAATCGTCACCGCAAACTGCTTGTAGAACTGACCGGTCACACCGGACAGGAACGCCATCGGCACGAATACCGCACACAGCACTAACGCAATCGCGATAATGGGCCCCGACACTTCGCGCATCGCCTGATGCGCAGCCGCCGTCGGAGAGAGTCCCATCGCGATATTACGCTCAACGTTCTCCACTACCACAATGGCGTCATCCACCACGATACCTATCGCCAACACCAGCCCGAACAAACTGAGGGTGTTAAGCGAGAAACCCAGCAGGTAAAGCACGCTGAACGTTCCCACCACCGAAACCGGCACGGCCAGCAACGGAATGATCGATGCACGCCAGGTCTGCAAGAACAGGATTACCACCAGCACCACCAGCACAATCGCTTCAAACAGCGTTTGCACCACGGCACGGATCGAGTCACGCACGAACACGGTTGGATCGTACGGTGCCGCCCACTGCACATCGTCCGGGAAGCGGGTGGCCAGTTCGGCCATCTTGTCACGCACGGCGTTAGACAGGTCGATGGCGTTGGCACCCGGTGCCTGGAAGATACCGATGCCGACCGCGTCCTTGTTGTTCAACTGAGAGCGCAGGGCGTAGCTACCGGAACCCATCTCGATGCGCGCCACGTCACGCAGGCGCACCAGCGAGCCGTCATCGGCGGTTTTCAGGATGATATTGCCGAACTGCTCTTCGCTCTCCAGACGGCCCTGGGTGTTGATCGACAGCAGGAAGTCACTGGCCTTTTTGGTCGGCTCTGCGCCCAACTGACCGGCAGACACCTGCACGTTCTGCTCCTGCATAGCGCTGACCACATCAGAAGCGGTCATGCCACGTGCGGCCACCTTATTCGGATCGAGCCAGACGCGCATCGCATACTCGCCCGCCCCGAAGATCTGAATCTGACCAACGCCTGGCAGGCGCGCCAGCTCATCTTTCACCTTCAGGGTGGCGTAGTTACGCAGATAGAGTGAGTCATACTTGCCCTTCGGCGAGAACATGTGCACCACCAGCGTTAGCGTCGGTGACATCTTCTGCGTGGTCAAACCGAGTTGACGCACCTCTTCCGGCAGGCGAGCTTCTGCCTGCGCCACACGGTTTTGCACCTGAACCTGTGCCTGGTCTGGATCGGTACCTGGACGGAAGGTCACGGTGGTGACCAGCACGCCATCCGAACCGGCCACTGACTTCATGTACATCATGTTTTCGACCCCGTTGATCGCCTCTTCCAGCGGTGTCGCCACCGAATCAGCAATCACTTTGGGGTTGGCGCCAGGATATTCTGCGCGCACCTGCACACTGGGTGGCACCACGTTGGGGTATTCACTGATCGGCAGCAGTGGTATGGCGATCAGTCCGGTGGTAAATATCAAAATCGACAGTACCGCCGCAAAGATCGGTCGGTCGATAAAAAAGCGGGAGAAATCCATAACAGGCAGTCTCGATTATTATTGAGCGGAGCGCATTGCCACCGGCTGAGCTTTCACCGGCATGCCAGGCATGAAGACTTTCTGCAGGCCATTGACGATCACTTTGTCACCCGGCTTCAAACCGGATTGCACAATGCGCAGGCCATCAGCCAGCTCGCCAGCCTGAATATCGCGACGCTCGGCTTTACCCTGCGCATCGACCACATACACGTATTTACGATCCTGATCGGTCAGCACCGCTTTATCGTCGATCAACAGCGCGTTAAACGCGGCGCTGCCGGGTAAACGCACGCGGGCAAACAGACCTGGGGTGAACTGACGTTCATGGTTATCCAGCGTGGCACGCATGCGAATGGTGCCAGTGCTGGCGGTGAGTTGGTTGTCGAGGAAGTCAACGGTGCCACGATGCGGATAACCTTGCTCGCCGGTCAGCGCGATTTCCACCGGTAGCGAACCGCGATTTTGTCCCTGACGTGCCATCGCCTGATACTGCAGATAGGTGGCTTCATCGACGTCGAAATAGACGTACAGACGATCCTGCGACACCAGCGTGGTCAGCACGCTGGCACTGTCACCGGCGGTCACCAGGTTACCGGTGGTGATCATCGCGCGGCTGGCACGGCCATCAATCGGGGCAGTGACGCGGGTAAAATCGAGATTCAGCTGCGCCATATCAACGGCGGCCTGCGCGGAGAGCACATTGGCCTGCGCCTGACTCGCTGCAGAACGACGCTGTTCCCACTCTTCACGGGATACCACATTGGTGCCAATCAGTTTATCGGTTCGTGCCGACTCACTGCGCGCCAGCGATGCCTGACTGCGCGCGGTCGCGAGTTCAGCTTGTGCCTGCTCTAACGTCGCGCGATAGGTGCGGTCATCAATGGTAAATAGCACCTGACCCTTTTTCACGTCATCGCCTTCGCGATAGTTAACCTGATCGATATAGCCGGAAACGCGAGGGCGCAGTTGCACACTTTGCACCGCTTCAAAGCGACCATTGAAGCTATCCCATTGGCTGACTTTTTGTTCGACCACCTGCGCGACACTCACTTCGGGCGGCGGTGGCGGGGCGTTTTGCGCCACACCCCGATCGCAAGCGGCCAGCAGGCTTCCCAGCAACATCACTCCTGACAGGCTTACTGCCCGACGAACCCCATATGTTTGCAGATGCATTGTTGTTATTCCGCGTTGGTGTGAAAAAAGAAAGGACATGTACGAAAAATCTGCAACTTTTAAGATTGCATTAAAACGCGATGAGTGTAGGCTGCTGCAAACTGCATCTGCAAGAATATCTGATACACTTTATGTGCTGTTTTGATCAATTCGTTTCAGCGGGGGAAAGCCCCTACGGCGAGTGCGGCATTTAATGCAATAATAAAACTTGCATTAAATGTCATAGTCAGTCACCCTTAAAGTGTAATTGCAACTGATACTGATACTGTTCGTTAAGGCGACGGGAGAAAATGGGATGATGAGCGACGCATTTATTCACGATCTGATCGACTGGATTGATAACAACATTGAAGCACGTCTGGATCTGGACACCGTAGCAGGGCGCGCCGGTTATTCGAAATGGCACCTGCAGCGTATGTTCAAAGAGCACACCGGCTACCCGCTGGGCGAGTACATTCGTAATAAGAAACTGAAAAAATCGGCGGACCGTTTAACGACCACCAACGAACCGATCCTTAATGTGGCGATTTCACTGGGGTTTGATTCGCAGCAGTCGTTTAATCGCAGCTTCAAACGTCAGTATGGCGTGGCGCCAGGCGCATGGCGTCGACATGCCGTGCCAGCCGCGAGTGCGATGCAGTAACACCTCCGCCAGGGCCAGCCATGCTGGCCCGCGTTCTTCTTCACGATAATCCTGCTATTATCGGCGTCCTGCACTTCGGGATGTCACTATGTCAAAGAAACTCTGGATTGGACTCATTTTCGCGCTGGCCGCTCTCTGGGCCGGGCTTAAGCCGCATTTCACCGGTAAAACCGCTGCACAGGGCACAGATATTGCCAAACTCACCGATGCCCACACGGTGGCGCAGTGGTTACAGCAAAATCATCAGTTGCCGGATCTTTATCTCACCAAAAGTGAAGCACGCCGTCAGGGCTGGAACCCGAGCAAAGGCGACTTGTGCAACGTATTGCCTGGCCGGGCGATTGGTGGCGATCGTTTTAGCAATCGTGAGCAGCGTCTGCCGATGAAACAAGGGCGTCAGTGGTATGAAGCCGATGTGAATTACGACTGCGGCCACCGCGATGCCGATCGTCTGCTTTACTCTTCAGATGGGCTGATCTTTCTCACCACCGATCACTATCGCAGCTTCAAACAGGTGAACTAACCATGTTGACCCTCTCTTTTGATTTCCAGCAGTTGGCCGATCGCCAGGCGTTTTACAGTGAGTTTGTGGCGCAAAGCGGCTGCAGCGGGGAGTTTGGCTGTAATCTGGATGCGCTGTGGGATTGGCTGACGGGCGGGATTGCGCTGCCGGCTGAACTGCATTTACGTCATGTTGCACTGGCCAGTGAGGCGGAATTTGCGCCGGTGCTGGCGCTGATGGAAGAGGCGGCGCAGCAGCTGCGAGGCGAGCTGCGCCTGATTCATGACTGATTACGCGTGCAGCGGCAGCAGTAGAATCGCCAGCATCTGACGGGCATTGGCGGGCAGGTCGCTGCCGCCGGTATAGCCGTTGTTTTCCACAATGACCGAATTTAATCCCACCAGCCAGTCATAGATATAATAGGCGGTATGATTGGCGGGTGCGGCTGACAAACGTGTTAAACGTTGACCAGGCGAGAAGCTCACGCTCGGCGCAGGTGGTCGGGCGAAGATGGTTTGTCCGCGATTAACACGACTCTCAGGCCGCTCGCTCTCCGGACGCTGCAGGAAGCCGAGCCAGGCGACAAAATCACCCAACACCGTCATCGCGCGCGAGACCTGACGATCGGTCCGCGCTTCATGCGCGCTGGCCTGCGCATCCGGTTCGTTAAGCGCGCTTTGCAGCTTACTTAATACCTTCAGGCGGAAGCTGGCGGTAATCAGCTCTTCTACCAGCAATTCCATGGTCGGCTTATCCACGTTCAGCAGCGTCAGCAAACTCCGGCTTTCCGGCAACTGTCGCAGATGTTCAAGCCACAGCGCAAACACCTGCTGCGGGAATTGCTGATCGCGCTGGCCGCTGCTGTTACGCGGTTCCGCAGGGGCCACCGGTTCATCTTTGAACAGGTCAAACTCAAAGCCAATACCAAAATAGCTCTGCTCAGCCGCAGCGGTTTTCGCGCTGTGCTGCACGACAGTGCCACTGCTCTGGCTCAGCCACAGCTGACGCACCGCTTCGCGCGAAGGCTGCAAGCGCTCCAGCAGTTCGCCGTGCAGGCCAGTGCGATGTTGCAAGCATTTCAGCAAGGTATCGGAAATCGCCTGCTTGCGTGCCGCCTGTTCTGGCGTGGCAGTGGATTCGGTCCACGGTTGCAAACGCTCTACCAGCTTTTGCTGCAAAGTGCTTAATTGCTGGGCCAGACGATCACGACGTGCTTCTGGCTGCATTTCATCCTGCAACCAACTGCCCATGCGATCGACACCGGCACGATCGAGTGCCAGCATGGAACCCCAGCTCTGTCCTGGTTGCCCGATCTGACGTTGTACGGCTTCATCAACATTAATCTGCTGCTGCTGATAGCGCGCATCGTGCGGGGTAATCGCCCAAATCAGGCGTGGCTTCTCGCCGCTGGCCGCTACGGTTTGATGGATATGCCATTCACGCAGTGCGTTAACCGCAATGTCGGTATCCTGACGCTGGCTGGCGGCGGTACAGATCAGCATAAGGTCGATGCCCTGACGCGCGGCATACAGTCCCGGCAGCAGTGCGCGTTTCTGCTCCAGCAGCGCCGCCCGCAGAGGATCGCGTTTGCGCAGCTGGGCTAAATCTTCTTGCTGACCCACGTCGGCAGGCTGGCCGGGCGCTGGCAGCTCCAGCATATCGGCTTCGTCATACAGTGCCTGACGCGGCGTTGAATTCAGCGGAACGGTGATTTCCAGCGTTAGCAACGCCAGCAGGCCCAACGGCACCTGCTGTGGTTTAGCGACACGATTGGCGACAATCGGGCAGACTTCAATCATTTCCTGCCAGTCGGCATCGTTGCTGATCAGTTTTTCCGCAGGCAGCGAGGCGTCATCGGTTAACAGGCTCAGCGGTGCCAGCAGGCGCGGTGCCTGGCGCAGCTGATAGCGCAGGTGCATCAGATTACGCAGCTGTTCGTTGAGTGCCACCTGATTAGGCCACAGCAACGCAAACAGCTGAATGCGGTCATCGACGTTTAACCACGGAGCAAGTTCCACCGCCTGTGGCCAGAAGTGACGATCGAGTACCTCGGCGTGACGATGCTGGCGGCGGCTCCACGCCCACAATGTAATCAAAGCATCGCTGTCGAGGCCCGGCTGCGGCTCGTCCTGACGATGGCGCTGTAAACGCTGCAGCGCGGCATCGATCACCGCACTGTCTGGCTGTGCTTCAGTTTTGGCACAGGCCAGCACCAGACGAATCAGCTCCACGTCATTGAGCAGCGTCATCTCCAGTGGCCAGGCGCTGGACTGGGTTTCACGCTGGTGGCTGAAGCGGGTGGCAATGGCAAAATCGAGATTGCCGGGATTGATGTTCTGGAAATGGTTCACAATTCTATCGCCCAGACGCGCCATCAGTTGGCCCTGCGCATCGCCCACCATTTCACTCAACAGCCAGGCTTTGCCCGCCTGTGACTGGCCAAACATCGCCAGCGTCACCGGACGTGCCAGTTGACGCGCCAGCGCATGACTTTCCACGCGCGCGCGGCGCAGTTGCAGCCGCAGCGTATCCGCTTCCAGTGCCAGACGCGGTGCCTGCGCCTGATGGGTTTCAATCCAGTTCAGTGCACCGTCCAGCGTCTCCTGCATTAGGCTCAGACGTTTGGCGGGCGTAACAGAGGTGGCTCTCTTGGCAGTTCTCATCGTTTGCAGACGCTCCCGCTGTCAATCCAATACTGCGCGTTGGCATTGCCGGTCGCAGACAGCGTATTCAGTTTCAGACTCAGTTGTTCCAGCGGCACGCGAGTACCGTCATCCATGCGGGCATCGCTCAGCACCAGACGCTCCGGACCAAAGTTGTCCGGCCCCGGCTGTACCGCCAGCTTGATACGCAGGATGCTTTCGCCGGCGACTTTACGTGCCAGATGCGGATCGGTGATGCTCAGACTGTACAGCGGTGAAGCTGGCCAGCGGTCATTATCCAGCTGACGGAAACCGAGGCAGACATTGCCGCGAATGCGGAAGCTGCTTTTACGATCCAGTGCGAAATCCCCTTTGTCGAGGTCGATCTCGCTGTAACACAGGTTGTCATCGCTCAGCGTGGCCGTTTCATCCAGCACGCCGAGATAGCGAATGGTGGAATAAGGCTCGAAATCACCCGCACGGAACCAGAAGCTGCTGAGACGCAGATCGAGCGCCAGCAGGCACAGCATCGCGCCGACGGCAGCAGTGGATTTCGGGTTATCAATGCGGCCTTGTTTGTTGAACGGATACCAGTCGCTGGTGTGATAGCCTTCCAGCGACAAAATACGGCTGCCCGGCAGCGGCTGCAGATGGCGTACCAGTGCCTGAATGCCGGGGAAGCGCGAAGGACGGCCGGTTAACAGCAGTACATCGCACTGATACAGCGACACCACTTCGCACATGGCACGCAGGGCCGGGATGATCGCCATACGATGCTGCAGGAACTCACCGTGCAGCTGCGCCATGCTGACCACCAAAGGCACATCCAGCAGATCGAAGCGGTTGTCGCCGCCCAGCGTGCGCTGAATCTCACCGTTAACAAACGCCAGCACGCTGCTGGCCGGTTTTTGTGGCACCAGCTCACCGAACAGCGCATTGATTTCGCTGTGGCTGTCGAGCGGATCCCAATTTTCGTAGCGTTCCAGCACGGCCTGCGCCAGCGGGATGAACAGCTGCAGGGTGACTTGCTGACGCAGCGTGGCTTGCCCATCCATGCGGCTGTCGTGACCAAACAGCTTGTTCATCAGCGGTTCAGCCAGCGTCAGCCCAGCCTTCTGCAGACTTTGTTGCAGTGCAGGCAGAATCCAAAGCTGAATCACATCCAGCAGAATATCGTCGCCTGCGACTTTAAAGCCTTCACGGAACAGCAGGCGCGGGGTGATTTTAACGTTATTACCCTGGCCGTCATCGAGACGATATTGGGTGATGGCCAGATCGGTGGTGCCGCCGCCAATATCGATAGAAGCGATGCGCAGGCTTTTGCCTGGTACTTCGTCGACTTCACGTGGACGATCCGGACGCGCCATGCTGCTGAAGAAATCTTCCGCACGCCCGGCAAAGTTCACCTGGGTTTCATTGAACAGCCACACCATTTGTCCGCAGGTGGCTTCATCCCATTCCATCTGCACATCCGGCACCGGGCGCAGGCTTTTCGCCTGACTCTGCACGCTGAAATCTTCCTCAGCCGGATGCCAGCCTTCGGCTTTCCACACCAGCGCGATGGCTTCCTGCATGCGACGACGGAAAATCTCGCGTTCCGGTTTCGGCATCGCGGAAGGCAGCGTGAGGATCACATGACGCAGCTGGCGCGGAGCCTGGCTCTGCGGCATGCGCTGACGCTGTGCCACGCTGTTCATCTGCATCATCGCCTGAGCCAGCAGCTCACACAGCATAAAGGTCATCAGCGAACTGCGGCTGTAGCTGGCAGAGAACACCGGCAGGCGATCGTCTTCCGCCAGCGCGTGCAGCGGCTGGCCTTCGTCATTCAGCAACAGGGTGAAAGGCAGCGCAGTTGCCTGTGGCTCATCACTGCTGCCATGGGCGTTA
Organism: Pantoea sp. EABMAA-21; assembly: GCF_030053335.1. Classification (NCBI taxonomy): domain Bacteria; kingdom Pseudomonadati; phylum Pseudomonadota; class Gammaproteobacteria; order Enterobacterales; family Erwiniaceae; genus Pantoea; species Pantoea sp. EABMAA-21. The sequence goes on from NZ_JASGBX010000001.1 coordinate 36,934, forward strand.
AAGCGCCAGCCTGGCTGATATCGTGCTTCATCCCACAGATAGCGGCGCGGGCTGGAGAGACCGGTGCTGCCTTCGGTACCCGCGCGCAGCAGGGCAAGGCGGCTGGCTTCACGGCCAACGCGCGTCAGCGATGGCCACATAAAGGCGTTTTCGCGGCCGCTTTCCAGTGAGAAGTTTGCTTTACCAAAGCGGGTTTCTGCGAATTCGAGACGGCTGTCAAACAGCTCGTTGTAGACCTGATGTGGCTCAGAAAGGTCGCGCAGTTGCAGTTCGTAAGTCTGGCGCAGACCGTTGCTCTCTTCAGCGTGGTCTTCCACCAGAATGCCGCAGGTGTGCGAGTTGCCAACGTCGAGGATGATATCGACATTCACCGCCGGGGTTTGCAGCGAGGTGGCCTGAATGTAGATCTCGGCCAGATCCAACTGCTCACCCAGCAGCTCCAGCAGGTTGAGATAGTGTGCCTGATACTCAAACTCACGCAGCGCCTGATTCAGCTCCTGCTCGCGGCGAGATTCCAGCGCGTTGACCTGCTGAGTAAAGGTTTCACGCAGCCAGCCATCCACCCAGGTGTGGTCCAGAAACTCACCCAGTTCATAGTTGTGCCAGGCAAGGGCGAAACTCACGCCGTTTTGCGCATCGGCTTTGCTCAGACCGTGCTGTTCGCCGCCGTCCTGTTCCGGCACGATACGGGTGTCAAACGCCAGCGTAATGCGATGGGTGTTACCTGCGGCATCGGGCTGTGCCAGCGGTGCCAGGTGCAGGCGTGCCCAGTTATCCGGGCCGCCAATAAAACGGCGACCGCTGGTGCAGCGCAGCACCGGCAGCGGCAGCCACTGGTGTGCCAACAGCGTTAACGAATCTGCCAGTGCAATGTCCGACTCGGGACGTACCACCTCTGCTGCACCGCCATCTTCGGGATAGAGCAAAAATTTGCCGCTGTTACCGTCCACGTTCAGTCGCAGCAGCGGACCGTTAGCGGTTTGACGAACGAACTGGCGGCGCGCCTGCAAGGCAGGCAGACGTAAGCCAAAATCGAGAAACTGCACACCGCTATCTTCAATCAGCGTGATTTTTTGTTTGTCATCGATGAGGGGAGCCAACATGTTTACTTACTCTCACGCTTAATCGTCAACGGGAAGACCTGATCTGCGCCGTACTGCGCAGTACAACTGGCAATGCCATCACCGGCTTTACACACCAGTTCCGGCATGCGGTAGCGCGATTTGTCGCTGCAGGTCGCAGTATAGCGGCTGCGAACCACCATGGTGCCGTCCACCGTCATTGCGGCAGTCACATCGGCTTTACAGCGGATATTGTCGCCCTGTGTAATGGTGGCGATGCCTTTACCGTTACGGAGCTGGTAACGCAGGCTCGGTGGCTTACCGGTTGGCAGGTTAGTCTGTCGTAATATCACGCGCCAGGTGCCGTTAATAAATTTCACAGATCCGATACGCGCATCTTCGGTAGTCATCACCAGGTCATCGGCCTTGGCCGGTTCAGTATGTTCAGCAATCACCTCAGGCGGCGCAGGAGGCGCGGCAGGCACAGGCGCAGCGGTGACCGTGGCGGTTTTTTGTGGCAGCGTGGCGGCCAGTTTCTCAGCTTTCGCGACCACTGGCGGTGGCGTGAAAACGGGAGCCGGTGCATCGGCAACCTGGGCAGGCGGTGTGGCTTCAGGCGCTGAGCTGTGCAGCCAGAACGCTACGCCAGCCGCAGCCACGGCGGCAACCGGCAGCAGCAATGCCAATGGACGCAATGCGGAAGGGCGGCGAACAGGCGGCTGTTCAACTTTAGGCTCAGGCTCAGGTGCGGGTTGTGGCGCTTCAGGTTCAGGCTGGGCGATCTCAACGGGCTCTTCCACCACGGGTGCAGCCACAACGGCAGGCACTTCAATCAAAGGCGCAATAACCGGCGCCACGATAACCGCAGCCGGTGGTTCTGGCAGCAACGGCGGTAAATCCTCTTCGAGGCTGTCGCGCAGACAGGCCAGTGCGTCATCGCGTGAGCGCGCCTGCGGATCGACAAAGCCCCAGAAGGTGATGACGGGTTTGCCATCAACCAGATAAACATATTGCTGATCCGGGAACTGCAACGTCTTGCTCAGTAAGGCGCCAAACAGGCGCATCGCCGGATTCTCCGCGTCACGCGCGCGTAAACTTGCGGCCAGTAAATCCTGCTGGTTGAGCGTCAGGAGTTCCAGCGCTTTTTGCCGCTCATGATCGCTGGCACCGCGCCAGGATTTTACTTTGCCGTTAAAGGGCGCATACCAGTCGAGGCGGTCCCCACGTTCGTTAGCCTGGGGAATGGCAAGGCAGTTTGCCAGCGCCGTCTGGCGACGTAAACGCAGTGTTTCACGGATTTGCAGGGCAGAAGCCCAGACCGGCTGGCCGTTTTCACCCAGTGCCAGTACCGAATCCAGATTGCCGCTGCGCAGAAAAGTTTTTGCCACTCGTAGGGCCCTTATCGGTGGTTGCCTGAAGCAAAATAGTGTGTGTATTTGGCGATACTGGTGATCTTAAGCCAAATGCAGGGGAATCAAACGGCTGATAAAGGGGGAAAAACAGGGTGTTTTTCCCGCGTGTAAGCGTCGGTTGCTGAAATTTTAAGCGCGTGCGCGGTGGCTCAGCACCAGATGGGTGATCATGCCGCCGATTAATCCCCAGAAGGCAGAACCAATCCCCAGCAGAGAGATACCACTGGCGGTGATTAAAAAGGCGACGATGGCGCTGTCACGGTGATCGGGCTCGGCGAGAGCGCGTTGCAGGCTGCCGGAGAGGGTAGCCAGCAGCGCCAGCCCGGCCAGCGTGGCGATCAGCACCTGCGGCAAGGCACTTAACAGAATGGCAATCAGCGCGCCGGTAAAGCCAGTCAGCAGATAGAAAATCCCGGCAATCGCGGAGGCCATCCAGCGTCGTTTCGGATCGGCATCCACATCCTCCCCCATGCAAATGGCAGCGGTAATGGCCGCTATGCACACCGAAAAGCCGCCGAAAGGAGACAAGATCAGCGCAATAAAACCGGTCCAGCCAGTAAGAGCGGAAACCGGCGGTTGGTAGCCATGCGCCTGTAAGGTCGCAATGCCCGGTGCATTTTGTGAGGCCATGGTGACCAGAAAATAGGGCAATCCAACCCCAATCAGCGATGCCAGCGTGAACTGCGGCATGATAAATTCCGGCACGCTCAGCGTCAGAGCATGCGGCGGGAAATGAATCGCCTGCTGACCCACCGCCACCAGCACGCCAGCGATCAGCGCCAGAATGATGGCATAGCGTGGCAGCCAGCGTCGGCTTAACAGCCACACCAGACACATACTGCCGCACAGGGCGAAGTTGCCTTGTAAACCGATGAAGGTGCCGATCCCGAAGCGCAGTAAAATCCCCGCCAGCATCGCTGCTGCCAAAGATTGCGGAATGTGGTTCATCAAGCGGGCAAACAGTCCGGTCACGCCACTCAGTACGATCAGCGCATTGGTCGCTACAAACACGCCGACCACTTCATTTAAGGTCAGGCCCTGCACGCTGGTGGCCAACAGTGCCGCCCCCGGCGTCGACCAGGCGGCCAGAATGGGCATGCGTGTCCACACCGAAAGACCGAAAGAGGCGAGACCCATGCCAATGCCGAGCATCGACAGCCATCCGCCGATCTGTTCCGGCGAGGCGCCTGCAGCCTGAGCGGCCTGGAAAATCAATGCGGCAGTGCTGCTGTATCCCACCAGCACCGCAATAAAGCCGGAAACCAGCATAGGGAAAGAGAAAGCGTTGCGCGAAGTGGCGGTGATCATCGGTTTGCATCCTGCTGTGCGTTATAACGCACACTATCGCACGAGTGTGTTATAACGCACAAGTGCTACACTGCGCGCGAATTTGCCAGGAGATATCATGGAAAATCTGCATCAACATTTGAGTCAGGCGTTAAAACAACTGCGCCAGGCGAACGGCTGGAGCCTGACACTGGCAGCGGATCGCACCGGCGTCAGCAAAGCGATGTTGGGCCAAATCGAACGCGGTGAATCCAGCCCAACGGTGGCAACATTGTGGAAAATCGCCACCGGGTTCAATGTGCCTTTCTCGTTTTTTGTTCAGGGTAGCGATCAACCGCCGGGTATCGCCGCGACTTTTAGCCAACCCAATGCGCTAATGCAGGTGAAGCCGCTGCTGCCATATGATGCCGCGTTGCGTTTTGATCTGCTGGAAGTCACCCTTGCTGGCGGTGCACAAAGCGACTCTTCCGCACACGAAAGTGGCGTGATTGAGCAGGTGGTGGTGCTGGAAGGTGAGCTGCTGCTGTGCGTGGAGGGAACCTGGCGTCGTCTGCTCAACGGCGAAGCGCACCAGTTTGCGGCGGATGTCGCGCACAGTTATCGCAATCCCCTCAGCACACCGCTGCGTTTTCACAGTTTGATTCATTACATAAAGCGGCCGTGAGTGCCAATTACAAATTGATACGAAGGTAAACTACACAGTTTGCCTTCGTATTTATATACTCGCGCTTCATCAGTAAGGAGAAGGTGCCATGAGCGACCTGAATAGCGCGGCTGCGACTCTACGCAGCGTGAATGGCAAACTGGCGCGACGTCTGCGCGAATCGGCCCCACCGGGCGATCTCACCTGGCCACAGGTTTCTGTATTGGGTTATCTGGTGCGCGATGGCGCAATGACGGTAACCGAATTGGCCGGGTTGGAAGGCGTGCGCAGCCAGTCGATGGGTGCGACCGTTGCCAGCTTGCAGGCGCAGGGACTCGTGAAAGGGGAAGCCGATCCGCTGGACGGCCGTAAAACCCGCTATCTGCCGACCGAAAGCTGCCTGAGGCTGATCGCCGCCAATCGTGCACAACGTGATGACTGGCTACTCCAAAGCATGGCAACCACGCTTAATAGTGCGGAGCAGAAAATTTTAATGGCCGCTATTCCCTTACTGCAACGTATTGCCGACCAATAATCCTGAGAGGAATTCCCATGGCTTTAACGACCTTAGACGCAAAAACCGCCCTGATTGTGATTGACCTGCAGCACGGTATTGTCCGTCTTCCTGTTGCGCCTTTGTCAGCCGATGTCGTGGTTGAGCGTTGTGCACAGCTGGTTAAGGCGTTTCATGACAAAAACCTGCCGGTGGTGAAAGTGAATGTCGCCGGTGGCGCACCAGGCCGTAACGAGCAGGCGCGTCATAGTGGCGAACTGCCAGCCGACTGGGCTGTGCTGGTACCGGAAATGGCGCTGAAAGCCGATGAAATTGCCGTGACGAAAAAGACCTGGGGTGGTTTCCACAATACGGATCTGCACGATCAGTTGCAGCAGCGTGGTATCACTCAGGTGGTGGTGTGCGGTATCGCCACCAGCATTGGCGTGGAATCCACTGCGCGTCAGGCTTACGAGCTAGGTTACAACGTCACGCTGGCAACAGATGCGATGACCTGTCTGAACGCTGATACCCACCAAAACAGCGTTGAGCGTATCTTCCCGCGTCTGGGCGAAACCGGCTCAACCACCGACGTGCTGGCTCTGCTGAAGTAAAACGACTGGTCAGGCATGCTCATGCACTGCATGCGCATTGTCAAAACGGCATAAAAAAAGCCCTGCAATCCGAATAAGGTTGCAGGGCTTTTTATCAGGCGCGATGTCAGTTACTGAAACGCATAACTTACCGTCAGACCAACACTGTAGTTGCGTCCTGGCGCCGGCTCGTAATAGCGACCGTTGCTCTCATTGACGATCACTGAACCCACATAGGTGCGGTCAAACAGGTTATCCACGCGACCAAACAAGTCCAGCGTCCAGTTCTGTACCAGCCACTTATAACCCGAGTTCAGGCCAAATACGGTATAAGAGGGTGCTTTGACATCATTTTCATCGTCCGCTGCAATGTCGCTCATGTAGCGCACATCACCGCCGGCATACCAGCCATGATCCGGCGCATAGGCTAACCCGGCATAGGCCATATTACGTGCGATGCCTGGAATACGGTTGCCGTCACAGCTTTCAGTGCCACAGGCGTTAGAGCGATAGCGCGCATCCAGCAAGGTCCACGCCGCTTTCAGGTGCCAGTCATAACCAAACTCCTGATCCAGACCCAACTCCAGCCCGCGACGACGGGTTTCACCGGCATTTTTATAACTGGTGCGGCCTTCATAGCTGCTGTCAGAGACGATTTCGTTTTTGGTATCGGTCTGGAACACGGCGGCGGTAATTAAACCGTTACCGATACGCTTTTTAGTGCCCAGCTCAACCGTATCGCTGGTCGCCGGCTTCAGATTGAGGTTCAGGCCAGACTGATCGGCTGAGCGATAAGACAACTCATTTAGCGTAGGCGTTTCAAAGCCACGGCCCGCAGACACATAGGCATTCCAGCTATTATCAATCGCATATTTCAGTGAGGCGGCAGGCAGCCAGCGGTGATAACGTCGATTACCGCTGTCATCGGGATCGCTGGAAGTGACGTAATAATCGTTGGAGTCGAAATTCACCGTGCTCAAACGCACACCAGCATCCAGTGACCACTTATCGGTGAACTGCCACGCCGTTTGCAGATAAGGATCGAGGTTCCACATCAGGTTGCGTTCATTGCGGCGCATATCACCCTGCACGCCGTAATCCGTCACGCCATTGCTGGTGGTGAAATTCTGATAACCCTTACGCTTTTCGGTCATGGTTTCATAGTCGAGACCGGCGGTCAGCGTCACAGGAAGGGTGAACACGGTATCGCGATGGGTCCAGCGCGTATCAATCCCCTGATAGTGGCGAGCCAGCGAAATCACGCCGCCGGGATAGCCTGCTTTCAGCTGGGTCGCCATCGGAATCGATTGATACTGCGTGGTTTCACGCTCACCGGCGTACATCATCACGCTGAGATCGTCATTCTCGCTCATCTGGCGCTGATAGTGCAGCCCAGCCTGCGTTTGGTCGACGGTTTTGCGCGCGTTGTAAAGCGTCACGTTACTTGCAACCTGACGCGGATTATCTTTCCATTGCGCCTCGGTCAAACCGCCGGGATCCTGCGCATCCACGTGAACGCTGTTAAACAGTAGCGTCAGGGTGCTGACATCATCAATGCGCACACCGAGTTTGGCGTTACCGAGGTTTTTCTCTGCCGAGCTGTGATCGCGATAGCCATGGGTGGTAAAGCGCGAGGCCGACACGGTGTAATTCACGTCACCGGCGTGCGTGCCATCACCGGTGGCACCGCTGGCTTTGACGCTGTTGCGCCAGCTGCCGTAGCTACCGTACCAGGTGCTGGCTTCCAGCGTGGTGGGTTGCTGACCGGTTTGGGTTTCAACATTAATGACACCGCCCGACGAGTTGCCGTACAGGGCTGAGAAGGGGCCGCGCAGTACTTCAACGTGATCAATCGAACCAATGTCGATATTTGAGGTTTGTCCCTGACCATCTGGCATCGTGGCGGGAATACCGTCGACATACAGACGGATACCGCGCAGGCCAAAGGTTGATCGCGAGCCAAATCCGCGCACGGAAATTTGTAAATCCTGCGCATAATTTTGACGGTTCTGAATCTGCATGCCCGGCACGCTGGCGAGGTTTTCCGAGAGGTTGACGCGTGGTGCTGCATGACGCATATCCTCGCCAGACACCACACTCACCGCCGCGGGCGTATCCAGCTCTGACAAACCGGTGTCCGCGGGCGCGGCACTGACGACCATGGTATTGCTGGCATTATCCGCCGCCATCAATTGCAAAGGGAATAATGCAGGCAGCATCAGCAACGGTGCCTGTCGCAGTAAAGCAATTTTCATTATGAAAGACCGTATAAAAGACGTGGAATGAACCAAATGGAACATTAATCGCGCATATGTTAATAGTTTTGCCGATAAATGGTATTACATTTTCACGCATTATATTAAATAAATGCTGTTATTAGCGTTTTATACCTCAGGCAGGGAGAGGGCTGTGACGTTTGATGTGTAAAGGCCGTTGACTCATGGCTATTTTGTTGGCTATGGGCTGAACAGGGACAACGCAAACGACTGAGCGGCTGCCGGATGGATTCATAAGCCATAACGATAATGAAACTGCGCTCACGTTGTCCTTATGCGTCTATCCCGCCAGTGTCATGACGATGGCCTATCACCTTAATAAGACTGAGGTTGTCGGGCAGGAGGATGCTCAGTGAGCCATCGGCGAACAGCTTCGGTCTCTGATCCTACTTCTCGCACCGCCCGGGTAAGTCTTTCCTGAGTCGTATGCAGAGTGAGCGTCCAGTAAGTGATTTGCCACTGTTCAGATAATTCAATGCGCGACAAATTTGACGGGATGCGACGCTGTATAGGGTCTTTCATTTTTATTATCCTCATGACTTAAAAACATAATTAATTCTTATCTGATGAGGAGGTGATTTTGTTTTTTTCTGCGCTGGGGAAAGCAGATTATTCCCTATTACTTTGTTTGAGCCATGATTGGGATGTTTCTTATACAGAAACGAGAAGAATAAGCGTAACGGCAAGCACTGGCTCATGATGTTATCGAATACAAAAAGGATGTCGGCGACACGAAACGATGATTGCTCAAAATAGAGATATTAAAAGCAATCAAACGGATGCGCTTTTTATTTATAAGCTAACAAGACAATAATTTCTTAAAAATATTTGAATAGTGCCTTTTAACTGATGATTCTTCAGCTTCATCCAGCTTTTTGAGCAATTCAAAACACAGTGTTTTACGACTGAGCGTTTTTCCCGCGCTTAAAATTTCGCCCACAACGCGCCCCAGGGCTTCCTCTTCTGAAATATCTTTTGGAGGTGCCACATCCTGCTCCATAGCCATTCTGTGATTCTTCGCTACATCATTGATGCACATATCAATTCCTCTTAGGGATCACAGGCGTCAGGAGAGCGCTATGATTAAATTTAATTAGGAAATGACTATTTCCTAATATGGCAAATGAATCATTCCAGAACCTTCATCACCATAGTAATGGTTTTTTTCCCATTAGTCACATCCTGAACTTTACCTACCACACGCATGCCGAATGCCACGCACAGCAATAAGCCTGCCGCAGTTTCAGCATCCAGTTGAGAGGAAATAGATCCGTCTTTCTGGCCTTCAATAATAAGCGAAACGAGAAAGTTTTGATTACGCAACACGGCCTGCCTGACTAACGCTGAAAGTTCTTCATCCAGCGTTTGCAGTTCAACCGTGCTCCCAACAACCAAACAACCTCTACGCCCTTCAATCTCAACCGCAGAGTCTAAATAAAATTGCAGTAATTCCTCAATCCGCGATCTGCCATCCGGGAAATGTTGCAACCGCTGACGTAAATCGGCATTACGGAGGGCAATGTAGCGTTCAAATACCCGCAAAAAAAGGGTGCGCTTATCAGTAAACGCCTTATATATACTTCCAGCCGTTAAACTCATGGCTTCGCCCAGGTCGGCTATTGATGAAGCGTGATAACCTTTCTTTCTGAATACTATCATTGCTTTATCTAAAACGTCGTCCATATCGAAGACTCGGGGTCTTCCACGTTCTCGAGTGACTTTTAAACTTTGGTTTTCTGATGACATCGGTAATTATTTATAGAGTGTTAGTTTCCCATTTATCATATGCGAACTTTTTCCAATAATCGAATAGCGATGAATACGAATTCTTGTGTCATTGCCGCAATGATAAAATTAACCCGGTAAATCGTTATCCCATCCTACTCGCCAGAAAGCGCCCAGGGTTGTTTAAAAGCATGCTGATTAACCCTGTGCCTTGTCGGGGTTGAGATTAAAAAATGCCTTTCGGCGCACCTCTCGCCTGGCTGCGCGCAGAAATTTCTGTCAGTCTGACTGTTTTGTCTGAATGCATAAAAGGGAATCAAGATGAGTCAGCAACCGGTTGTCGCGGTATTAGGTTTAGGCGCAATGGGGCACGCTTTTGCCGCCAACTTACTGAAAAAAGGGTTCGTGGTGCGTGGCTGGAATCGCACGCGTGCCAAAGGTGAAGACCTGCTGGATGCTGGTTTGCAGCTTAGCGACAGCGCGGCACAGGCGGTGGAAGGCGCAGATGTGGTGATCGCCATGCTGTCTGACGGCGACACCACGCGCCAGACCCTGACCGAAGCGAGCAGCGCACTGAGGCAGGGCGCGACCGTCTGCCAGATGGGGACTATTGGCGTGGAAGCGACTGATGCGCTGATTGCCGACCTGCAACACGCACGTCCGGACGTGCTCTTTATCGATGCGCCGGTTTCCGGTACCAAAGCGCCTGCCGAAAATGCGCAGATTCTGGTGATGGCCAGCGGCGATCAAAGCAAAGCGCAGGCCGCTGAGCAGGTGTTTGCTGCAATTGGAAAAGGCACACAGTGGCTGGGTGAGGCGGGTGCCAGCTCGCGTATGAAACTGGTGGTCAACAGCTGGCTGATTGGCCTGATGCAAAGTCTGGCGGAGAGTACACGCCTGGCGGAGCAGTTTGGTTTCAGCACCGACGATCTGTGGAAAGTGCTGGATGGTGGCCCGCTGGCAGCCCCGTACGCCAAAATGAAACTGGGTATGATCGCCAGTGGTGATTTCACCCCGCAGATGCATCTGGTGTGGGCCTTGAAAGATGCCAGACTGGCACTGGATGCTGCGGGTGAGACCAAACTGTCCGCGCTGGAGAACATCGTCGATGTCTGGCAGCAGGCGGTCGATGCCGGTTACGGCGAGCAGGACCTGGCGGCGGTTTACCAATACCTGAAGCGCTAAATGAGCCAGCGCCTCAACTTCGATTTTAGCCAGCGTCCGCTGGTGCCTTATGCGCACGATTATGTGCACGGTGATGCTGAGTCATGGCATCACCACGATTGTGCACAGTTGATCCATACCTTAAGCGGCGTAGTGAAAGTCGAAACCCGGCAGGGCAGCTGGATTGTGCCGCCGAGTCGTGGCGTGTGGTTACCGGCGGGCACCGGGCATGCACTGCAGATTGTGGGTGCCGTGGCGGCACGCACGCTGTTTGTCGATCCGCTCGCACGAGCGGATCTGCCTGCCAGTTGTCAGGTGGTGCAGATTTCCCCGCTACTGCGAGAGCTGATCGTCAGTGCTCTGGCATTGCCGGACGCTTACGCCTCTGGCAGTCGTGCGGAACGCATTTATGAATTGATTCTCGATGAAATTCGCGTAATGGATGTGCTGCCCTTCGGCCTGCCGTGGCCGGAAAGTGAGCGGATGCGTGCACTGTGCCAGCAAATTCATCAGCAACCGGGCGAGAGCTGGACACTCGCGAGAGCGGCCAGCGAACTCTGTGTCGCTGAACGCACGCTGGCGCGTCATTTTAACCGCGAAACGGGCTTGCAGTTCAGCGATTGGGTGCGCCGCGCACGCCTCAGCGTGGCGCTGGCGCGGCTGGCGCAGGGCGAAACGGTGTTAACGGTGGCGCTCGAACTCGGTTATGACAGCCCGAGCGCCTTCAGTGCGATGTTCCGCCGCGTGCTCGGCGTTACACCGGCAAACTACTTTCCTGCGGCAGAAAAGCGTGGGCTGCGTTGAGTAGCGCCTGTAATGAGGCGCGTGTCACATCATTATCGATGCCCACACCCCAGGCACGTTCGCCGCGTGCATTGGTACAGCTAATATAGGTAACAGAGCGGCTATCACTGCGTTTACCCAGCGTATGCTCGTGGTAATCCTCAATGCTGATTGCCAGATCATAGCGCTGACGCAGTGCCGCGACCGCCGCCGACAGCAGTCCGTTGCCTTTGCCTTCCAGCGTCAGCGTTTGTCCGCCATCCTGCAGGCGCGCTTTAAATCGTGTTTCACCTTTCTCATCGCTATGGCTTTCCGCGTCCAGCAAGCGGCGTGCAGGCTGCGTTAAGCCGTAATGCTGGCAGAACAGTTGCCACAGTGCGTGATGCGTCATCTCCTGTCCGTGAGCATCGGTTTGCTGCTGCACAATGCGGCTGAACTCCTGCTGCAACCCGCGCGGTAACTGCAGGCCATGGTTTTGCTCCAGCAGCCAGGCGGCACCGCCTTTACCGGACTGACTGTTGACGCGAATCACCGCTTCGTAGCTGCAACCGATGTCGATCGGATCAAGTGGCAGATACGGCATTTGCCAGATCGCCTCCTGACGCTCATTGCGTTCGGCAAAGCCCTTACGAATCGCATCCTGATGCGAACCCGAAAACGCGGTAAACACCAACTCACCAGCGTACGGATGGCGCGGATGCACCGGCAACTGGTTGCAGCGTGTCACCACTTCCAGCACCTGCTGGATATCGCTGAAATCGAGTTCCGGCGCTACGCCCTGAGTATATAAATTCAGAGCCAGCGTCACGATATCGACATTGCCAGTGCGCTCACCATTACCGAACAAACAGCCTTCAACGCGATCGGCTCCGGCCAGTATCGCCAGTTCGGCGCAGGCCACGCCGGTGCCGCGATCGTTATGCGGATGCACGCAAATCGCCACCTGCGATCGCTGGCTAAAGTGGCGGCAGAAATACTCAATCTGATCCGCATACACGTTCGGAGTATTCACTTCCACCGTGGCGGGCAGGTTAATAATCATCGGGCGTTCAGGCCCCGGCTGCCAGATCGCTGCGACTGCTTCACAAATCTCCAGCGCGAATTCAGGTTCGGTAAAGCAGAACGTTTCAGGTGAATACTGGAAGGTCCAGGCGGTGTCGTTTTGTGCTTCACATTGGGCGCGGATTTGCCGTGCCCCAGCGCAGGCCAGCTCAATGATCTCTGCTTTGCTCTGGCGGAATACGCGTTCGCGGAACAACGGTGCCGTGGCGTTGTACATATGAATAATCGCCTGCGGTGCGCCGCGCAGGGCTTCAAAGGTGCGATCAATCAGATCGCTGCGTGCTTGCGTCAGTACCTGAATCGCAACGCCTTGCGGAATATGATGCTGCTCAATCAGCAGGCGTACAAAGTCGAAATCAGTTTGTGAGGCGGCAGGAAACGCCACTTCAATCTCTTTGAAGCCGCAGCGCAGTAACAGCTGCCAAAACTCCAGCTTGCGGGCGCTGTCCATGGGTGTCGCCAGCGCCTGGTTGCCGTCACGCAGATCGGTGGACAGCCAGCGCGGTGCCTGGGTGAGCTGGCGCGAGGGCCACTGACGGTCAGGCAACTCAATCACCGGAAAGGGGCGGTATTTTTCAGCAGGGTGGTTCAGCATGAGGTTCTCCTTATGGGTCTGTACTCAGTCTGGACCACATCGCCGCACGCTGCTCACGCATAACTGACAAGCCACATTGCGTAACTGACATTTCGTTGCGAAGTTGCCGCAGCAGCCGGGCCCACATTCTGTGAACCCTCGCTATCCCAACCGTTCACAACAAATGTGGGATGATGAGAATCGACGGCCAAAAGCGTTGTGCTGCTTATGCGCAGGATGATTTTCCTCAGACGAAATCGGCATCTGGGCTTTTAGCACAACAGGGTAGTCTGGGGTTTTGCGCTATAAGAGAAAATAGAATGAAAAGAAAAGCTTTAGCCCTGTTAGTGATGCTTGCCAGTGGAACCGCTGCGGCGGAAACCGTCACACTGCGCATTGCCGACCAGAAGGGCAATATGCATGCCGAGATGGAAGCGGCGCAGCAGCTCAATAATCTCAATTATAAAATCGAATGGGCGGAGTTCCCGGCAGCGGCACCGCTGGCGGAGGCACTGAATGCGGGCGCCGTCGATGCGGGTATTATTGGTGATGCGCCGCTGCTGTTCTCGCTGGCGGCCGGTTCGCAGGTGAAAGCGGTGGCGGTAAGTAAATCTGTGCCTGAAGGCTTAGCGGTATTGGTTAGCCCGGATTCAAAAATTAAAACCGTGGCCGATCTCAAAGGGAAAAATATTGCCACCGGGCGTGGATCCATCGGCCATTTTGAAGCGCTGAAAGCACTGGAAAAGGCCGGTTTGACGGATAAGGACGCCAACTTTCGTTTCCTGACACCCGCCGATGCGCGCATCGCATTAGCCAATGGATCGGTAGATGCCTGGTCAACCTGGGATCCTTATACCGCGCTGGCGGAAGTCACGCATACTGGACGTGTGCTGATCAATGGCGTTGGCCTCTCCAGCGGCAACAGCTTCCTCGCGGCCACCGATGCGGCAATCAATGACGAGGCCAAACGTGCAGCGCTGCAGGATTACGTTAATCGCCTTGCGGCGGCGGATCGCTGGGCGAACAGCCATGTTGATGCGTACTCCACCACGCTGGCGAAAATCATCGGCTTCCCGAAAGAAGCCGCGGCGAAGTCCTTTGCACGCCGCCAGTCGCATTGGCAAACCATTGATGACGCCACCATTGCGCAGCAGCAGGACACCGCCGATTTTTATCAAAAACAGGGCCTGATTAAGCAGCATCTCGACGTCAAACCCACCTTTTATCATGGCCTAAAGGTTGCACAAAACTAACGCTTTGTGCCCCTTTGTTTGGCGAATCAACCGGGCGCGAGTAGCATAGCGCCTATATATCTCGCTGTGTGATCCCCTATGTTATTTAAAACCTTCGATGGTCATAACGACCTGCTGCTTAATCTGTGGCTGCATCATCGTGACGATCCCGCTGGCGCCTTTTTTTCTGGCATTGAGAAAGGGCATCTGGATTTTCCACGTATGCAGCAGGGTGGTTTTGCCGGTGGGCTCTTTGCGCTGTTTGTCCCGCCGCAACGTTACATCAACGAAGTGGCACCACAACGTGCAAACGAGCAGTGGCAGCCGCTGGATATTATCTGGCAGCAACTCGACATCCTCAAGACGCTGGCAGCGCAGTCCGGCGGGCGCGCCCGCTTATGCCTGACGGCTTCGGATATTGCCAGCTGTCGCCAGGATGGCGTGCTGGCGATGGTCGCGCATATTGAAGGGGCGGATGGATTCGATGCCGATGGCGAAGATCTGCATGCCTTTTATCAGGCAGGTGTGCGCAGCATCGGGCCTTTCTGGAACTTACCTAACCGATTTGGTGAGGGAGTAAACGGTGCTTTCCCGCATTCGCCAGACACCGGACCGGGCCTGACCTCCGCCGGTGAGCAGTTGATCCTTGCTGCCAATCGCCATCACATGATGATTGACGTGTCGCACATGAATGAGAAAGCGTTTTGGGACACTGCACGGCTCTCAACGGCACCGCTGGTGGCCAGCCACTCTAACGTGCACGCGCTTTGCGCCCAGCCGCGTAACCTGACTGACGATCAACTGCGTGCCATTCGCGATCGTGGCGGAGTGGTAGGGATTAATTTTGGTAACGCTTTCTTACGGCCGGATGGCAAGCGCGATAGTGATACGCCATTGATTGAAATTGTTAAACATCTGGATCATTTAGTTGAAATAATGGGGCCAGAAAACGTAGCATTTGGTTCGGATTTCGACGGCATTAGCGTGCCCGATGCGTTGAAAGATGTTTCAGGGCTACCGCATCTCTATGCGCTGCTCACGTCGCTCGGCTATGATCAAGTCATGATTGAGCAGTTTGCCTGGGGGAACTGGCTGCGCGTCCTGCAACAGATTTGGCAGGATTAGCACAATTCCCTTACCGAATCAGGGTTGATCTGCCCGCTACATTGGCGCAACATCAGCCCGCGTCGTGCCTTGCTGCCAGAAAATTCGTTTACTGGTGCAAGCATTTCCAGCAGAGCCTGCTCTGCGTTATTTGTTTTGAGGAAGAAAGTTATGTGGAAAAAACCTGAATTTGTTGACCTGCGTCTGGGCCTGGAAGTGACTCTGTACATCTCCAACCGCTAAGACTTTCTGCCCGCCATTCGTGCGGGCATTTTATTTTTCATTCTGGTTATCTCTCATGTTTATTAAAGTGCTCGGTTCAGCGGCAGGCGGCGGCTTTCCGCAGTGGAACTGTAACTGCGCCAATTGCAGCGGCCTGCGCAACGGTACGATTCAGGCTCAGGCGCGGACGCAATCCTCGATCATTGTCAGTGACAACGGCGAAGATTGGGTGCTGTGTAACGCATCGCCAGATATCAGCCAGCAGATCGCCCACACACCCGAGCTAAATAAAAAAGGGGTGCTGCGCGGCACGGCGATTGGCAGCATCATTCTTACCGACAGTCAGATCGATCACACTACCGGTTTACTCAGTCTGCGCGAAGGCTGCCCGCATCAGGTGTGGTGCACGCCCGAGGTGCATGCCGATCTCACCAGCGGTTTCCCGATTTTTACCATGTTGCAGCACTGGAATGGCGGGCTGCAGCATCATGGTCTTACGCCACTCGAACCGTTCCGCGTCGATGTATGTCGTAATCTGCAGTTCACCGCGATTCCTATTCTCAGCAACGCGCCGCCATACTCGCCGTATCGCGATCGTCCGTTACCGGGCCACAACGTCGCTCTATTTATTGAGAACACCGCCAATGGCCAGACCCTGCTGTATGCGCCAGGTCTGGGCGAGCCCGATGCGGTGATCATGCCGTGGCTGGAGAAAGCCGATTGCCTGTTAATTGACGGCACCGTCTGGCAGGACAATGAGTTGCTCGCCACTGGCGTCGGTAAAAACACCGGCAAAGCGATGGGGCATCTGGCCCTCGCGGAAGAGCATGGCCTGATGGCGCTGCTGGCTGCATTGCCGGCAAAACGCAAAATCTTAATTCATATTAATAACACCAATCCGATCCTCAACGAGCAGTCGCCGCAGCGTCAGTATCTGACGCAGCAGGGCATTGAAGTGAGCTGGGACGGGATGGCGATTCATCTGCAGGAGAGCGCATCGTGATTATCACCGAAGCCTTATCGCCTCAAGAGTTTGAGCAGGCGCTGCGTGCCAAAGGCGCGTTTTACCACATTCATCATCCATACCATATCGCGATGCATAATGGTGAAGCGACGCGTGAACAGATTCAGGGCTGGGTCGCGAACCGCTTCTATTACCAGACCAATATTCCCCTGAAAGATGCGGCGATCATGTCGAACTGCCCGGATCCCGCAACCCGCCGTAAATGGGTGCAGCGCATTCTCGATCATGACGGCAGCAACGATCAGGAAGGCGGTATTGAAGCCTGGCTGCAACTGGGTGAAGCGGTGGGATTGGATCGTGAAGTCCTGCTGTCTGAGAAACTGGTACTGCCGGGTGTGCGTTTTGCCGTGGATGCCTACGTTAACTTCGCCCGTCGCGCCAACTGGCAGGAAGCAGCCTGTAGCTCATTAACTGAACTGTTTGCACCGCAAATCCACCAGTCGCGCCTCGACAGCTGGCCGCAACACTATCCGTGGATCAAAGAAGAGGGTTACTTCTATTTCCGCAGCCGCCTGAGCCAGGCAAACCGCGATGTGGAGCACGGGTTGGCGCTGGCGCTGGAAGTGTTCACCACTGCTGAGCAGCAGAACCGCATGCTGGAAATTCTGCAGTTCAAACTCGATATTCTCTGGACGCTGCTGGATGCCATGACCATGGCGTATTCTCTGCAACGCCCGCCTTATCACACGGTCACCGATCAGGTGTCCTGGCACAGCACAAGACTGGTGTAACATGATAAAAGATAATCTGATTCCCGCCTTCCGTCGTGGCTATCGCATGCAGTGGGAAGCGGCGCAGGATAGCCATGTGGTGCTGTATCCCGAAGGCATGGCGAAGCTGAATGAAACCGCGACGGCGATCCTTGAACTGGTCACCGGCAAACAGGATGTGGCCGCCATCATCGCCATTCTCAACAGCCGTTTCCCGGAAGCGGGTGGCGTGGATGATGACGTGAAGGAATTCCTGCAATCCGCCGTAGAACAGAAATGGATCCAGTGTCGTGAACCTGAATAAAACCGCCACGCCGCCGCTGTGGCTGCTGGCTGAGCTGACTTATCGCTGCCCGCTGCAGTGCCCATACTGCTCGAATCCGCTCGACTTCTCGCAACAGGAGAAAGAGCTGACGACTGAGCAGTGGATCGGGGTGTTCCGTCAGGCGCGCGCCATGGGCAGTGTGCAGATGGGCTTCTCGGGCGGCGAACCGCTGACGCGGAAAGATCTGCCCGAGTTGATCAAGGCAGCGCGCGATCTCGGTTTCTACACCAACCTGATTACTTCCGGTATCGGTCTGACGGCGAAAAAACTCGACGCTTTCGCGGATGCGGGTCTGGATCATATTCAGATTAGCTTCCAGGCGAGTGATGAAACCCTCAATGCCGCGCTGGCCGGTTCGAAAAAAGCTTTCCAGCAGAAGCTGGAGATGGCGAAAGCGGTTAAAGCGCACGGCTATCCGATGGTGCTGAACTTCGTGCTGCATCGACATAATATCGACCAGATCGATAAGATCATCGACCTGTGCATTGAGCTGGAAGCGGACGACGTGGAACTGGCAACCTGCCAGTTCTATGGTTGGGCGCATCTTAACCGCCAGGGCTTATTGCCGACGAGGGAACAGATTGCCCATGCCGAATCGGTAGTGGCGGAGTACCGTGAGCGAATGAGCGAAACCGGTAACCTCACGAATCTGCTGTTCGTCACGCCGGATTATTACGAAGAGCGGCCAAAGCCTTGTATGGGCGGTTGGGGTTCGATTTTCCTCAGTGTGACACCGGAAGGTACGGCGTTACCTTGCCACAGCGCACGCCAGTTACCGGTTGAGTTCCCATCAGTGCTTGAGCACAGTCTGGAAGACATCTGGTACAATTCGTTTGGTTTTAACCGTTATCGCGGCTATGACTGGATGCCGGAGCCGTGCCGCTCCTGTGATGAGAAAGAGAAAGACTTCGGTGGTTGCCGTTGCCAGGCCTACATGCTGACCGGCAATGCGGATAATACCGATCCGGTGTGCAGTAAGTCACCCCATCACGGTAAGATCCTGGAAGCGCGCCGCGAAGCCACCTGCAGCGATATCAAAATCGCCCAGCTTCAGTTCCGCAATCGCTCCAACTCTGAACTGATCTTCAAGCAGCGAGTCACCTGATGACCTCTCGCCAGCTGGTGTTAGCCAATGGCCTGCGTTGCCACCTGCATCATCAGGCCGATGCGCGCGACGCTGCAGCCCTGATTCGCGTGCAGGCGGGCAGTCTGAATGAACCCGACCGCTGGCCGGGTCTGGCGCATTTGCTGGAGCACCTTTTGTTTTGCGGCAGCGAGCGTTTTAAAGATAGCGAGCGCCTGATGCCGTGGGTGCAACAGCTCGGCGGGCAGGTCAACGCCACCACGCAACTTAGCCACAGCGCCTTTTTTTTCCAGCTTCCCGCAACGAACCTGTCTGAGGGTGTGCAGCGGTTGAGCGATATGATCGCCGCACCACTGTTAAGCCAGCAGGCTATTCGGCAGGAAGTGGCGGTGATTGATGCGGAATGTCAACTTCTGCAACAGCATGCCGACACGCTTTGCGAAACGGCGCTGGTGGATAGGTTGGGCGGGGCATTTCAACGTTTTCGCGTCGGCAATCAGCAGGTTTTTGGTGACAATGTCACTTCATTGCAGGTTGCGTTGCGCGTCTTCCATCAGCGCTTTTATCACGCGAATGCCATGGAGTTGTGGTTGCAGGGACCGCAATCGTTAGATGAGCTGGCGGAACTGGCGCTGCATTTTTCTTCGATCAGCTCGGCAAAAATCTTACCTTCAAATCTCACACTCACACAGCCTCCCGGCGACGTGATGTTGCTGCTGGCAGGTGATGAAAGCTTCTGGCTGACGTTGATGTTATCCGGCGATGAACGGACTTTACGTGACAATGTCACCTTGCTCAGCGTGTTCTGGCAAGATGAGGCACCGGGCAGCCTGCTGAGCGCGCTCAGAGAGGCTGAATTATGCGATACGCTGCAGGGACAATGGCTGTGGCAGGATGCGCAACACGGTTGGCTAGCACTGCGCTTTAGCGGGCCTAAAATCAGTGCGGAGCAGGCTCATCACATTGAACACTGCTTCTGGCAGCATTTAGACGCCATCAAACTCTGCTCTTCGGAGCAACAGCAGCATTATGCGCAGCTGGCACGGCATGATTTTGCCTGCTTGTCGCCACTGGAGCAGTTGCGTGGCCGGGCGCTGGGCTTTGCGCCTGCCGATTATGTGCCGCAGGGTTTCAGTGCTTTTATCGCCGCATTGGCGCAGGCGCCTTGCTCACGCTTGCTTACTCAGCAGCAACTGGACTCGCCAGAAAGCGTCCAGACGCAAGGTTTCACGCTGCTGCGCAAAAAAGGGCTGCCGCAAAGTCCGAGCACATTCTCAACGCCGGCATTCTTTTTCTATCCCACTGCGCAACCGGCCGTATTGCCACTGTTATCACCGATAGCAATGCCGCTGCCGCGTTTTGCGCCCCGGCAACAGGTTGAAACCTTGCTGTTGCGACCCGCTTTTTATCACACGATGAGTGATGCCGAAGCGCAGGCCCGGCAAACCCGGCTGCGTCCAGTGCTGGCGGCGTTGCGGCATGCTGGAGGAAGTGGCAGTTGGCAGCAGAAGCAGGGGGTCTGGCAGTTGGTGCTGAATCAGCCTGTCTGTGAGTCACACGCTTTGCTGGCTGTGCATCATGCACTTGAGGCACTGAACCTGACGCCCCAGCCAAAACCGCTGCCGCATGCCCAAACGATTGTGATTCGGCAGCTTCTTGCCGCCTTGCCCGCTCAATTGATTGCCCCGGCCGGTGACACTCGATGGCTGGCAGCATGGTGCGGTAAGCACACGTCATTGCATCAGCGAGTATCGCATCTGCTCAGCGACTTCACGCCTGATTTAGTAAGCGGTGCACAGCCGCCGCGCTTGCAGCGGGGCATTAAGCCGGTCCCTTGTACCGGAGGCGATCAGGCGCTGTTGCTGTTTATTCCGCTGCCGCTAGCTGATGACAGGCAATTAGCCGCACTGCGCGCGCTGTCGTTGTTGCTGGAACCGCGCTTTTTCCAGCGATTACGGGTCGATCAGCAAATTGGCTATGTGGTGTCGGCACGCTACCAGCGCGTGGCGGATGTCGATGGGCTAATGCTGGCACTGCAGTCGCCACAGATTCCATGGCAAACGCTGCTTGGACACTGCAAACGCTTTTTACGCGAAATCGTGGCAGAGCTAGATATTATCACGCCGCAAACCTTAGCGGCCTGGCAAGCCACACTGCGCGAACAGTGCGATGCCAGCGATAACGCGGAAGTCGCACTGCAGGGGTTACGACAACAGCAGGGATTGCCGACCCTCACGCGCGATGCGGTTGCATCCCTGACACTGCCCCTTATCCAGCAGCTTCATACCCGCTTAATGCGCGAACGCCGCCGCTGGCGAATACTCGTTAATCAAAGTTGAAAAGCGATGTGCTTACCGTTAGGCAAAGTCACATCAATACTTATCTCTCCGCCCAATGCAGCCACGTAACGCCTTATAGTCCGAAGTTACTTCCAAAATTTCTTAGCGAGGAAAATCAATATTCCATACAGTATAAATGTACTTATTGCTAACGTAGCCCAGGTTTTCTCAGGCCATCTGTCATAGGTAAATGATGTAATGATCACCAGAAATATAATGGGTATCACAGTAAATACTTGCATCCAAAGGAAATCTTTTAGTAGGCTTTTTAAATTTCTCATAAGATTACATATTTCCTGACATGGTGAGCAAATGTTTTAAATTTTTAATTACTGTATTTTCGTCGAAAAATGAATCCTTGATGACATGGCCAAGAACCGGTTCCACTATAAAGTACATCATTTCTAATTTTTTAGTGTAAAGAACATGATGAAATAATGGATTTAACATTTTCAATCTTCCAGCTGATTCTGCAGCATCCTGAACAACACCATAAAGCCCTGTCGCCATTACAGGTATAGCCGTCCATTTTCCGACATGAAATCCAGAAATATTTAATCCACGAGTTACAGCTAATGCAATGGATAGGGAAATTCCATTGCTTAAGCCAAAGTTGGATGCTATTCGACTACAATACCCGCTTAACTCTTTAATTATTTTATCTCTACCATGAGAGTTAAGGTTTTTTATTTCATGCTCCACATATATTTGTATTATATCAACTGCAATGCTCTGCCTTTTGTAAATTTCCCGTAGGCCGAGTAAAAATCTAACATCTTCGTCCTTCAATTTAGAACACACGTCGAGATAGTTATCAGTTAAACATGACTTATACCAGCTGAGCCGGGTCACACCAGAGCCAATCTGGCTCATTTGTTTTGCAAGATTTTCACTCACACCTTTGACGGCGTTCTCTAAGCGCAGAGCTAGAGACCTGTCTGACTCGATTTGAGAAATGATGTAGTCGTTGTGCAAGTTGATTTCCTTATCAATAATTCCATTACAGATTGTAGGTATATAAACGAGAACATAGCAAAATACGGGGCAAGCCGCTATTTTTAATTGAACACTACTTGAATGAATCGCCAATCAAATAATGCGGTGTTGTGTGCGCAATCCCACAGTTTTTTCTGCTATGACAGATGTCATAGTTAACAGGCTATGAATACTATCAGTCAAAAAAACTTTCACCACACTAAACCATTACCTACTGATATTTTTGAATATATTTGAAGGTCACGGGCAAATCTCTTCACTATTCCTCAGCCCCCGATTTGGAGACACTCAACAAATTCTCCCGATCTAAAAGGAACTCTGAGTGAAAAACGTTACCCGTTTAGTCCTGCCAATGTTGGCAGCCGCTGCTTTGTATGCACCCGTTTCACAGGCTGCGGCGATGCATTATGACCTCGACCCCGCGCATACCTCGGTTATTGTGACCTGGACGCACTTCGGTTTTTCCCATCCAACAGCTGACATCCCCAACAGCAAAGGAACGCTGGTGTTTGATAAGGTTCATCCAGAGCAGTCGCGCGTCGACGTTACGCTGCCGGTTTCACAGATTGATACGCATGTGCCCGCGCTGACCAAAGAGTTCCTCGGTACGGAATATTTCAATACGGCTAAATATCCTTCAGCTGTGTTCCACAGCACCAAAGTGGTGGCCAAGGGTGACAATAAGTTTGATGTGGAGGGTAATCTGACGTTGAAAGGCATCACTAAGCCGGTGACGCTGCACGCGACGTTGAATCAACAGGGCATGCACCCGATGGTGAAGAAGCAGGCGATTGGTTTTGATGCTACAGGCGTAATCAAACGTTCGGACTTCAAACTGGATAAATATGTGCCAGCGGTAAGCGATGATGTGACGCTGACCCTGTCTACCGAAGCGTACGCGAAGTAATTCGCACTGCATATTAACGTCGCAAATTCACGCATCCTGTCCACCAAACAGCAGCAGGATGCGTGATAACTCAAGCCGCTACAGCTAAAGTCTTTTTACCCTGTAACCTTAACCCCAATACTTCTTCTTACTGGTTTTACCCACGCCAGGGTTGCAGCTATTAGTCGGATCCAACTGCTTCCAATGATCCACATGCTCGCACGATGCCTGATAGAGATGCCCCACATTATGCTCAGCCGGATACTTTGCACCACGCTCAGCCAGATAGACTTTCACCGCCTCCTTAAACGCCTTCGCATCGACCCCTTCCTTCAACACATAATCCTGATGATTCACATAACAGAAAAAGTGTCCGCAGCAGGAATCAACCTGCACCTGCGCTGCTAAGTGATCCGGCAAGGTTAAACGCCAGTCCTCATCATTGCGGCGTAGCGCCACGTCGAAGGCCACCAGCCTTTCATTCGGGTTATAACCCAGCGCATCACAATAAGAGATGGTGCACCCGCCCACGCCAAAGCGCACCAGGAAGGCATCTGCGCCTTCCCGGGCATCACAATGGAAAAAGCCGCCGCTGTGCCCGGCAAAGAACTGCTGCAATAACGTCTGCAATTCAGGTGTCTGCTGGGCATCGACTTTAATCATCAGATGATGTTGATATTCATCACGATAAGCCATGACGCGCGGGGCAATAAAGCTCGGCGTGAGCTGGTTAAAGCATTGCAGCGCCCGATCAACAAAATTACGCGGCAGGAAAGGCAGATGGCTGACACGCACGTCCCACTTCGCTTTATTGCCCATCATTTTAGGAATAGCCTGCGGGCCGAGTTTGCGGATCGCCAGATACATATGCTTGGCGTACCGCACGGTTAAGTCGAAGGCGTTGCGATGAATGTATTCTGCCTGCAGCGGCAGTTCGCTCATCTCGGTGAGGAGAAAACGACGCAGTGCCACCAATTCGCGTTCATCGTTTGTGCCAATGTAGAAGGTATCGCTACCCGCGCTGGCCTCAAAGGTGGGCAAGCGCACCGCAAACACCACCACTTTACCCGCGCTGCCAGAACTGTCGTGCAAATAGCGCAGATCACCATTAAAACGCGCAGGGGAGTCAGCGTTGACATCACGCAAGCGATCGGCGTAATCATCGGCCCAGATTTTGCCGTCCCAGTCTGCCTGGTCGCCGGTCTGATACTGTTGCTCAGTCAGACTCTTCAGCATTGCTTCCGGCGTTTCACCCAAATCGATACCCAGATGATTGACCATTTCTAAGCGCCCATCATCATGAATACGGGCAAACAGTGATTTTTCAGTAAAGGCGGGGCCCCGGCGAATCAGCGAACCACCCGAGTTGTTGCAGATACCGCCCACGACAGAAGCGCCAATGCAGCTGGAACCAATCACCGAGTGCGGTTCGCGTCCCAGCGGTTGCAGCGTGTGCTCTAGTTCGGTCAGGGTGGTGCCGGGGAAGGCGATGACCTGACGCGCCTGATCGATCACCTGCACGCCCTTGAGCTGGCGGGTACTGATGATCACCACTTCGCGGTCATAATCATTGCCATCCGGCGTTGAGCCACCGGTCACACCGGTATTCGAGGCTTGCATCAGGATAATAGCGTCCTGTGCCACGCAGACCTGTAGACTTTGCCAAAGTTGTAGCAAGTTTTGCGGCAATATCACTGCCAGTGCCTCACCGCGACCGACACGAAATCCTTTGGTGTACCAGGCTTTATCATCAGCATGGGTCAATACCTGTTTGTCGCCCACTATGCCAGCGAGCTGACGCAACATCTCCTGCGAGTTGGTCATGTTTTCTCTTCTTCGTCATTTATTTGCTGCGATATTGGACAGCCAGATAAACGTGACGTCAATCATTCATCGGCACTGATCAACAAATAACGTACTGAATCATTATCCCTTTATCTTTCGTGGGGAAAAGTCGGCGTACCGATAAAAATGCGCGGGCAATCACAATTCAGATCGAAAGAAACTCAGGCGCAAACGTGATGGCAGGCTAAATGCGTTTCACACCATGAAATAAATATAACCGGATGATTTTATTGGTTTTGTTAAATAATGGGTAAGAATTGCAATGTGATAAATATCACAAAAAACAATGACTATTAATCCTTGTCAACGTCATAGGGAATGAAATACATGGCAAAAATGTGATCTCTGTTGCAAATGGAAAAGTCGTTCACCGGAAGAATGAATGTCAGACGCGCAGCATACGGAGTGATGACAATGAGAATTGGCATAGTGATAAGCGGTGGCGATGTTACCGGAATAAATAACTTTGTGTTTCAGATATCACGTATGACGCAGGCGGATATGGTGTTATTTAATGGAGGCATTCCCGGTTTATTAGAAAATCGCCATCAGGAAATGTCACAGCGCGATCTGGTGGACTATGCCATCACTTCCATTCCCGTGATGCAATCAGGACGAACCACGCGAAAATTAATTCGCCCTGAGTATGAGATGATCGCCAAACAACTCAAATCGCTGCGCATTGATGTATTAATTATGGCCGGGGGGGATGGCTCATTACAGTTTTTACATACATTAAGTGAATTCGGCGTGAATTGCTTTGGTGTAGGCATGACCATTGATAATGATGTTTTTGGCAGTGACTACACCATTGGTTTCTCTACCGCTTGTGAGCAAGTCTTGAAAGAAGTCTCGAAGTTAAGAAATACCGGCCGTGCATTAACCGGTCGCGTATTCATGGTGGAGTTGCTCGGCGGTTATTGTGGTGAATTGACGCTGCAGTCAGCGATTAAATCCAATGCTGATTTTGCGCTGATTCCGGAGTGCCAAATCCCAACACAAGAGTTGGCAGAGCGCATCACGCAACGGCTTGCTGCACAAAACAGTGTGGTAATCCTCTGTTCTGAAGGCTACACCCGCGAATACTCGCCGGGCTTTCAGGGCGCGATTGATACCTTAATTAAACAGATTGAGCCGCTAATAGGGGTACGAATTCGTAAAACTATTATCGGTTACGGCTTGCGTAGTGGTGACCCGACCTGTGAAGAGATTTATCAAGGCACCATTATGGCCAGTGAAGTTGCGCGCTGTATTCAGTCGGGGATGCGCAACAAAGCGGTGATTATTAATGGCAGTAATCGACCGATACCGATTGATCTTATAAGCATGAAAAAACGCCTGGTTGATACCGAAGGGCATCATTACAAACTTGCTAAACAACTGCATATTCTGTGAGGAAAACGCCATGCTGAAAATATTATGTGTCTGTGGATGTGGTCTGGGCTCCAGTTTCGCTATCGAAATGAGTGCCAAATCCGTATTAAAGAAACTCGAAATTGAAGCGGATATTGATCACACCACGATTTCAGAAGCCAATGCTTTTAAATCCGACATGATTCTAACCCAAAAAGCCTTTGCGGATGTCCTGAATGCCGATGCCAGCCCCGAGCAAATCAAACGGGTGATTATTCTCAATAAGCTGACCGACAAGGCAGAAATTGAAGAAAAAATCGTGGCGTTTATGAAAGAACGTAATCTGAAGGTTGCTAACCATGAATAGTGTGATCAACTTCCTGGTAAAAGACTTATTAGGGCAGGCATCGATTCTGATCGCCTTTATTGCCCTGATTGGTCTGCTACTGCAGAAAAAATCCGCAGGTAAGGTGGTGGAAGGCACCTTTAAAACGCTGCTGGGCTTCTTAATTATGATGGCGGGTATCAACATTATTGTCGGTACGCTGACCTTCCTGAATACCATCTTCACCCACGGTTTTGGCATGAAGGGCTATATCACCGATGTGGCCGCCATTGCCGGATTAGCCAGCCGCGAGTTGGGATCAGAAGTGGCGCTGACATTGTTGGTGATCTTTATCGTCAACATCATCATCGCGCGTCTGACGCCGTTCAAATACATCTTCCTCACCGGGCAGGCGCTGCTGTGGATGGCAACCATCGGCGCGGTGATTGGCTACAAAGCCGGGCTGACAGGTTTACCGCTGATCCTGACGGGCGGCATCTTCGGCGGCATTATGGCGGTCGTGATGCCAGCGCTGGCTCAGCCGGTGGTGCGCCGAATCACGGATTCCGATGATGTGGCACTCGGACACTTCTGCACCATTGGCTACTTGTTGACAGCCGCAGTGGCGAAGGTGGTCGGTAAAGGCTCGCGCTCAACGGAAGATCTCAAGCTGCCAGACAACTTCAAGTTCCTGCAGGACACCTATCTGTCGATGGCAGTGGTGATGGTACCGATGTACCTGATCCCGGCAGTGGCAGCAGGCCCAGAATTTATCGGCCAGTACAGCAACGGCATGAACTACCTGATGTATGCCTTCATGCAGTCGATTCAGTTTGTTGCGGGTGTCTTCGTGTTGTACAGCGGTGTGCGTTTACTGCTGAACGAACTGGTGCCAGCCTTCCGTGGTATCGCTATGCGCCTGGTGCCGGATGCCAAACCGGCACTCGATTGCCCGGTAATGTTCCCTTACGCACCGAATGCTGTGATTGTCGGCTTCCTGGCAACAACGCTGGGTTCCGTGGTCGGTATGCTGGTATTCCCCATGTTCGGTCTGGCGATGATTCTGCCTGGGCTGCTCACTAACTTCTTTGCCGGTGGCACCGCTGGCGTGTTTGGTAACGCGCTGGGTGGACGCCGCGGAGCGATGATTGGCGGCTTTGTACACGGTCTGTTTATCACCTTTTTGCCGGCCATTCTGGTACCGATGCTCGAAAGCTACGGCTTCACCGGTGTGACCTTCAGTGACTCTGACGTCATCAGTACCGGACTGGTATTGGGTCATGCGTTCCAGGGCAACTGGTTGTTCGTCGCACTCTTTATTGTCTTTATCACTCTGATCGCCTGGTTTGTTAACGGAAAATCCCCTAAATCCCACGAGGAAAAGCTTCATGAAACTTTATAACTTTACCGATCTGTTACAGGTGGCTAAACAACGTGAATTTAAAGCGCTAGGTTCCTTTAATTTGCACTGCCTGGAAATGTTACCGGCCTTTTTTAAAGCAGCAGAGAAAACCAACAGTCCATTAATGATTCAGATCTCAACCGGCACGGCGAAATATCTCGGACACAAATTATTAGTGGATGCGATTCGCTCATTATCTGAAAGCCGTAATGTACCGACGTGCCTGCATTTGGATCACTGTTCAGATCTCGATGCGATTCAAACGGCACTGGACGCCGGATTCAGCTCCATTATGTACGACGGCTCGCATTTATCAATTGAAGAGAATATTGCCAATACGCGTCGCGTGATTGATATGGCGCGCCCATTGCAGGTATCGGTTGAAGCCGAACTGGGTGCTATCGGGGGTTCAGAAGACGGTAAAGAAGTCGAAATGAACGATGCGTCCTTTACCACCGTAGATGATGCTAAGCGTTTCGTGGATGAAACAGGCGTTGATATGCTGGCCATCTCCATCGGTACTGTACATGGACTGTATACCGGTAAAGCGCATATTCAGCATCAGCGTCTGGCCGATATTACTGAAGCGACTAAAACCCCGTTGGTGTTGCACGGCGGTACGGGCGTGAGTGATGAAGACATGCGCCTGGCCGTGCGCAGCGGTATCGAAAAAGTGAACGTCGGCACGGAAATGAATGTGCAGTGGGTGGCAAACTGCAAGCAGACGTTTGAAAAAGGTAAAGTGAATGACAGCGTACGCAACTTCCTGGTGCCCGCAAATGATGCCGTTACCAATGTGCTGGTAGAAAAGATTTCACTGTTCCGTTAAGTACGACTCACTCATGACGTAATAAACCTGAGGTGCCCTGGCGCCATTCGGGGCAGGAGACGCTATGTTTGGATTCTTGAAAAAGGGCTCAGAAAATAAAAGCCAGGATTCACAAGAAATAGATCTTCAGGCAGAAACCATCAGTGGAAAAATTAGCGAGCTGGAACAACAGCTCGCTGTTAATCCGCAAGCGGTCGATGCGCAAAAACAATTAATGCTGGAATATAATCGTGCATTAAATATCTTTGCGAAAAGCCGTCGTTTTCGTCAGGAAATTGATCCGCTGTTCGTTAAAATTGATGAACTGCGTAATACCATTCGCAAATCAATTTAAGGAGGCAGTATGAGTATTAAGCGACTGCTGCAAGAAGCGAATGCGATTCAGGTGGGGATCAGCGCCACGGACTGGCGCGAAGTGATCGCGCTGGCCGCACAACCGTTGGTGAGCGGTGGATATGTGAAGAATTCCTATCCGGAGGCGGTGATAGCCAATACCCTGACGCACGGCGCTTATTATGTGTTTGAGGAAGGGATAGCCATTCCGCATGCGCGTCCGGAAACGGGCGTGCTGAAAGATTGCTTCAGCATGATTGTGCTGGATGAGCCGATCTCTTTTGAAGGGAGTGACAAAGCCGATATCGTGATCATGTTCGGCGCGCGCGACAGCAATGCGCACATCGAAGAGGGCATTCGCGCCATCGTCTCATTATTGGAAGATGAAGAGACGCTGATGCGGTTACGCCAGGCCAGCAGTGTGGCGGAGGTGATAGAAATCCTATGACTTCTCACACTGCAGAAAAGGTGGTGGTGCTGGTCAACGGCATCCCCGCGTCGGGGAAAAGCACCCTGACACGCGCCATGGCGGAGCAGTTTGGTTTTCCAGTGCTGACGCTGGACAGCCTGAAAGAACCGTTTATGGCCAGTTTCGCGCCGGTGGACCGACTGCGTAACCGGCAGTTGGGGTGCGCGGCCTATCAGGCGATCTGGAAGGTGGTCGGACAGGCTCCCAACTGCTGCGTTTACCTGATTGACGCCTGGTTTGGTTTCCAGCCCAAAGAAGTGCTGCAGCAAGGATTGCAGCAGGCGGGCATTACCCGGGTACTGGAGCTGTGGCTTTCCATCACACCGGACGAAGCGGTCGCGCGCTATCAGTCACGATTGACCGATCGCATGCCAGGCCATCCAGGTGCCGAGTACCTGCCGGAACTGCGAAAGCTGGCGGAAACGGCGCAGCCGATGGCGCTGGGACCGGTGCTGCAACTTGATGCGGCCGACCCGGATGAAGCGGCCGCGTGTGCCTGGTTGCAGCGTCAGCTGCGGCTGCCGGTGAGTGCTCAGCCCGCTTTGTCTGCATCAGGTTGAAAGAAGTCCGCCAGTAAGGCGCTGAACTGTTGATCGTGTTGGCGATCGTCAGCCAGCTGGCGGCAGATTTCCCCTAATGCGCGATAAAGCTGGTCGGTGGCCAGTTCGCCCTGATTGAGCGTGGCAATCTCATCCATCTCCGCCGCCCAGCGCCAGGCTTTTGGCAGCATGTCCGGGGCGGCTTTTTCCATTCGTTTCAGCAGGGCCTGCTGGCTCTCCTGCATCTCTTCACGTAACGCTTCGGCGGCACCCACGCGGCTGGCATTAATCAGCATCGCCGAGGTCAGCAGGGTAATGCCTTTGTTGATACCGGCGTACGCCATCTTCAATGCTGAGGCGGCGCCGTTTTCAGCGTTCATCACCCGTATCCGCAATCCATAATCACTTAACTGCGCCAGTTTTCCGGCATGGGGTCCTGCAAACCATAAGCGTGGTCCGGTGGGATTTTGCTCGCCCGGCGGCAAGCCAATAATCGCTGCATCGGCAAAGGGTGTGCCGGTGCTTTCGATCACCTGAGCCACCTGCTTTAGCGTCTCCGGACTGATGGCGTTGCAATCTACATACAGCGGCTTATGTGCGGCAGCTTGCAGAAGCGGGGCCATCTGCTGCGCCCAGCTGAGTGCCGATTCGGGCGGCAGGATTGAAAGGATAATATCGGCCTCGCAAATCGCCTCTGCGCTGCAGTTGGCAATATTGGCTTGTTGTGCACGCTGTTGAGATTGGGCGGAGCGTTGGCTTAGCGGGGTAATCACCTGCGCCCCGTGCTGGGCAAGCACAGCCCCGATGGCCGCGCCCATAGCGCCCGGTGCGGCGATAGCAATAGTCGTCATCACGATAACTCCTTCAGGCATCAAGTTCTCAGTATGGAACGTGTTAAAAGGATCGTGTGCAGGGAAGTGCAAGCAAATACAACCGTTAACTCGATGTGGTTTTGCCCCGGCACTTTTATTACTGCTGACGGTGGCGCTGTGGACGATTTGGCGGGGAAGAAAACGGGCCGCAAGCGCTTATGGTCATCCCGGATCGTGATAATAACCGCATGATTTGATAAGGCCTATTTCATACGCTCAACCAGGCTTGATGGATGTTCTGCATGATATTGCGCATCCATCAAGGAGACCTGTATGAAAATTGATTTGCACGGTAAAACCGCATTAGTCACTGCCTCAACGGGCGGCATTGGCTTCGCCATCGCTCAGGGATTGGCTGAGAGTGGGGCCGAAGTGGTGCTTAACGGTCGCAGTGAAGCCTCGGTAAGCCGCGCGCGTGAGAAGCTGAATGGATTGGTGGCGGGGGCCAAAATTCATACTTTTATTGCCGATCTGGGTAGCGCGCAGGGCGTGAAGCAGTTGCTTAATGGGTTACCGCCCATCGATATTCTGGTTAACAACGCCGGGATTTACGGTCCGAAGGACTTCTATGCCACCGATGACTAAACCTGGGAAGCCTACTGGCAAACCAATGTGATGTCAGGCGTGCGACTGTCGCGCGCTTTGTTGCCGGATATGGTGAAACGTGGCTGGGGCCGCGTGGTATTTATCTCTTCTGAGTCGGCACGCAATATCCCTGCCGATATGGTGCATTACGGTGTGACTAAAACCGCGCAGCTCTCACTGGCGCGCGGGCTGGCGAAAGTGGCCGCAGGGAGCGGCGTGACGGTGAATAGCGTGCTGCCGGGCCCCACGATCTCCGATGGCTTTGCCGCGATGATGGAAGATGAGGTAAAACGTACCGGAAAATCGTTAGAGGTGCTGGCAAAAGAGTTCGTGATGGCACAGCGTCCGAGTTCGGTGATCCAGCGCGCCGCCACAGTAGAGGAAGTGGCGAATATGGTGGTGTATGTGTGCTCGCAACAAGCTTCGGCCACCTCCGGCGCGGCGTTGCGCGTTGATGGCGGTGTGGTGGATGATATTGTTTAACCATTTGATGGTAAGCACAAAACCGTAGCGGCGTGATTTATCGCGCCTTCTGACAGCTATCAAACTGCCAGAAAGCATAAATCATTCGCTGCTACGCTATCGACATGCAAAACACCAAGACAAAAGTTTACACAGCAAAGCTTGGTGTTTCTGCTGCATGTGCATAAAATGCCCGCACTTTACTCTGGGGCGATGGCATGACCAAATCAGCACAACGCGCAAAATGGATTCTGGCACTGCTTTGTCTGGTGCTGGCGTTCTGTCTCGCCCAGCGTAGCTTTAATCTGCCGAGTGCCCCTCAGGCGCAGATCAGCGCCTCGTCGTTCAGCGATCATGAAACGTTCGGTGGCGAAAAACTCTGCTCCATCAGCGGAAAATCACTGCACGCGGCTGCCCCGATTATCGACAGCGTCATGCCGTTTTTATTGATGGTCGTGGCTCTGCTTACCACGCTATGTCCGTCCAATGCTGTTAGCGGCTATCGTCGCGAACCCCTCTTTCCGCCGATACAGCGGCGGCATCTGACCTTCTGTGTCTTCCGGGAATAACACCACGCTGTCCATCGCGTAAACCTTGTTATTCACCGGAGAAAAATGAATGAATCTCTTTATCAGGAGCCTATTGCTCCTGTTGGTCAGTTGCACGAGTATTGTGCACGCTGCCGACACAGGCTGGCTGCGTAATGCACAAAACAGCCATGCAGAAGTGCGCTTACGCAACGCAAACAATGGCGCCGATGCGCAAATATTGCTGGATATCCGCCTGGAAAAGGGTTGGAAAACCTACTGGCGGTCACCGGGCGAAGGCGGCGTGGCCCCTGAAATTCGCTGGCAAACGCCCGATATCAATGCCACGTGGTATTGGCCAGCACCTGCTCGTTTTGACGTGAGCGGACTTACCACCCAAGGCTATAAAGGCGATATCACGCTGCCGATCGAGTTGGCTAAGGTGTCAGATAAACACCTCGCCGGCACGCTCACGCTGTCGACCTGTAGCGATGTCTGCATTCTGACCGATTTCCCTTTCACGCTGGATTTCAACCAGCAAGCTGATAGTGATTTCGCCCGTGATTACGCCCAGGCGATGGGGCAGATCCCCGCTGAAAGCGGTTTGACCGATCAACTCGACGTCAGCAACGTCAATGGCGAACTCCAAATCCGCGCTCAGCGTCAGGGTGGTTGGACTAAACCTGAGCTGTTCTTCGACTATCCAAAAGGCAGCATGCTGGCTGCACCGCAGATCACGGTGAAGGGCGACATACTCCGCGCTCGGGTCGCGGTCACCGATGAGTGGGGCGAAGCAGCACCCGATTTGCGGGGCAAAACCTTGTCGCTGGTGGTCGTTGACGCGGGAATTGCCCAGCAGAGTTCTGTGGTCATCGGCGCGCAGCCACTTGTCACAGGCGGAAGCCCACAAACCCTATGGTCGGTGATATTGCTGGCACTGATGGGCGGCTTAATCCTCAATCTCATGCCTTGTGTGCTGCCGGTACTGGCGATCAAACTCAGCAGTCTCGTACAGCAACAGGGGCAATCACGCCGTCAGACTCGCCAGCAGTTCCTCGCCTCCAGCGCCGGAATCCTGTTCTCGTTTCTGCTGCTCGCGGCGTTGATGACTGGCCTGCGGCTTAGCGGCCAGGCACTTGGCTGGGGCATCCAGTTCCAGAGCAGTGGTTTCCTGCTATTGATGGTACTGGTGATGTTCCTGTTCACCGCCAGTCTGTTCGATTTGCTGCATTTCCGTTTACCTTCAGGCCTTAACACCCGACTGGCAACGCAGGGCGGTAGCGGGCTGCTGGGGCATTTTGGTCAGGGGGCATTTGCCACCTTACTGGCGACGCCGTGCAGCGCGCCTTTTCTCGGAACCGCAGTGGCCTATGCGCTTACCGCACCCTTGCCGCAGCTGTGGTTGCTGTTTGCGGCACTCGGTATCGGTATGAGCTTGCCATGGCTGTTGGTGGCGGCATTGCCAGGTTTGGCGCGCTGTCTGCCGCGTCCGGGGCGCTGGATGGTTCATCTGCGTACTCTGCTTGGTCTGTTAATGCTGCTCGCCACCTTCTGGCTGGTCACGCTGTTGATCCCGCATTGGGGTAGCACCGTTGCCACGGTACTGGGTGGCGTATTGCTGCTGGTGCTCTGTGGCTGGTTAATTCAGCGTCGGGCGCTGCAACAAGCCGGTGTGGTATTTATCACTCTGACGTTGGTGGGGGCGGTATTCCTGATGACGCGCATTGAGCCAGAGGAGGAAACGCTCTACTGGCAGCCGCTGACCGAAGCGGCAATCAATCAGGCGCTAGAGCAAGATAAACGCGTGTTTGTCGATGTCACCGCCGACTGGTGCATTACCTGCAAGGTGAATAAATCCCGCGTGCTGAATCAACCTGACGTGCGCGCCGCGCTGAAAGCCGACGATGTGGTGCTGCTGCGCGGTGACTGGACCCAGCCCGATCCGGCGATCGGTGAATTCCTGCGTAAACGCGACCGTGTCGCCATCCCTTTTAACCAAATTTATGGCCCGGCACTGCCGCATGGCCACATTTTGTCACCGTTGCTGAGTCGTGAAGCGGTGATTTCTACTCTCTCTGAGGCCAAAAAATGATGAAAAAATCCCTGTTACTGTCCCTGATGTTTCTGACTCTGCCTGCGCTGGCGGCGGCACCCTTTACACCTGAACAAGAGGCACGCATCAAACAGCTGATTCGAGAAACGCTGGTGCAGAATCCGGCGATTCTGGCTGAAGCAGCGGATGCCTTTGATAAAGAAGCGGCGAAACAGCAGCAGAGCGTTGTCGCGCAGATGGTGAAGAAAAACCACGATGCCTTGTTCAACGATGCGGGTTCACCACGCATCGGCGCTGAAAAACCCGCGCTGACGCTGGTGTACTTCACTGACTACAACTGCGTGTTCTGTAAGAAATTCGATGCGGATATTGAGAAGCTGCTGAAAACCTATCCACAGGTGGCGGTGGTATTAAAACCGCTGCCGTATCGTGCCGAAACCTCTTTGACATCCGCGCGTCTGGCATTGACGGTTTGGGAACAGCAACCTAAAAACTTCCTGAAACTCCACGAGCGGTTGATGGCGAAAAAGGGCAACCACGACGAAGCGAGCATTGCCGCGGCGCTGGATAAAACCGGCATTAAGCTGAAAGAACCCAGCAAAGCCAGCCTCGATACCATCAACGAGAACCTGACGCTGGCGCAGCAGTTAGGTGTTCAGGGCACACCCGCCACGCTGGTGGGCAATGAGCTGATCAGCGGCGCGGTGCCGTATGCGCAACTCGAAGCGGCAGTGAAGGGCGCGTTGCAGGCGAAGCCATGATGCGCATTAAGCGCTGGCTGCGTGAAGCGCTCTGGCTGGTGCTGATCGCCGCTGCTGTCATTTGGGGGATGGATTGGCTGCGCGCCCCGCAGCTGCCAGCCGATCTGGCACAACAGCCGCTAACGACGCTGCAAGGCGAAGTCAATCTGGCCACATTAAGCCAGGACAAGCCGGTGCTGGTGTATGTGTGGGCCACCTGGTGCGGGGTGTGCAAACTCACCACGCCAACGGTAGCCGCGCTCAGCCAGAGCGGTACGCAGGTGGTGAGCGTGGCATTGCGGTCGGGTGATGACTCGCGTGTTGCGACCTGGTTGGAGAAGAAAGGGCTGCAAGGCCCAGCGGTGAACGATGAAAACGGTGCAGTGAGTCAACGCTGGGATATCAGCGTGACACCGACCTTTATCGTATTGCAGCAGGGCAAAGTGGTGAGCACCACCACCGGCTGGAGCAGCAGTTGGGGATTGAAATTGCGGCTCTGGTGGGCGGAAAAATTTAGCTAGCGCGTAAGTGAATGTCAGATCGCGCTAAACAGCGTATTGACTGACAGATAAGATTACTGCTTAGCCAGGCTGTCACTTCTCGGAGTGGCAGCTTTTTTCGTGCTAAGGCAAACGAATGACATGAAGGCTCCGTGTTAGCGGCGCGAGGACCGCCAGCCCCAAAGCGGCCCCAGACTGCGTTAACGCTGATCGTTTAACAGACAAGCGGCAATCCAGCAGGAACGCATGCACTATCCAGAGATGCAACTGCATGTGTATCCGCTATCTACCGCGCTCCGAGGAAATCCTCGCGCTGCGGTGTAAAGGTATCCAGCAGGGTACCCGCTTCCAGACAAACGCAGCCGTGCACCACATTGGGCGCTTTATACAACGTATCTCCAGCGCCGACCTCCTGCGTAAGCCCATCAATCGTAAAAGCGAAACGGCCCGACAACACGTAGGTTAGTTGTTCATGTGGATGATGATGCAACGGTCCAACCGCATCCTTCTCAAAGGTCACTTCGACCGCCATCATCCGTCCCCCGTGGGCCATGACTCGCCTCTTCACGCCGTTACCGAGGTCTTCCTGAGTGGTTGCGCTTTTATAAATAAACATGGGTTCTCCTCACCAGTGACTTCATCAATGTGTGACGTAAATCACACCGAAAAGGGCATTTCAGGGCTGCATTTTAGCGCACCTTGATTAAAATGAAACAGTGTTTCAATTTAATTTGAGGATGGATCATGAAAATCGCTTTGATGATGGAAAATAGCCAGGCCGCTAAGAACGCAACCGTATGGAAGGAGCTGCAAACCGTCGCGCAACCGCTCGGCCATCAGGTATTCAACGTCGGCATGAGCGACGAGCAGGATCACCATCTGACTTATATTCACCTCGGCATCATGGCCAGCGTCCTGCTTAACAGCAAAGCGGTGGACTTTGTGGTCGCCGGTTGTGGCACCGGACAGGGCGCCTTGGTATCGCTCAACCTGCATCCTGGCGTGGTGTGTGGCTATTGTATCGATCCCGCTGATGCCTATCTGTTTGCTCAGATCAACAATGGCAACGCGCTTTCGCTGCCGTTCGCCAAAGGTTTTGGCTGGGGTGCTGAACTGAATCTGCGCTTTATCTTTGAGAAGGCCTTTACCGGCGAAAAAGGTCTGGGTTACCCGCCAGAGCGCAAAGAGCCGCAGGTGCGCAATGCGGGCATTCTCAATGAAGTCAAAGCCGCGCTGATGAAAGACAATTACCTCGATTCACTGCGCGCGCTGGACCCTGAGTTGGTAAAAACCGCAGTGAGCGGGGCGCGTTTGCAGGAGTGCCTGTTCGAACACGGACAGAATCAGGATATCGTGCGATACGTGCGTGAATTGCTTTAATGCGCTGCTGTTAAGCGGATCTTGCTACTCAAATCAGGTGCGCACCCTTGCGCACCTGATCAGAACTCACCTCAGCGCCATCCCCGTTAATGGCAACCCGTACCGTTTAAGCCCTACTCGACTCCACCAACATCTGTGTATACGCCACTTGCGCGCGATTCCCCACCAATGCATCGACATCCAGCGTCTCCAACATTTTCCCGTGCTGCATGACGGCAACCCGATGGCACAGATGCGCCACCACACCGAGATCGTGTGTCACCATTAAATAAGTAAGATTCTCCTGCTGCTGTAAATCACTCAACAGGTTCAGGATCTCTGCCTGTACGGAAACATCCAGCGCCGAGGTCGGCTCATCCAGTAACAGCACGCGCGGTTCGAGGATTAACGCACGTGCAATCGCCACACGCTGACGCTGACCGCCCGAAAGCTGATGCGGATAACGAGTTTGCCAGGCGCGGTTCAAGCCCACTTTTTCCAGCATGGTAATCACGCGCTGGGAACGTTGTCCGATACCGTGAATATGCAGCGGCTCTTCAAGAATGTCGCCAATAGTATGGCGCGGATGCAACGAGCCATAAGGATCCTGGAACACCATCTGCACCTGGCGGCAGAGGGCACGATCAATGCGATGCTCCAGTTTTCGTCCTGCAATGGCGAGATCTCCATCCCAATGGGTAAACAGCCCGGCAAGACATTTCAGCACCGTGGTTTTCCCCGATCCAGACTCGCCGACCAGACCAAAAATTTCTCCTTCACGCACCGACAAATTGACGTCATATAGCACCTGATTGCGCTGCTCGTCCTCGCCAAAGCTGAGATTAAGGTGACTCACACGGATCATCTCGTTCATGCTCACTCCTTAAGGTTGTAACCAGCTGGCCTGGCGCTGTAGCACTGGCAACCGAGAACGGCGCGCATCCATATCCGGCAGCGCGGCCAGTAATCCCTAGGTATAAGGATGCTGGGCGTGGTCGAGTTGATCGGCAGACAGCGATTCGACCACGCGACCGGCATACATCACCAATACGCGATCGCAAAAGCGCCGCACCAGATTGAGGTCGTGACTGATAAAGATCAGGCCCAGTCCGCGCTGTTGCACCAGTTCATCCAGCAGCGTCAATACCTGCAAGCGAACGGAAACATCCAGCGCCGAGGTCGGTTCATCGGCGATCAGCAGTTCCGGGTCGGTAATCAGCATCATGGCGATCATCACACGCTGACCTTGTCCGCCGGAGATCTCATGTGGGTAGCACTGATAGACGCGCTGAGGATCGCGGATCTGCACCACCTCCAGCATCTCCAGCGCCCGCTGGCGTGCCACCTCACGCTGCCCCGGATGGTGACTGCGCCAGGCTTCGGCAATTTGTTCACCCACGCATACCACGGGATTCAGTGAGTATTTCGGGTCCTGCATGATCATCGAAATACGTTTGCCGCGCACGGCACGCATTTGTGCAGGAGAAGCCCGCAGCAGATCGACATCAGCAAACTGCATGCGCTGGGCAGTGACTTGCGCGCTGCGCGGATGCAGTTGCAACAGCGCGCGGCCCACCGTGGATTTACCTGAGCCTGATTCGCCAACGATGGCCAGTTTCTCTTTGCCTAACTGAAAAGAGATGCCGCGCACTGCTGGGGTAATCTGGCGTCCGTTAACGAAGTTAACCTGAAGATCCTGCACGTCGAGCAGGGGAGCAACGCTATTCGCTGCGGGGATCGAGGATGTCACGTAAGCCATCTCCTAAAAAGTTAAACGCCAGACTGTTGATCAGAATCGCTAACCCAGGCACGGTGACCACCCACCAGCACTCCAGCATATACGTGCGGCCACTGGCGATCATCGCACCCCATTCCGGGTCGGGTGGCTGCGCGCCTAAACCGAGGAAACCCAGACCTGCCGCGGTCAAAATGATGCCCGCCATATTCATGGTGATGCGGATGATCACCGAAGGCAGACACAGCGGCACAATATGCTTCCACAAAATACGCAGAGACGAGGCACCTTGCAGGCGCACGGCAGAGACAAAGTCTGCCTGCCGCAGCGACAACGCTTCCGCGCGTGCCAGTCGAGCAATCGGCGGCCAGGCGGTGAGGGTAATCGCCATCACCACATGTTCCAGGCCGGGGCCAAGCGCCGCGACAAACGCCAGCGCCAGCACCAGGCTCGGGAATGAGATGAAGATATCGGTGACGCGCATTAATACGCTGTCCACTTTGCCGCCAAAGTAGCCGGCGGTGACGCCCAACAGCAGGCCTAATGGCCCGACGGTGATCGACACCAGCATGACGATATACAAGGTAATGCGCGCGCCCCACACTAAGCGG
This sequence comes from Pantoea sp. EABMAA-21, assembly GCF_030053335.1. Taxonomy (NCBI): domain Bacteria; kingdom Pseudomonadati; phylum Pseudomonadota; class Gammaproteobacteria; order Enterobacterales; family Erwiniaceae; genus Pantoea; species Pantoea sp. EABMAA-21. The sequence goes on from NZ_JASGBX010000001.1 coordinate 76,468, forward strand.
CTGAAGATGTCGCGTCCAAACTCATCGGTGCCAAACCAGTGCTGCGCGTTCGGCGGCGTGAGTGCGTTATTCAAATCCTGAATCAAGGGGGGGTAGGGGGCGATCCACGGCGCAAACAGCGCCACGATCAGCAACAGTAAAATGATGCCGCCGCCGATGGCCGTGAGAGGGTTACAAGCCATTTGCCACAGGAAATGGCCGATTCGCGAAAGCGTACGACGATAGCGCGCCACACGTTCGCGCGTGCTGCTGGCATGAAGCAGATCGAGAGAGGCAGTCATACTTTGGTCCTCGGATCGAATACCTGATAAAGCAGGTCAGAGAGCAGGTTAAGCAGCACGAAAATCAGGCCGACCACCAATACGCAGCCCATCACCGCATTCATATCGCCGAGCATCAAACTGCCGGTGAGGTAAGAGCCAAAGCCAGGCCAGGAGAACACGGTTTCAATCAGCACCGCGCCTTCGAGCAGGGATCCGTACGCCAGTGCTACCACCGTCAGCAACTGCACCAGAATGTTGCGGAATGCGTGTTGCCAGATCACCTGCCACTCGGTCAGGCCTTTCACTCGCGCAGTCAAAATGAACTCCTGCGACAGCTGCGCCAGCATAAAGCTGCGCGTCATGCGACTGATGTAGGCCAGTGAGTGGAAACCCAACAGCGAAGCGGGCAGGATCAGATGATTGAGCGCGTTGTTAAACACCTTGATATTGCCTGCCAGCAGTGCATCCACCAGCAGCAAACCTGTACGGCGCGGAACAATACCATCCAGACTGAAATCGACCCGACCGGCACCGCCGACCCAACCCAAATGCGCGTAGAACAGCAGTAAACCGATCATGCCGACCCAGAAGATTGGCGTGGAGTAACCGGCCAGACTGATAATGCGCACCAGATAATCCACCAGGCTGTTGCGGCGTGCCGCAGCCCAGACGCCCAGCGGTACGCCGAGTCCGGTGCCAAGTACAATCGCCAGCGTGGCGAGTTCCAGGGTGGCCGGGAACACACGCAGGATATCGTTAATCACCGGCTGCCCGGTGAGCAGCGCCAGCCCAAAATTGCCGTGCAGCAAGCCTTGCAGGTAGATCCAGAACTGCATCCACAGCGGTTTATCAAAGCCTAACTGGTGATAAACCTGCTGGTAAGTGGCGTGGTCGGCATCCGGTCCAACAATCGCCAGTACCGGATCGAGCGGCATCACGCGGCCAATAAAAAAGGTCAGCAGCAACAGGCCGAACAGCGTGATGGCGACCTGCAATGCGCGGCTGCGCACCCGCCGCCAGTGGCGTTTGGTTAAGGTCATTGGACACCTCCGGCCAGGCTGTCTGGCGTTTTCCACACATCACGCAGGAAGGTGGTGGCAGAAGGATGCGGCACATAATCCTGTACGCGATTATTTACCACCACCGAATCCGTCATCTGCGAAATCGGCATCAGCGCCGGGATCAACTGGTCGTAACGCTGCTGAATCGCCACGTAATCCTGCTGCTGTTTGAGACTGTCTCGTTCCAGCAGCGCCTGATCGATCATCTGATTAAGCTGAGCATCGTAGAAGCTGGTGCGCCAGCCCTGGAAGTTGGTGAGTCGGGCGCTGTCGGCGTTATTCGGGTTGTACACCAGCGATCGCAAACTGGAGTGCGGATGCGGTTCAACACCACTGCCGCCACGCCCCACCAGCAGATTGAACTGACGTTCGCGCATTGCGCCATAAATCTGGTTGCCAGTGCCGGTGATGATTTTGGCGCGAATGCCTGCCTGCATCAGCGTGGATTGAATGGCGATAGCAATGTTCAGGAACGGTTGATCGGCCAGCACACGCAAGGTGGTGTCGAAGCCATTGGGGTAGCCCGCTGCGGCCAGCAATGCTTTGGCTCGCGGCACATCAAGACGATAGCCGGGATCGGGCAGTGTTTCAGGCATACCAGACTGGATCGGACGCTGATGCAAAGTGCCATAACCGGCCATCAGGGTTTTATTGATGCCCTGATAATCGACTAAGTAGCGCACGGCTTCGCGCACCTGCGGATTGGCGAAGTGGTTATCCTTCATGCTCATCGCCAGGTAATAAAGGGTGCCTTTCTGCACCGCATCAATGGTGAGATCCGGATCGTGGCGCAGCGCCTGCACATCAGGAATGGCCATGTTACTGGCAATGTCGATATCGCCTTTCTCCATCATCAAGCGCAAGGTTTGTGACTCCTGCAAATGCCGAAACACCACGCGGGTTAACCTGGGAGCGCCACGCCAGTAATTTTCATCCCTGCTCATGCGCAATACATCTTTGGCCTGCCAGACATCAAGACGGAACGGGCCGGAACCGGCTTCGTGCGTGGTCAGCCAGCGGTTGCCCCAGTCATCGTTCACCGCGTTGGCCTGTACAGTTTTACTGTCCAGCACCACCATGCTGCCGAGTGCTGCCAGGGAGTAGATCACCAGTTGCGGATCGTTCGGCTTAGGCAGCTGGATCACCACCGTGCGGGCATCAGGTGCAGTGATCATCTGATCCACGTTGTCTTTACTGAAGCCATAGGATTTCCACACTGACGCCTGGGCCAGATTGAGATGCAACACCCTGCGCATCGACCAAATCACGTCTTCGCTGGTGAGTGGGTTACCGGAATGGAAATGCACGCCTTCGCGCAGATGGAAAGTGAGTTGGCGATGATCGGCGCTGATCTCCCAACGTTCCGCCAGAGCAGGGCGCACGTGGGTGAGCTGGCGCGGATCTAACTCGACGAGCCCATCATAAAGATTGACCACAATGCCCACCACTTCATTGCCGGTCATGGCAGCGGGATCGAGCGTCAATAGGTTGTTCATGTTCATGCCCACGATCAACTGGTCGTCTGGCGTGGCGGCCAGCAGCGACGGGCTACCCGTGAGCAGCATTAGCGCGGCGCACCATGCTCTGCAATAACGAGATATGTTCATAAGCAAAGTCCAGCAGGTCAGAGGTTTATAGTTGTTTGCCGTACTGCTTGTGTTCGACGCTTACCAGCGATTGAGCGTGTGGGTTTCAATCCAGCTGAAATTAATGTCCTCCCCAAGTCCAGGCCGGGTAGGCAGGTGAACAAAGCCCTGATCGTCCATCGGATCGACCAGGCTATTGAGGTAGGCCGGCGGCTGTTCGTAATCGAGGAAAGGGTGCAACAACCCCCGTTCGTACCAACGGCAGTTACGAATGGCACCCACCACCGCGATGCTGGCCGCGCCGTTGCCGTGCACTTCACAATCCATGCCGAAGGCTTCTGCCAGGCTGGCCACTTTCAGGGTGGCAGAGATGCCACCGACGCCGTTGGCTCCGGCACGCAGGATGTCACAGGCACCTGCACGCACCCAGTCGGCACGACTGTGGTGTTTGCCGCCGAGGCTTTCCGGGCCGAGTACGTCAATGCTGAGATTTTCCGCCAGCCAGGCGTAAGAGGCCATACTCTCCTCTTCCATCGGTTCTTCAAACCAGGCGAAGTTAAGCTTCTCCAGCGCTTTACCTATGGTGAGTGCCTCGCTGCGACTGTACCAGTGGTAGCCATCCAGCATCAGGGCGATATCCGGACCTACCGCTTCGCGTACCGCGGCACAGGCTTTGATATCCATTGAGGTGCTGGGGGCGAAAGAAACCGGCGGCATCCAGGTATGCAGTTTTATGGCTTGATAACCGCGTGCTACCAACCTCTCGGCAAACTGGGCGTACTCGTCCGGCGTTGAGAGGCCACCCTCCAACTCATCGCCGCACATGGTGCTGCCGTAAGCGGGAATTTTTTCACGGTAACCGCCCATTAGCTTATGCACCGGTTGTTTAAGCTTGCGGCCAATCAGATCCCACATGGCTTGTTCGACAGCGGAGAGTGCGCGCTCAGTGAGTTGGTGCGCGCTGCCACGCTGCCAGTGCACTAAATCCTGCCACAAGCGTTCACGATCGAAGGCGTTTTGCCCGATCAGCACCTTACGGAAGAAGGCGTTGACCACATGCGGCCGTATGACTTCGGCTGGTGCGAAAGCATATCCGCAATCGCCGTCTTCGCTGGTCAGCGTGAGCAGCGCCATTTGCGCATCGGTTTCTGCACCAGGGTGCGAGTGGCCCGCGCTATCTGATACGCGGCGCGTAGGGTAGGTAAAGAGGGTGACATCAATGGCGCTGATCTTCACGGTAAGACCTCCAGACAGGATTTCCATGCTCAGGGCGAGCGTTAAATTAAAAATAAAACAGCGTTTCAATTCGTAATTTAGCGTTCACAATTTGTTTACGCATTAGGTGAAATGCGGGAAGAGAAGGTCATTACCTGGGCAGTTGCATGGGGTGCTGTGAGCACTTTCACGAAAGGAGGTCGTTTTGTGAGCGGCTACACAGTAAGAAAAACGGCAAGGGGATGTAAAAAAATGTGTCTCAGGGGCTTTTCATTTCGCGTCTGCCAGGTAATAGTGACGCCGCGAAATTTTAATAATAATCATTATCATTTGTATGGGTAGACACAATGAAAAAATGGCTGTTAGCACTGGGGTTACTGGCTGTAACGGGTTCTGCTTCGGCAAAAATCATCACTGACATCGCAGGGCGTCAGGTTGAAGTCAAAGAAGAATCCAAACGTATCATTCTGGGTGAAGGGCGTAAGATGTATCTGCTGGCGGCATTCGATACCGCCGCGCCTTTCCATCGCGTAGTGGGCTGGCGTGATGATTTCCATAAGGCCGACTATGACGGTTATATGGCTTATGAGAACAAGTATCCGGAAATTAAAAAGCTGCCTACCTTTGGTGGGGCGAAAGACGGCACCTTCAACGTTGAGCAGGCGCTGACGTTAAAGCCGGACCTGGTGCTGATGAACCTCGAATCAAAAGCCGCCACGGATGAAGGCAAGTTGATTGAAAAGTTGCAGGCGGTTGGTGTACCGGTGGTGTTTATCGACTTCCGCGAGAAGCCGATGGAGCACGCCGAGAAGAGCATCCGCATCATGGGCGAACTGGTCAATAACCCGCAGCGTGCTGAAGAGATTGTGGCTTTCCGCCTCGCGCAGATCGAAAAGGTGACCGATCGCCTGAAAAACTTCACCGGCACACGTCCAAAAGTGATGATTGATCGTGCAGGTGGCTACACCGATGAATGCTGCATGTCGTTTGGTAATGAGAATTTTGGTCAGATGGTCGAAATCTCCGGCGGGAGCAATATCGCTAAAGATCTGATCCCTGGCACCTTCGGTACCCTGAACCCAGAGCAAATCATTGCCAGCCGTCCGGATGTGGTGGTAGTGACCGGTGCCAACTGGAAGAACTACAACACCGTGGGCAAATGGGTGGGCGTTGGCCCTGGCGCAGACACCAAAGAAGCCACGGCACGTCTGAAGTTGCTGATGATGCGCGATGCGTTTAAAACCCTGCCGGTTGCCCACAACGGCAATGCACACGCCATCTGGCACCAGTTCTACGACAGCCCATATCAGTTTGTCGCGATTCAGGCGATGGCCAAGTGGCTGCATCCGGATCTGTTCAAAGATATCGATCCTGACGCCACCTTCCGTGAGTTCCATGAAAAGTTTCTGCCATTGCCTTATCAGCCGGGTTACTGGGTGACACTGCCTGCGGATAAGTCATAACCTTTAGGCTTTTTGCGGTAATCGCGCGCATTACTCTTCATCTTTACTAATATTTTACAGGCGGTTGGCTGCGATTTCGGGGAAGCGAAACGCAGCCATCGCCTGAATAATAAACGTAATAGGGAGAGTGAAATGTTGTATACCTCGGGACGTTCAGCGTTTGCGGTGGGGCTTTACGCTCTGCTGGAACCGCTACCGCTGGGCTTTTTTGTTGCGGCCTGGCTGTTCGATATCATCTATCTGCAAACCTTCGTCATCATGTGGACCAAATCAGCCAGTTGGTTGATTGCTATCGGTCTGGTGCTCGCTATCCTGCCAAGATTAATCAGTCTTGTTTACTTATTCCGCGGGCCTTATCCCAGTGAAAAGACCCATTTCTGGCTGTCACTGCTGGCCATCGTCGTGGCTATCGCAAATGCCTTTATTCACAGTCGTGATGCGTATGCCGTGGTGCCGCTTGGGGTAACGTTGTCGACTCTGGTGGTGGCACTGCTGTTGCTCGCCAACGTGCAGTTAGCGCTGCGTGGACGCATTACAGCAGGAGGTCGCGCATGAAACAGATTTTGAGTGCAGTGACCCTCGCCATGCTTCTCAGCGCTTGTGATGATGGCTCACTTATCGATCCGCAAAAACAGATTGGCCCCAATCCTGAACTCCCCCAGGCGCAAAACTTCTTTGTACCGCCGATGCAGGTGCCGGAGGGTATCCCCTGGAAAGCCGGTGAAATGCCAAAAGTGGCGGAGGGGCTGAAGATTGAAAAGATCGCTGATAACTTACAGCATCCACGTCAGGTACTGGTGCTGCCGAACAATGATGTGCTGGTGGCCGAATCCAACGGCACACCGAAACCGACAACCGCGCCGAAAGATCTCATTACCGGCATCGTAAAAAATGCTTCGGGCAAAGGCGGGGCCGGTGGCAATCGTATTACGCTGTTGCGTAATGTGAACGGCAAGTGGGAGCAGCATCGATTTATCGATAACCTGACCGCGCCGTTTGGCATGCAGCTGGTGGGCAATACGTTGTATGTTGCCAACGCCGATAGCCTGGTGAAATTCCCGTATGAAAACGGACAAACTGAGATTCGTACGCCGCCGGTGGTGGTGACTGAACTGCCCGGCGGGCCGATTAACCATCACTGGACTAAGTCACTGCTGGCCAGCCCCGACGGCAGCAGGCTATATGTCGGGGTAGGGTCAAACAGCAACATTACGGAAAATGGCATTGGTGCCGAATATCGTCGAGCGGCGGTACTCGAAGTCGATGCGGCGAGCGGTGCCAGCCGTATCTATGCCAGTGGGCTGCGCAACCCCACCGGTCTGCAATGGGAACCGCAAACGGGCAAGCTGTGGGCGATCGTTAATGAACGCGACGAGATTGGCTCGGACCTGGTGCCGGATTATATGACCTCGGTGCAGGACAAAGGCTTTTACGGCTGGCCATACAGCTATTATGGCCAACATGTCGATGTGCGGGCGCAGCCTCAGCGGCCTGACTTAGTAGAAAAAGCCATCAAGCCAGATTACGCGCTCAGTTCACACGTGGCACCGCTTGGCTTGCTGTTCTATGGCGCAGATAACATGCCGCAGTATCGCGGAGGGGCATTTATCAGTGAACATGGCAGTTGGAACCGCACGCCGTTGAATGGCTATCAGGTGGTGTGGGTGAAATTCGAAAACGGGAAACCGGTTGGTCAGCCACAGCCGGTGGTGACCGGATTCCTGACCGATGACCAAAAACAGGTACGGGGCTTACCAGTGGGACTGGCATCAGATCAGCAGGGCGGTGTGCTGATCGCGGATGATGCAGGTAATGCCATTTGGCGTATCAGCTCTGCCAATTGATTTCTGCAGGCAATAAAAAAGGATTTGGCTTGATAGCCAAATCCTTTTTTTATGTTCGCTAACCGGCTGGTAACCGCGCTGCGAACGGGGTGCTCAGCACTCCTCACAAATCAAATCATAAAATGTGCGGGGGAATATTTCAAGTTTCGCAAAAGTACTGTATGGTTATACAGGTGTTGAGTGGCGAGCGCAGTCTCATTGTTTTCTGATGACTCCCAGGGGCGCGGATTGTCAAATCCCGGCAGGTTTCAGGTGGTGCTGGCCTGTGGCTTCCACAATGAGTGGCGCTCAGCACTCCTCACAGCTGTGCTCAGGCCATCGGCGGGTGGAGTCAAAGCTCCGAAGGCTGAAAAGCGCGCTCCTGTCAGAGGAGAAGGAAAGTGATGGAACTTGTTCGGTTACTCCTGGACCTGGTCCGGGTGATCCTGCAAATCATCGTTGCCCTTTTGCAACTGACCGGTCAGGCGCACTGACCGGAACTTGAAACAAGGCGGAGCTTACCCCTCCGCCTTTTTTCGTTAGTTTCAACAGGTGATTTTTTCTCAATATCGGTAGTTACCTTCCGGCACTAAATTCTCTTTGCCAGACAGTGAAAATGTGATTATCAGCTTAGCTAACTTATGTTATGAATTTAGTCTTAGAAAAAAATAATCAGGTAAAGGTTTTATGTCGTCGCAAAAATTGTCCAAAAGCGTTCAACGCATTCATTCATCTGCCATTCGGGATTTATTGAAACACAGCAAAATGGAAGGGGTGATCTCTCTGGGTGGTGGCATCCCGAATCCCGACCTGTTTGATACCGAAGGCCTGCAGATCGCCATGGATCGCGCCTTGTCGCAGGATGGTCACAACGCATTTCAGTATGGCTTGAGTGAAGGGGATCCGCTATTACGTGAAGCGATCTGCCGCATTTCAGCCGACCGCGGTATTGATTGCACGCCAGACGACGTGGTGATCACTTCTGGCTCCCAGCAGTCACTGGATATTCTCGCCCGCGCGTTAATCAACCCCGGTGATGTGGTGGTGGTGGAGCGTCCAACTTATCTCGCCGCATTGCAGGTTTTCCAGTTGGCTGAAGCGCAGTTCAAATCTGTTGGCACTGACGGCGAAGGCATGATTGTTGATGAGCTGGAAGAGCTAGTCAAACAGACACCAATCAAAGCCGTGTATATCGTTCCGACCTTTGGCAATCCAAGCGGCGTCACCTTATCTGATGCGCGTCGTCAGCAGTTAGTCGCGCTGGCGAAGCAGTATGATTTCCTGATTTTTGAAGACGATCCCTACAGCGAGATCAACTTCACCAATCAGACATTCCGCCCATTAAAATCCCATGCGCAAGCGATGGGGGCCAGCGAGAATGTGATTTATACCTCGACCTTCTCCAAAATCCTGGCACCGGGCGCACGCGTTGGCTGGATCACCATGCCGGGCTGGTTGAAGTCATCAGTGGTGAACCTGAAGCAGGCAACGGATCTGCACACCAGTGCCTTGTCACAATCCCTGACGCGTCATTATCTGGAAACCGGTCGCTTGCCGGAGCAGATTCGCTTGATCCGCGCAGCCTATAAGCAGAAGTGCGATGCATTGTGTGCAGCGCTGGAGACGGAGTTGGGGGATAAGCTGCACTTCTATCGCCCGCTGGGTGGCATGTTCCTGTGGGCAACGTTCAGGGAAGCTTTCAACACCACCGAATGGCTGAAAACCACGCTGAGCAAGGGTGTGGTGTATGTCCCGGGTGAGTTTTTCTACTGTGATAATCCAGATACTTCAACGCTGCGTATTTCGTATGCCTCAGTATCGGAAACCAATCTGGCCGTAGCAGCACAGCGTTTGAAAGCTTCATTACCGCAGTAATCGCCTGAAAGCCCTTGGTAACAAGGGCTTGTTTTAGCCGTTGGCACTGTCCAGCGGCCAGGATTCAAACAGATAACCATCAAAATCGATGTCATCGACATCTGAAAATTCCAGCAATCGCTGTTTCACATTTTCCAGATGCTGCCACATGGCTTGCTTGGCGGCGCGTGCATCTTTCTTGATCAATGTGGCGAGGATCTTCTTGTGATCGTCGAGCCACTGCTTACGATAATGAGTGTTCACCAGATGACGATGTAACTGACTCCACATCACATTATCTTCACGCCACTGCCAGGATTGTTTGAACAACTCGACCAGCATGCTGTTATGGGTCGCTTCGGCAATCGCTAAATGGAAGTTACGATCGCCGTTCTCGCTCTCATTCACGGCGCCGGATGCCAGTTCTCTCTCTTCCAGTTCCAGCGCCTGACGCATCTTGATGATGTCTTCACGCGTGGCCTGAAGGGCGGCAAACTCCGCGATATTACTCTCCAGCAATTGACGCGCCTGCAGCATCTCAAACGGGCCGGCATCGTTACAGGCGGCTTGTGTCGTCGCGCGCGGTGCAGGACTGTCGTTTACCACGTAGATCCCGGCACCACGACGCACTTCAATCAAGCCTTCCAGCTCCAGCATGATCAGTGCTTCACGCACCAGCGTACGCGTGACATCCAGCAGCGCAGCCAGTTCACGCTCAGGCGGCAAGCGTTCGCCCACGGCATACTGCTTTTGCATAATCATGTTACGCAACATTTCCCCCACTTCCTGATAAGGGCGCTGCGCTGATGCTTGTGTTTTCATGAGCTCTTTTCTGCTGATTAAGAAGTTGACGACCACTGACGCTGCCATCAATTGCGCCCTGCACTATAGCACAGGGCGGAATTCTCAACGTGGATTGAGGGTAAAGTAGCGCTGTGCGTTATTGAAACAGATATCCTGCAGCATGTTGCCGAGCACCGCTTCATCGTGCGGCACAATGCCATCCTGCACCCATTGACCGAGCAGGTTGCACAGAATACGGCGGAAGTATTCGTGGCGCGTATAGGAGAGGAAACTGCGAGAATCGGTCAGCATCCCGACAAACTGGCTGAGCAAACCGATTTGCGACAGTTGCTCCAACTGGCGCAGCATGCCATCGCGCTGATCGTTGAACCACCAGCCGGAACCAAACTGCACTTTACCGGCGATGCCCGCACCCTGGAAGTTACCTGCCATCGTCGCCAGCACTTCGTTGTCACGCGGATTGAGGCAGTACAGAATGGTCTTTGGCAGTTGGTCGTTAACATCCATCGCATCCAGCAGGCGCGAGAGCGGCAAAGCAATATTGTTATCGCCAATCGAGTCAAAACCGCTGTCTGCACCCAGCAAACGGAACAAGCGAGTGCTGTTGTTGCGAATGGCACCGATGTGTAACTGCATCACCCAATCACGTCGTGCATACTCGGAACCCAACCAGACCAGCACCGCGCTGCTAAACTGCGCGATTTCCAGCTCGCTTAGCGTGTCGCCGTTGCGACGTTTCGCCAGAATGGCGTCCAACACGCTATCGTCGGGAACAGGTGCAAAGCGCAGCACTTCAATCCCGTGATCCGCTGCACGACAGCCGTGAGCGGAGAAGTGATCTAACCGGCGCAACAGGGCGGTGCGCAACGCATCAAAGTCGATGATCGCCACATCCGCTGCTGCCTCAAGCCGTCCCAGGTATTCAACAAAGCCTTCAAGCTCAATCTTGAAGACCTTATCAGGGCGCCAGCTTGGGGCGACATCAATATCAAAGCTGCTGTCTTCAGCAATCTGACGATGATATTGCAGCGAATCAACCGGATCATCGGTGGTGCCAACCATACGTACATTCATTTGACGCATAATGCCGCGTGCAGAAAATGCCGGGGTTGCCAGTTTCTCGGCGCATTCGTCCCATACGCGTTGTGCGGTGTCCGGCCCAAATAACGTATTGGTGATGCCGAACGGGCGACGCAGCTCCAGATGAGTCCAGTGGTAGAGCGGATTGCCCAGCGTTTTGGGCACGGTGTGGGCCCACGCGAGGTATTTATCGTAATCGCTCGTAGATTTACCGGTGATCAGCGATTCATCCACGCCCGCAGCACGCAAGGCGCGCCATTTGTAATGGTCACCTTCCAGCCAAATTTGTCCGAGGTTGGCGAACTGACGATCCTCGGCGATCTCCTGCGGGTTGAGATGACAGTGATAATCGTAGATCGGCATATCAGCCGCATAGTCATGGTACAAACGACGCGCAACGTCGCTTTGCAGCAGGAAATCGTCATCCATAAAGTGCTTCATTTCGGCTCCTGATTCAGGGATGCAACGGCGGCGCGGGCACCATGCTGGCAAAGCTGCGCGTACACCTGTTGAAGATGGCTGACGAAGCCCGGATTGGCGGGCAAATCGTCTCCAAAAATGGTTCTCACGGCGAGCAGGGCGCTAACGCGCGCATCGCCTTCTGGCGTGAGCTGGTTGATGTCATGCAAGGTTGCAAGTAATGGGTCAACCACATCAAATGCTTCACCTCGCTCATCCTGCCCGACGACGTAACGCATCCAGCCGGCAATTCCCAGCATCAAGTGGCGATAGTCACTGCCGTGCTTCAGGTGATAGCGCACGGAATCGAGCCAGCGCTGTGGCAGCTTCTGACTGCCATCCATCGCAATCTGTTGCGTCCGGTGTCGCAGGGAAGGGTTGCTAAAACGCTCGATCAGCTGATTAGCATAGGCCAGCAGATCAATACCCTCTGGCATTGATAGCGTTGGTGCCTGTTCCTGCATCATCAGTGCTAATGCTGCCTGGCGATAGGTCGGGAGTTGCATGGTGTCAGCGATGGTTTCACAGCCACCCAAATACCCGAGGTAGGCAAGAAATGAGTGACTGCCGTTGAGCATACGCAGTTTCATCATTTCAAATGGCGCAACGTCGGCCACAAACTGCGCGCCCACGCGATCCCAGTCAGGACGGCCGTTGACAAAGTTATCTTCGATCACCCATTGGCGAAACGGCTCACAGGCCACGCCGCAGGGATCGGGTGCGCCCAGCAAGTCGCGAATCTCCTGATGTGTTTCGTCGGTCACTGCGGGAACGATGCGGTCAACCATGCTGCTGGGAAAAGTGACGTGCTCATCAATCCACTTCGCCAGCGCTGCATCGCGTAACTGAGCAAGCCCCACCACGGCAGCTCGGGCCACATGGCCGTTATCACGCAAGTTATCGCAGGAAAGCACAGTAAACGGCCCTAAACCACGCTCACGACGCACACGTAATGCTTCGACAATAAAACCAATGGCGGATTTCGGCGTGCCAGGGTGCGCAACATCGTGTTGAATAAGTGCATTATCCGCATCCAATTCACCGTTGGCACCCTGAGTGCAATAGCCTTTTTCCGTCATCGTCAATGAAACGATAGCGGTTTCCGGACGAGCCAGCGCTTCGATAATGCCGTCGTGTCCATCCAGTGCAGGATGCAAGGCTTCTTTGATGGCCGCAACGAGGTGAACGTCGTTCTGCCCGGCACCTTTTTCCGTCACGCTGTAGAGCAGATCTTGCTGGCGCAGTTGTTCGACCAACAGTTTGCCGCTCGCCGACATCAGGTTGACCTCACAGATGCCCCAGTCAGTGTCACTGATTTCAAGCAGGTGATGCAGACACAACGCCTGATGCGCGCGATGAAAGGCGCCACAGCCGATATGCACAATACGCGGCACCAGCCGCTGATGGTTCCAGGCGGGGCGGGTCACGTTCAGTTCGCCATTGGCGAGGTTAGGTTCCATGTAAACTCCATCAAGCCGGGTGCGCCATCAATGGCACCCGGCAGCAACGAATGCCATCAGAAATAAGCGCGATGAATCGCCAGTTCCACACCGCGAATTTCCGCCAACCCTTTCAGACGACCAATCGCCGAATAGCCGGGGTTGGTTTTCTTTCTCAAGTCGTCGAGCATCTGGTGACCATGATCCGGGCGCATCGGAATCAAATCCTCCTGACCGGCCGCTTTACGACGATGTTCTTCTTCAGCAATCGCCTTAATGACGGCGAACATGTCAACATCGCCGCCTAAATGCGCTGCCTCGTGGAAGGTGTTCGGGTTCTCTTCGCGTTTGGTTGACCGCAGGTGTGCGAAGTAAATGCGTGGGCCAAAACGTTTCACCATGCCGGCGAGATCGTTATCTGCCAACACGCCGTAAGAGCCGGTGCACATGGTGAAGCCATTCGCCGGGCTGGGTACGGTATCGATCATCCACTGCAAATCTTCTGCGTTAGAGACGATGCGTGGTAAACCCAGAATCGGACGCGGGGGATCATCCGGATGCACTGCCATCCGAACACCCGCCTCTTCCGCCACTGGAATAATCGCGCGCAGGAAGGTGGCGAAGTTTTCACGTAACTCAGCTTTGCCGATGCCGTCATAACGGGCTAATTGAGCACGGAACTGGTCCAGCGTGTAACCTTCTTCTGCACCCGGTAAACCAGCGATGATATTGCGCGTCAGGCGGGTTTTATGTGCTTCGCTCATGTTGGCGAAACGCTCAGCTGCCTGCGCTATTTCCGTGGCGCTGTAGTCCTTCTCCGCACCGGGACGTTGCAAGATGTGCAGCTCAAATACGGCAAATTCGATCTGATCGAAACGCAGCGCTTTCGCGCCATCGGGTAACAGATATTCAAGGTCTGTGCGCGTCCAGTCGAGAATCGGCATGAAGTTGTAGCAGACGGTTTTAATACCGCACTGCGCCAGATTTCGCAGAGACTGCTGGTAATGACGGATCCACTTCTGACACTCACCGCTGCCGGTTTTGATCTCTTCGTGAATCGGCACGCTTTCCACCACTGACCACACCAGCCCAGCGGCTTCCACGATGGCTTTACGCTGCATAATTTCGTCCACCGACCACACTTCGCCGTTAGGGATGTGGTGCAGGGCGGTGACGATGCCGGTCGCGCCAGCCTGTCGTGCATCGGCAAGAGAAACGGGATCATTTGGGCCATACCAGCGCCAGGTCTGCTTCATGTTGTTACCTCTTTTAGGTCCTGAAAATGAAACCCAGGACAATTATTATATTGGTTGACCTATTTATCGGTTAGCGCACCGCTTTTGGCGTGGATTGCGCTCTCAGAGCCTAAAATTCGGCTCTTTAACGTCTGATGTCAACCTCGCAAGCCATTTTGGTTAACCAGATCACAAATGCGGCATCTGAGTGGCGACCAGGTTCCGCATCTGTGGTTCACTCCTGGCGGATGGTTAGAGATGACTCACTGAAGTCGCTCCTCAACAACAAGCAACAATTCCTGGGCGGCAGCCAACGATATTTCCGGTTTATCGCTTACCCGCGCATTCACCACAGGATTTGTAAGCTCATGATGTTAATAAAGAATGGAGAACCAGATGAACCGCAGTTTGAATCCAGGGATCGCTGCCGCTGGCAGCAAACGCACCTTCCGCAATTTGCGCTGGTGGGTATTGGTGTTGTTCTTAGCGGGCGTTACCGTCAACTACATCACGCGTAACTCATTAGGCATTCTGGCACCTGAGCTGAAAACCAGCCTGGGCATCACCACTGAACAATATTCATGGATCGTCGGTGCGTTTCAGCTGGCGTACACCTTCTTTCAACCAATTTGCGGCTGGCTGATTGATGTCATCGGCCTGAAAGTCGGCTTCCTGATTTGTGCCTCGGTCTGGGCGGTCGCCTGTCTGTTCCATGCAGGCGCGGCGAGCTGGGTACATCTTGCCATTCTGCGTTTTGTCATGGGCGGAGCGGAAGCCGCAGCCACGCCAGCCAACGCCAAAGTGATAGGCGAATGGTTCCCGAAAAAAGAGCGTCCGGTTGCAGCGGGTTGGGCCGGCGTGGGCTTCTCAATTGGCGCTATGCTGGCGCCGCCCATCATCTACTTCGCGCACGCTTCTTTCGGCTGGCAGGGCGCTTTCCTGTTTACGGGTTGCCTGGCACTGGCGTGGGTAGTGCTCTGGTGGTTGCTGTATCGCGATCCGGAAATTCATCCCAATCTGTCTGCATCGGAACTGGAATTTATTCGTCAGGATAATGAACCGCCTGCTGTCAAATTACCGTTCTTTAAAGCCCTGAAAAGCGTCTCAAAGAATAAACGTTTTTACGGTATCGCCATTCCCGCTTTTATGGCCGAACCGGCGTGGGGCGTGCTGAGTTTTTGGGTGCCGCTCTACCTGGCGAAAGATCTCGGCATGGATCTCAAACAGATTGCCATGTTCGCCTGGATGCCATTCCTCGCGGCGGATCTCGGCAGCGTCGCCAGTGGCTATCTGACGCGCCTCTATACCCGCCTGTTTGGTTTCAGACTGGTCAACTCCGTGGTTGCCAGTTCGGTCACCGGCGCTTTCCTGATGCTCTCCCTCGCATTGGTGGCGATGACCAAAGATCCCTACGTGGCGATTGCACTGATCTCGATTGGTGGTTTCGGTCACCAGATCATCTCCTGCATGCTCAGCGCGCTGGTGGTGGAGAAGTTTGATAAAGGCCAGATGGCCACCGTCAATGGCATGCGCGGTTCCTTCGCGTGGATATCCAGCTTCCTGTTCTCACTGGTAATTGGTGTCACCGCCGACAAGATTGGCTTTAACCCGTTATTTGTCGCCATGGGCTTCTTCGACCTGATTGGCGCGGTCTTCCTGATTGCATTTATTGCTGAACGTCGCGCCCAGCGCGCCTGATTAAAGTAGGTAACAATGAAAACCTTAAAGAATTGGTCACTCACGCATTCTGATCAACACCATGTTGCGTTAACCGTCGATGGGAAGTACCAGCTGAACCTATTCGTGCTGGAATCAGGCATGTTCCGTGTTTCGATTAAACGTCAGAGCGGCTATGCACTGGACCGCACCTGGAGCATAGCGCCAGACAGCGATGTGCCGTGGGAAGGGCGTCCACGTGACAGCCTGGCGGGCTTTACCCTGCCAGGGTTCACGCTGGAAGAAGAGGGCGATACGCTGGTGGTTTCCACCGATGTGCTGCGCGTGATTGTCCATCAGCCACTGGCGCTGGAGTGGCAACATCGTGATAGCGCTGGCGCCTGGCAACTGCTGACCTGCGACCGCCCAACCAGTGCCTACCTGATTAACGCGCACGGCGATGGCGTGGCGCACTACCAGCGTCGTATGAATGACGATGCCTATTACGGTCTTGGCGAGAAAACCGGTGACCTTCAACGCAATGGCAAACGTTATGAGATGCGTAACCTCGATGCGATGGGCTACAACGCCTCGTCAACCGATCCGCTGTACAAACACGTGCCGTTTACCATTACGCGCCGCAGCGATGTGAGTTTCGGTCTTTACTACGATAACCTCAGCAGCAGCTGGTTTGATCTCGGTAACGAGCTGGATAACTACCATCAGCCTTATCGCCGCTGGCAGGCGGAAAGCGGGGATATTGATTATTACCTGTTTGTTGGCAACAAAGTGTTGGATGTCACCAAGGCCTTTGTGCGCCTGACCGGTAAAACGCTGTTTGGCCCAAAATGGAGCCTCGGTTACAGCGGCTCAACCATGCACTACACCGATGCACCGGATGCACAAAATCAGCTGATGAACTTCATTCGCCTGTGCGAACAGCATGATATTCCGTGCGACTCTTTCCAATTGTCATCGGGTTATACCTCGATCAATAACAAGCGCTACGTGTTCAACTGGAACTACAACAAAGTGCCACAGCCGGAAGTGATGAGCCAGGCGTTCCACGATGCCGGTTTGCGTCTGGCTGCCAACATCAAACCTTGCCTGTTGCAGGACCATCCGCGCTACGAAGAAGTCGCGGCGCAGGGCTTGTTTATTCGCGATTCAGAAGAAGATGCGCCAGAGCGTTCAGTGTTCTGGGACGACGAGGGTTCACACCTCGATTTCACCCATCCTCAGGCGGTGGCGTGGTGGCAGGAGAACGTCACCCAACAGCTGTTGGCGAAGGGCATCGATTCGACCTGGAATGACAACAACGAATATGAAGTGTGGGACGGCGAAGCGCGTTGCCATGGCTTTGGTACGCCCATCGCCATCAAGCATATTCGCCCGGTGATGCCGTTGTTGATGATGCGTGCGTCGATGGAAGCGCAGCAGCGTTTCGCGCCAGAGAAGCGTCCTTTCCTGATCTCGCGTTCTGGCTGTGCCGGTATGCAACGCTACGTGCAGACATGGAGCGGCGATAACCGTACTAACTGGACGTCACTGCGTTACAACATCCGTATGGGCCTGGGGATGAGCTTGTCGGGTCTGTATAACGTCGGGCACGATGTCGGCGGTTTCTCAGGTGATAAGCCGGACGCTGAACTGTTTGTACGCTGGGTACAAAACGGCGTAATGCACCCGCGTTTCACCATTCACTCGTGGAATGACGATCACACGGTGAATGAGCCGTGGATGTATCCGTCGGTCACGCCTGCGATTCGTGCTGCAATCGAACTGCGTTATCGCCTGTTGCCGTACCTCTACACCTTGCTGTGGCAAGCGCATGCTGATGATGAGCCGATGCTGCGTCCAACCTTCCTCGACCATGAGCAGGATAAACAGACTTTCGCCGAGTGCGATGAGTTTATGCTGGGCCGCGATTTGCTGGTGGCCAGCGTGGTGGAAGCAGGACAGCGTGAACGCAGTTTGTGGCTGCCAGATAACCAAACTGGCTGGTATGACTTCGCAACGCAACAGTGGTACAGCGGCGGTCAATGGATCACGCTGCCAGCACCGCTGGAAACCCAGCCGATGCTGGTTCGCGCCGGTGCGGCCTTGCCACTGAGCCAGCGTCTGCGTCATGTTGATGCACAAGCAGATGACCGTCGCACGCTGCAACTTTATCCATTACAGGGTAAAGGCGAGAGCAAAGGCCTGGTATTTGAAGATGACGGTGAGTCCTGGGGTTATCAGCAGGGTAATGCGCTGTGGTTAAGCTGGGAGATGCGCAGCGATGCCGAGGCAATCCACCTGAGCTTCACACGCAAAGGCGATTATCAGCCAGCATGGAAAACGCTGCAAATTGCTTTGCCAGCCGGAGAAACGCGCCAGCTTTACATTGATGGTGTCGCGGTTGCTGCGGCAGATGCGCAAGCAGTGCTGGCGGAGATAGCGAGTCACTAAGCGTCATTGTTCAGGGAGGAGTGCGCAGCAATGCGCACTCTTCAAACGCACAGCGACCTGACATCAATGTGGCCCTGTGCGTTACCCGGCTTAATCAAGCAACCCTTTGGCCCGCGCCAGTAAAAACGCGGTCACTGAAGTGGCATCGGTCACTTTACCTTCCAGAACTAGCTGCAGAAACTCGCTGATTTTCATTTTGCGTGCAGTGAGTCCGACTTCCTCGGCATCCAGATTCTGCCCTTCATAGCGTAATTCGCTGGCAAGATAGATGTGATAACCCTGCGCGGAGTATCCCTGCGCCAGTTTTTGATAGCCCACGTACTGCCAACGATCGGCAATCAATCCTGTCTCTTCCTGCAGTTCGCCCGCCGCCAGTGCTTCCGGTGTAGCGCCAGGGTCCAGCTCCCAGCTGCCTTGCGGCAACTCAATGGTGCGTTCACTTATCGGATAACGATACTGCTCAACCACAAAAATGCTGTCCTGCTCCACCGGAACGATGACGACAAAATCGTTTTTTTCGATCACCGAATAGAGACCTTCGCTGCCATCGGCACGCTGAATTTTGTCCTCTTTTAACGTCATCCAGCGGTTACGATAGATCTCTGTCGATGTGAGGGTTTGTATTTCTGGTTTCAAAAGGGGCCTCCATGAAGTGAATCAGTGAGTCAACGATTTAAGCCTATAAACGGGGTGCCGTGACAGGTAACTTATCTGTTTTTTCCATCGCTTGTTTTAACGCATGAAGAAATACCGTCACCCGTGCTGGCAACTGGCGAGTCGTGGGGAACAATGCCCAGACACCGAGCATCTGCGGTTGAGCATCCTGTAATTCAATGGCGATGAGCTCGCCTGAAGCGAGCTCTTCACGGATGTCCCACTCAGATAACTGAGCAATGCCGCTTCCCGCCACGCACAGAGTACGCACCCCTTCCACGTTACTGCCACTGAAACGGCCTTCCACGCTTAAGCTCGAAATATGCCCATCAATGATGAAGCTCCACTGCAACACGCCTGAGAGTCGCAGGCAGTTGTGATGATGTAAGTCGTTTAATGTCTGAGGCGTGCCGAAGCGTTGAAGATAATCGGGTGAAGCACATAGCATACGCGGGTTGTTAGCGAGACGGTGAGCCACTAAACGGGAGTCACGCAGCGGTGCAATGCGGATAGCGACATCGTAGCCCAACCCTACCAGGTCGGTGACGTCATCGCTCAACTGAAACTCAATGCGTAGTTCCGGGTTGGCCTCCATCAAGGCAGGCAACAGCGGAATGATGGTGCGACGACCAAAGCCAGAAGGCGCCGTAATCCGCAGCTGGCCAGTTGCACCTTGCTGGTGTGGTGAAAACAGATTGCGTGCGCTCTGTTCGGTTTCCGCCAGCGATTTCGCATAGGGCAGAAACTCTGCTCCCTCGACGGTGAGCGCGATGGCGCGAGTCGTGCGGTGCATCAGCCGCACGCCGAGATCGTCCTCCAGCGAGGCCAGCCGACGCGACACCGTCATCGGCGTAGTATTCAGCCGCCGTGCTGCCTGGGTCAGGCTACGCGTTTGCGACACCATCAGGAAAACCTCAATATCTTTGGAGTTCATTTTAACGATTTCCGTTATACAGACGTATCATATTCGGTCATTTTT
Source organism: Pantoea sp. EABMAA-21 (assembly GCF_030053335.1). Classification (NCBI taxonomy): domain Bacteria; kingdom Pseudomonadati; phylum Pseudomonadota; class Gammaproteobacteria; order Enterobacterales; family Erwiniaceae; genus Pantoea; species Pantoea sp. EABMAA-21. The sequence continues at coordinate 96,490 of NZ_JASGBX010000001.1, forward strand.
GCCGCTAAAGCGACACACTATAATGCGCTCTGACGATAATCAGGGAACACGATGTAGCAAATGGCCGATAAACACTTATTTCAGAGCGGGACATTAAATCGACTCGCGCTGAAAAATCGCATCATGGTGGCACCCATGACGCGCATCTCCGCCACGGTAGATGGCGTACCGGGCGACCGCATGAAGCACTATTACGAACGTTTCGCGCGGGGGGGTTTTGGCACCATCATCACCGAAGGGCTGTATATCGACGAAGCCTGGTCGCAGACGTATGCGTTTCAAGCGGGGCTGGTTAATAGCCGCCAGGTCGCAGGCTGGCGAGCCATTACTGATGGTGTGCATCAGTATGGTGGCAAGATCATTGCGCAACTGATGCACGCCGGTGCGATTTCCCAGGGCAATATTTACCGACGCGATACCCTGGCTCCCTCCGTCGTGCAACCGCGTGGAGAACAGCTGGGCTTTTATCATGGTCATGGCGACTATGCGTTGCCAGGAGAAATGAGCGAAGATCAGATTCAGCAGGCGATTGACAGTTTTGCCGAGACCGCCGCGCGCGCTATTGGCGTAGCGAGATTTGATGGCATTGAAATTCACGGTGCCAATGGCTACCTGCTCGATCAATTCTTCACGGATTACACCAATCAGCGTGGTGATCGTTGGGGCGGTGATATCGCTGCCCGCCTGTCACTGACCCTGGCGGTGATCCGCGCGGTACGCCAGCGTATAGGCCACGATGTCACTTTAGGTGTGCGTATTTCACAGGGCAAAGTGAATGATTTCCATCATAAGTGGCAGGAAGGAGAAGCGGGCGCAAAACAGGTGTTTCGCTTATTGGCCGAGTCAGGTATTGATTACCTGCATCTCACCGAATACGACGCACTACAACCCGCTTTTGCGGACAATGCGCTTTCGCTGGTACAGATAGCGCGAGAGGCAGCACCAAGCCTGACTATTGTGGCGAATGGTTCGCTGTCAAACAGCCGTGCCGCCTCTCAGGCGCTGGAGCAGGGGGCGGATTATGTGGCGTTGGGCAAAAGTGCATTGGCCAATCCCGACTGGCCGATGCGTCTCCGTGATGCAGCAGCCTTGCGTGAGTTTGATAAAAATCTGTTAGCCCCTTCCGCGGATGTTAAGGATTGCGAGCTGGCGTAAGAGGTTAATCGCATCGGAAGATGGTGATCAGTACGGGGGCACGACATGTCCCCGTACTGACTATTATTCTTTAAATGCCCAACCCAATTTTCCATCCGCAGAAATCATCTTATCGAGTTTCTTCTCGTTGACCTTTTTCATCGCCCCCAACTTTTCAGCGGTGAGCGGTCCGGCGTCGCTCTGGGCAATCACCGTGTCTTTAGGTACGTCGGTGATTTTTTCAGCAATGGCGGTGACCGCTGCGCCATAGCCTTTGCGATCGTGCAGATCGAATGATTTCAGCGGAAGTTCAGTCTCCAGCCATTTACCCCAGTAGAATTCAAGGAACGGCGGCGGATTGTCCTCTTTCTCAAAGCCGATATCGCGCACGAAATAGACCAGCGAACGATATTCATCATCCTGCATGTGTTTACGGCCCAACTCTTTAGGCAGGTCATGCGGGGTGATTTTGCCTTTAGGCGTATCCAGCCAGACCAGATGGGCGGCTTCCATTTGCTGCCAGAACGCATTCATCGTTTTCAGACTGCGGAAATCATTGGTGATGCGCACCTGTACCAGCGTTTTCAAACCCCCAACATCAGCGAAATTACTGAAGGTGTGATGCCCATCAGTGAGATAGAGCGCATTATCCGGGGCGATGACGGCAGTTTTCATCGGTCCTGGCTGCGCACCCACCGGGGCTTTACAGGTGAAGCTGTCAGGATCGGAGATGCGTGATTTGCTGTTGAACTTGTCTACGCCTTTCTGCCCCATGCTTTCACAAAAATCATCGAACAGCTTTTTGGGATCGGCCTGGTAACGGTGCAGTTTGTAATCCAACTGGCGATAACCAATCGCGGCTTGCGTGGGATGCAATTGTGATAACTGCACCTGCACGATATCACCTGCTTTGATATCAGCGGGCAGTGCTGCTGACGCCTGGCCAGAAGACCACAATAGAGCTAACAGTGACCACGGTGTTCTCATTCCCTTTCCTTAAATGGCCTCAAACGAAGCCGCTACGATAGCATTTCTGTCATCTTGCCGCTTTAGTGTTGTGCTTCGCGCTTGACCTATTACAACTCGTTATCCAGACCTCTGACCACATTGGAGCTTGCTATGGCCCTTGCCGCTGTCCAACCGGCTAAACTGCAACACACCGTCATCGATCCTAGCGTGCGTATGCGCGAAACCCACATTGGTCAGCAATGTGAGATCCTCGCCGAAAGTTATCTTGAATATAGCGAATTGGGCGATTTTTCTTACCTCGGCGAGCACTGTTGTGTCGCTGATGCGCAAATTGGTCGCTTTACCGCGATAGCCAATCAGGTGCGTATTGGTGCGCCAAATCATCCGATGGATCGTGCGTCCCAGCATCGTTTTACCTACTGCCCGGAATATTATGACCCGCAGGCGCAGCGTGACGCAGGCTTCTTTGCCGATCGCCGCGAGGACCGCGTGATCATCGGTAATGATGTGTGGATTGGTCATGGCGTCATTGTGCTGCCGGGCGTGACCGTTGGTGACGGCGCGGTATTGGCTGCTGGCGCGGTTGTGACTAAAGATGTGGCCCCTTACACCATTGTGGGCGGCGTCCCTGCGAAACCCATTCGTGGCCGCTTCACACCAGAAATCGCGGCGCAGTTGCAGGCGATTGCGTGGTGGAACTGGCCGCTGGAGAAGCTGATGACGCATCTGGCGGATTTCCAATCGCCAGACATTGCTGCGTTCTGCCAGCGGCACGCGGTGTAAAATTACATCGCCTGCTGTGCTGCCACTTTGGGTGCATCAGCCTGCAGGCGTTTCTCGGGTTGTAATAGCGTCATCGCCAGCATGCTGCCAAACGCAATGCAGGCGGTAACGGTGAACATGGCGTTATAACCGTAATATTCCGCCAGCCAGCCGCACAGCATCGGGGAGATGATGGAGGCAAGGTTGGCTATCGCCAGCGTCATGCCACTGTAAGCACCTACCGAAGCTTTTGGCGTTACATCAATCACCACCGACCAATACACGTTATTCACCAGCGCATTGAGCGCGTTACCTAGCGTCATCAGAGCGATGATCCCTGCCGCTGAACTGACCCACGGAATCGCCATAAAACAGCAGGCGGTCGCGCACAGCGTGACGGCTGCGAAGACGTTCCTTGCCAGGCGAAGGTTGTTAAAGCGTGCCAGCAGACGATCGGCTATACGTCCGCCAAGCAACACGGTGAAACAGGCACCGCTCCACGGAATCATCGCCACGTACCATAACGAATGTAGATCGTAGTGGAAGTTATCTTGCAGATATTTAGGCAGCCAGGTGACCAGCGTAAAGGTGATATAGAGAAAACTGAAATAGCCAAGTGCGTTGCACACCAGCGTGCGACTGGTAAAGAAACGCCACCACGGCAGTGCACACTCATGTTGGCTTTCAGGCTTTTGTCCATTGATGATCAGCTGACGTTCGGCCGTATTGGCGCGGGGATGCAGCAGCGGTGTGTCGGTAAAGTTGCGTGCAAACAGCAACATCGCCAGCAGCGAGAAAGCGCCGAGCAGGATAAACATCATGCGCCAGTCGTTGGTTAACAGCAGCAAACCCACGGCAATGGGTGCGGTCAGCAGTGAACCCACCTGAGTACTGAGCAAGCCGATGCTCAGCGCAAAACCGCGTTCATTATCCGGGGCCCAGTGGGCAATGGTTTTGTTCATCAACGCATAGGCCGGGCCTTCGGAAAAACCAAACAGGATACGCAATGCAGCAAATCCCATAATGGCTGAACCACCAAACAGCGCCATGCCGACTTCACCGGCCCATGCGGTGCCAATTTCCAGCAAGGACCAAAGAATCCCCGCCATCAACCACACTTTTTTGGTGCCCAATCTATCAGCGAGAAATCCGCCACACAGTGAGCCGAACAGGTAGCCAAAACCGAAATAGCCCAATACCGCACCCAGTTGAATTTTGGTGAAGTGAAATTCCTGAGAGATAGCGTTAGCAGCAAACGAGAGTGCGCCACGATCAACGTAGTTGATCAGCGCGATGAGAAACAGCAGTGAAAAAATAGTGTAGCGAGTAGAAGATGCTTGCATAGCGCGACTCCTGAAATAGAACACAGGAATCATTAAGCAAAGCTGATGCCAGAATGGTAAGGCTGCTAACAATTAGCGCGGATATACAAGGTAAGGCCTTTCTGTAGCAAGGGCGACCATCAGGACGCCCGTTGTATGTCTGTCTGCACCAGCATGATCACATAAGCGTTCTTTTATAGTGCGAAGGGTATAAATGACCTCTGAGCGACATCCAGTCATCTGTTAACTACTCATGATCGCAAGCAATCTCAAAACACCCACATTTTGCGATTACTTGCGATGATCAAAATCCATCAATGAAAGCGATTAGCTGGTTTCACGAGGCCTAAACGTTCGCGCAGCGTGCCCGCTGCATAATCCTGATGAAACACGCCCGCATCCTGCAAACGGGGTACCACCTGGCTGAGGAAGAGATCTTCATTTTCATCAATGTAGGTGGGGAGAATCACAAACCCATCGCAGGCTTGATGTTGATACCAGTCAATCATCTGTTGCGCGATTTGATCCGCCGTGCCAGTCGGTGAAGGGAACGACAAGCTCTCCGCATAGCGTTTGGCCATCTCCCCCAGAGTGAGTTTCTGCTGTATGGCGTTAGCAATCACATACTGAAAACGTCCTTTACTGCCGGTAATTTGCTCGCGCAAGTCGGGCACCGGTCCATCCACCGGATACTGTGATAGATCGATGTTCATGCTGGCAGAAACAAAACTGAGCCCGGATTCCACGGTGATCAGTGATTTGAGGTGTTCAGCGCGGTCGCGTGCATCCTGCTCGCTGTGGCCGACAATCGGCACTAATCCCGGCATGATTCGCAGCTGATCTGGCTGTCGCTGATAGTGCTGCGCACGCTCCTTGATCGTTTGGTAGAACTGCTGTGCGCGTTCCCGGTTCGGTTGCACAACAAACAGCATCTCCGCGTGTTGGGCCGCCAGGTCAATAAACGCCTCAGAAACACCAGCCTGTATCACTACCGGATGCCCTTGCGGTGGACGGGGCAGGTTCAACGGTCCTTGTACCTCGAAAGACTCGCCCTGATGGTCGAAGCGGTGGAAACGTGCCGGATCGGCAAAGCGTGCGCTGCTTTTTTCCACCACCAACGCATCCTCTTCGAAGCTGTCCCAGAGCGCTTTCATCACGTCGATGAACTCTGCCGCGCGGCAATAGCGATCCTCATGGCTGAAGTGTTGGCTGCGGCCAAAATTACGTGCTTCGGCATGGGTTAATGAAGTCACCACATTCCACGCGGCGCGCCCACCGCTGATGTGATCGATGTTGGTCAGCTGTCGCGCGGTGGTATAGGGCTCGGAATAGGAGGATGAGACGGTGCCGCCACGGCAAAAGCCAGCGGACCATCACCGACTAATCCGGCATCCAGATGCTGGGAATTGAGTGATTCCAGCAGCGGTGCAGCGTTAGGGAATTCGTACCATTTGATTTCATAAGGCACATTGGTGAGTTCACCGGCTGCTGACATCACGGCGCGGGCGTTCCCCTTTTGGTCGCCGACCACGAGTTCGGTATTGGCGGCATAAGTGGTGAAGGTGGCGGCCAACAATGCGCTGGCGATAAACGTGAGTTTCATGATGTTTCCCTGAGAAAAAAGAAAACAGCGTAAGTTTTCCGCTACAGCAGGCGTAGTAACAAATCCGCGCAACGATATGCAATGAGCGCAAAATCCACGAAGGGTGAAAGATTTCGCAACTCCCGTTATCAAAAAATGCGATTTATCCTCACTAATGATTAATTATCACAACGAAAAATAAAACGTGATTTCAGTCACAGATTGAAGGCTGCCTGATTTGTCAGTCATTAGCCCGGCTACATTCATAAGCGGAGCTAACGACACACTCAGCAACGGGTTTTTACTATTCGATAACGTAAGTTAAAATTCTGTTGAGTTTATGTAGGTTTATTTTGGGTGGTAATTGATGAAAAACGTTGAGGGATTGGCATGGTTAACAAATTAACCAGTATCGTGCTGGCGATTCTGGCATTAGCGTTGCTCTATATGGGTGGTAAGTTGCTGATGCTGGGCGGCAGCGCGTTCTATGCATTGATGGCGGTGGGCTTACTGATCACCGCCATTTTACTCTTCAGAAACCAGCGTAGTGCACTGGCGCTGTATGCGGTTTTGATGTGGATTACCCTGGCCTGGATTATCTGGGAAGTGGGCTTTGATAAATGGCAGTGGATCCCACGCGGCGACCTGTTTGGCGTGATTGGCCTGTGGCTGGCGATGCCGTGGGTGGTGAAACCGCTGTATCAAGGCGAACGCCGCTTCCACACCTTCCTGGGTGGCACGGTGATCGTGATGATTGTGGTGGTGATCGGTCTGTGCTTCTACGATCCGTTACCGCAGGCGGGCACGATTAGCAATGCGCGTGAACAAGCTAGCGAGCAGGGCGCCGCTAACGACTGGACCGCGTACGGCGGCACCACTGATGGCCAGCGTTTCTCTTCACTGAATCAAATCACCAAAGAAAACGTGCAAAACCTCGAAGTGGCCTGGACTTACCACACTGGTGACCTGCGTCAGGATGCGGATGCCAGCGAATACACCTTCGAAGCGACGCCGGTGAAAGCCAACGGCATGCTGTATTTCTGTACGCCGCATAACGAAGTGCACGCACTTGATCCCGAAACCGGTGCAGTGAAGTGGAAGTACACGCCGAATAAAGATCGTTCTTACCTGCAGCAGCACCAGACCTGCCGTGGCGTGAGCTATTACGAGCAAAGCCCGGTTGCTGCGCAGGATTCTGCTGCAGCGCCGGCCATCTGCCGTAAGCGTATCTTCAACGCCACCACCGATGCACAGCTGATTGCACTGGATGCCGATACCGGCAAACCTTGTGCTGATTTCGGCACCAATGGTGTGGTGGATCTGCATGCCAACATGGGTGAAGTGCGTCCACATGCGTTGATGCAAACCGCCGCACCGCTGGTGGCCGGCAAGCTGGTGATTGTCGGTGGTTCCGTGATGGACAACGGCTTCAACAGTGGTAACCCATCAGGTGTGATTCGTGCTTATGACGCTGAAACCGGTCGTCTGGTGTGGAACTTTGATCCATCGAACCCAGAAAATACGGCGCCGATCGCTGCGGGACAAAACTACCCGCAAGATACGCCAGTCGCCTGGGGTACGCTGAGCGCTGACCTGAAAAATGGTCTGGTTTACGTGCCGTTTGGTAACGCGTCACCGGATGAAGTGGGTATCGAACGTGATGCCAACAGCAACACCGAGAAGTTCCGCGATGCGTTAGTGGCGCTGGATCTGCAGACCGGCGCATTTAAATGGCGTTATCAAAGTTCTAACCACGATCTGTGGGATCGCGATAATCCGTCTCAGCCGTCATTGCTGGATATCGATTATCAGGGCCAGAAACAGCCTGTGGTGATCCTGCCAACTAAAACCGGCAACCTGTTTGTCTTGAATCGCCTGACCGGTCAGCCCGTGTATCCGGTTAATCAGGTGAAGGTTTCCACTGAAGGCGGTGTGCCGGGTGAGAAGTTTGCCGCGACACAGCCGGTATCAAGCCTAAACTTCATTCCAGACCCGCTGACTGAGAAATCAATGTGGGGCATCACGCCGTTTGACCAGATGTCATGCCGCATGGACTTCCGTTCGCTGCGTTATGATGGCAACCCATGGACGCCAGCTACTGAAGCCGGTTCGCTGATCTTCCCGGGTAACATTGGCGTGTTCAACTGGGGTTCGGTGGCGGTTGATCCGCAGCGTCAGATGCTGATTGCCGCGCCTGTGCGCCTGGCTTACAAATACAACCTGATCAGGCGTACGCCGCAGACCGAAACGCAGCGTCTGTTCACCAAAGATGGTCAGCCATACTGGAATGAAAACTTCCAGGGTGACTACGCGATTCACATTCAGCAGCTGGCCTCTGGCCTCGGCATTCCGTGTATCGCACCGCCGTGGGGTCGTATGGTGGGCGTAGACCTGAAAACCGGGAAAACCGAGTGGTTGCGCCGTGTGGGTGTCACCAAAAACCTGAAAACCAGCTTCCTGCCGGGCCGCTTCCCAATCGGCTTCCCGATGGGCATGGTGGCACACGGTGGTCCATTGCTGACAGCGGGTGACCTGGTGTTCCATGGCGCAACCGCAGATAACTTCTTCCGCGCTTACGACAGCACCACCGGTGAACTGCTGTGGCAGACCGAGCTGAGCGCGGGTGCGCAGGCCACGCCGTCGACCTTTATGGGTAAAGACGGTAAGCAGTACGTGGTGATTGCGGCGGGCGGTCACGGTTCGCTGGGCACCCAGGCGGGTGACAGTGTGGTGGCATTCCGTTTGAAGTAATGTGAAATAACAGCCAAGTCGTCCAGAGGAATATTCCTCTGGACGATGCGGAACATCAGGCAGGAACGGAAAGGGCTTTCTGGCTACGTGACCAGACACGGTGTGCTTTCATTGCATCTATAAAAGCACTCAGCAAAGCATCATCTGAACTGTCACCTTCAATAATTCCCTCTTCTTTTTCGCTCTCCTGCAGCGCAAACTGGGCTTTAAAGCGGCGTGCTTCACCGCTCAGGCCGATCACCTTCAGATGTTTATAAGCCTCCAGCAAGAAATAACGGCTGTCACCACTCAGCAACAGCGCATCAATGTTGCCATCGGGTACAAACACCGCGTCAAAGGTCAGTGAAGGAAGCCCAGCAAAGGTCGCATCAATGGGTAAGACTGAACCATCGTCGGCTCGAACCTGTCCCATGTGAGCCGCCAATAATTTTGTATGTACGCCAGCCGCTTTAAGTGACTGTAATACAGCCAGTACATCTGCTGATTTCACGCCATCGTTCAACAGCAGGGCAACCTGGCGGCCTTTGATATCACCGTCGGGAACAGCATACAAACTCAGACTACTGTCTTTCTGCAGGCCATTAACATCGGGTGCTGGCGGCGTCTTCAATTGATCAGCCGTCAAGGCAATCCCGAGGTTATCAGCAACCCCTTGCGCTAAGGCAATATCAATATTCAACAGATGATCGACCACTCGCTCACGAATGTACGGTCGGGCGACTTTGCTTAACTCAAATGAATAGGCATCAATGATGTGCTGTTGCTCGACAGGCGTTTGGCTTAACCAGAATAGTCTCGGCTGAGAGTAATATTCGCCAAAGGACGGGCTACGCTCGCGCACTTTATGCCCCTCCATGCGCTCCTGATAACTGTCAAAGCCGCCACCTTCCGCTGCCGGCGGTGTTTCACGTGGCCAATTATCATTAATCGAATTGGGTTCATAATTCGCTGGATTAGTATCAATGTCCTGACGGTGCATGCCCTGCCGTTGGAAATTATGGTAAGGGCAAACCGGACGATTAATAGGGATCTCATGGAAATTAGGGCCACCCAGGCGGCTAATCTGCGTATCGGTATAGGAGAACAATCTGCCTTGTAGCAGGGGATCGTTTGAAAAATCCAGCCCCGGAACAATATGTCCTGGATGGAAAGCAACCTGTTCCGTTTCAGCAAAAAAGTTATCGGGATTGCGGTTTAATACCATCTTGCCAACGATTTCTACCGGCACCAGCTCTTCCGGAATCAGTTTGGTGGCATCCAGGATATCGAAATCGAACTTAAACTCGTCCTCTTCGGGGATCAGTTGTAGGCCTAATTCATATTCCGGGAAGTCTCCGGCTTCAATGGCTTCCCACAAATCGCGTCGGTGGAAATCAGGGTCGCGTCCGGTCAGTTTTTGCGACTCATCCCAGAGCAAAGAGGCTTTACCTGCGACAGGCTTCCAGTGGAAGCGCACAAAGGTCGCTTTGCCTTCCGCATTGATCAGTCGGAAAGTGTGAATACCGAAGCCTTCCATGGTGCGGTAACTGCGTGGAATCCCGCGGTCGGACATCGCCCAGATAACGTTATGCAAGGTCTCAGGCTGCAGGGAAACGTAATCCCAGAAGGTGTCATGTGCACTTTGACCCTGAGGGATTTCATTGTGCTGCTCAGGCTTAACGGCGTGCACAAAATCCGGGAACTTATGAGCATCCTGAATGAAAAATACCGGGGTATTGTTACCCACTAAATCAAAAACCCCTTCATCGGTATAAAACTTAGTGGCAAACCCGCGAATATCGCGCACGGTGTCAGCCGATCCGGCACCGCCCTGGACGGTGGAAAAACGGACAAACACCGGCGTGACTCGTTCCGGATCAGAAAGGAAGTGCGCTTTAGTCAGCGCTTTTAACGAGTGGTATGGCTGGAAGTAGCCGTGTGCAGCGGATCCTCGGGCGTGAACGATGCGTTCAGGGATGCGTTCATGGTCAAAGTGCGTGATTTTTTCACGCATGATGAAATCTTCAAGCAAAGTCGGGCCACGCGTGCCCGCGCGCAATGAGTTTTGATCGTTCGCAATCCGCGTGCCCTGATTCGTCGTTAGAGGCTGCTCGGTGCCGTTTTTACGATGCGCAGCAAGTTGCTCAAGCTTGGTGCTCTGTGTATCAGGAGCTTTGAGGCTGCCCGGTGCCGTAGGCTGCTTTCCGGGTGGAGTTGGTTCAGCGGGAGGTTGGTGTGAACCGTCTTTGGGTGCCAGCGACCCTAATCCAGGTTGTGATGATTCTGGCCCTTTCGTCGGGGCTCGCTGAGTCAGCTTTTTCTTATCGGTTTCGCTCGACATTGCTATTCTCCAGTGACTGATTTAATGACCCCATTAAATATAGGAGAAGAAAAAATATTAGCAGGTGGTTATTTGTTCGAACGAAAATAAACGAAGCCGTATAAATGGTTCAATCTCGGGCAAGTGAAGGTCAGAACATTGTCAGTGTTTTTACACAGTGATAAAAGCCAAGCGGGAAATTATTGATGTCCGGATACATGCGATTAAATAACTAAAACGCTAAGTCATGAAAGCGAACTTTTAAAAGTTAGCCTAACCTAAAACATTCCTTCCTAAGGAGTTAATTATGAAAGCACATAATACGAACGAACAGCGAAAGAAAGAAGGCGATGTCAAAAAAGGCCTTCCGGAGGCCGCGCCCAATGCCGGCAATGCGTACGAAGAGGATGATCATCCCGCTACAGATAATCCTGATGAACATGGCGAGATCCCTCGCACGCGTGATGATAGCCAGGATCACAAGCACGATCCATTCAAGGATAAGTAGCGTGAGTCGCGCATTAAAAGTGCGTAATCATTGATTTTTATAGCATTAAGGGGATAAACAATGGATTATTCTTCACTTGCAAATGAATTAGGTCTGACGGAAGACGAAGTCAAGGAGATGGGTCTACACTCAGACGATATTTTTCAAGAGAATAGCTCTTCAGGTACGCCATCAGGGGCGTATTATTTCAATGTGCCGGACGGCACGCCAGACCGTATCCTGGGGAAAAAAGGCTGGTCGTTAGGAGAGCGAGTAAAAATTAACAGTAACGTGTTTGATGTCAGCAATAAATAATGATGTTCTTCACGTCCTCGACTTCACATTTCACCAAAAAATTCTCATCGCTACAAAAATAAAGCCCGGGAGTGGTGGCAACCGGGCTTGTACAATCCTGTACCAAACATTTCCAATGAGAGCAGGTCTTATCACAGGGCGTAATAAAGACTTATTTATCATAGCCGGCCCTGAAGGGATTGCATGCGAAGCGGTAAATATTAACGTTGTCAGGATGCCGGTTATCTTCTGAATTCAATCAAATCCATGATTAAATTATTGCCACCAAGGCTGTGACGCGTGGATTAGATTTTGTCCGTGAGCAAGCCCCATTCTCGGCAGAGTTGGTTAACCTCATAAGGGGAGCTAAGCAACAGCTTGGGCAAGGTCCATTCCGCATACATGCGTTGGTTGCGCGGGCGGTGGCGCCGAGAGGTGATAAGCAGATAACGCGTCATTTCCCAGGTCAACTTCTCGCGCTGATGTGAGGGGACAACACCGCCAATGCGCTGGGCATCAAACAGCGTACGACGCAGATAACGAAAGAAACTTTGAGTCGGTGGCAGGTCAAGCAGAATGATACCGCTGGCACGCGTTAAGCGGTCCGGTAGCGTGCGCACATAATTGCCGTCCATGACCCAGCTTTCCCCTGCGATAGCGTCTAGATGCAGTTGCCGGAAATCTGCTTCAGCGCGGGCTTGCCAGTGCGTGTTGGGGAGGTGATAAAGCTGATCCAGGTGGATGAGCGGGCGCGCTGTCTTGCTGGCGATGGCCTGAGCCAGTGTCGATTTACCGCTGTTTGAAGGCCCCAAAATGCAGATGCGTGGGCCGAAGTCGCTTAATGCCATCATGATGAAAATCCTTTTAATGTCATAAAAAGCTGAACCAAATTGCTGATAGCAAAAAACACCAGTATCAGCCCGCCGCCAATGTTGATGGCGATGGACAGCTTACGAATGCTGATCACTCGTGCTGAAGTCAGCAGCGTAAAACAGATGATCACCAGCCACAGTGCCATAATGGCAACGTGTATGGAGGCCAGCAGCAGATAATGCAGCAAGGCATGATCGCGACCGGCGAATTGCGATACCACGGTGAGATACAACATCACCGCTTTTGGATTAAGCACATTGGCTAGCCAGGCATCTTTAATCCCCATGCGGGCGCTACGGTAAGAGGCGACGGGTTGGGAAATATGACGACCTCGACGCAACAACTGTACGCCGAGCCACAGCAGATAAGCAGCACCCGCCACGCTTAACAGATTAAAGATAATGGGGGAACGCACCAGCAGGGCGCTGATGCCCAGACCAATCAGCAGCGCATGGGTATAAATACCCAGTGCCGTGCCGAGAATGATCGAAGCCAGCCCGCGCGTGCCTGCCACCAGCGTGTTGTTAATCGCGAGGGTAAAACTCGCCCCTGGCGACAAGGCCACAGGTAAGATCGCAATGATAAAGGCGAGCACGTGCAGGTTCATGAGGGTAACGGCTAAGGAATGTTAAATAATTTTGAATATTATTAGATGGTGAAGCAATAATCTACCACTGCAATCACGCCGCCAGGACTCAGCGGACCTATAAATAGCATAACTATAAGGATGACCATGACCATCGCTTGCCTGCACACCGCCGCCAGTAATATCGCGCTGTTCGATCACGCGGCACACGCCCTTGAATTACCTCCCCACACACTGAGCCATATTGTGATGCCGCATCTGCTGGCTGAAGCCGAACAAAGTGGCGGTATGACGCAGGAGCAACAGCAACGTTTGGCTCAGCTGTTGCACAGTATGGGACCGTGGTTTGATGCGATAGTCATTACCTGTTCAACGCTGGGGCCAGTGGCCGACACCTTCCAGCCGAAAAACACGGGCTCCCCGGTCTATCGCGCAGACCGAATGCTGGCAGATCACCTGCATCAAATGGCAGGGCCTGCGCTGGTGCTCTGCGCGGCTGAGTCAACGTTAGCCGCCACACGCCTGTTGTTCTGTCCACCCACGCTGCCAGCGGAGAAACAGCCGCAGGTCGCGCTGATCCCTGATGCCTGGGCCGCATTTAAAGCGGGCGATCATCAACGCTACCACGCGCTCATTGCCGACGCGGTAACACAGGGACGCGAGCAGGGCGCACAACACGTAGCACTGGCGCAGGTATCGATGGCGGCGGCAAACAGCCTGCCGGAGAGCGAGCGTCCGTTGACGATTCCGCAACTGGCATTAGCCGCGGTTATGGCAAAGCGTTAATGTCGCTAAGGGGACGTCCGCGGGTGGCGTCCTCCCTCTTTTGCCCGCTATAGGGATAATCTCTTACGCTGGCGATACCAGGGAATGAAATAAACCAGCATGCTCCCCCAGAATATCCCCGCAGTAACGCCGCTGATTGCACCGTGAATCAGATTAAATGACAGGGAAGCGATTAATTCAGGGTGCAAAGCCACAGAAACGGAAAGCGTATATTTGGCGGCAAAGGCTAATAACATAAATATTAATGGCAACGTCGAACCTGGGCGAATAATCATGCCGTGATTTTCACTGGAGATGGGTTTGCCTGTCGCGTGAGACAACATGGCACCGATGATACCCCCAATCAGTAAACCGATAATCATGGAAAACAGCGTATAAGCAACCCAGGTGGTTTCCCGAAATACGCCATAAAAGCCCCAAACTAAAAACAAAACTGGAATGTAGAACAGTTTTTGCACCGCGACTTCACGAGTCTGTAATGCCTTAATGCCGCGAAAAATCAGATAGACGAGTAATATCCACACCCATGTTGGCGTATGTCTCAACAGTTCAATCAGTCCCATTTTTCATCTCCAGCAACCTGAACAAGGTTGACAAAAAAAATTAAGAATCCGCTTGTGATTTAAAATCATATCACTGTGAGATTATTTTAGTGCAGATATTTATCGCATGTTAATAACCGCTGAATCCGGCAGGTTAATAGATCCGCTAATAACAATACGCTTTCATGAATGTGTAATATTTGTTTGCATCGCCTGATATTAGTGATTATGGTTGGCAACACTTTTTTACGCTTCACGAACATCTTCTTATAACAACCTCTGCAAAAGAGGTGGCTTTGCTATTGCCGTTAGTCAGAAAAATAAAGACTGATGGCACTCAATAAAATGTGGGTTGTGTCAATAAACATGAATGTTTTTTAAACCTTTGGGATGAAGGAGACATGCGAAAAGCGTCAGTCTATTACCACACACCACGGCTATTATGCGCGTCTTAAAGTCATCAGTATCGCTATCGGCCTGTGTATTGGCATGTCGGGTTCCGCCGTCGCCGCAGAAAAGGACTCGGAGGAAGTTACCAGCAGTCGGGAGCGTAGCTATCAGGACGAACAAGAGCTGTGGTAACCGGAGAGAAAACGGAACGATCGATTTTTGATACCGGATCGAGCGTTGAAGTTTTTGATAGCCGCAGGATTGATTCACTGCCCGGTGCTGAAACCGTTTCAGACTTAATGCGGATGACCGCGAATACCGTTGATGTCGGGATCGGCAACGATCTGCCAACAGTGCGCGGGGTGCATGGCTCCGGCCCATCGACGGGTGCAGGGGCATTCCTTAGCGGAACACGCCCGCGTTTAGGATTATCACTGGATGGCCGTGCGCTCACCTATAACGAACAGGCCTATGGACCGCAATCGCTGTGGGATTTAGATCGCGTGGAAGTGTTTCGAGGGCCGCAAAGTTACATTCAGGGTCGCAATGCCATCGCCGGTGCGATTGTGATGACCACCAAAGATCCCAGCTTCGAATGGGAGAGCGCTATAAAGGGTGGATTTGGCAATCAGCACGCCTCATAACTGGCGGCGATGGCCAGTGGCCCACTGATTGATGAACAGCTGGCGTTTCGTGTCAGCGTTGATCGCCAGCGCCGCCGCAGTGACATCGATCTGCCCGCTTACACGCCGGTGGGCGATCCGCGCGAAGTGCAAACCACCAATGCGCGCGCCAAACTGCTGCTCAATCCGGCGGGGCTGCGTGAACTCACCACTAAATGCTGGAAGAGTTACAGCGCTTCGGTATCAGCGATGATTACTTGTACAAAGTACGTGAAGTGAAATATGACGCGCGCAGCGGTCGACTGTTTTTACCCGGTCTGGGCTACGGCGTAGAAAGTGTGCTGTTCGTCGTGGATACCCGCAAGCAGCAGCTTGAGAAAGTCATTCCTGGTTTTGGCTTTTACGCCACCGGTATCGCCATTGATGAAGCGGGGCGTCGGGTGTTTGTCTCCAATATGCAGGGGCAACTGATGACGCTGAACGCGGACACGCTTGAGATCACCCATACGCAGGAGATTGAAGCCGATCAACTGCTCAATCTGGTCTATGACCCGCAGGGGAATCGCCTGCTTGGCGTTGATCAGGGGATCGATCGTGACAAGCCGCGAAATAACTATCTGGGACAGACCTACACCTGACGCAGCAGCGGACATCAGCTGTTTGCTCTGGATGCAGACAGCGGCAAGGTTCTGGCGAAGGTGGATACCGATCAGGTGCCGATTGGCTTACTGCTGGATGCGCAGCAGCAGCGCATTTATGTCACCAACCGCAACGGTGTCAGAGTCGAAAAGGGCGCGGGCACGGTGACGATCTTTGATGCCCGATCGCTGCAGCGAATTAACACCCTGGCGTTGCCTCCGCACCCCAATAGCCTGGCACTCGATGAGGCTAATCACGCCCTGTTCGTCACGGTGAAAAATGACGGCGCGGCGACCAAAGCGGCAAAGCTTGAGAGTGTTGTACGTATATCGGCGGAATAATGCTTCGTCGCAGCACGAGAGTTCGTGCTGCGACGAAGTTTGGGAAAAGCATGTGTTATAACGACAAAGATTCATCATCACCTTATCTAAAGTCCGCATTGTAAAAATCCACTACGCCCTCTCTCTTTTCATTTTCCTGACAGTGTAAGGAAAGCTAATTTGATAGACTTCATTCTGAGAATGAACGTTCACTACAGGGTAATTCATGAAGAATTTTCAGCGCAGTGTGATCGCCGGGCTGGTGATGTTAGTCGCCGCCTGCGATCAAAACAGCAGTCAACAAGCCGCCACTCCGACCACCGAAGTGGGTGTTAAAACCTTGCAAAGCGAGTCAGTGGCGCTGGACAGCCAGCTCGCGGGCCGCGTGACGGGCAGTATGACCTCAGAAGTGCGCCCCCAGGTTGAAGGGATTATTTTGAAGCGCCTGTTTACCGAAGGGGATGAAGTGAAAGCCGGTCAGGTGCTGTATCAAATCGATCCGGCCAGCTATCAGGCCAGTTACGATCAGGCTTTGGCACAATTAAAGAATGCTCAGGCATTGGTGAAAAGCAGCAAACTCAAAGCGGAGCGCTATGCAGCACTGGTGAAAGAGAACGGCGTGTCGCGTCAGGATGCAGATGACGCGTTAGCCACTTACCAGCAAAATGTCGCATCCGTGGATCAGTATCGTGCTGCGGTTGAAAGCGCTCGCATCAATCTTAATTACACGCAGATCAAAGCCCCAATCAGTGGACGCATTGGCATTTCCTCCGTGACGCCAGGTGCGCTGGTGACTGCTAGCCAGACCACCGCGCTGGCGACCATTCGCGCGCTCGATCCTATTTATGTCGATCTCACCCAATCCAGCGTTCAACTGCTGAAGCTGAAACGTCAGCAGGCTTCCTTGCAGCAGAGCACGGATGCCGTGCCGGTGACGGTGAAACTCGAAGATGGCAGTGCTTATGACCATCCGGGCAAGCTGGAACTGACGGAGGTGTCGGTAGATGAAGCGACGGGCACCGTGACGCTGCGCGCGATTTTCCCTAACCCGCAACATGAGTTGTTGCCGGGCATGTATGTGCGCGCCAATGTGACTAACGGCGTTAAAACCGACGCGATCCTCGCACCGCAACAGGGCATCACACGTGACGCCAAAGGCAATGCCACCGCGCTGGTGGTGGATAAAGAGAATAAAGTCGAGAGCCGTGAAGTGGTGGCCGATCGCGTGATCGGCAATAAGTGGCTGATTACCTCTGGTCTCAACAGCGGCGACAAACTGATTGTTGAAGGTACCGGTAAAGTGCAGGCGGGCATGAGCGTTAAAGCCGTAGAAGTGACGCCAAACGATATAGCCGCGACCAGCGAGGGCAACTGATATGTTGGCTCAGTTCTTTATTCGTCGGCCGGTGTTTGCCTGGGTTATCGCCATCTGCATCATGATGTTCGGTTTACTCAGTATTAACAGCCTGCCCGTGGCGCAATATCCCGATGTGGCGCCGCCACAGATCAGCATTCAGGCCACCTACACCGGAGCCTCGGCGGAAACGCTGGAGAGCAGTGTCACCCAGGTGATTGAGCAGCAGTTGACCGGGTTGGATGGTTTACTCTATTTCAACTCCACCAGCACCGCATCGACCGGTCAGGTAAAAATCAATGTGACCTTCCAGCAAGGCACTGACCCCGATATCGCTCAGGTTCAGGTACAAAACAAGGTTCAGCAGGCAGAAAGCCGTCTGCCTACCGCCGTGACCACACAGGGTGTCACCGTGGAAAAAGCGCAGAGCGACTTCCTGCTGATCCTTGCGGTGTACGATAAAACCAATAAAAGCAGTTCTTCCGATGTGGCTGACTATATGGTCAGTAATATGGAAGATACGCTGGCGCGTGTGAGCGGCGTCGGGAGCGTGCAGGTATTTGGTGCCGAATACGCGATGCGTATCTGGTTAGATCCGAGCAAGCTCGCCTCCTATTCGCTGATGCCGTCGGATGTCACCACCGCACTGGAGAGCCAAAACACCCAGGTCTCTTCCGGCCAGTTGGGTGCGCAGCCTGCCAGTAAAGAGCAGCAACTGGTGGCAACGGTGCGTTCGCGTTCACGTCTGCAAACGCCAGAACAGTTCCGTAATATTGTGCTGAAAAGCCAGTCTGACGGTTCCGTGGTGCGCCTGAGTGATGTGGCGCGCGTCGAGATGGGTGATGAGGATTACAGTGCCAACGTGCTGGCGAACGGCCATCCCGCTTCGGGTATCGCGGTTCAGCTGGCGTCGGGTGCCAATGCGCTTTCCACCGCCGAACAGGTGAAATCCACCATCAATGAGTTCCGCAGCAGTATGCCTGCGGGTTATGAGATCGCTTATCCGCTCGACAGTACCGACTTTGTAAAAATCTCGATTGAAGAAGTGGTGAAAACGCTGATCGAAGCGGTGATTCTGGTGGTCATCGTGATGTTCGTGTTCCTGCAGAACATTCGTACCACACTGATCCCGGCGATTGCCGTGCCGGTCGTGTTACTGGGCACCTTTGGCGTGCTGTCGCTGTTTGGTTATTCGATTAACACCTTAACCATGTTCGGTATGGTGCTCGCCATCGGCTTGCTGGTCGATGATGCGATTGTCGTCGTGGAAAACGTTGAGCGCGTGATGCGCGAAGAGGGATTATCACCGCGTCAGGCCACCGAAAAATCGATGAAAGAGATCACAGGGGCGCTGATCGGTATTGCCTTAGTGCTGTCGGCGGTGTTCCTGCCGATGACCTTCTTCAGTGGTTCAACCGGTGTGATCTATCGCCAGTTTTCGATCACCATTGTGTCGTCGATGGTGCTGTCGGTGATTGTCGCGCTGACGCTGACGCCGGCACTCTGTGCCACCTTGCTGAAACCACATAACCATGAAAGCGGCACCAAAGGCTTCTTTGGCTGGTTTAACCGTAGCTATGAAAAAGTACAGGGGCGCTATCAAAACGGCGTCGGCCATGTGGTGCACAGTTCAGTGCGTTATCTGCTGCTGTACGGCGTATTGTTGATCGGATGTGCGGTGCTGTATCTGCGCCTGCCGACCGGCTTCCTGCCGACCGAAGATCAGGGCTATATCATGGTGCAGTATCAGCTGGCACCGGGTGCCACGGAAAACCGCACCAGTGAAGTCCGTCAGCAGGTTCAGCAGTACTTCGCGACCAAAGAGAAAGATAACGTTAACGTCAGCATGCTGGTGAACGGCTTCAGCTTTGCGGGCAGCGGACAGAACGCCGGTATTGGTTTTATCTCGCTGAAAAACTGGAGTGAGCGTAAAGGCTCAGAGAACAGCGCCGATGCGATAGCAGGACGCGCCATGGCTGCGCTATCCAGTATTCGTGATGCACAGATTTTCGTGTTGTCACCGCCTTCAGTCTCGGGATTGGGCCAGTCCAACGGCTTTACTTTTGAACTGCAAGCACGCGGCTCAACCGATCGTGACCAACTGCTGAAGATGCGTAACCAGCTGATCGCTGAAGCCAATCAGGATCCGGTGTTGAGCGCGGTGCGTGCCAACTCGTTACCCGATTTGCCTCAGCTGGATGTGAGTATTGATGATGCCAAAGCGCAGTCACTGGGCCTGACCATCATTGACATCAATACCACCTTGAGTGCAGCGATTGGCGGCAGTTACGTCAACGACTTCACCGACCGCGGTCGCGTGAAGAAGGTTTACATGCAGGGCGATCAGCAATTCCGCAGTAAGCCTGAAGATATCGATCAATGGTACGTGCGTGGAACGGATAGCAGCAGCAACACCACCATGGTGCCGTTCTCGTCGTTCGCCTCCTCAAAATGGGCTTACGGTCCAGATGTGCTGTCACGTTATAACGGCCTGGCTTCCTATGAGATTGAAGGATCTTCAGCATCGGGCAAGAGTTCCGGCGATGCCATCACCGCTATGGAAAAACTGGCGGCCAAACTGCCAACCGGTACCACCTATGCATGGAGCGGCCTCTCTTATCAGGAAAAACTCTCCGGCAACCAGGCAATGTCGTTGTATGGCATCTCCCTGATTGTGGTGTTCCTGTGTCTGGCCGCGCTGTATGAAAGTTGGTCAGTGCCGTTCTCGGTGATGATGGTGGTGCCGTTGGGCGTCATCGGTTCCTTGCTGGCCATTACGCTACGCGGTCTGGAAAACGACGTCTATTTCCAGGTAGCGTTATTGACCATCATTGGTCTCTCGGCCAAGAACGCGATTTTGATCGTGGAATTCGCTGAGGAGAACTATCGCAAGGGTGAGAACCTGGTGAAAGCCGCGGTGCATGCCGCCACCATGCGTTTGCGTCCGATCATCATGACTTCGCTGGCGTTTACCGCTGGGGTACTGCCATTGGCGATTTCAACCGGTGCGGGGGCGAACAGCCGTATCGCTATCGGCACCGGCATTATCGGCGGCACCCTGACCGCGACCTTGCTGGCCATCTTCTTTGTACCGCTGTTCTTTGTTCTGGTCCGTCGCGTTTTCCCGGCGATTCCGCATGACGATGCACAGTCAACCGAATCTGCTGTGAAGGCGGAGGAGTAATATGTCTGCAAAACTTTTAATGGTGTTTTTGCCGTGTTTCCTTGCGGGTTGCGTATCTCTCGATCCGCATTACGATCGGCCAAAGGATGCGGTGAATACCACCGCGCCCACCGGCGATGCCTATCGGACGTTACAAGGCACACCGGCTAACTATCGTGATATCAGCTGGCAGGATTATGTGCTGGATGCGAAGCTGCGCCAGGTGGTGACGATGGCGCTGGACAGCAGCCGCGATCTGCGTGAAGCGGTCGCCAGTGTGAAATCGGCTCATGCTCAGTATGGTGAGCAGCGTGCCGATTTGTTCCCCAGCCTGAGCGCTGGCGTGAGCGGCACACGTTCACGCGCGCTAACCGGGGAGGGAAATCAAACTGCGCTCAGCAATACCTATTCAGCCGAGGGCAGCGTCAGCTCGTTTGAATTGGATCTGTTTGGCAAGAACCAGAGTCTGTCGCGCCAGCAGTATGAAACTTATCTCGGCACGCTGGAGGGCGCCCGCAGTACGCGCCTGACGGTGCTGTATAACACCGTGGATTACTGGCTGCAGCTGGCCGCCGATCGCAGCAATCTGGCGATCGCTAAAGAGACGGCAGAGAGTGCGCGTCAGTCACTGGAAGTGACGCGCAAGCGTCTGGAGAACGGTGTGGATTCGATGGTGGATGTCGCGTCAGCAGAGACCACTTATCAATCTGCTCAGGCGGATGTGGCCAGTTACACCACCAGCGTGGCGCAGGATAAAAACGCGCTGGATCTGGTGGTAGGCAAAAGCGTGCCAGATAATTTGTTGCCTGAAAGCATTGAGTCCATTGGCGATGCATTGAAAGCCGTACCTGCTGGCGTGTCATCGGATGCACTGAATAATCGCCCGGACGTGTTGCAGGCAGAGCACAACTTAAAAGCCGCTAATGCCAATATCGGGGCGGCACGCGCTAACTTCTTCCCAAGCATCTCCCTCACCGCCAGCGGTGGGGTGGGCAGTTCAGATTTGTCTTCGCTGTTCAAGAACGGTGCGGGAATCTGGTCGTTTGCCCCAAGTATCTCGCTGCCGATTTTCAAAGGCGGCTACAACGTTTCCTACCTCAACTACACCAAAGCGCAGAAAGAGTATTACGTGGCGGTGTATGAGAAGGCGGTCCAAACGGCGTTCTCAGAAGTGGCCGATGCGTTGGCACGACGCGGCACCATCAACGATCAGCTGACCAGTCAGCGTAATAATGTTGCTGCTTCGCAAACCTATTACCACCTGGCAGATCTGCGCTATCAAAATGGTGTGGATACCTATCTGAATGCGTTAACTGCACAGCGCACGCTGTATACAGCACGCACCAGCCTGGTGAGCGTTGAGCAGGCTTACTACCAGAACCTCAATACTTTCTACAAAGTGATGGGTGGTGGTACTGCGTTGAAAGAATCTGAACTGAAACTGTGATGATCGCCCCGGGTCGATGCGTTAGCGACCTGGGGAAAAATGTAACCGGATTTATAGCCAGCATATCGGCTATAAATCCCTTCGCGTATGATAGGAAAAAACAATAATAACGCGCCGGCCACTTTTAGGAGTTATGTTGAGCAAATCAGAGAATGACGCCTTCGTGCGACAGCGACAGCAAATAATTATTGCCGCTGCAAAAATATGTTTTAGTCGCTCCGGTTTTCACGGGGCGAGCATGGCTGATATAAGCCGGGAATCAGGTTTGGGTGCAGGGCAGATATATCGTTATTTCGAGAGCAAAGAATTCATCGTCAGTGAAACGATTAAAAGTATCGCCACGAGTTGGCGTGTTTTTTTACAAGATAATCTGCCGAAGCAAAGCAGCACCCGCGATATTATTGATGCGGAATCGCCATTTTGGCAGGACTGGCCCTATCAGGACCGCTGCTTATTACTGGAGATGTATTCGGAAGCGTCGCGTAATCAATCTGTGCGGGAAGTTTTGGCACAAGAAGAACAGCTATTGATTGCTGATTTGGAAAAAGCGTTTAGCCGCCAGTATGCTCAAGTGAGTCCACAGCAGCGTAATGAGCGTATCCAATTTTTGTTAATGATGGTAGACGGTGTTGCCTGCCGCGCATTTGGTGATAAGAACCTGGATCATCACGAACAGGGCAGGATTAATGGCATTCTCACACATCATTTGTTTGGCTGATTTCAGGCCATATCATGCTGATTGATGTCACGCGTGATGGCATCAAAAAAGGGCATAAATCCGTCGGGCACGTCACGTTGTTTCATGCAACGGCGAATGATCATCCCATCAATCACCAGAGAGATGATATGCAGTCGGGTGTTGATGACGTCGGCTTTCAGCGCCGGATTGAGCGTCTGCTCCTGAGCAATAAAGTTGTTTTTTAATACCAACCACGCATCATTCATTATCTGACGAATACGCTCGTTACGTGTGGCTTCAGATGAGACTTCCATCAACAAGACAATACTGTGCTCAACTTCGGGCGGCACAATGTCCTGCACCGAATGCGTGACGCCTCCCGCATGGGCAATTCGTTCAAAATCAGCGTTTAATAATGCGATCATGCGTTGCACCACATTGGTCACCAGCGCTTCGATAATGGCATCTTTGTTTTTATAATATTTATAAATTAAACCAATGCTAACATTTGCCTGGCTGGCAATATTCTGAATAGACGTTTGATGAAACCCTTTTAGGCGCATGCACTGTTCAGCTGCATCAAGAATCTGTTCGCTGCGATTCATGTTATTTACTCATCACGGAAAAGCGTATTTTACGCAAAAACAAGCAGCCTGACTAATCCTGAATGCTAAATAGTTGCGTTCTTTAGATTGTTTCTTTTTCTTATTATTGCTGTTAGTTATCAATATTCAAAAATTTTGACTTAAGTGAGCAAATTGCACACCTGTTCAGGGATTTTCTTGTCGCTATCATGATGAGCATAGCCACATTTTGAGGAGCAAATTATGAACGTAATGCGTGCCCAGCGTGACCAACTGTTTGAATACGGTCCCTTTACCATCCGCCGGCAACGGCCTGGCGAGGCTTTTGGCCCGCTGACGATTATTGATCAGATGTCGTTGAAAATGGATGCGCGTATTCCGATGCACAGCCGTCAGGACGAAGAGATTTTCAGCTACGTCTGGCGTGGTTCGGCGCAGCACCTTGCTGAAAATGGCGACAAAACCGCGCTGAATGCCAAACGCGCCATGGTGGTGAGTGCAGGAAGTGGCGTGCGTTATGAAGAGTCTGCGCCTTTTGTTGAAACCGAGATGTTGCAGGCTTATATCCGTCCGGCCAAAAGCGGCGGTGCACCACGCACCCTGGATTTTACTCGCGCTGATGGGGTGCCGCTCAACGCCTGGACATTGCTGGCGGGACCCGAAACTAGCGACGCACCGCTGCCGTTGGGTCAGGAGGTGTTTATTTATGATCTGAAAGTGGAGCGGGGCGCACAGGTTGAGGTGCCACATCTTGCCGGTTACTCAACATGGCTGACCTTGCTGGATGGCATTGTGACTGTTGGCGAGGAGCGGCTGTTGCAGGGGGATTCTATCAGCGAGCAGGGCGCATTGCCTGCAGTCCAAGGCGAGCGTGACGCGACAGTGATTGCATTTTTGGTGAGTGACGGCGTCACGTTTGTGTGAGTGCAGGCTGCCATAGTTAAATCAATGGCAGCTTTTTATGTGCGCTAGTGCGGGCCGTAGCACCTCTGCTGCTGCCGGGCAGTCCTCGCGCCGCTGACGCGGTACCCTCGGCTTCCACGTCGTGCCGACGGAACGTTCGGGGATCGACCATCCCGGTCGGCCCCGAACTGATCCGCGCATCCCTGCGTGGATCTCCTGGCCCAACGTAAAAGCCTCAGCGCTGCGGATAGCCCTTGCAGCATCAGAGGCGCTACCGCCATTCATATGGTGCCCGTTTAGACGAAACCCACAGTGGCTCCAGATTGCGTCATCACCTGAGCACCCACCATTCCCATCAAACGGTATTACACACTGAACTCACACAGCAAACGAACAATTGACAACCTACCACCAGTAAGTTACCAATGGTAGGTCAATCATTGTCGGAGGTTAACCCCCATGCACACGCTTATCGTTACGGCCCATCCAGACCACCATTCACACACCCATGCTGTGGTTGAACAGCTGGTTAAAGGCATTTCAGCGAGCGGCCAACACAGTGTTGAAATCGCCGATTTAGCGGCTGAGCAATTTGATCCACGCTTCAATCAGGCGGATGTCGATCAGTTCAAATCGGGAACCCCTTCGCCTCAGGATGTATTGGCCGAACAGCAGCGTCTCAATCGTGCCGATGCGCTGGTATTGGTGTATCCAATTTACTGGTGGTCTTTCCCGGCACAGTTAAAAGGGTGGATTGACCGCGTGTTTACCCAGGGCTGGGCGTACGACGACACCGGCGAAAAGGTCATCAAAAAGTTAGGTCATCTGCAGGTGCATCTGCTGGCACTGGGTGCGGCGAATACGCGCACTTACCTGCGTCGCGGCTATTTCAGCAGTATGCGCAATCAGATCGATGAGGGAATATTTGGTTATTGCGGCGCGCCGGTAGTCACCAGCGAACTGTTGTTGCCTTCCGATGAGGGTTATCCTGATGCGCATTACGCGCTTGCCCGGCAACTGGGGCAGCGACTTTTTACTGTAAAGGAATCTGCATGAACTCACCAACGCGCCAGCGTATGACCTTTGACGCCCGCCGCGAGCAGCTGATGAACACAGCGTGGAATCTGGTGCGAGAGCAGGGCAGCGATGCCCTTACTCTTGGGCGAGTGGCCATTGAAGCGGGTGTCAGCAAGCCTGTGGTGTATGAGCATTTTGGCACTCGCCACGGTTTGCTCGCTGCGCTGTATGAGGACTTCGATGTGCGGCAAAACGCTGTCATTGACGCGGCGATGGCAAAAGCGGGAGACGATCTGGCAGAACGCGCCAGCACGGTAGCCGCTTGTTACGTGAACTGTGTACTGACACAAGGGCGCGAAATTCCCGATGTGCTGTCAGCACTCAATAGCTCGCCAGAACTGGCTGAAGTGAAGCGCAAATACCAACTCGATTTCATGGCGAAGTTACGTCTGTGGTTTGCTGAGGCGAAGCTGCCGCAATCCAGCCTGTGGGGTTTACTGGGCGCGGCAGACGCCCTCTCAAACGCTGTAGTGTGTGGCGATATCCGGCAGCTGGATGGCGTAAAGGAACTGCAGGGACTCATTGAGGCGCTGGTGCAGCGCCACCTTATCTGATGCTGTTCACCAGCCAGTTTGTTAGTTCGGTGAGTTCCTTCTGCTGTTCCGGAAACGCCGCAATCAGTTTCTGCATTTCAGCCTGCAGTGACTCCGGTCGATACGCCACACCGTGCAACTGCATCGCCAGCGTTTCTAGCGGTGCGGGATTGAGGCTATCGGTGAAAATTTGACTGCGGGTAATGGTGCCACGCTCAACGTCAAAGTGAATCTCAACGCCACCCCAGACAAAACGTTCCTGCAGCAGATGTGAGAAATCAGGCGCCTGACCAAAATTCCACTCCCAGCTGCTCTGGCGGGCGAACTGCGCCTTAAAGCCGGGAAGGTCAGGCAGGGCTTCCGGTGAAATAAACTCGGGCTCGCAGGTTTCATGGTAATGCGCGAAGTAAGCCGCAATCACCTCACGACGGATGTCTGCAAACCGGATATCAGGAATAAAATCCGCGATGTTCGCCACGCGGGAACGCACCGAGGTGATCCCTTTGGCCTGAAGCTTTTTGATGTCCGGGTTGAGGTAATCGGCAAGGCGCGACAGATCGGCGCTCATCAGGAAAGTGCCGTGGTGAAAACCGCGATCCGGCGTTTCACGATAGGCGGAACCGGAAATCTTACGCATATCGCCATTCACATTGACCACGATGTCATTGCGACCGGAGGCTTCGGCGCGCATACCCAGCTTCTCAAGCGCCTGCAAAATAATCGCCGTCGAGACGGTTTTGTCATACTCCGGTTTACCGGCCATAAAGGTGAAACAGGCGTTGCCCAAATCATGAAACACCGCACCGCCGCCGCTGCTGCGTCGCGCCAGTTTGATGCCATCTTCCGCCATCCGACGCGTGTTGCACTCTTTCCACGGGTTTTGCGCGCGGCCAATCACCACCGTTTCAGCGTTCTGCCATAAGAACAATACGCGCTGCGTGGTGGGCATCTGACGGAAGATGCACTCTTCCACCGCGAGGTTAAACCAGGGATCGTGTGAATCAGAGATCAGCAAACGTAAGGTGGACATGTTTCCTCCAGTTCCGTGAGAAAAGGGCAAGCGGAGGACAGAATACGCTGATTCGGATGCAAAGATAAGCGGAGTGATTTTCGTGTTGAGTCAGGTGCGCATCCTGCAACCAGAGGACGCCATTGATGATGTCACGCCGAGCGGAAAATCGATGCTGTATTGAAATGGCTGAAAAAGGGCGGCATTCCTGCCGCCCCTGGGTGCATCTCACGTCTTATGTAGCCAGGCGCACGCCATTTCTGGCGTTGACCATTTACAGAATCGATTTCGCCGTTTGAACCACGTTTTCCACGGTGAAACCAAACTCTTTGAACAGCAGCTCCGCTGGCGCGGATTCGCCGAAAGTGGTCATGCCGACAATCGCGCCGTGCAGACCGGTGTACTTGAACCAGTAATCGGCGATACCGGCTTCGATCGCCACACGCGCGGCCACCGCTTTAGGCAGCACAGATTCACGGTAAGCCGCGTCCTGCTTGTCGAAGGCGTCGGTTGAAGGCATCGAAACTACGCGCACCTTACGGCCCTCGCCCGTCAATTGCTCATACGCAGCAACCGCCAGCTCCACTTCTGAACCGGTGGCGATGAGGATCAGCTCTGGAACCCCTTCACTGTCTTTCAACACATAACCGCCGCGCACCACGTTAGCCAACTGCTCAGCGGTACGATCTTGCTGCGCCAGATTCTGACGCGAGAAGATTAAGGCAGTAGGGCCGTTGACGCGCTCAATCGCGTATTTCCATGCCACCGCAGACTCAACCTGATCACACGGACGCCATAAGCTCATGTTTGGCGTCACGCGCAGGCTTGCCATCTGCTCGACCGGCTGGTGGGTGGGGCCATCTTCGCCTAAGCCGATGGAGTCATGGGTGTAGACCATGATCTGACGCACTTTCATCAA
This sequence comes from Pantoea sp. EABMAA-21, assembly GCF_030053335.1. Classification (NCBI taxonomy): domain Bacteria; kingdom Pseudomonadati; phylum Pseudomonadota; class Gammaproteobacteria; order Enterobacterales; family Erwiniaceae; genus Pantoea; species Pantoea sp. EABMAA-21. The sequence continues at coordinate 124,517 of NZ_JASGBX010000001.1, forward strand.
CGCCGCCATACGTGCCGCATTGCGCGCGTACTCGACAAACATCAGGAAGGTGGCGGTGTAAGGCAGGAAACCACCGTGCAGCGCGATACCGTTGGCGATCGCGGTCATACCGAATTCACGCACGCCGTAATGAATGTAATTCCCCGCGGGATCTTCATTGATCGGCTTAGCACCCGACCACATAGTCAGGTTGCTGGGTGCCAGGTCAGCAGAACCCCCAAGGTATTCCGGCAGAATCTTGCCGAAGGCTTCAATCGCATTTTGCGACGCTTTACGGCTGGCAATTTTCGCCGGATTGGCCTGCAGCTGCTCGATAAACTGTTGCGACTCAGTTTCCCAGTTATCCGGCAACGCATCTTTGATACGACGGTTAAACTCCGCCGCCAGTTCCGGGTAAGCCTCGGCATAAGCCGCGACTTTTGCCTCCCACGCGGACTCTTTCGCCTGGCCGGCCTCTTTCGCATCCCACTGCGCATAAAGTTCTGAAGGGACTTCGAACGGCGCGTGGTGCCAGCCCAGCTGTTGACGAGTCTGTGCAATTTCGTCGTCGCCCAGTGGTGCGCCATGCACATCGTGGGTACCGGCTTTGTTCGGTGAGCCAAAACCGATCACGGTTTTGCACATCAGCAGAGAAGGCTTGTCCGAGACCGCTTTGGCTGCTTCAACCGCTTTCTTAATCGCGTCGCCGTCATGACCGTCTACGTCACGCACCACGTGCCAGCCGTACGCTTCGAAACGGGCGGCGGTATCGTCGGTGAACCAGCCATCAACGTGACCATCAATAGAGATGCCGTTGTCATCATAGAAGGCCACCAGTTTCCCCAGCTTCAGCGTCCCGGCGATGGAGCAGACTTCGTGCGAAATGCCCTCCATCATGCAGCCGTCGCCCATAAACACATAGGTATGGTGATCAACGATGTCGTGGCCAGGACGGTTAAACTGCGCCGCCAGCGTACGTTCGGCAATCGCGAAGCCGACGGCATTGGCGATCCCCTGACCCAGCGGGCCGGTGGTGGTTTCAACGCCTGGCGTATAACCGTATTCCGGATGACCCGGCGTTTTTGAATGCAGCTGACGGAAATTTTTCAGTTCGCTGAGTGGCAGATCATAACCGCTCAGGTGCAGCAGGCTGTAAATCAGCATCGAACCGTGGCCATTCGACAGGACGAAGCGGTCGCTGTTAGCCCACTTAGGATTGTTTGGATTGTGCTGTAAAAAATCGAGCCACAAAACTTCGGCGATGTCCGCCATGCCCATAGGGGCACCCGGATGACCTGACTTGGCTTGTTGTACGCCATCCATGCTTAAAGCACGGATGGCGTTGGCTCTTTCCCGGCGTGTTGACATAAGGTTCTCCAGAGGTAAGAAGTCGGTGATTATTTAGTATGTGAAACTTGTTCGTAGTAACCGATCTTCTCGACTTTGGCGGTGGAGCCACCACCTTCAAACTCTGAGGCCAGCCAGGCATTGACGATGTTCTTCGCCAGTTCTGGACCGATAACGCGTGCGCCCATGGTCATGATCTGAGCATTGTTGCTTTTACGGGCACGTTCAGCAGAGAAGGTGTCATGGCACTGTGCCGCACGCACGCCTTCCACTTTGTTGGCCACGATTGCCACGCCGATACCGGTGCCGCACAGCAGGATGCCGCGCTCAAATTCATTCTTCTGGATAGCGGTTGCCAGCGCAAATGCCACATCCGGGTACATCGGACGGTCATTTTGTGCGTCATTGGTGTAGTCCGTCACTTGAAAGTCTTTCTCTTCAAGCAGTTTTTTAATGATGTTTTTCAATTCGATAGCCGCATCATCGGCGCCAATTGCGATAGTTTTCATCGTCATTCTCCAGCAGGGTTTAGTTCTGACGCCTGAACGTTTGTTATGCAGGCGAGAAGATGTTCATCGATAGCCTGCCACAAATCCAATCATATGTTCAATGGTTGTTCATGTGTCTTACGTGCTGATTTAGTGATGCAAAGCGCGAAGGGTGCTGATACCGCGCGGATTGCGCTGCATTTCTGCGTATTTTTCCGATTCAGGGCCAAAATCAAATCTCATGAGCAGGCTCACATTTTCAATCATTGCAGTTGAGAGATGTACATTTATACGTGTAGTGTTCATTTGTTCGCATAACGATACCAATGTACAAGAAGACCCCTTGAGGACTCGAACATGTGTCATTTACACCGTACCTCTCAGTACACCTGCAGCCAGCGCTCATTTCGCGTCTGGTCAACACCAAACAACAGTTTTAACCACGCACGTCACGGAGGTGCGTTATGAGTCAGCAAAACATGACGGCGGTTGAGAAATCCGCTATCAGCAAAATCTCCTGGCGTCTGGTGCCTTTCGTGGCACTGATGTTCTTTATTAACTTCCTTGACCGCACCGCAATTTCTTTTGCTGGCCCAAATGGCATGACGCAGGACCTCGGTCTGACAGGTGTGCAGTTTGGTCTGGCATCCGGCATCTTCTTTATCGGTTATATCTTGCTGGAAGTGCCGAGCAACCTGGCGTTGCATAAGTTCGGCGCACGTCGCTGGCTGGCACGCATCATGATCAGCTGGGGTATCGTCTCGCTGCTGTTCACCTGGGTGAGCAGTGTCGAAGGCCTGTATACGCTGCGCCTGCTGCTGGGTATTGCTGAAGCGGGCTTCTTCCCGGGTGCGATTCTTTATCTGAGCATGTGGGTACCGGGACGTCATCGCAGCAAAATCCTGTCCTTGTTCTATCTGGCACAGCCGCTGACCGTCGTATTCGGTGCGCCCCTGGCGGCAGGTTTGATTGAGCAACACGGTCTGTTCGGTCTGGATGGCTGGCGCGTAATGTTCCTGGGTGTTTCCATCCCAGCGATTCTGATCGGTATTGTGGCGCTGTTCTGGCTGGTGGATTCACCGCGTCAGGCGAAATGGTTAACCGCAGATGAGAAGACCTGGCTGACCAACGAGCTGGAAGCGGAGCATCAACAGAAGCAGGGCCATAAGAAACATAGCCTGCGCTCCGTCATGGGCAACGGCCGTGTGTGGACGCTGTGCCTGATCTACTTCGGCTTTATCTATGGCCTGTATGCGCTGGCCTTCTTCCTGCCAACCATTATCGGCGGCTTCCAGCAGCAGTTCGGCACTACCTTTAACGTGATGCAGAAGGGATTGATCACCGGCGTGCCATACCTGATTGCGGCTGTGGTGATGTACTTCTGGTCAAAAGATGCCACCCGTCGTGGTTGCAAAACCTGGCACATCGCGATTCCAGCGCTGGCCGGTGGTATCAGCGTGCCATTGGCGCTGTATATGGATTCACCGTTCACCACCATCATGGTGATCGCGATTACTGCCAGTTCCATCTTTGCTGCCTTGCCTAACTTCTGGACGCTGCCAACGCAGTTCCTGACCGGCGCGTCAGCCGCAGCGGCTATCGCACTTATCAACACCTTAGGAAACGTGGCGGGCTTCTCCGCGGGCTACATCACTGGCGCACTGCACGACGCCACCAACAGCTATGTGTTACCGATGTTCGTGGTCGGTGGCTTCATGCTGCTGTCAGCCGTCCTTATGCTGTTATTGAATCGCCAGCGCCCGCAGTCTCAGCCGACCTCTATCGCACAGGAGCACTAAAATGACGTACCTGTTTAACCAACCTTCAGCCTTTGCTGCTGAACTCATTGAAGGCTTTGTCGCCGCCAACGCCGATAAAGTTCGTCAGGTCACCGGTGGTGTGGTGCGCAGCACGCGCAGCCAACCCAATACGGTTGCGGTGATTGTGGGCGGCGGTTCCGGTCATTATCCGGCCTTCGCCGGGTTGGTTGGACAAGGTCTGGCACACGGCGCAGCCATGGGGAACCTGTTTGCTTCGCCGTCTGCTCAGCAGATCTACAACGTGGCAAGAGCGGCACATAACGGCGCGGGCGTGTTGCTGATGTTCGGGAACTATGCGGGCGATGTACTGCACTTCGGCCAGGCTTGCGAACGCCTGCGTGCCGAAGGTATTGCCTGTGAAATTCTGGCGGTAACGGACGATATTTCCAGCGCCAGTAAAGACGAACGGGTGAAGCGCCGTGGTGTGGCCGGCGATTTGTGTGTGTTTAAAGCAGCGTGTGCAGCGGCAGAAGCGGGCGACGATTTAGCGACCGTGCTGAAGAAATCACAACACGCTAACGATCGTACGCGGACTTTCGGTGTGGCATTTGGCGGATGTACCTTGCCGGGTGCCACGCATCCTTTATTTGAAGTCGAGAAAGGACGCATGGCGCTCGGTCTGGGCATCCACGGTGAGCCGGGTATCAGTGAGACTGATGTGCCGAGTGCCGATGAGTTGGCCGAGTTGTTTGTTGAACGTCTGCTAGGCGAAGTACCTGCCGACGTCAAACAGATTGAAGGTCATCGCGTGGCGGTGATCCTCAACGGTTTGGGTTCAGTGAAGTATGAAGAGTTATTCGTGGTGTATCGCCGCGTGGCACAACTGCTGGACGCTGCAGGACTTAAAGTGGTTCAGCCCGATGTCGGTGAGTTTGTTACCAGCTTCAACATGGCGGGCGCATCGCTGACGCTGATGTGGTTGGACGATGAGCTGGAGACACTGTGGTGTGCGCCGGCAAATGCACCAGCCTATCGCAAAGGAAGCGTGCTGATCGCGGAACCGCTAAGTGCGGAAGAGCGTGAAGAGAGCACGGAAGAAGCATTGCCGCAGGCTTCAGCTGAGTCCCAGCAGAGCGCACAGCGCGTGTTACATATCCTGGAATCAGTGGCAGATTTGTTACAGCGTAACGCGAAAAAATTAGGTGATATCGATGCAGTGGCCGGTGACGGTGACCACGGTATCGGTATGGAACGTGGCGTGCTGGGCGCGGTGGAGAAGGCGCGTGAAGTGGCTGCGCGTGGTGCAGGTGCCGGCAGCCTGTTGTGCCGTGCTGCGGATGCCTGGGCCGATAAAGCTGGCGGCACATCGGGTGCACTGTGGGGTGTGGCATTAACTGCGCTGGGGACGGCCATTGGCGATCAGCAGTCACCCAATGCGCAACGCGTTGCAACCGGCGTACGCGAAGCCAAAGAGGGCATTATGCACTTTGGCAAAGCGAAGGTGGGCGATAAAACCATGGTCGATGTGTTGGCGCCGTTTAGCGACAGCCTTAACGCTGCAGTCGCAGAGGGTGCTTCACTGACCGATGCCTGGTTGGCGGCGGCGCAGGTAGCCGATAAGGCCGCACAAGACACCGCTCAGCTGGTGCCGAAAATGGGTCGTGCGCGTCCGCTAGCCGAAAAAAGTGTCGGTACGCCAGATGCGGGAGCCATTTCACTGGCGATGATCGTCAATACCGTTGGCGATCTGCTAAAAGAACATAAAGCCTCTCAGCAAGGAGCGTAATGATGTCTCAGCCCAAAATCTGGCTCGGCGTCAGCCTGAAAATGTATTTCGGTTACCAGCAGACACTGGACTGGTGCCGCAAAGTCGCCGGATTGGCTCAGTTGCCGGCGGTGAAAAACGGTGATGTCGGGTTGTTTGTACTGCCCGCTTATCCGGCTATTCCCGCTGTGGCTGACATTTTTGCAAAAACACCGGTGCGCTATGGCGGCCAGGATGTTTGCCAGGCTGAGAACGGCGCCTGGACCGGTGAGGTCAGCGCCAGCATGTTGCAGGAGCTCGGTTGCTCACTGGCCGAAATCGGTCACGCTGAACGTCGTCGCCACTTTCATGAAGATAAAGCGCAGATTGCTGCCAAAGTGGCTATGTCGCTGCGACACGGGTTAACGCCGGTGCTGTGTATCGGCGAAGAACAGCAGGCCGGGCCGGATCAGGCTATCGCACTGTGCGAACAGCAACTGGCGGAAGCATTGGCTGATGCAGTGCAACAAGGTCTAAAAGGCGAGGTGTTCTTTGCCTATGAGCCGCAGTGGGCGATTGGTGCACCACAACCTGCACCGGATAGCTATATCCGCGCAGTGTGTTCGGGCCTGCAACAGTTGAAAACGCCGGAGGGTATCACCTTAAAAATCATTTATGGCGGCAGCGCCGGGCCGGGGCTGATTCAGCGTCTGGGGACTGACGTTCATGGTCTGTTCCTGGGCCGTTTTGCCCACGACCCGAATGCACTGGCGCAAATCATTGAAGAGGCCAGCGTGCTGGCGAAGGAGATCCGTTAATGAGCCGTATCGGACTCAGTACTTATGCCTTTTTCTGGCGCATGTCCAGCAAAGTGCCCAACCCGCTATCGCTGGAGCAGATGCTGCAGCAGACCGCCGAGATGGATGTCTCGGTATTCCAGATTTGTGATTATCCGGCGATTGAAAGCTGGTCTGATGCGCAGTTGCAGGACCTTCGCCAATTGGCCGACAAGCTGGGCATCACCCTGGAGTTAGGCACACGTGGCTTAGGCACTGCGCATCTGCGTCGATATCTGTATATGGCGAACATTCTTGATGCGCATGTGGTGCGCTCCATGTTCTACACCGCTGATCACCGTCCGTCACTGGATGAAGCGGCAGAGTTGATTGGTGCGGTGTTGCCTGATTTCGCCCGTCAGCAGGTGCGTCTGTGCCTGGAGACGTATGAGCAGGTCAACAGCGGCGCGATGATGTCGGTGATCAATAAGTTTCTTTCGCCGTGGTTATGCGTGTGTCTCGATCCCGCTAACTGCGTAGCAGGACTGGAATTGCCTGAACAGGTGATCGCCAATACGGCGGCGCGCGTCGGCAACCTGCACATTAAAGATTTTGCCTTTACGCGTCGTGATGGCTGGGTCGGCTTTACCTATGCTGGCTGCCTGATGGGCGAAGGCCTGCTGGACTATGACCGGATGATCGCCAGCGTGCGTCCGGCAGAAAGAGAGATTAATCAAATCGTTGAACACTGGTTGCCGTGGCAGGACGATGCTGTGCTGACCTGCGAGCGCGAAGCCGAATGGACGCGCCGCACCGTTGAATTCTTACGTAGTAAACAAGATCAGGAGTTATACCAATGAGCAATGCATTGAAAACCATCACCGTAATTGGCGCAGGCGGCAAAATGGGGATGCGCATTTCTGCCAACTTCCAGAAAAGCGATTACCAGGTGTTTTACGTTGAGAACTCACCGAAGGCGCAGGAACAAGTCACGGCGCAAGGCCGTGAGTTGTCTGATGCCGCTTCCGTTGTGCCGGTCAGTGACGTGGTAATTCTGGCGGTACCGGATATCGTTCTGGGCAAAGTGTCTGAGGGCGTGGTGCCACAGATGAAGGCCGGTGCGATTCTGCTGACGCTGGACCCGGCTGCGGCTTACGCAAACCTGATTGCCCATCGTGACGGCATCGAATATGCGGTGGCGCACCCTTGCCATCCTTCCGTGTTCCTGGAGCGCTACACCAAAGAAGAGCACGCGGATGCCTTCGGTGGCATCGCGGCGGTACAGCATGTGGCGGCTTCGTATGAAACCGGCTCAGATGCGCAGAAAGCCGAACTGAGCAAAGTCATTAGCGTGATGTACGGTCCGGTAGAGGAAGTGCATTGGGTAACGGTGACGCAGCTGGCCTATCTGGAGCCAACGCTGGTGGAAACCGTGGCCTGCATGGTGGGCGCTTTCATGAAAGAAGCACTGGATGAGACCGTCAAGCACAGCGGCGTGCCGGAAGAAGCGGCCAAAGCGATGCTGTATGGCCATATTCAGATCGCACTGGCCGTGGCCTTCCGCGCCACCAACCCGTTCTCTGATGCCTGTATGATCGCCATTGAATACGGTCGCGAGAAGATTGTGAAGCCAGACTGGAAGCAGATCTTCGATCAGAAAGAGCTGGATATCGTGATTGCCCGCATGCTGAAAATCGACGCCATTAAACGTTAAGCGTGATGCAACCTGCGACTCGCCTCGCTGCTGTCTGGCGAAGCGAGTCGTATCAATGATATAACTCCCTCCTTAAATCAGGTGTCACGATACAAGACAGGTAACGGATGGAAAAAAACACGCTTTCTCAGGACTCCGAGCTGCTGACAGAAATTGCGGTGGCCTATTATCAGGAAGAAATCACCCAGGAGGAGATTGCGCGTAAGTTTGGGATATCCCGCATTAAAGTTGGCCGACTGCTCAAACGTGCGCGTGAAGAGGGCATCGTCGAAATTAATGTGCGCTACCATCCGGTGTTCAGTACGCGCCTTGAACAACAGCTGCAAAGCCGTTTCCCCCAACTACAACGCGCGCTCATTGCACTGGATTCGCCGGACGATGAAGAACAGCGTCGTCAGGTAGCGGCGTTAGTCTCAGCCCATCTGGCACAATCATTAAAAGACAATGCGATTGTCGCTGTCGGGCAAGGGCGCAACGTCGCCGCTGTCGCCGATTACCCCGGCCAGGTGCCGACACGTAACTGCCTGTTTATCAGCGGCATTGGTGGGACTCATCGTCCCGGTGATGCGATTAACGCCGATCATATCAGCCGTCGACTCGCCAAGAAATTTGGCGGTACCAGTGAAACCCTGTACGCCCCCGCCTATGTCGAGAACCGCGCACTACGCGATGCCTTTATGCAGAATGGCACCATCAAAGAGACGCTCGATCGCGCACGTAAGGCCGATGTGGCGCTGGTGGGTATCGGTGATATGAATGAAAACAGCTATATGGTGAAACTCGGCTGGTTTACGCCGCATGAGATCATCGATGCGCATGTGAATCAGGGCGTCACCGGGGATGTTGCGGGTTATGACTTCTTCAATGCCCAGGGACAGCATGTGGATACGGTGATGAATGACCGGGTGATTGGTCTTAGCATCGAGGAATTACGTAAAATTCCCTGCGTGATTGCCATTGCCTCCGAGAATACCAAAGCGATGGCACTACTCGGCGCACTGCGTACCGGGGCGATCGACATTGTGGCGACCACGGCGCAAAATATTCGGACGATTTTGAGTATGTCGCAGTAAATCCTATTCCGTGGCTAAGCCATGCTGCATGGCTTAGCTAAGTGGTTATTAGCAATACCTCTTTGAGTTTCGCCAGCGCCTCAGTGTGTTTAGATGGCTGCATATTCGATAAATTATGTAATTTCCACCAATAAACACTTTGGCGGTCCATTAATTCGACTCCCTGGGGACGGTAATATTCCATGTTTTATCCAATCTGCCGCCACGTGCTATTTCACGTTTACCCACACCTAAATCATATTCTTCCGGCTTAAGGTATTTGAACCAGGCATGATTATGCTGCTGAGACAGCCATAAAAATAATCGTTTGCTCTTGATGCTGGAGCTGGCACGCAAAAGCGCATCCACTTTTTTGGGCGATAGAGTAGGCAAGCTCTGCATCAGTTGATCTGCATGTTCAAAGCTCATTGCTGTTGGAACCCCGGCCAGGGCCTCAAGAATCGCTTTTTCGGGTGTAGAGTAGAGCAAGGGCGGAAGTGACTCTCGCCAGTTATCTTCACGAATATAGCGTATTTCCTGCATCAGTGAATCTGGCCATAACCGGCGGGTGCTGTGCCATGCAAAATGAATGTTGCTGTCAATTTTATTCAGCCATGCAGGCAATGCCGTTTCTGCGTATAGCTCGATGTGGATATGTTTGCTACGTGATTGATAATGTGCGAGTCCTTCCAGATCGAGTGCGCTCAATCCGCCGACATGGATGGGGAAGAGACTCATTCTTTGCAATGAGGTGACAACGCCTTTCCAGTTAACCTGCGATGTTTCGCGGACGTACACCCCAGGGGTCAGTGTCAGCAGGGTTTGGCTTTTGACCGCGTTATCAATGAAGTGCGGATTAAAACCCTGTGTCACCAACCAGGGTTTAGTGGCGAGTAATCCCGCAGGAAGTATCTGTTTCAGCCTTTTACGACTTTCAGCGTTCAACATTGCTTTTGGTTTGCATAATGGTCATATGACGGCAATTATCGCCGTTAATTTCAAATTAAGCAAACCGGATGGAAATTTTGGTTTGTTGTGTTTGAGTTGCACGGCAATTATCGCCGTCCTTTTGACTTTATATAAACTGCACGGCAGGTTTTTTCACTCCCTTATAACAGCAGGGTAGCCTGTTCCAGTCACCCAACCGTCACCCCAGCAACATAAATCCTTCATTTCCCTGAGCTAGCTTACCGCCATTCTGTTTTCAGGACTGCGGATGCATGAGCCACCTTTCGCTACATCACATCACTAAAGCCTGGGGCGACAAAATTGCCCTCAATGACATCACCTTTGATGCCGCAGAAGGGAGCTTTGTTGCGCTGCTTGGGCCATCAGGCTGTGGAAAATCCACACTACTGCGCACCATTGCCGGGCTGGAAACCGCCGACCGCGGCGAGATCCACTTTAAACACGATGAAATCACTCATTTGCCCCCATCACAGCGCAAGCTATCGATGGTGTTTCAATCCTATGCGCTGTTTCCGCATCTGAATGTCCGTGAGAACCTGCTGTTTGGTTTAAAGGCACGCGGTGAAGATAAGCAGACTTTTACTGCCCGACTGGATGACGTCAGCAAGCTGATGGAACTGGATAAGTTGCTTGATCGCCTGCCGTCGCAACTGTCTGGGGGTCAACAGCAACGTGTGGCGTTGGGAAGGGCGGTTATCGCGAATAACAACCTGTGTCTGATGGATGAGCCACTGTCTAACCTCGATGCCAAGCTGCGGCAGAGCATGCGCCGTGAGATTCGTGCCTTACAGAAGAAGCTGGGGCTCACCATGCTGTATGTCACGCACGACCAGACGGAAGCGATGAGCATGGCGGACAGCATTATTCTGCTGAATGACGGCCACATCGAGCAGCAAGGCACACCGAACGATCTCTATAACAACCCCGCCACGGTTTTTGCCGCGCAGTTTATCGGCGCGCCACCCATGAATATCCTGCCGTTGCACAACAAAGAAAACCGTCATTATCTTAGCCATTTACCGGCGCCGGTAGTTGAGCAATGTGATGAAGTTGCTCTGAGCCTGGGCTTGCGCGCCGAGGATATTCAACTGATCTCACCTGAGCACGCTGCCTTAAAGGCCAGAGTGATCAGCTACGAATACATGGGCGCTGACACTTTACTGGTGTGCCAACTCGCGGGTCTGTCCGATGCCATCACCGTAAAAGTGCCCGGCATGCAGCATTTTGTCGAGGACAGCCAGGTCGGCTTGCAGTGGTCCGCAACCCGTCAATATCTGTTTTCCACCACGACCGGCAAGCGCTGTTTGTCTGCCGAGCAACAGATGTTTGTTTCACAGAAAAAATACGCTGTTTAACCGTTGTTTTTCGCCCAAGGGATAATCATGTCTGCGATTCGTTACTCACGCCTGGCCTCTGCTTTACTGCTCTGTACTACGGTTTCCGCTTTTGCCGCCGATCCGGTTAAATTGCAGATGTACTATCCGATCGCGGTCGGTGGCAAAGTCAGCCACACCGTTGACGCGCTGGTGGCTGATTTCGAAAAAGTGCATCCGGAAGTGAGCATTCAGCCGGTTTACACCGGTGACTATGCGACAACCGTCACCAAAGCGCTGACCGCGTTTCGGGGTGGCAATGCTCCGCAGCTGGCGGTCATTGGTGACATTGAGGCTTATTCCCTGATTGATGCGGGCGCGATTGTCGCCGCCAGCGATCTGGCGACCGGTGATGAAGGTAAAAAATGGATCGATGGATTCTATCCAGCGTTCCTGCGTCACATTGATGGCAAAGTGTGGGGCGTGCCATTCCAGCGTTCAACCGTGGTGATGTACTGGAATAAACAGGCCTTTGAGAAAGCTGGCTTGGATGGCGACACACCGCCGGCCAACTGGCAGCAGGTGGTGGAATTCAGTAAAAAACTGACCATCAAAGATGCTAACGGCGTGAGCCAATGGGGCATCGAGATTCCGTCCACGCCAAACGGTTACTGGAACTTCCAGGGACTCTCTGCCACCAATGGCGGTCGTCTGGATAACGGAAAAGGCACGGCCGTACATTTCAACACCCCTGGTAACGTTGAAACACTGCAATGGCTGACCGACCTCGGGCAAAAAGAAGAAGTGTCACCGAAAGGCGCCATCGCCTGGGGTACCACACCACAGGACTTTATCAGCGGTAAAACCGCCATGATGGTCACCACCACCGGTAACCTGACCAACGTGCGCGATAACGCCAAATTCCCATTTGGTGTGGCGATGCTGCCAGAGAAAACACAGCGTGGCAGCCCAACCGGCGGCGGTAACCTTTACGTCTTTAAGAATGCCTCACCCGAGCAGCAAAAAGCCGCGATGGAGTTTATCCGCTGGGTGACTTCACCGGAGCAAGCTGCGCGCTGGAGTATCGCGACAGGCTATGTGGCGACATCTCCAGCAGCATGGGACACCACGGTGATGAAAGACTACGTGAAAGAGGTCCCTCAGGCGCTGGTCGCGCGTGAGCAGTTGAAGTATGCGCAGCCAGAACTCTCGACCTACAACAGCGTACAGATTCAGGATGCGTTGAACCATGCTGTCGAAGCGGCGGTGACCCAGGCAAAAACCCCGGCAGAAGCACTTGAAGGTGCGCAGAAGCAAGCGGATCGCCTGTTGAAGTCCTATCAGTAATGGAAGCGCGATGAGCACGATAAATGCCAGTACGGCGCAGCGTCGTCCCGCATTCTGGTCGACGCAGCTTTATGGTTACCTGCTGATTTTGCCAGCACTGAGTTTTTTGCTGCTGTTTACGCATTATCCCGCGGTGGCGACGATCTGGGAGAGTCTGTTCAGCGCTTCCCGTAATAATCATCCGGCCCACTTTGTTGGGCTGGATAATTACATGGCCTTGTTGGATGACGATATCTTCATCCAGTCACTCTGGAACAACTTGTTGTATGCACTGATCACCATTCCGCTGGCCGTCGCGCTGGCGTTAATGATGGCGCTGACTGTGAATCGACGATTGGCGGCAAATTCGCTGGTCCGCGCGGCGTTTTTTATTCCATCATTGCTCCCAATGATTGCCATCGCCAACCTATGGCTGTTTTTCTACACTCCGCAGTTGGGGCTGTTGAATAAGTTGCTGGCGCTGTTCTCACTGCCTGCCGTGAACTGGCTCGGTGAGCCGGGCACGTCCCTTTATTGTCTGATGGCGGTTTCTGTCTGGCGTGAAGCGGGCTTCTTTATGATCTTCTATCTTGCTGCCTTACAGCAGATCGATCCCCGCCTCAATGAAGCGGCAGCGATTGAAGGGGCTTCACGCGGTTACTTTTTCCGTCGCGTGCAATGGCCGCTGTTGATGCCAACGACGCTATTTGTGTTGATCAATGCTTCGATGAACGCCTTCCGCATTGTCGATCAGGTGATTGCCATGACCAACGGGGGCCCCAACAACAGCAGTAGTCTGCTGCTGTTCTATATCTATCGCACCGCATTCAGTTTCTGGGATATGCCTGCTGCCGCGGCGATGACCGTGGTATTGCTGGTGATTCTGGCGGCGATTGCGCTGATTAAATTTACGCTGCTGGACAAGCGAGCCCATTATCAATGAAGAAGACGAACGCGTTGGGTGGCTGGTGTCTGAACCTCATCATTTGGCTGGCCGCGCTGCTGTGGCTGTTGCCGATTCTGGTCGCCCTGTGGGTAGCAATCCATCCTGCATCGGATCAGGCCAGTTTTTCGCTGTTCTCACCGCTGACCTTTGATAATTTCATCAAGGCCTGGCATGCCGCGCCGTTTGCCCGCTACTTCCTCAATACCACCTTGCTGGTGCTGATGATTGTGGTGGTGCAGTTAATTTTGGCGACCATGGCGGCCTATGCGCTGGTGCGTTTCAAAATGAAATTCTCAGGGGTTATTTTCGCGCTGATCCTGCTGCAGTTGATGATTAGTCCGGACGTTTTGATTTTGAACAATTACAAAACCATCGGTGCGTTTGGGCTGCGCGATACTTTAACGGGAATAGCATTGCCGTATTTCGCCTCTGCTTTTGCCATTTTCCTGCTGCGTCAGACGTTCAAAAGTATCCCACTGGTGCTGGAAGAGGCGGCGATTGTGGAGGGAGCCAGTCGGTTTTATATCTTGCGCAAAATCTACATTCCATTGGCGAAACCGATCTACATCGCTTTTGCCCTGGTCTCGATCAGTTTCCACTGGAATGATTTCCTGTGGCCGCTGGTGATTACCGATTCCGTCAACGTAAGACCGCTCACCGTCGGATTGCAATTGTTCTCGGCGCCAGAGCAGGGTGTACAGTGGGCGCTCATTGGTGCCGCTACCTTGATGACCACCTTGCCGTTGCTGGTGCTGTTCCTGATTTTCCAGCGCCAGTTTATTCAGTCGTTCATGCGTGCTGGTATTCGCTAAGGAGTGTTTTTCGTGACTCATCCGCATCCATTGACATCCTTGCAGCGCGAACTCCTCGGCGATGTGGCCGAGCTTTATGCTTTACCTGATTTACGTCCTGCAATGATGGATAACGTGCTGCGTTTCGGTGTGATTGCTGATCCGCAGTATGCCGATGTCGAAGCTGATATCGCCAATAACCTCTACTACCGTCATGCACTTGATAAGTTACCGCAGGCAATTGAAGCCCTGAATCAGCAACCGCTGGATTTTGTTGTCACGCTGGGGGATTTGGTTGACCGCGATTGGGCAAGCTATGCCGCCATTCTGCCGCTGTATGACCAGTTGGTGCATCCGCATGCGGTAGTGTTGGGGAATCATGATGCGCAAACCCTTGCTCAGCATCTGAATAATCGTGCGGCACTCCCCAAAAGTTATTACTCGTTTCGCTTAGCGGGGTGGCGGTTTATTGTTTATGACGGTAACGATGTCAGTTTGTACTGCAATGCACTGAATGGTGATGACTATTACCAGGCTGAGAACCTGTTAGCGGAATTAAAGGCGCAGCGACAGCCGCAGGCTCAGCCATGGAACGGTGCCGTCGGTCAGCAGCAGCTGAACTGGATTGAACAGCAATTGATTGAAGCTCAGCAACGGGGGGAAAAAGTGGGGGTGTTTGGTCATTACCCGCTGGCGCCTCACACCACGCATATACTGATGAACGCCAGTGTGCTGGTGGATCTCCTTTCTAGTTACAACATACATTTTTGCTTCTCAGGGCATGACCACCGCGGCAACGCTGCATACATCGGTCAGACAGGGTTTTATACCATGAAGGGCATGCTCGATGGCCCAGCCGAAGTGCCCTTTGCGGTGGTCGAAGTGGATGATAATGGTGTAAGGATTCACGGCTTCGGCGGGGAAATCAGTCGCGGTCTGTTTTAATACAGTTTGCAGTTGGGTTTAGTACCGCCTGCTATTTAACTAGCGCGCTTCAGCGACTGTACCGGCAGCTGTTGCCGACGACGCGCAATATCTTCAGCACGCTGTAACAGCTGCTGCAAATCATCCTCGTCAATATCGAGAAGCTGACCGTTCTCCAGTGCCTGATGCAGATCATCGCGAGTAATTGGCACTTCAAGCGCCACTGAATTCGTTTTAGGTTCGTTAGCAGCCAGCGGATGCGGGGAACGGCGACCCGCAAGATTATTAAAAATGATTGCCAGTACAGCGAGACACACGGAATTTAGCAGCACGGGAGAGAGAATAAACTGATATCCCAATTGCTGAACGCCACTGCCGCCCAGAATCGCTGTCAGCGCCACCGCCCCGCTGGGAGGATGCAAGCAGCGCAGCTGAAACATCACGGCAATGGCGAGACAAGCCGCAATGCCGCAAGCGACTGCGGGATAGGGCACATACATCGCGGTTGTCACGCCTATCACGCCTGCGACCAGATTCCCGCCAACAATCGACCAGGGTTGCGCCAACGGACTATTCGGTAAGCCGAAAAGCAGCACTGCAGACGCCCCCATCGGTGCCACAAACCATAAGTTGACCTCACCAAGCAGCCAGTGGCTGGTCAGGCTGGTGATCATCAGGCCGAGGCCCGCACCGATGCTGGCCATCACTCTCTGTTTTTTGGCGACCGGTAACGGATGCGGCCAAAGACGGGCAAGGAAAGTCCGCAGCGATGTTATCCAGCTGGCGCGACGCAGGTGTGTCATGAAGGTCATACTCTGTCATAAGAAAACGCGATGGATGGCGATTGTCGCTGATCGATTCCTGAGGAACAACCACAATGTTAGTGTGCTGTTACCAAACGGTGATGAGGTTACAAGCTGGAACAATGATGTTTAACCGTGTCTTACACAATGTCTAAGGTTGTTGTATAGTCCGTTTTTTTCGGAGGAACCATGCTGCCCAACTCATCCACGCGCCTGAACAAATACATTAGCGAGAGCGGAATCTGCTCACGACGTGATGCCGATCGTTACATAGAGCAAGGCAACGTTTTTATTAACGGCAAGCGCGCGACCGTTGGCGCACAGGTCTTTGCCGGGGATGAAGTGAAAGTGAATGGGCAGTTGATCGAGCCGCGTAACGAAGAAGATTTAGTGCTGATTGCGCTCAACAAGCCGGTGGGCATTATTACCACTATGGAAGAGGGTGAACGCGATAACATCGGTGATTTTGTTAACCACAGTAAACGCGTGTTCCCGATCGGCCGTCTGGATAAAGACTCACAGGGTCTGATTTTCCTCACCAACCACGGTGACCTGGTCAATAAGATCCTGCGCGCCGGTAACAACCACGAGAAAGAGTACGTGGTGACCGTAGATAAGCCCATCACCGACGAGTTTATTGCCGGGATGGCGGCGGGTGTGCCGATGCTGGGTACTGTGACCAAAAAATGCAAAGTGAAGAAAGAGTCGACCTTTGTGTTTCGTATCATCCTGGTTCAGGGTCTTAACCGCCAGATTCGCCGAATGACCAAGCATTTTGGCTTCGAAGTCACCAAGCTTGAACGTACGCGTATCATGAATGTCAGTCTGAAAGGCATCCCGCTGGGCGAATGGCGTGATTTTACTGATGACGAATTGATTGAGTTGTTTAACTTGATCGAGGATTCTTCATCCGAAGACAAAAAAACGCAGCAAAGCCAGGCGAAAAAGAAACCGGCAGCAGCGGCGAAAAAAGTCGTATCGAACGGTGCAAAGATCCCCGAGAAAGCTGCGGCCAAACCGGCAGGACGTCAGCGCTTTGCTCAACCTGGTCGTAAAAAGAAAGGGCGTTAATTTGCCATGGATTTGCCATGACTGTTTAAACCCGGAACAAATTTTATAATCTACTCACTATTTGTTCCGGTTTTTTCCCTCCATACTTTTTTTAACAAAGGAGGGAACAATGAACAACGCAACCTGGTTAGATGAAATGCAGCATTTCTATGCCGCGCAGCCGCGTCCGGCGTGGGTTCCACGCATGTTTTGGCTGACCAAAAAACAGCGTAATAAAATTTTGACGGAACTCTTGCTGCCGCAGGCCAAACAGAGATAACGCTGCTATTTAGCCGGTTATTTAATGTTAAGAATAACCGGCCCTTATCACTCTTCTTCAGCCACTTTGACCACGGTTTTACCAAAGTTATTACCCTTCAACATATCGAAGAACGCCTGTGGTGCATTTTCTAATCCATCGATCATGTGTTCACGATAGTGAATTTTCTGCTGTTCAACCAATGGCGTCATCGCCTGCAGAAATTCCGGATATCGATCACCGTAATCCTGGAAAATAATAAATCCCTGCATACGGATTCGGCGCTTCAATATCCCACTCAGGATTTGTGGCGTACGGTCAGGACCAGCGGGTAGGGTTTTGCCACTGTTATAGGTTGAGACCAGTCCACAAACCGGTACGCGAGCGGCGGTGTTCAACAGCGGGAACACGGCATCAAACACTTTGCCACCAACGTTCTCGAAATAGATATCGATCCCGTCCGGGCAGGCGTTCGCCAACTGTTCAGCAAAATCCTCGCGATGGTGATCGAGACAGGCTGAGAACCCGAGTTTTTCAATCGCGTAGCGGCATTTCTCTTCACCACCGGCAACGCCAACCACATGACAGCCTTTGAGCTTACCCAGTTGCCCGACGGTGGCTCCCACCGGGCCCGTCGCGGCGGCGACCACCAGGGTTTCGCCTGCTTTTGGCTGCCCAATGTCCATCAGGCCCATGTAAGCGGTGAAGCCGGGCATCCCCAGAATGCCCAGCGCCCAGGATGGGTGGGGCAGATCGCCGATTTTAGCTACGCCAGTGCCATCCGAGACGGCATAACGTTGCCATCCGCTGCCTGCCAGTACCCAGTCACCGGTTTTATAATCGGGATGCTGCGATTCAACCACCTGTGAAACTGTACCGCCGACCATTGGCTGATCAAGTTGTGCCGGAGGCGCATAGGATTTACTGTCATCCATGCGCCCGCGCATATAAGGATCCAGTGAGAGGTAAACCGTGCGGAGCAGCATCTCACCCTTTTTGATGGAGGGAATAGGTTGTTCAACAAGCCGGAAATTCTCTTTAACCGGTTCGCCATCGGGGCGCGATGCCAGTAGCCAGGCTTGATTGCTGTCAGGGGATTGCGTCATCTAAACCTCATTGCTCATTTGAATCAGGCAAGTGTAGTAGAAACCTATATAAGAGTTTGTCGAAATCTTAAAATGTTGCTATATAATAACAATCGGGTCTTTTTTACATATATGTTGCTATATAACAACATCTGGAGGCGTATGCTGCCAGGCATGCAAGATATCGGCAGAAAGTGCCAGGAAAAACGTAAGGCGAAAAGGTGGACGCAAGCCAAAGCAGCCTTGCATTCGGGTGTTCACCGCACCGTGATCTCGCAGATTGAGAACGGCCTTTATTCGGGGTCACTCAAAGTATTGACGTTGTATCTCAATACGCTCGAACTAAAACTTTCCGTGCAGTCTGCGGGCATACCGCAACTGGATGAACTGGAGGAATTGTTTAACGATGACTGATTTCAACCAATTGGCAAAGCCACTGCGTTACATTGACGTGTTTAGCGGGGGTGAGTACAGCGGAAGATTGTTGCATGAACGGGGGAGTTACAATTTCAGTTATTTCTCTGAAATGGCACGCCCCGTATCGCTTACCATGTTGGCGGAAAATCGGATCAGTTATAACGGTAGTCGATTATTTAATATTTTTGAGATGAACATACCTGAAGGCTATGTTCGCTACCACATCGCTGAACGTTTACGCCGTTATGTGGGGAACGTGAGTGATATGCTTTTCCTCGCATTACAGCAGGACACTGGAATAGGCGCATTATCGTATAAAAGTGAGATCGATTTTCCGCGGCCTTCACCGGAAAAACTGGATGATTTGCTTCGCTGGGATCATAAAGAAAGCGCTTTTCAATATTTGCTAAATAAATACCTGCTACAAACCTCCATTTCGGGTGTGCAGCCTAAGGTAATGATCAGCACTGAGAATCGTGGTACCGTGTTGTACCCAAATCTTATAGCGAAAACGGGTGATGAAGAGTACCCACGATTAGCGGAAAATGAATTTATCTGTATGTCCCTGGCGAAGCTTTGTGGCTTGCCAGTTGCCGATTTTTGGCTTTCTGATAATAAAGAACTTTTTATTATGGAACGCTTTGATATTCAGCATAATAGACGTCTGGCAATGGAGGACTTCTGTGTGCTATCAGGGAAAACATCAGACCATAAATACAGTGGTTCTTATGAAACCGGTGGGAAAATTGTGAGTTTATTTACGCGCGATCAGTCCCAGGTTGAGTTGTATTGGCGCTATGTTCTTTTTAGCTGCATGGTAGGCAACGGTGACGCGCATTTGAAGAATTTTTCATTACTGTATGCAAGTGAAAATAATGGATCACCCAAGTTATCCCCACTCTATGACGTGGTCAATACAGACATTTATCCAACTACTGATAAAGAGTTGGCGCTTAAATTAAATAAAAGCAAACTATTCCCCAATCGAGATAATCTGCTGAAGTTTGCGCGTGAGCTTAAAATCATCAAGCCTGCTGATATCATTGAGCAATTCGCAGATATCATAAGTGACCAAATAAATAACAACCCGATTTTCGATGATTTCCCTGCGCTTAAGGAATCAATCGCCCAGTCTCTGACTCGCAGCGTGGCGACTAACAATGTATTTTTAACCACTGACGTCAAACGACCTAAAAAACGAAAAACTGACTCATTGCTCTAATAGCGCTGGGAGGTATCTATCTTCCCAGTGAGCCAGCGCACAAACCCACACAAAACTTTACGCTGGGAAAACCGCTAACGCATTGAACATAAAAGCCCCTTCAACATCTGCACAAACGGTCTCGGGCATTCTCACATAACTGCTCTTTAATCGACTGCGTATACCTATAGCGGTGCAATTAACCCAATAGGTGACGCATGACGGTTCAACAATCTTATGATTTAGCAGCAGATCACGACACGCATATCGCCTCCGCAATCGCTAAGTTTTTCCGTCGCATCATCCCGATGCTGGCGCTGATGCTGATTGTTAACCAGATTGACCGAGCCAACATTGGATTCGTCAAAGCCGAATTACAGACGGATGCGGGGATCAGTGCCGCAGCCTTTGGTCTGGGCGCAGGATTGTTCTTTATTGGTTACGCGCTGTTCGAAGTGCCCAGCAATATGATGCTGAAAAAACTCGGGGCACGCGTGTGGCTGACGCGCATCATGATTACCTGGGGCATCGTGGTAGTGTTAACCGGTTTTGTTAGCACGCCGCTGCATTTCTATGTCCTGCGCTTCTTGTTGGGTGTGGCAGAGGCGGGATTTTTCCCTGGCGTCTTATTCTACTTTCGCCAATGGGTGCCGAACGCATGGCGCGGTCGTGCCACCGCGATGGTGCTGAGTGCCACCGCCAGCGCCTTTCTGTTTTCCGGCCCCTTAACTGGCGCCATTCTGATGCTGCATGAGGTGAACGGGCTAGCCGGGTGGAAATGGGTGATGTTCCTGGAAGGGGGCGGATCGATTGTGATTGGTTTGCTGGCCGCGCTAGTGCTGGTCTCTAAACCGCAGGATGCCAAATGGCTTAACCCAGCAGAACAACGTGCGTTGCAAGCACAGTTAGCGTTAGAGGATGCAGCTCGTGACGTACATGCTAAAGAGCACGGCCGCTGGGGTTTATTGCGCGATCGCAGCTTACTGTTCTATTGTCTGATTTTTTTCACCATGACCATGACCGGTTACACCCTGGTCTTCTGGCTACCGCAAATCATCCAGCGTATTCAGGGTTACAACAGCTTTGAAATAGGTTTGCTGACCGCCGTTCCGTGGTTATGTGCCATTGTTGCCTTGTTCCTGCTGGGTAAAACCACCGACCGCTACCGCGATAAGCTGGATAAAGGGCTGGGTCTTGCGATGCTGATTGCCGCGTGCGGCACCTTTATGGCCACCACCGGCACACCCTGGTTTGGCTTTGTCGCGATGATCGTCGCTTGCATTGGCTCGAAAGTCAGCGCGGCATTCTTCTGGCCAATGCCGCAAAGCGAATTACCTGCTTCAATCGCCGCGCCTGGTATTGCTCTCATCAACTCCATCGGCAACCTCGGCGGGTTCTTTGCACCCACCGTGTTTGGCTATCTTGAACTTCATACCGGCAGCACCACCGGCGGGCTGTATGCGCTGACCAGCGTGTCGGTAATCACCGGTGTCTGGCTGCTGCTGCGACGCAAACCTGTTCCCCCTGCATTCGGTCACACGGAGAGAAACCATGTCCGACACACCAGTCATTAAATCGATGCGTATCGTTCCGGTTGCCGGATACGACAGCATGCTGCTGAACATCGGCGGGGCGCATAACTGCTATTTCACGCGCATTCTGGTGATCCTTACCGATTCAGCAGGCAACAGCGGCGTGGGGGAAACGCCGTGCCACGCTTCAACGTTGCAACTGCTGGAACATTTTCGCCCGCTGATTATCGGTAGCTCACTGATGCGTGCTAACGCCACGTTGAGCCAACTGTTCGCCAGCGACGCGCGGCAGCAACACACCTCGCACACCAATGACATTCATATTCCGCAGATGAATCCAGAGAAGTTTTACAACGCGGCGGCGGCTATTGAGGCTGCGTTGCTCGATTTGCAGGGTAAATTCCTCGATTTACCGGTAGCGGATCTGCTCGCCAGCGGTAAGCAACGAGAGCGTATTCTGGTGTTGGGATATCTGTTTTATGTCGCTGACAGAAAACGCACGAACATGCACTACCGTTCGGGTGATGACGAAGCGGATGGCTGGTTCCGGTTACGTCATCAACCGGCAATGGACAGTGCAGCAGTGGTACGGCTCGCAGAAGCCGCAGTAGAACAATACGGTTTTCGGGACTTCAAGCTAAAAGGCGGCGTCTTGCATGGCGAGCAGGAAGTCGAAACCGTGGAAGCCTTGCTGTCGCGGTTTCCACAATCTCGCGTCACCGTGGATCCGAATGCCAGTTGGTCGCTGGATGAAGCGATTCGCTTTGGTAAACAGCTGGCAGGTAAGGTGCCATACCTGGAAGATCCTTGTGGCGCAGAGCAGGGATATTCCGGGCGCGAGACCCTGGCCGAGTTCCGTCGCGCCACTGGCGTGCCGGTGGCCACTAATATGATCGCCAATGACTGGCGGCAGCTGCAGCACGCTCTGCAGCTCAACGCCATCGACATCCCGCTCGCCGATCCCCATTTCTGGACAATGCGCAACGCCAACGTCGTCGCGCAACTGTGTAACGAATGGGGCCTTACCACCGGTTGCCACTCCAATAATCACTTTGATGTTTCACTGGCGATGGTGGCCCATCTTGGTGCTGCAGCACCTGGCAATCGTCAGACCGCCTTCGATACGCACTGGATATGGCAGGATGGCCAGCCACTCAGCCACCAGCCACCGCAAATTCGTGATGGTTATCTGGAGCTGCCGCCGGGGCCAGGTTTGGGCATTGAACTGAATATGGAACGCGTCGAGCAGGCGCATGCGCTCTATAACGCACTGCCCGATAAGAACCGCAACGATGCATTGGGCATGCAGTTTTTGATTGATAACTGGCGTTTTGACGCAAAACGTCCGGCTCTGGTTCGCTGAGGA
This sequence comes from Pantoea sp. EABMAA-21, assembly GCF_030053335.1. NCBI lineage: Bacteria > Pseudomonadati > Pseudomonadota > Gammaproteobacteria > Enterobacterales > Erwiniaceae > Pantoea > Pantoea sp. EABMAA-21. The sequence goes on from NZ_JASGBX010000001.1 coordinate 147,359, forward strand.
CATTAAATGAAGAAAACCTTTCACATAGCCACATTACTTACGGCGATGGCGCTCAGCGCACCATTGCTGGCAAAAACTTTTGTCTACGTATCAGAAGCGGATGATGGCACCATCGCCCGCTACACGCTGAACGAACAAACCGGCGCATTGCAGTTGATGGGGCGCACTCAGGCAGGCGGAAAAGTGATGCCGCTGGCGTTGAGTGCTGACCACCAGCATTTATACGCGGCCATTCGCAGTAAACCACTGCAACTGGTGAGCTGGCACATCGATCGCGCGACGGGCGACCTTAATCAGAGGATTGCAGTGCCTGCCATGGCCAGTTATCCCTATATCAGCACCGATAAACAGGGGCGATTCCTGCTGGGCGCCTCCTACGATGGCGATGTGGTGCATGTCTATCGGCTAGCCAAAGATGGCAAGGTGATAGCACCGCCGGTGGGCAGCTACAAGACTGGCCATGCGGCACATTCGGTGATTGTTGATAATGCCGGTAAAACCGCCTACGTCGGCAATCTCGGTACTGACCGCGTATTGCAGTTGAAGCTGAGCGAGGAGGGGGAACTCAGCGCGCTGGGCAACGGTTATGTCAAAACCGCCGACGAAAATGGCCCGCGTCATTCGGTGTTATCACCGGATCAACGCTTTCTGTATAACGTCGGTGAGATGGGCGGCATCATCACCCAGTTCCGTCGCGAGCCGAGTGGCGAACTGGTCAAAGTCAGCGAAACCCCCAACGCCGTAGCCACAGAGTATAAGTTGCAGCATGGACGTGAGCGACCGGCAGGTTACAGCGATACCACGCCACGCATCTGGTCAGCCGATATTCATCTGACGCCAAACGGTCATTTCCTGTTTGTGACCGAACGCACCAGCAGCACAGTGAGCGGATACCGCGTTGATCAACACAGTGGCAAACTGACGCTGATAGGTAGTTGGCCAGTAGAGAAGCAGCCGCGCAGTATTGCCATAACACCGGACGGCAAATGGCTGATCGCCAGCGGTGAAAAAAGCGCAGTGACAGGCAGCTACGCCATTGATGCCAAAAGTGGTTCGTTAAAGCGTGTGGGTGAAGCGCCTGCTGGTAAAGATGCGAACTGGGTAACGGTGCTAAGTGACTGAGTCCCCCTTGCGATGATCTGGCGCAATGCTCTGCGCCAGATTGCGCGAAATGTTTTTATGGAGCCGTTGTAATCATTGAGGTTGTTTAGAAAAGTGTGATCCAGGACACATTTATACGACTGATGACAGGTTGTGAAGCAATAGGCTTATAAATCAGAGAGATTCTGTAAATAGAAGCTGAATTTGCATTTAGTCCATTAGTAACCCTTAATAATTACCCTGATATTGATTGCCTGCCAATATCACCAATTTTGATGCTGTAACAACCTGACATATTTATCGCCGTGAGTAGATTGAATATTCTGGCAGGATACGCCGCACTTAGTGCCGTCTGGTCTCAATACTGTCATGCAGTGGTTTTCAAAAAACGCCGTTTTTTTTGCTGTAAAAACCTGTCTGGCTGCCTTTTTGGCATTGTACTTCTCACTGGAACTCAACCTGGATAAACCCGCCTGGGCCATTACCACGGTTTTCATTGCCTCTCAGCTTTACTCTGCGTCCACCATTTCGAAATCACTGTTTCGCATGCTCGGCACCTTGTTAGGCGGCGTGTTTATCTTCTTTGTTTTTCCCGTCACTGTTGAACACCCCTTACTTTTTAGCTTCATTATCTCACTGTGGGTGAGTGTGTGCCTGTACCTTTCCCTGCACGATCGCACGCCAAAAAGCTATGTATTCATGCTGGCAGGTTACAGCGCTGCCATCATGGGATTTCCTGAGGTGATGACGCCGCTGTCTATCACCAATACCGTGTTATCCCGCATTGAAGAGATCGCTGTTGGCACTGTGTGTAGCAGCCTGGTACATGCGCTATTGTTTCCGGTCTCGATGCGTAGTTTGCTGGAACAGAGTGTCAGCCAGTGGTATTTGAATGCGCGCAAACTTTGCCACGATTTGCTGTCCGGTATTCCGGGGGATAAGTCTCCCGAACGCGATGAAATACTGACGCGTATGGCGACCAATCCGCAGCAAGTGGAAATTTTGATCACGCACTGTGTTTACGAGGGTGATGCCGCGCGCCGTTTGATTCGTCTGGTCAGCGTGCAGTATCAACATCTCTCTTATTTAATCCCCACGCTCACTGCGATTGAACTACGCCTGCAGCGATTATCGGCATTGCAGATTACCTTCCCGGACAACGTCGCGGTAGCATTCCGCCTGTTTTTGCATTGGCTCAACGATGGCGAAGCCGTGGGTGAAACCAGCGGTATCCAGCTGGAATTAAGCCGTTGTCAGAGTGATATCAACCAGGCCTGGCGTAGCGGGGAGCTACCGATTGAACACTGCCTGCTGTTTACCGGTTTGCTGGAGCGCATGGCGGACTTTGTCCGCATTGCGGGCGCTTATCAAAGCGTCGGCGGGTTGGTCAGCGATCTCTCGGGTGACACCACACCCGCACGCGGCAAACGTACCCATCGTTTCTATGACAAAGGGTTGATCAGGCTGTCGGCCTTAACCGCATTCTGCGCGATTTTTGGTTCCTGTTTACTGTGGATTGGCACGGGTTGGCACGACGGTGCCTCAGCACCCGTAATGGCTGCCATCCTGAGCTCGCTCTTTGCCAGTATGGATACGCCACTGACCTCAATGAAATTGTTTGTGCGCGGTGTAATTGTGGCCATCTTCATCAGCGTGATTTATGTGGCGTTGCTGTTACCGCAGGCCACCTCATTTGAAGCGTTGATTATTTGTCTGGTGCCGGGCTTGCTGATACTCGGCCTGATGATTGCACGCCCCTCAACCAATATGATTGGCATCAGCGTGGCTATCCAGATTCCCGGCTTTATTGGTTTAGGCCATCATCTTAAGCCCGATCTGGTGTTGTTGATTAACAACGCGATTGCTTCGTTGGCTGGCGTGCTATTTGCCGTGATAGCCACCGTGCTGATGCGTAATAAACGGCCTTCATGGACGGCGCGTCGTGCGGTTCGTCAGGGGTTACGTGAGCTATTACGCTTTATCAAGGAACTTGAACGTACCGGTTCATCGCTGCTGGGCAGACAGCGTTTCATCAGTTTGATGCTGGATAAGGTCAACGTGGTGTTACCACGTTTACGACTCGATCCACAGCCGGATATGTCGACCGCCGGGATGTTGTTAACGGAGGTGTGGCTGGGCGTTAACAGCTTTGATTACTACGCGCGACACAAAGATCTGCTGGCAAAACATCAGCTGGACAGTGGACAGATGTTTCACGAGCTTGCCTTGTTTCTGAAACGGCGTCTGAAATCGCTGCAAACACGACCACACCAGGATTTGCTGGACGAACTCGACTGGCTGTTGCTGCTGCTGGAGCGGCTGGCAAAGCAGGATGACGGGTTACTCACACCGCTGTTTCATCTGTTTAGCATTCGTCTTTACCTGTTTCCTGAGCAAGCGTGGCCCATTGCCACGCCGCGCCAGTTGGAAAGAGTGCAACTGCAGGATTATCGTCAGCGCGCTTATTAACCGTACCAACTGTAACCTTTGGGGACACGTGAGAAACCCGCCTCTTTCAACGCTGCGAGCAGGTTGGATTGTCCGACGGGTCGATCGTTAACCCGTTCCAGCGTGAAATTAAGATGCTTTTCGCGGCTTAACGCCTGGCCCAGCGCAACCAGTGCGGCATGAAGATCTTCGTCGCCATCCTGCGCATCAAAGGTCATCAGCTCTTTACCTCCAGGGGGAAGGTAAAGCAGGACACGACCACTGGCGATGACCGTAAAAGCACCCGCACGGCGCGTGGGTTTGGCTCCTGTGAGGCTGAGCGGCCATGGTAGTGTTAAACCGAAGGGGTTCGCGGGGTCAACTGCGGATAATACGACAGGGGGATGTCGCACTGACTTGCCAGCGTCGAGTTGACGCAGACGATCGATAGCAGGGTTATCGGCAAACTGTGCCGCGCCCATGCCTGCAATAAAACGCCCACGCAACAGTCGCCCGGCATCTTCCATCCCGCGCAACACCGGTTGCAACGCCGGAAAGCCGCCGGGAATCTGTTCGGCGATTGCGGCACCACGCGTGATGACACCAAATCGATCCAGCATATTTTCTGCCATTGACAGCGCGCGTTCGGTGTCAGCAATCGGCTGGCGGGGGATCAACGACCAGCGACCGGCCATGGTATTCAGCGATAAGCGGGGAGCTGTGGTGCGACCGGCGCTAAAACTGGCGCGACTATGCCGTCCATGACGAGCACGTACAGGGCGTGGTTTGGGTGTGATGGTCATTTGGCTGAGATTACGCAACGCCGACCAGGTATCAATGGTGAGGACGCCGCGCCAGACTAGTTGCCAAAGAGCCTGATAAATCTCCGTCGGATCGATTATTTCTCCGTTGTCCCGGATTTCGGTTATGCGCGGGATCAGTTGTTTGACGAACCAACCCGCGCCATCCTGCATCAACGCCAGTAAAGATGACTCAATGGGTGACAATGTCACTTTGTTATCAAGTGCAGGCAAGGTTTCGCTGGCGAATTCACTTAAATGCAGGGAAACCAAGCCGTCCTGCATGTTTGATGAGGGATGACCAACCCAAATGACCTCTCCCGATGAGAGCAATTCATCCAGCATGGCTGGCTGATAATCCCGAATGCGTGCAGGGAAGATTTGCGATTCCCACAGTGATACCGGCAGCACCACGCCTGCCAGTTGTTCAACGACTCTCATTACGCCATTCAGACCGGAGAAAGCGCCTTGTGGCTGTCGCGCGTTTGCATCACTCAACAGCCCCTGACGCTCAAGCAGAAACGTCACATAGGCGGCCGGTGCAACGGGTTGAGTGGCGTCGCGCGCGGACTGTAACGATCGCACACGTAAGCGGCGAAAGACGCTTTCTGCTGCCCACTGCGTGGACTCATCAGATCCTGAAGCGAGAAAATCGCCTTTAAGTAATTTATTTTGCTGGCGAAGCTGATCCAAAGCTTCATCCACAACGGCGCGACCGAGGCCAAAGCGTTGAGCCACTTGCAAACTGGTAAACACGGCGTGGGTGCGGGCGTAGCGCCCCAATAGATCCTGCAATGGTCGGACGACCGGTTCGAGCAGTGCAGCCGGGAGGCCTGTCGGCAACACGCAACCCAGCGCATCGTGCAGACGTACCGCATCTTCAGCCACTGCCCAGCGTGCGATACCCGCGATTTTCACACTGACGATCCGCTGCGCCTGTTGCAGCGCGTGTAAGCCGGGCTCAAGGGGCTCATCGCCATTGAAGCGTGCAACAAGTTCTTCGGTTGATAACGGACCCAGTTCGCGCAGCATATCCACCAGAGCCTCAATAGTGCGCGCCTGATACTCTGCCACGCAGCGCTGTAACTCCTGTTCAACCCGTGCAATCACGGCGGGTTCCAGTAACTCACGCATCTCCGCCTGACCCAGGAGATTACTCAGCAGATTGCTGTCGAGCGCCAGCATTGAAGCGCGTCGTTCAGCCTGCGGTGCATCACTGGCATACATGAACTCGGCGACGTAGCCAAACAGCAGCGGTGCGGCAAACGGCGAGGGCGTTTCGGTGGTGACTTCTGTCAACCGCACATCACCCTGATGTAATCGCGCCATCAGGTGATGCAGCGCGGGTAGGTCGTATACATCTTGCAAACATTCGCGTGCCGTCTCAATCAGGATCGGGAAGTCTGTAAACTGACGCGCCACTTCCAGCAACTGGCTCGCGCGTAAACGTTGTTGCCAGAGAGGAGAACGTTTGCCGGGATTGCGGCGTGGCAATAGCAGGGCGCGGGCAGCACATTCGCGAAAACGTGCGGCGAACAGCGCCGAATGCCCGACTGATACCATGACGATACGTTGTAGTTCATCAGGTTCGAATAAAAAGAGCTCGGCACCCGGCACCCGACCGTCACTATCGGGGAAGCGTGCCACGATACCGTCGTCGCTGGCGACCACAGCCGGATCGATCCCCATGATGCGGCCAATGCGTTCTGCCACCGCCAGCGCCCAGGGCGCGTGCACGCGTTGACCATAAGGGGAGTGCAGGATCACGCGCCAGTCGCCGGTTTCATCCCGACAACGCTCAATCAACAAGCTGCGGTCGGTGGGCAACTCGCCAGTTGCCTGAATTTGTTCGGCGATCAGGCTTTTAATATTGTGTCGGGCATTGGCGTCAAGACTGTCACCGGGTAGTGACGTTTCACTATGGGCCTGTCGTAAATAACCACCAATCGCTTCACCCAGTGTCGCTGAACGGCCGAGACTGTCGCCATGCCAGAATGGCAGACGCGCTGAACGGCCCGGCGCAGGCACCACCACAACCTGGTCATGGGTGATTTGCTGAATACGCCATGATGTTGCGCCAAGGGTAATGATGTCGTTAATCCGCGACTCATAAACCATCTCTTCATCCAGTTCCCCGACGCGTCGTGCGCCCGTCTGTTCTTCACCTTCGGGCAGCATAACGCTGAACATCCCGCGATCCGGGATGGTGCCACCGCTGGTGACAGCCAGGTGCTGCGCGCCAGGCCGTCCAGTCAGGGTATTATTCTGTCGGTCCCAAATTAGGCGGGGTCGCAGGTTGGCGAACTCATCGGAAGGATAGCGCCCGGCTAACATGTTTAGCACCGCTTCAAATGCGTGACGTGGTAACGTTTTAAACGGTTCTGCACGCCGTACCAGCTCAAACCAGCTGTCGATTTCCAGCGTGTCCATTGAGGCGGCGGCGACCGTGTGCTGAGCCAGCAGGTCCACCGGATTGTGTGGCAGGGTAATCGCATCGAGTTCACCCGCCAACATCGACTCAACAATGACAGCCGCATCCACCAAATCGCGTCGGGTGCGCGGCCAGATGATGCCTTTCGGCGTACCGCCGACCTGATGACCCGCGCGCCCGACGCGCTGGAGCGCACTGGCAACCGAAGGGGGCGCACCAACCTGAATCACCAGATCGATATCGCCCATATCAATACCCAGCTCCAGGCTTGATGTGGCGACCACGCAACGCAGCTCGCCCGCTTTGAGCGCGTTTTCAATTTCCAGCCGTTGTTCTTTAGAAACAGAACCGTGGTGGGATCGGGCCAATAAGTCATTCGGTGTGACGGTGCGTTTCTCTGTACCGCCGGTAAAGGAACCGTAGGCAAAGGACTCTTCTGGCGCAGTGGGCTTTTCTTCGAGGCGACGCGTGTAGAGCTCATTCAGCCTCGCGGTAAGTTTTTCAGCCAATCCGCGGGAATTGGTAAACACCAAAGTGGCGCGATGGCGTAACACCTCATCCAAAATCCCGGCTTCAATGTGTGGCCAGATGGATCCTGCAGACAGTGTGGCATCCTGCACTGAACGGCTATCGGGGCGCTGCTGAATATCCGTCATATCTTCAACAGGCACCCGGATAGTTAATGCTAATGGGCGCTGAGCTGTAGGATTCACGATCAGCGTTTCGCGACTCCCCCCTAGAAACTGTGCGACGGCCTCCGGCGGTTTCACCGTGGCTGAGAGGCCGATACGCTGCGCAGGGTGCGTTAGCAGCGTATCCAGCCGTTCAAGGCTGAGCGCCAGATGCGCGCCGCGTTTGCTGCCCGCGATGGCATGTACTTCATCAACAATCACCGTAGAGATGCCACGCAGCGTGTCGCGGGCTTTTGATGTCAGCATCAGAAATAAAGATTCGGGCGTGGTGATCAAAATATCCGGTGGGCGCCGCTGTAATTTTGCCCGCTCGCTGCTGAGCGTATCGCCCGATCGCATGCCCACCTCCAGGGTGATCTCGGCTTCACCGCGTTTGCGCCGCTCTTCAGCCACCCCCGCTAAAGGCCGTTGCAGATTGCGCTGAACATCCGCCGCCAGCGCTTTCACCGGAGAGAGGTAAAGAATGCGTGTTCTGTGACTTCGTTCGGGGAGATCTTCGGCGCTGCGTTCACGAAACAGGGCATCAATCGCATAGAGAAATGCCGCCAGCGTTTTACCAGAACCGGTGGGCGCAATCACCAAACAGTTCTTACCGCTCGAAATGGCCTGCCAGGCTTCATGTTGTGCGGGCGTCGCCGCTTTAAAGGTGTCGCGAAACCATTGCTGCGTGGCGGCGGTAAACAACGCGAGTGAAGAGGCTGGCATCCGATGCTCCTGGGGTTTCAAAGAGGACTTTCAGCAGTGTAGCCTGCAGCATGATTGTGAGCAGGTTATATACTTGATGTTTTGGCTGATTTTTTCATCAACAGGAGTGAGAAATGATGATGTTCAAACGCGCACTATTATTGGCGTTGCTTCCGGGAACCGTGCTGGCTGCCCCGATATTTACGCTGCAATCATCGGATTTTAACGACAGTGCCATGCTGGATAAAACCTTTGCAGGCAACAACAAAAGTAACCCGTCATGCACCGGCGACAATGTATCTCCCGCTCTAAGCTGGTCAAATGCACCGGCCGGCACCCGTAGCTTTGCGCTGATGCTGACCGATCCCGTAGGAGGAAAAGGCTTAGGCGTGACACATATGGTGGCCTATAACATCGCGGCGGATCGCACGCAGTTTGCGCAGGGCGAATTAAGTAAAGGCGAAGGATACACTGGAGGTAAGAATTCGCCGGGCACCACAAGTTATTACGGTCCATGCCCACCAGTGGGAAGTGGCATACATCATTATAACTTCGTGATGGTGGCAACAGATTTGCCGGTAAATCAATTACCTGGCGGACTGACACATGATGAGTTGATCGCCAAATTGAAAGGCCATACCTTGGGGGCTGCCACCATTGTGGGACGGTTTACCAACGATAAGTAAGTCATACGGCCGCCTGAACTGGCGGCCGTGACAACGTCACTCTACAGGATAGATAGACTCTGCCAACGCGCCCCGACGATCCAGTCGGCGTGCGGCTAACCACAGCAATGCGGTGACAAACCAGCCAATAATCCACGACACATCATTGCCTGCAAATATCCAGGTCAATGAGCCATGGTGCAGCGGATTATCAATAAACGGCAGTTGCACCATCACACCCAGGAAATAGACCACAATCCCTGCCCAGTTCCAGCGCCCATAACGACCATCAGGCTGTGAAAGTGCCGGAATATCCACGCGCCCTTTGGTGATGAGATAAAAATCGGTAAGGCTGATTGCGCTCCACGGAACAAAGAAGGCCAGCAGGAACAACAGGAAATGGGTAAACGACTTAAGGAAGGCCGGTTCACTGATCAGGGCGATGATGCAGGCGATCGTGACCATCAACACCACAAACAGAACCCGACCGCCACGGCTGAGGGACGTTTGCTGCCGGAAGCCTGACACGATGGTGGTGAGTGACATAAAGCTGCCGTAAGCATTCAGGGTAGTGAAGGTAATCTTGCCAAAACAGATAGCAAAGTAGATCACCATTGCCATGGTCGCGCTACTGCCCAGACCCACGATATATCCCACTTCATTACCGGAAAACGCTTTTCCGGCAATCGCCGCCACAATCACGCCCAACGTCATTGAGGCTTGGGTGCCTAAAACGGTGCCGAAAAACACCGAACTGAACAGCTTTTTCGCCGAGACGTTAGCCGGCAGGTAGCGTGAGTAATCAGACACATACGGGCAAAAGGCTATCTGCCAGGAGGATGAGAGTGAAACGGCCAGCAGGAAGTTGGCAATCGTGAAGTGCTGATTTTGCCACACGGCCGACAAATCATGCGTGGAAAGCAGGGTGATGAACAGATAAGCGAAGGCCAGCACACCGATCACACTCGCCACTTTACCCAACTTGTGAATCACCCGATAACCGAGCACCGCAATCACCACAATGATGGCGCTGAACAGGATCATACCCGTCGCGTTGCTCACATTAATCAGCTTTGCCAGTGCCTGACCGGCCAGCACGGTGCCACTTGCCGAAAATCCAACATACATAATGCATACCAGCAGCAGCGGGATCACCGCACCAAACACGCCAAACTGCATGCGACTGGTGATCATCTGCGGTAAGCCAAGACGTGGGCCCTGAATGGCATGCAACGACATAATGGCGGCACCAATAATCTGGCCCACCAACAGACCCACAAGCGACCACACCACATCGCCGCCCAACACCACGGCGAGCGCTCCGGTGACAATGGCGGTGATCTGCAGGTTACCGCCAAACCAGAGAGTGAACTGGCTGAAAGGGTGGCCATGGCGTTCGCGGAGCGGAATGTAATCGATGGAGCGGGTTTCAGACAGGCGCTGGTTTTCTCTGCCTGAATAATCGGCTGCAGGTGATTCGGCTGACATAGTTTCCTCGCTGAAACAATGAACGCAGTGCGTTATGTTATTTTTGTTTATCAGTTGTGTTTGCAATAGGCGATACATGTATATACATGTATCGATATTGTCACGCGAGAAAAGAAGTTACAAGGCAGCCTGTCATTGGAAAATGTGATGACGCTGGCAAGGTTGTCATCAAAAGGAAAGGGGGAAGAGAGGGTAAGCCGCTGTGATTATCAGTGGCCCTGGGTCCAGGGATTAAAATCGCTGTCAGCTGAATTTTGTGTGTCGGGTTCATCCAGAGAATCCAGGTACAGCGCTTCCACTTCAGCACGCGCCCATGGAGTGCGACGCAGGAATTTGAGGCTGGATTTTACGCTGGGATCGTTTTTAAAGCAGTTAATATTGATGAGTTTACTGAGTTCAACCCAGCCATAACGCACCACTAACGCATTAACAATCATTTCCAGCGTCACGCCGTGCATGGGATCTTTAGAAGAGTGAGGGGTCATATTACGTCCTAATTTGCAGGCGGATGATTGGCGGGCAAGATTACAAGAAAGCCGTGCCGGCAGCAATGGTGTAAACTTGAGCTTAGCCATTTACTGAGGAAATAACGCGATGAGCGATAAGAAAATGATTTCAATCGACCAGTTCAATGAAGCTGAGCGAAGTGAAGTGGATGAAATCTTCAAAGGGTTAATGGAAAAACATCGCCAGCGCAGTGGTAAAGAGCCTGATGCGAAAAAAGAGAAAGAATATACCGCAGATGCGCGTCAGCAAGTCATGACCAGCAAGCTAGCCAAAGAAAAAGCCAAAGCGGACAAAGCAAAGAAAACACCTGCGCGCCGCAAGAAACCTGAAGCGCAATCTGCCAGCGAAGTCAGTGACTTCAACTGGTCTGCCTCAATTAATAAAGGGCGTCGTTAAGCGTTAACTCAGCAATCCGGCGCCCACATTCACCGACAATCCCAGAATGGCCAGATTGAAAATAAACGAGATCACCGATTGCAGCAGCGCCAGCTTGCGCATTTCGGTGGTGCCCGTTGCCACATCAGCGGTCTGTGATGCAACCGCGATGGTGAATGAGAAATAGAGAAAATCCCAGTATGCCGGTTCGTCCGGTTTTTCCGGGAATATCATGGGCGTGACATTTTGACTGCGATGCAAATAGTGTTGATGCGCATAATGCATGGCAAACGAACTTGGCAGTAATGCCCATGAGACAATCAATGTCATGGCCGTCAGCAGCAGATGTAACACGCGTGGTGTGCCGGTGAGATGTTTGAGCGCCGGCAGTTCGCTCATGATTGCCACGATGCTGATCATGCAGGCCACAATGACCATACCCAAAACTAACGCAGCGCTCTGATCTTGCATCTGAGCGATACGTTTGATCTCGCCAGCGTCGGTACGCAGCATGCGAAACCAAATAAACCACAGATAAAGCCACGCCAGCACATTCCAGCCAATCAACACGCGCTGCAACTCTCCCAGTTTTGCAGGCAGTAAGAAATAGCAGACGACCCCGGCAACAATCGATATCAACAGACGTAACCGCGCGAACAGATGTGTGGTGAGAGAAAAGGGCATGATGTTTTTTTTGCTGGGGTTTGAATCAGTTAACTGTAGTTGATGGCAGGAAAAACGCCTGAGATAGCGGTTAAGAATCATATCGGGATTTGAATGATTGTCGGTTTAGGACACTGGCTGAACGCTGCATTCTCTGACGTCGCTACGTGAATTCTGAGATTTTATGTGAGGGATTACTGCCAAAGATTGGCGTAGCGACGCCTTAATTTGGCGGCATTTTAAACGATTAATGAAGGGGGTATTGATAATTTAGCCACGCCTATCAGGATGAGAGTGACAATAAGTCTACCTGAAGAATACATATAGGGTGCTTTCATGTGTACTTGTCTCATACGAGCGAGCAGTTTTCATGAGTTAAGCGGCACAGCCCATGTTGAGCCATTTACGATGTGAACGGCTGAGCAGAGTGGAGGGTTCGATGACAATTCAGGATCGGAAGTCGTTTGCGTCAGCATGGGGCGCTGGCCATTCACAGCAACGCAATCAAATATCAGTAGGAGATAGCCCAGCGGAGTCTGGAGTGCGCAACTCAACACCTTATTTAACATAATATACATTACCCGTACTTTTATTATCTGGCTAAGTTAAAGTGACCTCCTGGGAAATACGTGCGTTTTGTTGAGCTGGATGTGCTCTGTAGCGTTCCACTAATGCGACGGTTTCTGGCATCGGCCACAGGCCTGAAATGAGAATTTGAAGAGTCAAATCAGATGAGCTTTCCCGTCCGTAACACGTCAGCGATGATGACCTGCCACCAACGGGAAATGATGAATTACTTTTTTCCGTTGCCGGCTTCCCGCGCTTTCAGACGACAGGCTTCGACAACCCAGGCTGAGAAGTTTTGAATGTTTTCGCTCTTCATACTCTCTTCGATTTGATCAATCAGCAGATGTGGGAAACGAATATGTTTTCGTCGGGTTTTGGAGTTTGTCATTTTATCCATGGTGATCCCTGGTCAGTTGTCTCACAAGTTTATTTTTGTATTGATTAAGCATCTGCTCAGATTGCCCCTAAGCAGATGTAAATAAACCAAAAAACAGATCCCTGCTCTTGTTATTGTTTATCGAGCAGTAACCGACTGTCCGCGAGGGAAAGTGGCTGGATCTGATGGGTCACCAGCAGCGTGGTTTTACCCTTAATGAGTTCTTTCAAGCAGTTAAGTACTAATTCGGTATTTACTGCGTCTAGCCCTTCAGTGGGCTCGTCCAGCAACACGATCGGCGCATGGGAAAGAAACGCGCGAGCAATCCCAATCCTGCGGGCCTGACCACCAGACAGACGCCCTCCTAACTCTCCCACCAGGGTGTCGAGCCCCAGAGGAAATGCGCGGACTTCGTCGTCTAAAGCGGCGCGCGCCAGTGCATCCCATAAAGCCTCGTCATCCGCATCCGGTGCAACCAGGCGCAGGTTGTCTCGAATCGATGCGTTGAAGAGATAGGTTTTCTGGCCAACCACTGAGATCATCTGACGCAGTGTATCTTCAGAAAGCGCCCTGACCGGACGACCGCCGATAGACACATCCCCTGCTGTCGTTTCCCAGAATCCTTGCACCAGATTCAGTACGGTGGTTTTTCCTGCTCCGCTGGGACCTAAAATCGCCAGACAATGGCCGACCGGCACGGTAAAGCTCAGCTTATCCAGTACATTAGGCGCGTCAGGCGTGTAACGCATTGTCACGGAAGAAAATGACAACTCGCTGCTTTCCGGTATCGGGCTGGTTTCAGGCAGGACAATCGCCGGTGTTAGCTCCGTCATGGAGAACAGACGGCGTGCCGCTTCACGCGTAGTGCCGAGGGCAGCAAAGGCCGCGGGCAACCCGGCCACCGCTTCAGTACTCGCCAGGATGGTGAACAGCAACATCACGATTTCACTGGCAGTAATACCGGTTGCGTGCCCAGTGTTGAAGAGCAGGATAAAAGCGAAAAATAACCCGAGCTGTCCCATTAAGGCGCAGATCGCCCCGCCGCTGGCGCTGATCCAGGCTTGCCGACGCTGTGCGCTGATCAGTTGCTGAGAAAGCTGGCGCAGATGATCGGTTTGATGACTAACAGCACCAACCATCTGTAACTCTGCTAATCCACGCACCAAATCGGTGGATGCGGCCTGAACGGATGAGCGCACGGTAGCGATCTGGTTGCCACAGGCTTGCGTCAGTGAGGCCACAATCCACGGCACGACCACGCCCGCAAGTATCAGCACCACCGCATCAATCATTGCCACTGAAGGTGAGAACCAGCAAATTCCTGCCAAAATGATGAGCGACGAAATCAGCCCTGCAATGGCCGGCGTCAAAATACGCAGATAGAAATTGTCGAGGCTATCTATATCAGCGCGAAAACGTGCCAGCACATCCCCATCGCGAAAATCCTGCAGTCGCGCAGGCGCAAGATGGGCTAACTGCTGATAGAACCAGACACGTAAAACCGACAACAAGCGCAAAGTTGCATCGTGCGTCACCAATCTTTCCAGATAACGCGCGAAGGTGCGCAATACCGCGAGCCCACGAATCGCTGCAGCCGGAGTGAAAAACTCCAGTGCCAGTGAGCCCACGCCAGCCAGCGCCATGGACGTAATAAACCAGCCTGACAAGGCAAGCAGTGCCACGTTGGAGAGAATCACAATCACAGAGAGCAATATTCCCACCGCCATGCGGAAACGCCATGGACGCGCCAGGCGCAAGAGATGGCAAAGATCCTTCATGCGAGGTCTCCTGTTTGCAGACGCTCGAGTTCAGCGAAGACGCCAGCCTGATCGCGCAATGCTTGCGGCGTCCCTGCTTCAACCACACGCCCTTTCTCCAGCACGATAACGCGGTCGGCCGTGGCGGCAATCTCCGTATCGTGGGTGATGATCAAGCGTGCGCTATCCGGTAATGCATCACCCAAGGCGGCAATCATCTGCTGTGCCGTCTGGCGATCCAGCGCGACCGTAGGTTCATCAAGTATCACCACCGGTGGCGAAATCAATACGGCGCGGGCCATTGCAATACGCTGAATCTGCCCACCGGACAGCCCTTTTCCACCATCACCCAGGCGGTAATCATATTGCGCCGGCAACGAATGGATAAAAGTGTCAGCCTGAGCCAACTGTGCCGCTGCTTCAACCTCTGCCTGGCTGATACCCGAACGCGACAACAGAATATTTTCCGCAATCGAACCGGCAAACATAGTGGGTCGCTGCGGGAGCCAACCAATCTGTTGCTGCCATGCAGGAAGATCTAATGAAGAAAGATCCTTGCCATCAATGACGATGCGTCCTGAGTTCGGCGCGATAAAGCCCAGTAGCATTCGCGATAAGGTGGTTTTACCGGCACCGCTGGTGCCGACGATCGCCAGTGTTTCCCCGCTGCGTAAAGTAAAGGAAACATCGGTAACGCCGCCGCCCTCTTCATACTGATAGCTCACGCCTTCGACGTTGATTTCACGAGGTTTCGCCGGGAGCGCGTCATTACCCTGTGACGATTCCGGCGCTTCAGCATTGAGGATCGCCAGTAGACCTTCCGTCGCGCCAATTGCATCCATTCGGGCATGATAGTGCGTGCCCAAATCGCGCAGCGGACGGAAAAATTCCGGTGCCAGCAACAAGGCAAACAGCCCCGGCAGGAAGCCCATTTCGCCATAGAACAGACGGAATCCAACATACACCGCTACCATCGCGGTGCTGATGGTGGCAAAAAATTCCAGCACCAATGATGAAAGGAATGCCAGCCGCAACACCTTCATGGTGGTCTGACGATAGCTGTCCGAGATCGCCGCGATGATGTTCGCTTGTCGGCGTGCAGCATGGGTCTGGCGTAACGTTGTCAGGCCAGCAATCACATCAAAGAAGTGTGCACTCATCAGGCTGAGTTTGTGCCACTGCTTCAGGCTCATTTTCTCTGCGCCCTTTCCTACTACGATCATGAACAACGGCACCAGTGGCGCGGTGATCAGCATGATCAAGCCGGAGACCCAGTCAAAAGGAAAAAGCGCCACCAGAATGGCTAGCGGCACAATGCCGATGATGATTTTTTGCGGAAGAAAACCGGAAAAATAGGCTTCGATAGCTTCGACGCCTTCGCCAAGGGAGCTGGCGATACTGCCCGTACGTTGATGCTGGCTCCAGGCGGGACCCAGTGTGGCGATGCGGTCTAACAACATCCCGCGCAATCCCTGACGGATACGTGCGGAGGCTTCAAACGCAAAACCCTGGCGCAGGATATCGATACCCGCGCGCAGCAACATCACAACCGGCAGCAATAAGAGATAAGGCAATAGCGCGGTGAAGGTTTTACCACCGAGGACGGCGTTGCTGATTAGCCAGGCTAACAGCCAACACTGTGCAATCATCAGTATGGCATTGAGCGCCGCCATACTGATGGACAGTGAAAATAAACCGCCCGCCTGGCGACGCAGGCTCGAAAGCCAACGCTCCGCCAGGCGGGCTGCCATTCCACTTGGAGGGGAACTAGCAGACATGATGTCTTAGTGTCCCCCGTGACCAACCAGCTTGGAGATACGGCCGCGGAATACCCAGATCTGATACCAGTTGTACATCAGCATTACCGGAACAAAACCGCCCATGGTCATGGTGAAGGTAATCAGAGAAACCTGTGGACTGGCGCCCGCCCAGATGGTCCAGGTGCCTGGCACAATCCACGGGAACATGGTCAGTAACATACCGAAGCCCAGAATAAATGCTGCGCCATTGAACCACATCACCGCTGCAAAATCTTTGTCCTTCAGGGTGTCACGACGCACCTGATCAATACAGACCAGAGCGATTAAGCCAAACAGGCCCCAGATCCAGAAATGCGGACCAAACCATTTCGCACGTGCCCAGTCGAAGATCACCGCACTCCAAACCCAGGTAATCACCACGGCAGCGATAGCTAACCAGAAGATCACCGCCGTCCAACGTGCTGCATCCTGACGAATCGGTTCATTTTTCTCGAAGCGAGCACGTACGAACAGCACGCCTGCCAGCGTCATTGCCACGCAGGAAGCCACGCCGGTCCAGATGGAAAACGCTGAAATAAAGTTAAATGCGCCGCCCACATAGGTTGGAACCCCTTGAGCTGGCGAATCCATCTGAAAACCTTGCAGCAACGCCCCAACGCTCATCCCACCAAAGAAAGTCACCGCGAGACTGGCGACACCGAAGATACCGTCAGAAAACTTCTGCCAGAATGGCGAGGCCAGATGACGAAACTCCAGTGCCACCGCGCGGGACATAATGCCCCACAACACCAGCGCCATTGGCACCATCAGGTAGCTAAATGCCGAACCGTACACAAACGGGAAGGTGCCGAACATAATACCACCGGCGACGATCAGCCAGGTTTCGTTGGCATCCCAGGTGCCAGCCATTGCCGACATGATCGCGCCACGTTCATCATGGTCGCGAACGAAGAGCGAGAAGATCCCCGCCCCCAGGTCGGCGCCATCCAGCGCGATATATAAAAGAACGCTGATACCAAATGCTAACCACCAGGCGATGATCAGGAAGTGCTGAGTCGAATTAAGCATGTCCATGGATTTAATCTCCCATCAAACCGGACGGATATATTCAGGATGGTCAGCATGACCACTGGCAGGCATTTCAAGGTGACCCAAATGCTCATGCCCCTCGCCCGGGATTTTGCTGGTCAAATCAGGACCCATACGCACCACTTTAGCGAGGAACCAGATGGTGCCCGCCACCACAGCGGTTTCAAAGATGGCAAAGCCCACCAGCCAGAAGATTGCCAGACCCAGGGTCATTGGACTCATACCGTCTTCGGTGCGCATCAGGCCATACACGATCCACGGCTGACGGCCAATTTCGCGCGTCCACCAGCCCGCAATCACTGCGATATAAGGCAGGATCACCATAATAACGGCCAGCGCCAGGAACAGCTTATTGCGCGGAGCCAGCTCAGCGGTCATGCGACGACGTGCAATCAGCCAGACGCCCCAGAGGCTCACCAGCAACATGGCACCCGCAGCACCTGACATGGCGCGGAAAGCGTAGAACGGCAACACCACAGGCGGTTGCTGATCTTTCGGGAAGCTGTTCAGGCCCGTTACCGTACCGTTCCAGGTTTTGGTTTCAATCAGGCTTAAACCGTGCGGGATATCGATAGACCATGCGAGGCCCGTGCCTTCTTTGTTTGGCCAACCGAGGATGTGCCAGGCACTGTTGACGTTACCCGCAGAATCATAGGTATCGTAGTGCCCTTCCATTGCTGCCAGCGCCGCCGGTTTATGTTCCAGCGTGGCTTCACCCAGCACGTCACCCATATAGATCTGAACGGCGGCGACCACGGCCAGCGCCATCAGTGAATACTTCAGCGGCTTCAGGAACAGATCAACATGACGCTGTTTCAGCACATACCAGGCGCAGGTCGCCACCACGAAGCAGAGCGAGAGCTCGAAGCTTGCCAGCAGCATGTGCGGAAAAGCACTGCGCGCATTCGGATTAAACAGCGCGGCCAGCCAGTCAGTTACGATGAAAATACCGTTATGCAGTTCAACACCGGTTGGCGTTTGCATCCAGGAGTTAGCCACCAGGATCCACATCGCAGAAAGCGTAGAAGAGAGCGCCACGTTAAAGGTCGCAAACAGGTGCATCCCTTTGCTGATCTTGCCCCAGCCAAAAATCATCAGTCCGATAAAGCCGGCTTCGTACATAAAGGCGGTGATGGTCTCATAGCCGAGCACCTGACCAAAGAACGGCCCGGCAGCCTGCGAGAAGCGACCATAAAGAATACCAAAGGCCATTTCCATGGTGACACCGGTTGCCACGCCAGCACCGAAGTTAACGATAAACAGCTTTTCAAAGAAGCGACACAGGCGATACCACTGCTCATCTTGCTTCCTGACCCACATCAGTTCAGAGATGAACAACAGTGCAGCCAGTCCAATGGTTAGCGGAGGAAAAATGATGTGAATGGATGAAATTAGCGCGAAGTCAATACGCGTGATCAGCGATGTAAGATCGTTACTTAGCATGACTATCTTCTTTTTTTGAGTGACCGAATGAGTTAACGGCAATCCAGCGCCGTTTCACATGTTATGAAGTGAGATGAAGCAAGCTCGTGCATAACAAGTTGAAATCGGTGCCGCACTGTCGTCTTTCTCTTAACTACGAGCAACAACCACAGTTTATTTTCCAGACAGGTGACGTCTGGGAAATAGGATATTCACTTCGGCGTTCGTTCCGGAGAAAGAACGGGGAAAATAAATCACGATTGTTAACGAAATGTCTGTCGATAACACTTGCAGGCGTAGGTATCGACACGGCTCGTAATAAGAATTTTTCTGTAAATTATTCTATATTTTCGTTTACACAAAGGCATCCAAATTAAAGGGGTAACTTGTAACAAAAAGAAAAAATTCGCTGTATAAATGAATGATTTTCATGTGAATTAAATGTAATGAGAGCGTTAATTTATGAGGGATTTTTGATTTTAATCAACCTAATTCAAGGTTTTAGCGTAGTTTTGAGCGTTAATTATGATGCACTGAAGAGTGAAAGAATCGGCGTGCAGCCCGTAATGATGCGATTATCTTATTATTTAGCAGGGTTACAATTACCGTAGACATAAGCTCAACATCAATAATACGTAATTTTAACAAGCATTGAGTTATTGTATTTTAATAACAGCCGGAATGATTTGATTTAACAAACCAAAAACAATTATCACTTTCAGAACACTTAATTCCTGCGCCATTAAATCTTTAAAAACCTCGCTATTAAATATACTGACTCGTAACATTAAAGACACACCGTGCGCACACTTGTCACATTAATAATGAATCAGGCGACATTTATTTAAGGAAAATAAGGAGTCTGGCCAGGCAGTGTGAGTAGGAGCACGCAGTCACGCGTGGAAACGAAGATTTTGCAGAGCGAATGAAGAATGCCGACAACCCATAAGGTTGTCAGCACAGGAGAACGTCAGCGTGCAGGGTAATTCGTGTTTTAGTGTGAGCCTGGAATGGCGACCCGCCCGTCGAATAACAAACGTGCCGTACGTATCAGGCCGCTTTGCGTCACCTTCCCTGCCTCATCACGGGTCAGCATCACGCTAAACTCGCCGCTGGGATGCTCTACCGCCAGACGCTGCTGCCTGGCATCGGTAATCTGCGCGATGCCCTGCGTCACGGAACCGGGGATCAGGCAGGCTGTAGCCACACTCACCGCGCCCAGTACGCCTATAGAGGCGTGACAGCGATGGGGAATAAATGTTCGCGTGGATAGCGCACCGCCATTAGCGGGCGGCGCAATCAGGGTCATTTTCGGCACAGTTCGTTTGGTCACATCTCCAAGGTTCATCAGCGGACCTGCTTGTAAGCGGATGGACTCCAGACGCGCTTTTAACCCGGCATTACTCTCCAGCTGTTCACGGGTTTCCTGTCCAGTGCATCCCACATCCTCAGCACGCAGGATCACCACGGGCATACCGTTATCGATGCAGGTCACCTCAATCCCGTCAAACCGATTACGCGCCTCTCCGGTCGGTAACAGCGATCCGCAGCTGGAGCCTGCAATATCCTCGAATTGCAGAACTTGCTCTGCGCCAAAACCGGGCACGCCGTCTATCTGGGTCTCGCCCTGATATTCCACCGTGCCATCGGGCGTGGCAAATTGCGCCACTGCGATTTGCCCGGTGTTGACCATAAAGATGCGCACGCGCGTGATGTCGCCCTGTGCCCTTGTCAGGCCCTTCTCAATGGCAAAAGGCGCCACGGCGGCGAGGATGTTACCGCAGTTCTGTCCATAATCGACCACCGCTTGATGCACGTTAACCTGTGCAAACAGGTAATCGACATCCGCATCAGGCCGCGTGGAGGGAGAAATTATCGCTACTTTACTGGTCAGCGGATCAGCCCCACCGATGCCATCAATTTGACGGGGATCGGGTGAACCCATGACGGCCAGCAACACGCGATCTCGTTGCGGCCCCGCTTCTGGCAGATCGCTGGCCAGGAAACAGGCGGCTTTGGAGGTGCCGCCTCGCATTAAGATACAGGGTATCAGCGTCTGTTTCATAGCGAACTCTTTTGCAGGGCATCCAGAGACTCCACGTAGCGCAATCCCTTCTCCGCTAACGCGCCACGCATCTGGTAAATATCCAGCCCGAGTTCCCCCGCAGCCAGTCTTACTCGTTTACTCTCCTCATTGGCGACCCGCCGCTGGGTGGTCTCGGCGATATTTTTCGCATCCGCTCGCGGCACAATCACTACTCCGTCGTCATCGGCAACCACGATATCGCCAGGAAGAACCAGCTGACCGGCACAGAGAATTGGCACATTCACCGACCCCAGCGTGGCTTTAACGGTTCCCTGAGCAAACACCGCACGCGACCAGACCGGGAAACCCATCTCACGCAGGGTCTGGCTGTCACGGATACCGATATCGCCCACCAGCGCCACTACGCCACGCGCCTTTAATGAAGTGGCCAGCAGATCACCGAAGAAGCCGTCATGGCAATCCGAGGTCGGCGACACCAACAGCACATCGCCAGGCTGACACTGTTCGACTGCAACATGAAACATCCAGTTATCACCGGGAGAGACCAGCACCGTGACCGCACTGCCGGCTACCGAGACACCTTGCTGAATGGGTCTTATACGCACATCAAGCAGACCTTGCCGCTGTTGCGCTTCGTGGACGGTCGCCACTCCGGCACGAGCAAACTGCGCAATCAGAGCGGAATCGGCCCGCTCAATTTGCGTAACCACGATGCCTTTCTGGTTAACCCCGCTCATGAAAGATCCTCCGTCACCCGTGGGAACAGACTCTGATAGCCTTCGCCGTGGGTGATGACGCGCGTGGAAGTAATCCCAGTATTACGTTTGGCCTGTACGCCGCGCTGGAGCGCCACGCGCGTGTAGTATTCCCACAGGTGTTCCTGCCCGGCCATGCACTGAATCGCCTGATATTTCTTTTCCCAAACCGAGGTGATATCCAGCAGCACATCCGGTTTCCACAGGCATTGTTCAGGCTGATGCGGTTCAAAACAGTAAACCGGCGGTGCACCGATAATTGGTTCTCCCGGACGATATCCTTCTGCCTGTGCAATGATGCGTGCTTCCTGGGTGAGATTGGCCGCCAGGGGATGATCGTAGTTATAAGGATCGGCAATCGAATGCGTCAGCACAAAGTGAGGCTGCACGCGGCGAAACACATCGGCGAGGCGAAACAGCGTTTCCTTATCCGCGCGAAGGGGATAATCGCCGAGATCGAAGAACTCAATGCTGGCACCTAACACATCCGCGGCCCGTTCGGCCTCGGCCTGACGATGCTGCTTGACGGTCTGCTCGGTCATATTGCCTTTGCGCCACAGTTTTGCCGACTCACCGCGCTCCCCGTAAGAGAGGCAGACGACGTGCACGTCATAGCCGCTCGCACTGTGCAACGCGATGGCCCCGCCTGCGCGCCAGACAAAGTCAGCGGAATGGGCACTGACCACCAAGGCACTCTTTTTCACTGCGTTTTCCATTATGTTCCCCTTCTGTTGCGTTTTTTTCATCCTGACACGCACCACCGTGACCGAATAATGCCTTTCATTGTGCGAGCTATGATTTTTATTTATGTTGTGATCATTATCAGAGGTTCAGGGGCAGAGGGCATGCAGGAACAGGAAGACACTAATCACATTAAAATCATGCAGCTAAGGTCACTTTGTATGATTGCAGAACGTGGAACCGTCTCGGAGGCTGCGGAAGATTTATTTCGCACACAATCGGCGGTGACGCGTTCGATACGTGATCTGGAACACACTCTTGCCACGCCTTTGTTTGAACGTCATGCCAGCGGGATGCTGCTCACCGAGAATGGCAAATGTGTACTGCCCCGCGCACAGCGCGCCCTCCAGGAACTCAAACAGATACCTGCACTTCTCGCTCGATTTAAACTGCGCGAGTCCATACGGGATGACGCCGAACCGATTTGGTTGTTCAACGTCAGGCGCCTGCAGATATTTTTAAGGCTGTTTCATTTGCAGCATACGCAAAGCGTGGCCAGTTCGCTGAGCATCAGCCAGCCCGCCGTCAGTGCCGCGCTAAAGGTGCTGGAGAAAGGGGCCAACATCGTGCTGTTCCAGCGCTCGCCGCGAGGTATGCAGCCGACAGCTGCCGCGCGTGAAATGGCGCCACACATTAGCCGCGCCCTGAATGAAATTCGCCATATCCCGGAAGATCTTGCCGCCCAGCAAGGTGTTCTGCAGGGCACCGTTCATATTGGCGCACTACCTTTGTGCCGCAGTGTGTTATTGCCCCGTGCGATCACCCGTCTGGTGACGGCACATCCGGCGATCAACGTCGTGACCAATGAAAGTGCCTTTAGCACGCTGATTACCGAACTCCGGGCCGGCGACGTTGATCTGATTGTCGGGGCTTTGCGTCATGACAGCAACGTTACTGATATCGTTAATCGGCGGCTGTTCAGCGAAGAACTTGTGCTGCTCGCCAGGCCACAACATCCGTTAGCCGGTCGAACGTTAAGCGCTGCCGATCTCGCCGACACACAGTGGATTTTTCCGCGAGAAAACAGTCCGGCCCGCCATCTGCTAGAACACGCCTTTGCGACGCTGGATATTCCGGTACCCAAACCGGTGGTTGAGAGCGGTGACCTCGCCATCGTGCGCGGCTTATTAATGGACTCCGATATGGTGGCGGCGGTGTCATGGCACCAGCTGGAGTACGAATTGAAGTCAGGTGTGCTCCAACCTCTGTCCTTCACCCTACCCGATACGCGTCGTGATATCGGCATCACGTTGCGCGCGGGTGCGCTGCATTCCCCGGCTACATTGGCGCTGATTGAGTGCATCAGCGCCGAAGCTCATCCAACAGCGACCTAAACGAAATTCATACAAAGATTGCACGCCGTTTACGTATAGGGCTTTTCTACCGGGCACCACAAACCCGTACTGACACCGTGGATTATGACAACTCGCTCACAATATAAACGTAACTCATACCGCTAAAAGCCTTTTTTGACAGACAGCCTGCCACACGGTGCTTACCGTGGAGCTGGATGAGTTAATCATGACTTGTCATTCAATAGACTTTGCGTGCCCGAAGAGAGAGCGAACGTATGAATACAAATAAGCTGGTCGACATCAAAGCCTGGATTGATTCGCGACCCATTTCCGCCTTTCAGTGGCGCGTGTTATTCCTCTGCCTGATCATCATTATGTTCGACGGTTACGATGCTGCCGTGATGGGATTTATTGCGCCTGCGCTGATTGAGCAGTGGCATATCTCTCGCGCCGCGATGGGGCCGATCCTTGGCGCGGCGATGTTTGGCGTGGCGATTGGCGCATTGATCGCGGGTCCCTTATCCGATCGATTTGGCCGAAAAAAAATCATCCTGCTCGCGGTTATGATCTTCTCCGCTTTCAGTCTGATTTGCGCTTTCGCCACCACGCCGCTGCAAATGGCGATGATGCGATTCATTGCCGGGCTCGGGCTGGGCGCGGTCATGCCCAACTGCGTCACGCTGCTGGCAGAATATATGCCTGAGCGTCGTAAGGGCGTGATGATTACCCTGATGTTCAGCGGCTTTAATATCGGATCCGGTCTGGGGGGCTTTATCGCGGCCGCGTTGCTGGCGCACTATCACTGGAATGCGGTGTTGATTTTCGGCGGTGCACTGCCGCTGCTTATGTTGCCCTTATTAGGTTATCTGCTGCCCGAATCTGCGTTAAATTTGGTGGTGCGCCGGGCACCTCGCGCGCAGATTGCTGCTCTGCTTAATCGCATGGGCGGCCAGTTTCAGCAGGATACGGCGTTCGTGCTCAACTCTCCCCGGATCAATCGCAACAGCACCATCTCCCAGCTCTTCCACAACGGTTTTGCTCGCGGCACGATCATTTTGTGGGTGACATACTTCATGGGGCTGTTCGTGATTTATCTGCTTAACGGCTGGCTGCCGACCATTATGCGCTCGGGCGGTATTTCCCTCGAACAAGCGGCGATTCTGGCGGGGTTATTCCAGCTTGGTGGTCCGCTGGGTGGTATTCTGGTCGGTGCATTGATGGATAAATGCAACGCCAGAGTAGTGATTGGCGTGGTCTATCTGCTGGGTTGTCTCTGCTTGTTAGCACAAGGCATCTTCACGTTTTCCGGGGTGGCGCTGGGCGTATTCATTTTCATTATCGGCATGTGTATTAATGGCGCACAGAATGGTCTACAGGTGTATTCCCCTGCTTATTACCCTACCGAAATGCGCGCCACCGGCGTGAGCTGGATGCACGGCATAGGCCGTACCGGTGCGATTCTCAGTTCTTCGATTGGCGGCTTGCTGATGGGTGCGTTCCCGGCGCAGTCGGCGATTTTCTTTATTCTCGCGCTACCCGCGTTACTGGCTGCGATCAGCATTGTGCTTCATCGCAATGTTTCTCTGTCTCTGAAAATAAAGGGTGCAGCACTGGATGACCTTCCGGCGCTGTCACAAACCCTCAATAAATAGGAATGGCATCATGACATCTCAACTTTCTGAACCCTGCTTCGATATTGCGCATCTGGCTCACGTGGAGCTTTACACCGACAAGTTTGAAGAGAGCCTCAACTTCTTTGTCAATGTTTATGGCTTGACGGTCACCGCGCAGGACGACGATCACGCCTGGCTGCGCGCCTGGGATGATTATGAGTTTCACAGCCTGAAGCTCACACGCCATCACACCACCGGCGTGGGGCACATTGCCTATCGCGCCGCTTCACAGGCTGCGCTGGAACGGCGTGTTGCGGCGATTGAAGCCAGCCCCTATGAAGTGCTTGGTTGGGTCAACGACGATCAGGGTCACGGACAGGCATTTCGCTTTACCGATCCTTTTGGCCACATTTTTGAGATCTATTACGACACGGTCCGTTATCAGGCGCCCGATGACCAACGACCGTCGCTGAAAAACCTGTCTCAGCGTTACCATGCGCGTGGCGCCTGTCCGCGTCGTCTGGATCACCTCAATCTGTTGGCTGCCGATGTCAGTGAATTCAAGCGCTTTATGGAAACCTGCTTAGGCTCGCGCGTCACAGAGATGATTCAGTTGGATAATGGGCGGATTGGTGGCTGCTGGTTCACCATCAATAATAAAACCTATGATTTGGCCTGTACCGAAGAGCACGGTGGCGGCAACGGACGACTGCATCATGTGACCTACGCCACCGACACGCGTGAAGACATACTGCGCGCGGCCGACATCTTCCTGGAAAACGGCGTGCACATTGAAACCGGCCCACACAAGCATGCCATTCAGGGCACGTTTTTCCTGTATGTCTGGGAACCGGCGGGGAATCGCGTCGAGCTGGCCAATTCCGGGGCCCGACTGATACTCGCGCCAGACTGGCAGACGGTGGTCTGGACGGAAAGCGAACGCAAGAAAGGCCAGGCGTGGGGCCTGAAAACCATTGAGACATTCCATACGCATGGCACACCGCCGATGCCAAAACCGCAAAATCATTAACTTCTTCAACCGAACATCGGATAGCGGTGCTGTCCGATGCGTCATTACATTTCTCCATAGTTATCAGTGGAAAAAATCGCAGCACAGCGCTTATCGCTCCTCTAGGGTGAACTTCCCTACAAGGAGAAAATAACCTATGAGCCTCATCACTTCCGGCAACCGCCGGGACTTTCTTTCCGCTGGCATCAAACTGACGGCAGCAGGTACTCTGCTCGGTGTCGGATTAAGTGGTCGCACTGCTGTGGCGGCGGCCTGTACCCCTGAAAACCTGACGCGCATCGACGTCAGCCACTTTCTGTTGCGCAATGTACGTCTGGAAGAAGCTTTTGTGCGCCATCAGGGCGTTATCACCGCAACGCGCACCGGCTTGTACGATATTGAAGTCAACGGCGATAATATTGCGGGTATCCACGCGGCGGGTTTCAGCAGCACCCTCCCCGCCTGGGATGCGGCGGGTCATATTTTGCTGCCTGCAACGCGCGATATGCACATCCATCTCGATAAAACCTTCTATGGTGACGGCTGGCGCGCCCCGCTGCCGCGTAAGAGCGTGATTGATATGATTCATCAGGAAGAGCAGATTCTTCCTGAGATCGTGCCGACCTCCGAAATGCGTGCCGAGAAGCTGATTGGCCTGCTGCAATCGAAAGGCAGCACCGAAGCGCGCAGCCACTGCAATATCGACCCGATTAGCAAACTGGACGGGTTGGCGCACTTGCAACAGGCGATTGCTAACCACCGTCAGGACTTTACCGTGAAGATTGTCGCCTTCCCGCAGCATGGACTGTTGCGGTCCAGGGTCGAAGGCATGATGCGTGAAGCGATGAAAATGGGCGCCAATTTTGTCGGCGGCCTGGATCCGACCAACGTTGATGGTGCGATGGAGAAATCGCTGGATACGATGTTCAGCATCGCACTGGATTTTGCTGCGCCGGTGGATATCCACCTGCACGAAACCGAGCCGCACGGTGTGGCCGCGATACGCTACATGCTGAAAACGGTTCGTGAGAATCCGCAGCTAAAAGGCAAAGTCACCATCAGCCATGCGTTTGCGCTGGGCACGTTATCGGGGAGTGAACTGGATGCGATGATCGAGGAACTCAAAGCGCAGCAGTTCAGCATCGCCACCACCGTGCCGATTGGGCGCGTGATCATGCCATTGCCGCAACTACGTGCGGCGGGCGTACCGGTATGGTCCGGCACCGATACCATTGCCGACCACTGGCAACCTTTTGGCAGCGGCAGCATGCTGGAAAAAGCCAATGTCTATGCACAGTTGTATCGTGGCCCGGATGAGTTCTCATTGAGTCGCGCCTTGGGTATCGCCACCAATGAAGTGCTGCCGCTGAATAGTCAGGGTGAACAACAGTGGCCGAAGGCGCAGGATAGCGCAACGATGATGTTAGTGGCGGCGAGTTGTTCTGCCGAAGCGGTGGCGCATGTTGCACCCGTGATAGCAACCTTCCATAACGGCAAACAGGTATTTGGCCAGTTAAAGAAAATTTAATCGGAGAATAAAAAGAAGGTTTAAAAGTTATTATTTCGTCGCGCATTGAGTGCGCGACGAAATAGATCAGCAGGATGAATCAACGACTCACTTCATGACCAATCAAGCCACCGATGGCTGCACCACCCAGCGTACCAAAGGTGCTTCCGCCGGTTAATACCGCGCCACCCACAGCACCAACACCCGCACCAATTGCCGTATTACGACCACGATGGGACATACCACAGGCGGTAACTGATAAACAGACTAAAGCGACAATGGCGATACTGCAGCTGCGTTTTAAAAGCATCGAAATCCTCATTACCATTAAAAAATGGAATGCAATTGTTTTTAATTTGATTGTTGTTAAGACACCAAATCGTTGGCGACTTGCACTGCTCGTCGGCGCTAATTTAAGAGGATTTGTGAAGCGATGAAAGGTAAAAATTCCTATTTTCAGGCGGTACTGGCGAAGCGGTGAGAAAGCGCGCGAAACGCCCCTACCCGGCCTCTCACGGAGGTTTAAACCTGCTGTGCTTTACTGCAAATTCCTCCCTTGACTGCCAGCCTACCAACTAGTAGATTAATATTTATTCGGCTGACCTTAGCAACGATTTCAGGGGGCATTGTGAGTGTGATTCATTTTCCTAACCAATATCCTGACTGCCGTCCTTCAGATTGTGAATCAACGCAAGCGGATAAACAGAAGGTTCGCGAATTTGCGTTGAACATTGCTGCGCAATTACGCAACGATCCTGAATTAAATAAGCAGGCACCTTATCTGGTGGATAAAGTGATTCTGTTGTTGATGAAAGAGTCGCGAAGATAAATGGCCGCAAAGCCATTAAACGGAAATAACCAGACTGTTAAGCACCGGTTTAATCATGGGTAAGAACAGTTCGGGGTTATTAAACGCGCGCGCGGCAATCATCGCACCATGCACCGTCGCCATCAGCGATTTGGCCTCCATTTCCGCCCCTTCACGCAGAATAAACACCCCGCGCTTTTCCCCCTTCTGCAACACACCGGCCAGCCACGCGGACAGATCGGCGAAATGTCCGGTGACTTGTGCCGCCACCTCTTCCGGTAAGGTCGGCAGCTCCACTGCCAGCATCACGCAAATACAGAACGGTGAGCTGTTTTCCTTAATGCAGGTTGCCCAGAAGTTCACATATCCGTTCAGCTCAGCCAGCGGATCATCACTGAAATGCTCACTGGTCGCGGCCATGCCGGCTCGTGCCTCCTCACGATAATCATTGACCACCGCCAGCACCAGGTCGGCTTTGCCCGGAAAATGATGATGAATACTGGCTTTACGGATTTGTACGCGTTCTGCCAAATCGGCATAGCTGAAACTTTTATAACCACCAGCTGTGAGCAGCGCTCGGGTGTGGTTAATGATTTCAGTGGCTTTAGGCGAACGTTCAACGGTCATGCAGGGCTCCGGCAGCAAAGATGAAATGGCTGCAAATCAGCAAATTGGCACTGAACCTACTGACCTGCAGCGGTGATGTCAAGGCGCTTCAGAACGCTTACGGCGGCCGGTCATACTTCTGAAGACGCCATCACGCAGAATCAGCGCATGGAACAACGCGGCGGCAAGATGCAGCATCACCGTAACGAACAAGGCTAAAGCAACCCAGGTATGCAGCGGACGCAACCAGGCATACAGATCATTACTGATTGGCGTGATGGGTGGCAGCACCAGACTGCCTCCCAGACTGATCGGATAGCCCGCCGCCGACAGCATCGCCCAGCCGATAAGAGGTTGCGCAAGCATCATTACGTACAACGCCCAATGCGAAAGGTGTGCCAGCGCTTTTTGCCCGTTTGATAACGTCTCCGGCAAGGCCGGTTTGGCGGTGGTAAAACGTAGCCACAATCGCACCACCACCAGCAGCAATATCATTAAGCCCAACGGCTTATGGATCGCCACGAGCAAGCTGTGCAGTGACGAGACGGTGGCGACCATGGCCACGCCGATAAACAGCATGGTCATAATAGCGGCAGCCATCAGCCAGTGAATCGCGCGCAACGCCGGATGGAAAGTCTCTGTGTGTTTCATCAGTGTTCTCCTGCCTGTTCACGGGTACGGGCGTTGTAGGATTTGGCATAAGCCGATGAACGTGCATTGAGGATCGGATCATCCGAGGCGGTGATGCCCTCGGGCAGAATTAGCGGATCGTAATTGATATCGTTACAGGCGCCCTGCTGCTGCGGCGTGGTTTGGTTGATAGTCAGGGTTCCTGCATTGATGGTCTGCCGGTCCGCTGGCCAGGCAATCGAAGCATCGCTGCTTTTATCCTGCGCGTCTGCGACAGTGATGATCAGGTCCCACTGCAGCGGCCCTTTGGCAAGACGCTGTTGCAGATCGTTCTGCAGGAAGTCGCTGTCATTCTTATCGGCGGCATTGATGGGCTGATACTCGCTGTGCGGCACCATACTCCAGCGCACCACATGGCTCTTGCCGGCCGAATCAATAAAGTTGAAGGCGTTAAGGCTATTGTAGCGATCGCTGGCCCAGCTAGAGGAAGGAACATACTGCTGCGCCCAGCCGAAGAACGGTTTGATTTCGGGATGTTTTTCTACAAAGGCCTGAATCTTCGCGGGATCGGGCTTGCCTGTTTTGGCATCCGGCAGCGTGGCGATTTGCAGATCGTAAAACCCTTCCACGCTCTTCACCGGAAACATCGGCATGGCATTCATCCCGGTGCGCCACTGCTGACCATCTTTTTGGTAAAACGCTAACGCCATGCTGCGCACCGGCACGGCATAATCCGGAGCGTTCGGATTGCCACCGGCAATAGCAAAGCGCCCGATCACCGGGGTTTCGCCCGGTGCAAACAGCCCGGCGCGCGACAACACGCTGGCATTGCCGTTAGCGGCAAAGCTGCCGTTTATGCAGACGCCTTTGGCATGATTGCGACGGTAGCCGGGATGCTCCCCGCCTGATTTTTGTAGCACGGTAATGAGCTTATCGGAGGACAACTTATCCGGTGTTAACCAGCCGCCAGCCCAGAGAAATAACGCGATGACTATCAATGGTACCACTGCAATAGCGGCCAGACGGGTGAGTGTCTGGCCGGTCGTCAGAGAAGGCTTGTTCATAGATTCGCTCAACATGGCATAAATTAAGACAAGGCAGTTACCCGAGCTGAATGATTAGCGCGTGGCAATTAATTACACCGTCTTCGTTCACGGCGGTAGAGTCATCAATCTACTAGTAGGTAGATTGCATTGTCAAACGCATTTGAATAGGCCGATGCACCACTGCCGCAGCCGACAGTGAGTGCCTCAGGTTATCTGAAAGAATAAGTTTACAGGTGAATCAGGATTCTTCGCGCGATCCAGCGTGGGTCTTCATCGGTGCAACCACGACATTCACACCCAGATCCTGCAGACGACGCAGAACTGGCACCGGCGTGCCCTGATTGACAATCACCACATCGAACTCGCTGAGATGGGCAAAACGATGCAGCGCCCGGCGTTCAAATTTGGTGTTATCCATCATCAAAATACGTCTCTGTGCAGCATCAAACATCGCTCGTTTGGTTTCGACGGTTTCCGCTGACTGATGAAAGACCGTGTCATCGATGATGGCTGACATGCTGACGAAGAACACGTCGGCGCGCAGGCTGGCGATTTCTTCACGGGTCATGCGACCCATAAAGGCATTACACCAGTGATAAAACTGACCGCCCAGCCCCATCAGCGTGATATCGCGCCCGTTGCGCAACTCATTCATCAGCGTCAGTGAGTTGGTGATCACCGTTAACGGGGCGCGCGCGTGTAACAAGCGCGCCATCTGCAATACCGTGGTGGAATCATCGAGGAAGATCGCCTGTCCTGGCTCCAGGTAAGTGGCCGCCACCTCAGCGATGGCTTGCTTCTCTTCCAGTTGACGCGTCGCGCGGTAGATATCGCTGGACTCGACCAGGCTGGTTGGCGTGGCGGAGACCACCCCACGCGATTTATGCAGCAATCCGCGTTCGACCATCTCATCAATATCACGGTGCGCGGTCATCAGACTGATGCCGAAACGGTCGGTAATATCTTCAATGCGAATAGCGCCTTCTGCCATCACGGCTTCCGCGATCAACTGGCGTCGCGCCAACTGCCGCGCCTGACGGCTGTCGCTGGGTAAGGGTTCGGCCATGAAGACGTTGAGAGAAGAGTCCTGCGGGTTGTGCGCCATATTTCGTCCAGAAAGTGATGCAGAAATGCGGGTTCCAGGTGATTACAACGCGGAAACGCGCCTTTTGCAAATGGTGTGGTGTTTGGACTCACGAGAAGGGTTACAGCGACGCACCGGAGTGCGTCCGCTGAGCAGTATGCGGCCCGCAAGCCGCACGTCATGCATTACTGCTTCAATACAAACGGTGATACGAAATTGCCCGCGTTCTCTTTGGTGATCAAAATGCAGTCAAACAGCTGTTTTTCCGATGCTGCGCCGGTTTTACCGGTTTTCAGGAAGCTGTCAGCCTGCTCTACCGCTTTCTGCGCGAACTGCGCCACGGGCTGCATCACGGTATACGCCAGCGTACCGGCTTTTACGGCATCAACGGCATCCGGCGAGCCATCAAAACCACCGACTTTGATTTGGTTCAGCTTGCCGGCTTCTTTCAGTGCGGCAATCGCCCCCAGCGCCATTTCATCGTTGCCGCTGATCACGCCTTTGATGTTCGGGTTAGCCTGCAGCAGTGACTGCATCTTGTTGAAGCCCTGGGTACGGTCCCAGTTGGCGACTTCCTGACCCACTTTCTTCAGCGTCGGGTACTGTGACAACACGGTATCAAAACCATTGGCACGCGTTGCCGCGTTGTTATCGGATGGTGGGCCCACTAATTCAACATAGTTGGCGGTATCGCCTACCTGTTTCACCCACTCCATCGCGCCCACCGCCGCGCCCTGCGCATTGTTAGAAACCAACTGCGCTTTGGCCAATCCGCTCTGATTCAGCTCAGCGTTAATGATAAACACCGGGATATTCGCCGCGATGGCTTTTTTCACTGAACCGACAGAACCATCGGCGTTAGCCGGATCAAGAATAATCGCCTTGGATTTGTTGGTGATCGCCGTATCAATCAGCTGGCTTTCGGTATTGGTATCACCTTTGTGCGCGCTGACTTTTGCGCTGTAGCCAAGTTTTTCAGCGGCTTTTTGCGCGACCTGACCTTCTGTCAGCCAGTAAGGGTTGGATGGATCGTTGACGATGATGGTCATCAACCCGTTATCAGCCCAGGTCGGTGCAGCGAAGGTGGTGATCGCCATCGCTGCGGCAGCAATAAACAAACGTTTTGTGAACATAGGTGCTCCGTTATTATTTAGGGTACAGGTTTTACGGATAACCGCGCGCTGCCAGACAGCGCGCGTGAGTTAGCGACTGCGTTTGCCGTATTGCAGGGTGTTGAGCAATACTGCCAGCACAATCACGGCGCCAGTGAACACCGTCTGCCAGTAGGCAGAGACGCCGATAATCACTAAGCCATCAGAGAGAAAACCGATTACAAAAGCGCCCAGCAGCGTGCCGCGCACGTTACCGCGACCACCGGTTAAGGCCGCACCGCCAATCACCACCGCGGCAATCGCGGTCAGTTCATAAGTGGTGCCCGCCGTTGGACCGGCTGAAGTGAGCTGTGAAGAGAGCACCAGCCCCGCCATCGCGGCACAGATACCCGACAACACATAAACGCTGATTTTGATGCGTTTCACCGGCACGCCGGAGAGGTCGGCGGCGCGCTCATTACCCCCCGAGGCATAGAGCCAGCGTCCAAACGCCGAACGGCTCAGCAGAAAACCACAGGCCAGTGCTACCACACCCAGCACCAGCACACCGACCGGGATATTGAAGATGCGATTGAAGCCGAGCCAGTCAAAGCCGGTGTTGCCTAGCGCATCACTTCCAGAGAGTTTGTTGTAGGTCAGACCATTGGTGATCAGCAATGCGATACCGCGTGCCACATACATGGTGCCGAGCGTGGCAACAAACGCCGGAACGCGGAACCAGGCAATCAGCACGCCATTCACCAATCCCACCAGCGCGCCAATCACCAGCGTCAATATCGCCACCGCCCACACGGGCAGATACAACACGACACCTAGCGCGTCGAGGTTAATCCCCTGCATCATAAAGCCGGCCATCACGCCAGCCAGACCCAGCGTTGAACCGACTGATAAGTCAATACCGCCATTGAGGATCACCAGCAACATGCCAATGGCGGGTAAGCCAAAAATCGCCACATGCGAAGCCATGGTCAGGAAGTTGGCGCCGGTAAAGTAGTTAGGTGAGAGCAAGGAAAAGGTGATAATAATCACCAGCAACGCAATAAACGCACGCCCTTCCAGCAGCAATCGCGCCAGATTGAGACTTTTATCGGCCTTCTTTTTACTCGCGACGGGCGGCGAATCCAGCGTGTGTGTTCTGTCTGTCATACCGTTTGCTCCGTTTTTCATGTCATGCCACCAGAGACTCGCCTGAAGCGGCCATAATGCGTTCTTTACTCACGCTGGAATCGAAAATGGCGTTAATGCGCCCTTTGCTCATCACCACAATGCGATGCGCAATACTCAGGCATTCGCCCACTTCCGAGGTGGTATACACCACCGCCAGCCCCTTTTTGGCGTTTTCCGCCAGCAGACGAAACACTTCCGCTTTGGCACCGATATCAATGCCGCGGCTGGGTTCATCCAGCAGAATCACTTTGGGACGGGTGGCCAGCATTTTGCCGATCACCACTTTTTGTTGATTGCCACCGGAGAGCGATCCGATGGCCGCCTCGCCGCCAGCGGTTTTCACCGTGACGTTGCGAATACTGTCCGTCACCAGCTGCTTTTCACGTCGCGGTGACAGCACCAAACCGCGCACAAATTCGTTGATACTGGCGAGCGACAGGTTTTCGCCCACTGACATGGTTTGCACCAGACCGTCGCGTTGCCGATCTTCGGGCACCAACGCAAGGCCGATTTGAATACGTTGTTGAATGGTTAAGCCGCTGACATCGGTATCCTGCAGCAGAACGCGGCCCTGGCTTTGATGAATACGCCCGGCGATACACTCCAGCAGTTCGGTGCGCCCCGCGCCCATCAGGCCATAGATGCAGACAATTTCACCGGCTTTCACTGACAGTGAGAGGTTATCCACCAGCCGAATCCCGGTTTTGCTTTTCACCGTCAGGTCTTGCACGGTCAACGCCTGGTCACCAAACTCATACCCTTGCGGCGGCGAACCCAGGTCAAAGTGATCGCCCACCATATTGCGCACGATCCACTCGAGATCGATCTCATCGCGTTTCGCGTACGCGGTCATCACGCCATCACGCAGCACCACGGCGCGATCGGTGATCTCCAGTGCCTCTTCGAGATGATGTGAGATGTATACAATGGCTACACCCTGACTGGTGAGATCGCGGATCACCTGGAACAGCACCGCGACTTCCGCAGCACTGAGCGCCGATGTCGGTTCATCCATGATCAGAATCTGTGAATTCACCGACAATGCACGGGCGATTTCGACAATCTGTTGTTGGCCCAGACGCAGGTTTTCCACCGGCGTCAGCGGATCAATTTCCTCCTCCAGCGCCGCCATCAGATGGGCGGTTATGCGGGCTTCTTCCGCGTAGTCCACCCCACCCGGCTTCATGATTTCGCGCCCCATAAAGATGTTGTCGCGCACGTTCATGTTGGGAGCGAGATTCAGCTCCTGATGGATAATCGAGATGCCGCAATCGCGTGCTTCAGTGGCAGAGCGAAACACTTTCTCTTCGCCGTTGTAGAGAATTTCCCCGGATGTTGGCGTAATGACGCCCGACAAAATTTTCATTAGCGTGGATTTACCTGCGCCGTTTTCACCAAACAACGTGGTGACTTCACCGCGACGGATCTCAAAATTCACGCCTTTAAGTGCATGGGTCGATCCATAGATTTTGCTGATGTTGCGCGCTTCAAGGATCACTTCGCCTTTTAGTAGCGCCGGGTTAACGTTGAATGGTTTCATTTCACCTCCAGACTGACTGGCGTCACCATCCAGTTATTCGGCGCGAGCAAACGGAACACCCCGACCACCTGCACGGTTTTCCCGGGCAGCGCATCACGATCCAACTTATCCAGTACTTTGGCTTTCATGGCGCGATTGATCGCCGAACCGGCGTTTTGATACTCAATCTGGTTGGTAAAATCGCCGAACTGGATTTTTCCGCTGGCATCACGTAAATCGGTGCCGGTAATGGCCGGGCCCGTTTGCAGGCGAATCACATTTCCTTCCGGTAAACCGGCCACTTTCAGTGGGAAAATGCCCATTTGACCGGGCTGCACCACGCCTTCCAGCTTGACGGGGATCACCGGGAGCGGCGAACCCACACCGTATTTCTGTACCGCTTCCTGTTGATTGGCTTTCAGCGCATCGGCGAGGGTTTTGGCATCCACCGCACGCGCTTCCACATCCTGCTGAATACCGGGGAAGGTTTTCTCCCCGTAGCTATCCGGCGAGAAACCTTGCTCTTGCACATCTTGCTCGGAACCGATTTTCACCACTTTTGTGTCAATGGCCATGGCGGCAATCACCGCAACCACCACAACACCGATGATGCTGTAGCGGCGGATGCGCTTGCGGGAGAGCTGCTGTGCCAGCATTGAGACATCGGACATAACGTGACCTCTCACTGTTATCTGCTGCGATAATCGCCGCATTAAATGTTATAAATGTGATAACTCTTGTGATGAGGATTGTGCTGATGTGACTAAATTGTCAACAGGGGGTTCACGAATTTTTCAGGAGCGCGATCTGGATCGCTAAATTCACACCCTAACGCCTTCATCGCTAATAAAAGCCCGCCATACAAGCCTTATTCATGTGATATCTCATTTCATATTGTCGTGTACTACCGCCATTTTCGTGATCAAACTCGCTAACTGAAGTGAAATTTATTCGTTTTATCGAAAAATAATACATTGGATATGTTATCTCCATGAGAAGTGGTGTAAGACATTATTTAGCAAATTCATCACAAGGAATTAACACGACGTGATGGGTCAACTTTTCTTCCCTTCGGAGGTGTACGTGGGTAACAGCGATATCATTCTGGGTCTGGATTCCGGCACCTCCGTGGTGAAAGCGGTGGCGTTTGATCTGGAAGGCACACAGCTGGCGTGCGCCTCCGTGCGTAACCGCTATTACCGCAGCGAAGGTGGTGCCGCGCAGCAATCCATGTCGCAGACCTGGCAAGATGCCGTGGACGCGATACGGATACTGGGCGAGCGTGTGGAAAATCTCTCTTCCCGCGTGGTGGCCGTGGCCGTCACCGCACAAGGGGATGGCACCTGGCTGGTGGGCGC
Organism: Pantoea sp. EABMAA-21; assembly: GCF_030053335.1. Classification (NCBI taxonomy): domain Bacteria; kingdom Pseudomonadati; phylum Pseudomonadota; class Gammaproteobacteria; order Enterobacterales; family Erwiniaceae; genus Pantoea; species Pantoea sp. EABMAA-21. The sequence goes on from NZ_JASGBX010000001.1 coordinate 184,460, forward strand.
CAATAATCAGCCGGTAGAGGATGCCTGGATTTGGCTGGATGCGCGTGCAGCACACACCGTCGATGCCCTAAACCAGCACGCCCTTGCAGCCGAGCGTTTTAAGTCCACGGGCACCGGGCTGAATACCTGTCAGCAGGGTTCGCAGATGGCGCATATGGACCAGCACTTTCCTGAGCTACTGGCGAAGAGCGAAGTGGCACTGCATTGCAAAGACTGGCTTTACCTCAATCTGACGGGCGTGCGTGCCACCGATCCTTCTGAGGCCAGCTTCACTTTTGGTAACTTCCGCACCCAGCGTTATGACGATACCGTCATCGCAGCGCTGGGACTGGAACATCGACGTCATCTGCTGCCGGAAATTATCGATGGCACGCAAATCACCCATCCATTGACCGCTGAGGCCGCAGCCCTCACCGGCCTGCGCGCGGGCACACCGATATCGCTGGGTTATGTGGATATGGCGATGACCGCGCTGGGCGCAGGCGTGCACACCGGCGAAGCCCATACCGCCTGCTCAATTGTCGGCTCTACCGGGGTGCATCTGCGCAGTGTGACCATTGATGAGGTGTGGTTGAATCCAGCGCAAACTGGCTATGTGATTCCTCTGCCCTGGCCGGGCTATGTGACGCAGGTGCAGACCAATATGGCGTCTACCCTCAATCTCGACTGGCTGTTGAATGTGGCCAGTGAGTTGCTGAGCAGTTTTGGCTGTGAAATTGATCATGCGCGGCTAGTGGCGCATATCGACCAGTGGCTCAACAAAGCCGAACCCGGCACCCTGCTGTTCCATCCCTACATCTCAATTGCCGGTGAACGCGGGCCGTTCGTCAACGCCGACGCGCGCGCCAGCTTCACCGGACTTAACTATCAGCACAATTTTGCCGACCTGGTGCGCGGCGTGATTGAAGGCATCGGCATGGCCGCGCGTGATTGTTATCAGGCGATGGGCAGTACTTTGCCGGGTGAAATTCGTCTTACCGGCGGCGCGGTGCGTTCTCAGCCGTTGCGGCAGATCCTCTCTGCCTGCATTGGCGCACCAGTGCGTATCAGCCAGCGTGATGAAGCCGGTGCAGCGGGCGCCGCGATGATGGCAGCGGTGGCGATTGGCGCCTATCCCTCCATGGCGCAGTGCGTGGAAACCTGGGTGCGCCCGTTGCTGGATGCGTCTGAACCGCCTTCCGCTGAACTGTCGCAGCGCTATAACCAACTGTTTCCCCATTATCAGCAGATCCGCAGCGATCTCCCTGCCGCCTGGCATGCACTGAATAAGTTTTAAGGAGTACACCATGAGTGAAAATACGCTGGATCTGTTTGTCATTGGCGGTGGCATTAATGGCGCGGGCATCGCACGTGATGCGGCCGGGCGTGGCTTGTCCGTGATGATGTGTGAAAAAGATGACCTGGCACAGGGTACCTCCTCGCGCTCGGGCAAACTGGTGCACGGCGGGCTGCGCTATCTCGAATATTATGAATTCCGACTGGTACGCGAGGCGCTGATCGAGCGAGAAGTGTTGCTGAATGCCGCACCGCATATTATCTGGCCGATGCGCTTTGTGTTGCCGCATAGCCCGACCGATCGTCCGGCGTGGCTGGTGCGTTTAGGGCTGTTCCTCTATGACAATTTAGGCGGGCGCAAAAAGCTGCCCGGCACGCGATCGCTTGATCTGATGCGCGATCCCGAAGGCGCCCCAATCCTCGATAGCTACAGCAAGGGCTTCGAGTACTCCGATTGCTGGGTCGATGATGCACGCCTGGTCGCACTGAATGCCGTGGATGCTGCGGAACGCGGCGCCACGATTCTGCCGCGTACCCGCTGTGTGTCGGCCAAACGTATCAGCGGCAAGTGGGAAGTCACGATTCAGGATGAGACCAGCGGTGCACAGCGCACGGTTTATGCCAAAGTGCTGGTGAATGCGGCCGGCCCGTGGGTACTGGATATCGTAAATCAGGTCACCCAGACCAAAAGCAACCGCAGCGTGCGGCTGGTTAAAGGTTCACACATCATCGTGCCGAAATTCTGGGAAGGCCAGCAGGCGTATCTGGTGCAAAACACCGATAAACGCGTCATTTTCATCAACCCTTATGAAGGCGATAAAGCCCTGATCGGCACCACCGATATTCCGTGGCAGGGCAAAGCGGAAGCGGTGACCGCCGATGACAGCGAGCAGCAGTACCTTATCGATGTGGTCAATCGCTACTTCAAAGTAAAACTGCGCGCCAGCGATGTGATTACCCGATTCTCGGGTGTGCGTCCGCTGTTTGACGATGGCAAAGGCAACCCTTCTGCCGTCACGCGTGACTACGTGTTCGATCTCGACGATCAGCAAAACGCCCCGCTGCTGCATGTGTTTGGCGGCAAAATCACCACTTTCCGCAAGCTGGCAGAACACGCTATCCAGAAGCTTGCGCCCTTCTTCCCTGATATGGGTAAAGACTGGACACGCGAGGCCACTTTGCCGGGCGGTGATATGGCAAATGGCGATTTCGAGAGCTTCCTTGAGCAAGTGAAAACGCGCTGGCCATGGTTACCAGCGCCGCTACGCAAACACTATGCGCGCCTGTATGGCACGCGCATTGAGAAAGTGCTGGGTCACGCCCGTGAGATAAACGATCTGGGCCGCCATTTCGGCGCACAGTTGTATGAAGCCGAAGTGCGCTACCTGGTAGAAAATGAGTGGGCGCAGCAGGTGGAGGATGTGCTGTGGCGTCGCACTAAGCACAAGTTGCATCTGACCGAAGTTCAGCAGCAGGCCTTTAGCCAATGGTTTGACGCGACCTATGCTGCGGCCGTGCCGCTGCGTAAGGAGGCGTAATCATGCCCTTAACGCTTTCGCTCAATACCAACCCACTGGTGAATCGTTTTGCCGATCCGCAGGATCTGATTCACACCGTGGCACAACAGATCCGTATCCGCGATCTGCAGTTAACCCATGAATTTATCAATCCTGGCTGGCCAGCCGCCACCATCAACCGCATGTCGCGCCAGATGCAGAAGGCGTTGCGGGCAACCGGGGTGCGCGTGACATCGGGTATGACTGGTCCCTATGGCCGCCTCAATCATTTTGGTCATCCGGACGTTGACGTGCGACGCTACTACGTTGACTGGTTCAAAACCTTCGCCGATATCACCGCAGAACTGGGGGGCGAGGCGGTTGGATCGCAGTTCGCCATTTTCACCCAGCAGGATTTCAACGATGCGGCGAGGCGGGATGCCTTGATCGATATCGCGATAGACTGCTGGGCCGAGGTGGCGGAGCATGCGCAATCCGCCGGATTGAAATACCTGTTTTGGGAACCGATGAGCATCGGACGCGAGTTTGGTGAGACCATTCCGGCTTGCCTCGCACTGCAGCAGCGTTTGAGCAGTGAGTCCTTTGCCCTGCCGATGTGGATGATGGCGGATATCGATCACGGCGATGTCACTTCAATCGACCCGCGTGATTACGACCCTTACGCGTGGGCTGAAGCGGTGCCGCGCTATTCGCCGATTATTCATATAAAACAAAGCATGATGGACAAAGGCGGCCACAGACCCTTCACATTGCAGTACAATGCGGGCGGCCGTATTCAGCCCCAGCCGCTGCTGGACGCGCTGGCGCGCGGTGGCGCGCAGGATAACGAAATTTGCCTCGAACTGAGTTTTAAAGAGCGTGAACCCACTGACCGCCAGGTGGTGGCGGATATCGCGGAAAGCGTTGCGTTTTGGGCATCGCACATTGATACGGGCGTGCAGGATTTGCATCTGGCTTCCTAAGCCTATTGATCAGGAAATGAAACATGAAACCGGCTCCTACTCCCGCTGAACGCGATGACTCTTTAGCCCTGCGTGCCGCCTGGCTGCACTACGTGGGCGGCCTGACCCAGGCTGAAGTCGCCAAACGTCTGGGATTACCGTCTGTCAAAACCCATCGCATGATTGCCAAGATGGTCGCGGAGGGTGCGGTGAAGGTGTCGATTGATGGCGATATCATGGCGTGCGTGGCGCTGGAAGATCAGCTGCGCGAAAAGCACGGACTGCGTTTTTGCCACGTTGCGCCTGACCTTGGTGAAGAGGGATTGCCAGTGCGAACGCTGGGTATGGCGGGCGCGGATTATCTGCGCAATCTCCTCACGTCGCAGCCTGCGATCACCCTGGGGCTGGGGCACGGCCGCACCCTTTCCGCCGCTATTCACCAACTCTCGCGCATTGACGCCCCGCATATGCGATTCGTTTCGCTGCTGGGCTGTCTGACGCGCAACTACGCGCTCAATCCCCACGATGTTATGCATCGCATAGCGGAAAAAACCGGTGCGCAAGCTTACATGATGCCGGTGCCGTTTTTCGCCAACACGCAGGAAGATCGCGACGTGCTGCTTAAGCAGCGCGGCGTCAGCGAAGTGTTTGCCATGGCGGCGCAGAGTGAGGTGAAGCTGGTGGGGATCGGCACCGTGGAACCTGCCGCGCAACTGGTCGAAGCCGGGATGATCGACGAAGACGAGATCAACGATATCTCGGCTTCTGGCGCTGTCGGTGAGCTGCTCGGTCATTTCTTTGACGCCAGCGGGCAGATGATTCACAACAGCCTGACAGCGCGTACGCTCTCGGTGGATTTAGAGCTTGCCCACCGCGCCGAGATTGTGGCGCTGGTGGGGGGATTAAGCAAAGTCGACGCGATCCGCGCGGTATTGGCCAGCGGGTTGGTGACGGGATTAATTACCGATGAATTAACGGCACAGGCGTTAATCGCAGGTTAGAGTGGCCTCCATTCGTCCGCGAATAATCCAAATACCCAATCGTCGCGCCACTCACCCGCGAGATGATAGCTTTTCCGCAAGGTGCCCTCCTGCTGGAATCCCACTTTTAATAGTGTCCTGCGTGAGGCTTCATTTCCTGCGGTCACAGTGGCAATCAGCTTGCGAAAGCCCAGTTCATTCAGCGCATAACGCGCAATATCGTGAAGTGATTCCGTACCAAATCCCTTGCCCTGAGCTTCTGCTGCCAGCAAAAAACCGACTTCCGCTACGCCGTCACCGCGATCGATAAATCCGGTGACGCCTAACGGCGCTGATTGCCCCTGTTCCATCATCACCAGACACAGCCAATGGGTGCTGCCTTTCTGCCAATGGGGCAATCTTATCTCGAACCTGTCACGTCGAATCTCTTCTTCAGGCTGCGGATCGGCCACATAGCGCATCACACGCTCATCCTGTTGCAGCGAGAGAAAGAATCGCCAGTCATCCGCAACTAACTGGCGATAGTGCAGTCTTTTAGAGGTGATGTTGGGGAACATGTGATCCTTCATTATGACAATGATGATTGTCGACGCTGATGAAAAGTGCCCCTAAATCAGCGTTAACTCCATTGGCTGCTGGCGCAATATTTCCTGATACACCGGCGACAGTTGGCTATCTGTAATCACCTGCTTAAAGGGCACGGTCGGTGCCAGAGCGAAGGGATGTATCTGACCAAACTTTGATGAATCGGTGAGCGCCACAGTGTGCGTCTGCTTTTCCATGATGGCGTTGACCACGTCGCAGCGCAGCATATCACGACCGGTAAAACCGGTGATGGCATCCCAGCCGTCGATACCGATAAAGGCTTTATGGAAGTTGAGGTGCTGGATGCACAATCGCGTCAGCGGCCCGACTACCGACTCACTGCTCTTCTGGAACAGCCCGCCAAGAATGATCACATCACCGCCCTGTTCCCGCAGCAATCCCGCGATGTAATGGCTGACGGTGATAATCGTGATATCACCGCGTTCGCTCAATTCGCGTGCCAGCAACGCGTTGGTGCTGCCGCCTTCAATAAACACCGTTTCACCCGCGTTAACCAGCGAAGCGGCGTACTCCGCCAGACGTTTTTTGACGGCAAAACGCGTTTGCATGCGTGCGCCGACATCGTCGCTTTCTGGCGCCACGGCTGAACCGTGCACGCGGCGCAGAAAGCCGCCCTTTTCCAGAACATTCAGATCCTGACGCACCGTCACCTCGGAAACGCCGGTGGTTTGCGCCAGTTCACTGACGCTGACGCTGCCGCGTTCGCTGACCAGTTGGATAATGTGCTGATGACGTGCGTTCATAGTGCCTGCTTTAATTAAAATTTTATCCAGCTTACCAGAAACTTACTCTAAGCCGAGACTGCGACGACCGTTGCTGTTTAACGCGTCCAAAGTGAATCGATCGCGCCAGCTGGCTTCATAGTCCTCTTTCGGGAAATCACCCGGTGAGGCACCGGTTGCCAGCGCCTCAGCAACCTGAGTGGCGTAAGCGGCATTCTTCTCACACAGGGGTGCAGCCGGAATGTACATCACATTGCCCCAACCTTGCTGATTCTCAACCGGTGCAACCGAATGGATAACATCACAGTGCCACCAGACAGAATCACCCGCTTCCATTGCTGGAATGGAACACAGTCCCTCGATGAGTTCCGGATGCCACTGCTCTGAGATGGGTAATACTTTGCCCGGTGCAACACCGCAGAGTTCATCCTCTGGTACATCTTTCAGCAGCGGACGCAGCAACAGATACGCCATCGCTTCCGGAACCGGCACCACATGCAGCAAGCCCTGACCCAATTGCATATCTGACAATGCAGTCCACCCCTGGAAAGTGCGGAAGACTGAACATTTGGTAGTGGTGCCAGCCTGATATTCATTCACTTCTGTGCGATGTGCCGCGTCCCAGGGATTATATTGATCGAATTGATTATTAAAGATTTTGCTAAACACCTGTTGGTAAGCTGGCAGTAACCAGCGTTCCAGCGCCCCGGAATCCGTATGCGCGCCCAGCCCTTTTGATGTGGTGCCCGGTAAACGACGGCGAATACGATCCGGATAGATGATGCTGACATCAGGGTCAAACCAGCGCGTTCCGTTGGATTCGTAGGTCCACAGGCGATTCAGGAAGGATTGGGTTTGTGCCATGGCGTCGCTCTGACGCGCCGACATCTGTGCTTCGCTCCAGTAGATCGGATAGATTTCAGGGCGTGAGGCATCGAGGCTGCCAAAGAAGTTGTCACCCGGCCCTTTATAGACTTCATCGAAATCATTTTTATCAAGGTATTCCAGCATCGACGCATCCCAGCCCAACGCCTGCTCGCGCGTAAAGGTCTGTTTCACCACCACACAGCCGCGACGACGAATGCGATCCTTCACTTCATCGGAAATGCGCCCTGCGGCGATGTCATCCCAACGTACCTGTGGCCATGCCGTGCCGTTTCGCGCTTCTTCCTCACGAGCTACAGCAATTTCGCTGAGGATTTTACTTCTGACCTGCTCAAACAGGCCCTCAACATCGCCGATTTGCGCTCTGAGCACCTGTTTCATCAAGCGGATATGCTGCTTTGCATCTTCAGGTTGTTGTAAAGAGGTAAAGGATGTATTCATTTTGTCGCTCCGATTGTTTCGAATGAAACATAAGTTAGCTTCATTCATAACAATCTGTCGGCATTTCACCTAACTGCAGCGCACGATTTTAAGAAACCCATCACAAAAAAATTAAGAACAACGTCCAACCGAAGGTGCACCGGAGTGGCTCTCCGGTGCCGGGAAATGAGGAAAAATGTCGGGAAATCAAGAGGAAAAAGACGGTGGTATGTGGGAAGGAAATGGCCTGGCAGGTACTATTCCAGCCAGGCGTGATACCGCTGATGGAGTTCAGCCAGATTTTTTACATTGAGTTTGCGCATTGCAGACTGTTTTTGGCTGCTAATGGTTTTAATACTTTTGTCTTTGGCAACAGCAATATCCGTTACGGTACGACCGCGATAAATGGAGCGGATGATCGTTCTTTCCGTGGTACTGAGTGAAAGCATCGCTTCTTCATACATTCTTGATGAGAATACCTGTCGTAAAGATGAACCCTTTTGCGGTGCAGTGGGTTTGACTTCAAATCCCCAGACTCGGTGTTCAAGTACTGCCGTCACCGCATCTTCAACCTCGCGCTGATTGCATTTCCTGTTTAATATGGCTTGCACACCTGATTTTTTATATTTTTGTAATAGCCTGATATCCGATGCGCGGGTTAAAATTATCACTGATGCTGTGGGCAAGTAAGATTTTATCAGCATAGAAATAACATCTGCATTGCCAACCTCAGTATCGATAATAATCAGATCCAAATCTCTATCAATGATGTTGATCTGTTCATCATGGGTTTGGATGGGATGGTGAGTCACCGTCACAGCATTTAATGTTGTCAACATGGCGCGAATACCATAATAGGTGATCGCGCTGGGTGTCATAATAGCGATATTTTTATTTTTGATTTTGCTTGTCGTTATTTTAATGACGCTATGCATTGTTGATGTTCCTCAATTGTGATCACGCCAATATGCAATTATTACAGATTCATCTGAACGATATTAGCCGATGCCATGCGATTAATCCGATGCGGATATTATTGGCTAGATTGAAGGCTTTCAACATACTGGCGTAAATGTCACTTAAAAGTCACCAGCATGGAGATAATTCACATATTAATCATATAGATAACCCTGTGACAAAGCTGTTACCTACCTGATTGTCATCATCAGCATGCCCTTTTGTCAGACCGTGTTATAATCAGCCGCATGAAAAGTGTGCGTTGAAGATGCGCCGTGGGGATCAGGCAGAAGTGACCATTATTTTTTTTACCGATACCGGTCTGATCAGGCTGGAAGATAAAGAGATTATTCTTAGCAGGCAAAGTAAAATATGCCTGACGTACCTGTGTGAGCATGAAGGTAATATCGTTTCCAAAGAAGCATTACATGACGCTTGCTGGAGAAACCATGGTGCTGTGGTCTCCGATAATACCGTACGACAAACCCTTTTTCGCATCCGGAAATCACTCGCCTCACTGGAAGTAGAAGGCGAAATTCTTGAAACACTGGGATACATGGGATATCGCTTAAAACCCGGTTGCATCACTCTCGTTTCAGACTCACAAAATTATTCGTTACCGGAACGCCAGGATGGTTTGAATCAAAAACAAGAAACATCAGCGATCTCTGTTTCTGATACATCGAAATCAGCGCTTAAGAATAAACCGACAAAGATAAAACTCAGGGTACTTACGCTGCTGCTTTGCTGCCTGTTTTTTATCGTGGGCACTGTGATTCGTGGCCAACAACTTATCCACCCATTGCGGTATGGCGAACCACTTCTGCTTGATGGGCACAGCTTTCTGTTTTCGCAATACGTGGAAAATGACAAACATGACTCGGCAAGACGCGTGAGTTACTGGCTTAACAAAATGCAGGTTTCCATTACGCCGCACAGCAAAATCTACATTAATGCCGATCGTGGCAACGCGATTAATTTCTTTGTGTGTAAAGGCGAAATTGAACTGGCGACAACATCTTGCCAGACATTTGCGGTTATCGGGAGAAACCATCCATGAGAATGGCTGTTTCCGCGGCATGTTGCCTGTTGGCATTGTTGCTGGGTTGGTTTTCGCTGCCCTATTTTGTACGGCCATTTTCTGGCGATTGCCGGGCCGAGACCTATATCATCTATGACGAACCTGACCGGACCGTAGTCAGTCATGGCTACTGGGATATTTTAAGCGGCAGTCGTGAAGGTCATTTAAATGCTTATCTGGCATTTATGTCGCCGCAGGGGCTTGAAAGCAGGATTAATGTTGATCGCACCGTGAATCTTGATTATGACTACCATCCTGATTCCGTAACGGTTTCCACTCGCAAATCTTTTCGTATTGCGGGTCCTGATACGCAGGATCCCGTTATCGGAAAATATATTGATCCGCTGGCGGACGAGAATTTCACCGCCCGCATCTACCTGTTTAAAGTGGGAAACCAGGTCATTTCAGGCTTCCATTATCGGCCGCTTAACCGGTGTATGAAACCTGGATTTTGAAGCGAGTCAGACCGGTCGATCATTTGTTCTGGTAAAAATCCCAACGGTTGCCGTACAAATCCTCGAAAACCACAACCGTGCACACCACGAAATAATTGCTCAGCTTTATCTTCGCAACCCGGTTTTGCCGTTAGCAATGCCACTACAGGAACGGTCATTTTCATCTCCCTTTTAAATACAATAAGCCAAGCCAAACTAACGCAGCTTATTCCTGTTGTCAGTCTGAAAACGTGCGTTGCCTGATATGCCTGGTTCGCGCCATAATCGCGAAAATAACGCAAGGAGTGTTGCATGCCAGAACTGTCGAGTTGGTTAGCCTTTGCATTGGTGGCGTTGGGATTGGTGCTTACGCCCGGCCCCAATATGATCTACCTGGTTTCGCGTTCGCTGTGTCAGGGCAAGCGGGCGGGTTATATTTCCCTCGGCGGCGTGGCGTTAGGTTTTGTGTTTTATATGCTGTGCGCGGCGCTGGGTATCACCGCGTGGTTGCTTGCCGTTCCATGGGCCTATGATGCGCTGCGTTTCAGTGGCGCACTCTATTTGCTGTATCTTGCGTGGCAGGCACTCGAGCCTGGCGGCCGCTCGCCATTTGCCGTGCGCGATCTCCCTGCCGACAACCCGCGTAAATTGTTCACCATGGGTTTCCTCACCAACCTCGCGAACCCAAAAATCGCCATGATGTTTCTGTCGCTATTACCGCAGTTTATTAGCCCGCATCACGGTAGTGTGCTGATGCAGTCGCTGATATTGGGCGTCACCCAAATTGTAATTAGCCTGACGGTCAATGCGATTTTCATTACTACCGCTGGCCAGGTGTCGACATTTTTACTGACGCGCCCCAGCTGGCAGCGTTTGCAGCGCTGGCTGATGGGCACGGTGCTGGCGGGCATGGCCGTCAAACTCGCATTGGATGCACGAAAGTAAGTTGCGATTTAATTGGGCGCGTCGGGGCGCGCCCAACAATCCGTTAGTGAGCCAACATCTGAATGATTTTGTACGCCGCGATGACGCGATCGTCATTCGGGAACCATTTATTCGCCAGCATAATCACCGCAATCTTCTGTGACGGAATAAACACCCCGTAGGTTGAGAAACCATTGGTCGAACCGGTTTTGTTATACCACGCCTGTTGTGGCGCAGCCTGCGGTGGCGTGATCAACGTGGCCGACATCCCTTTCATGATGCGCTGACCGCTGTTGCCTTCCACCAACTGCTTTGATGAGACAGGCAACGGATAGTATTCCCACATCATCGCCTGCGTAAACGCCTCGGTTTTGAAGTAGCCCTGATGCGTGGTGGCGATCGCCTGCTGCCACTCCGTCGCGACCTTCTGTTCATCAAGTTGAATCGCCAGCCAGCGAATCAGATCAGCGGATGTCGATTTCAACCCATACGATTCAGCATCCAACGGGCCTGGCGTCACACGTACCGGCTTGTCTTGTTTATTGTAACCTTGCGCATATTGGCCCATCTCTGACTGAGGCACCTGAATATAAGTGTGCTTCATGCCCATCGCGGGTAACAGTTGCTGCTCCATCGCGCTGATAAACGGCTGATGCAAGCTTTTGGCGGCAATCATGCCGAGCATACCAATCCCCAGATTGGAGTAGACACGCTGAGTGCCCGGCTGAGCCGGCGGTTGCCAGTTTTTGTACCAGTTCATCAACTGCTGCTGATTGGTGACATCGTCCGGCACAAACAGCGGCGTGCCCGTGGTGTGAGTAGCAAGGTTAAGCAGTGACACCTGATCAAACGCACTGCCCTTTAGGTCGGGCAACCATGTACTGGCTTTGTCACTAAACTGCAGTTTTTTCTGCTGAGCCGCATAGCTCGCTAAGGTAGCGGTAAAGGTTTTGCTGAGTGACCCGATTTCAAACAAGGTCTGCGCGGTAATTGGCTGCTGAGTCTCTTTGGATGCCACACCGTAATTGTAAAACTCGGTTTTGCCATCGTGCAGAATAGCCACCGCCATGCCAGGGATTTGATATTGCTGCATCAACGGTTTGATGATGGCGTCAGGTGAAGGGGTTTGTGCGAGGACGCTGGTGCTTGCCAGCAGCGTTAGCGCAGTAAGAGATAAGCGCATGAAAATTCCTTTTATTTCAGTTAAGCCACAATTTCAGCACGTGATTATAAAATTCCGTCACGGTTTCTCCTAACCAAATATTCTGCTATCTGCGGGAAAGTGAAGGCGATCACAAGCGAGAAACATTTCATTAACCATTAATTGATCTTTTCCCCGCCAGCTTTTATAGCTTATGAAAATTATTTCACGAATCAGAAATAATTTTCAAAACGTACCCCGGCTCGTTTTTCCGCGTTAAGTCGTCACGGCTGAGCCTCTAAATTCAGCGTCTGCTCCGGGGAAAAACATGAAAAAAATCGCCATCCTTCTTTCCAGCCTTGCGTTAGCGGGCACACTCTCCAGCACCGCACGTGCCGCCGATGAATCACCACAGTTCCGTTGCAAACCTGGCGAAACTTACTACATGAACGTCATGGTGACCGGTGTTGAATACTGGTTTCCGGTGTACGAGATGTTTAAACAAGCTGCGCATCAGCTGGGCTGCAAAACCGTTTATGGTGGCACGCCCGCTTATGACGTCAACCAGCAGTTAGCCAGTTTCGAACAGATTCTGGCGCAGAAACCCGCCGGGATTTTCCTCCATCCGATGAATCCCGACCCCTTTATCGAGCCAATTAATCGTGCGGCAGAGATGGGCATTCCGGTGGTAACCTTTGCCGCTGATTCCCCCAACAGCAAGCGTGTCGCTTACATCACCTCAGACAACTTCCGTGAAGGTAAAGCCGCCGCCGATGAACTCGGTAAAGCCATGGGCAAAGGCGCGGAGTATGCGGTGCTGGAAAATCCAGGGCAGGATAATCATGACCGTCGGGTTACGGCTTTTATCAATGAGATGAAAACCGCGTTTCCTGACAGCAAGCTGGTTGCGCGCGCCGCCACTAATCAGGATCCATCAAAAGCCTACAACGCCGTGCTGTCGATGCTACAAGCGAATCCAAACCTGAAAGGCATCTTCATGCCTGAAGCCAGTTCCGCAATCGGTGCCGCACAGGCAGTGGTGGAAAACGGTGGCAAAGTGAAAGTGATGACGGTGGACGTCAACGCCAAAGTACTGGATATGATCAAAAGCGGCGAGGTATTTGGTGCTATCAACCCCAATCAGGGAATACAGGGCTACATGGGCTTTATGACGCTGTTCCTTGCCGCCCACCCAGAATTGATTGACCCCATGAATGATGCCAAACGCAACGGTGTGAATCCCTTCTCGTTCCCAATCCTCGACAATGGTTATGCCGTGGTGACTAAAGAAAATGCCGATGATTTCCGCTGGGACCGTTACCTGAAACGTCGTGGAACCAAAGGCATCAACGAGTAAGGGGAAAGATGATGACGGCACTGCTTGAGTTACGCAGCATCAGCAAACGCTTCGGCGCAGTACAGGCGTTACAGGACGTTGATCTTACGCTAAGGTCCGGTGAAATTCATGCGCTGGCCGGTGAAAACGGCGCGGGTAAGTCTACTCTGATGAATATCATTGATGGCATTCTGCGCCCCGACTGCGGTGAAATAGTGTTGGAGGGGCAATCCGTAACCATACGCTCGCCGCGTGAGGCGCAGCGGTTAGGCATCGGGCTGGTGCATCAGGAGATCGCGTTGTGCCCGGATATTACTATCTATGAAAATATCTGGATGGCGCATCAGCAGCGCGGCTTTCTATTACCGCATAAAACCTTGAGGGAAAAAGCGCAGCAGGTTATGAATCGTCTTGCGCCGATTCCAGTGAGTAAAAAGGTTAGTGAACTGTCGTTGTCACAACAGCAACTCGTAGAGATTGCCAAAGCACTGACGCTGGATTGTCGTTTGCTGATTCTGGATGAGCCCACTGCAGCGCTCACGGAACCAGAAGCGCAGACGCTGTTCACCATCGTGCGTCAACTGCGCGATCAGGGCATCACGGTGGTGTATATCAGTCATCGTATGGCCGAGATTTTTGCGCTTTGTCAGCACATCACCATTCTGCGCGATGGCCGGACGGTGCACAGTGCGCCATTGAACAGCATGACACCGGATGAAGTCATTACGCGCCTTGTCGGTCGCGAATTGTCGCAACTCTATCCCGATAAACGCCCCTCTCATCGTGCCGCACCGCTGCTGGAGGTACGATCTCTTAGCGATAGTCAGCGTTTTTACGATATCAACTTCGAGCTGTATCCCGGCGAAATTCTCGGCATAGGTGGCTTGATGGGCGCCGGCCGTAGCGAAATCGCTCAGGGCGTGTGCGCATTACAGCCGGTAACTCACGGCACGATACGTATCAAAGGGCAGCCAGCAACACTGAAAAATTACGCCGCCAGTATCCAACAGCACATGGTTTATTTATCCGAAGATCGTAAGGACGCCGGGCTGTTTTTAGCAATGCCAATTGACTGGAACATCTCGGCGCTGGATGTCCGCGCGATTAGCCATCGCGGTTTGACGCTAAGCCCAAGCCGCGAGCGTGCGCAAGCGGAAGCGCTGGCGTATCAGGTCAAACTGAAACGCGGCAAATTGAGCGACCCGGTGTCATCGCTTTCTGGCGGCAATCAGCAGAAAGTGGCGCTAGCGCGCGTGCTGTCGGTGCACCCCGAAATCATCTTTCTTGATGAACCGACGCGCGGCGTTGATGTCAGCGCCAAGGCAGAGATCTACCAGATCCTCGCCCAATTAGCACATAACGGTGTCGGACTGGTGGTGATTTCATCAGAGTTACCTGAGCTGATTGGTTTATGTGACCGCATTATCGTGATTCATGAAGGTCACATCACCGGTGAAGTGACCGGCGATGCAATGACCGAGGAGAATCTGATGAGACTGGCTGCTGGCATTCCCCCTGAAGTGGAGGCGCTATGACCATGAATACGACCTTGCCCGGAGCAGGCAAATCCCGGCTGTCATTGTTTGGCGGCCTGCACAAGCAGCGGGAAATCGGCTTGATTGCGATCATCGCGTTAATCTTTATCGTGATGAGTTTTACCTCACCCTACTTCCTGACGTGGGCCAATATGAAAGCGATGCTGTTGTCGTTTTCGATTGAAGGCATTGTGGTGATCGGTATGACGATCTTGTTGATCGTCGGCGGTCTCGATCTCTCGGTCGGCGCGGTGGTGTGCCTTTCTATGGTGGTCGCGGGACAACTGTTTCTCAGTGGGGTGGATCCCTGGCTGGCCAGCCTGGGAGGAATAGCGGCCGCCGCACTGGTAGGCTTGCTGATGGGTTTAACAGTGACCAAAATCGGCCTGAGTCATTTTATTGCCTCGCTGGCAGCGATGGTGATTGTGCGCGGGCTTTGCATGATCATCACCCAGGGCACGCCGCTGTCGCTGTTCACACTTCCCGTCAGTTTCAAATTTATCGGCCAGGGTGCCATGTGGGGCATTCCGTTTGTCATCCTGCTGTTCTTTGTATTGGTCGCCCTGTTCGATTTCCTGCTGCGCAAAGCCACGCTGTTCCGCAAAGTATTTTATACCGGCAGTAATGAACGTGCGGCGGCCTATTCCGGCATCAACATCAACCGCATAAAACTGTGGGTCACGGTACTCACCTCAACGCTAGCAGGTGTAGCCGGCATTATTTATATGGCGCGGTTAGGCTCAGCTACCCCGACCTTTGGCGTAGGGATGGAACTGAACGTGATAGCGGCGGCGGTGATAGGCGGCGCAAGCCTGAAAGGCGGCACTGGCTCGATTCTGGGCGCGGTTTTAGGTGTCGCACTGCTCTCCATCGTGACCAGCTCACTGATCCTGATTAATGTTTCCGTCTACTGGCAGGACTTGATCAAAGGTTTAATTCTGCTGGCGGCGGTGTCGATTGACCACCTGCTGAACAAATATCGGGCAGCATAAGGACGCATCATCGATGGAATTCGCCAGCGAACATCCAGCATTTCACAGTGCACGCCAGATCTATCAGGTATTGGTGATGTATTACCTCGACGGCAAAAAGCAGTCGGAGATTGCGGTGGAAACCGGGTTGTCGGTCGCCAGCGTGAATCGCCTGATTCGTCAGGGCAAAGAGAGCGGCATGGTAGAAATCACTATCAAATCGCCCTGGTTGTCGGCCCACCAACTCGAAAGTGATCTGCAGCAATGGGGTCAACTGCAACAGGTGGTGGTGGCACCCAATGTCGCGCGCAGTGATGAGCAGAATTTACAGATGGTGGGCGCGGCGGCGGCGGATTATTTGCTATCACGTCTGAAAGATGGCGACGTTATTGCGATCACCGGTGGCAAAGGCGTGAGCGCTCTGGTGGAGGCACTGCGTCCTTCGCGCAAATACGATGTTCAGGTCGTGCCTGCATTGGGTTGCGTGCAAGGAAAGCACTATACCGACGTGAATCATGTTGCCTCTGAAATGGCGGCTCGGCTTGGCGGCCATGCCTGGCAGATTCATGCCCCGCTCTTCACTGACTCTGCTGCTGAACGTGACATGTTGATGAGAATCAGTGCCGTAGACCGGGTGCTGGATAAAGCGCGTAACGCTACGCTGGCAGTGGTCGGTCTTGGTTCTATTCACAGCGACAGTTCCAGCTACTACGATTTGAATCTGGCAGCTCGTCATGCATCCGCCAGCATCGAAACCAGTGGCGCACGCAGCGAACTGCTAGCCTGGTTACTCGATGCACAAGGCCAGCCCGCGCCGTTTGACGCCAATCAGCGGCTGGTTGGGCTGACCTTATCGGAGCTACAACGTATTCCCTTTTCTATGGCGGTGGTGGCCGGACGCGACAAAGTGGATCCCATCCACTGTGCGCTGCAAGGCCAGTGGCTAAAAGGCATGGTCACCGACGAATCCACCGCAGCAGGCGTACTCGAAATGGCCAAGAGCCGGGGAGCAATCCATGGAGAATAATGCAACACGCGAGCAGCGACTCAGCGCTTTACGACAGCGCACGTCCACACCAGTGCTGATTGTCGGTGGCGGCATCAACGGCATCAGCACCTTTCGCGAACTGGCATTGCAGGGTATTCCGGCGGTTCTGGTGGAAAAAGGTGACTGGTGCCAGGCGGCCAGCGGTGCGCTTTCTCGTATGATCCACGGCGGACTGCGCTATCTGGAAACCGGCGAGTTTACGCTGGTCAAAGAGTCGGTGATGGAGCGTGACCGGCTACTGAAAAACGCGGCGCACTATGTTTTTCCGCTGCGTACCACTGTCCCGATCGACAACCTCGGCGGCGGACTGCTCAATGCTACGCGGCGTTTTTTGCGTCTGAGCGACAAACCCACTCGCCGCGGCGCTCTGCTGATCAAAACTGGCCTCAGTCTCTACGATGTCTACACCAGGCAGTACGGATCGATGCCCAAACATCAGGTGCGCGGTGAGGCAGCCACGCGCGACCGCTGGCCAGGATTTGCCCCCTGGGTGAAATACAGCGCCAGCTACTACGATGCCTGGATCAGTGCACCGGAACGACTGGGTTATGAATTGATTGAAGATGCCGAGCGTGCTTGTCCGGAGGCACTGGCGCTGAATTATTTGCAACTGGTGAGCGCCGATGGCGAATCCGTTACGTTACAGGATGCACTCAGCGGTGAGCACTTTACTCTGCAGCCGCATGTATTGGTGAATGCCGGCGGCGCGTGGATAGATCAGCTCAATCAGCATCTGGCGCCCACGGAACATTTCACCAAACTGATTGGCGGGACCAAGGGTTCGCATTTGATCATTGATCACCCCAAACTGTTACAGATGCTCGATGGGGAAATGGTCTATTTCGAAAACCAGGAAGGCCGCGTCTGCATTATGTTTCCGTGGTTTGGCAAAGTGCTGCTCGGTTCCACGGATATCCGCGTGGACGATCCCGATAGCGTGGTGTGTGAAGAGGAGGAAAAAGCCTACATTCTTGAGTCGCTGCGCTTTGTTTTTCCTGACGTCGTGGTGCCGGAATCGTCGATTCTCTATACCTTTTGCGGTGTGCGTCCGCTTCCGGCCAGCAACGCCAAAGTTAACGGGCAAATCTCGCGCAATCACTCGCTGGTGCTGCTGCCGCCTGATGCCGCACATGCTTACAGCTTGCTATGCCTGGTCGGCGGCAAATGGACCACCTTTCGTCAGTTTGGTGAAGAGGCCGCGGATCGGGTATTGCGTCTGATCGGAGAAAAGCGCCGTGTGTCGAGCGGCGATCTGCCCATCGGCGGTGGACGCGACTTCCCTGCACCTTCCGGGCAAACCGCGTGGCTTGCCCAACTCGCGCATCTGCATTCACTGCCCTTGTCCCGCGTATCGCAGTTAGTCCGCCGTTATGGCAGCCGCGCCCTGCCAATCCTGCAATTGATCCAGCAACAGGGGGAGCAGCCGCTACAGCATCATGCGGGGTATAGCGCGCTGGAACTTCGTTACCTTATTGAGCATGAGCAGGTTCAACAACTTGAAGACCTGCTGGTGCGCCGCACGTCGCTGGCGATTTGCGGCGAATTGGCCCCCTCACTGGTGGCAGAAATTGCTCAACTGATGGCGGATCTGCGCGGCTGGAATGTCACTCAACTGCAAAACCATCTGCAAAACACTTGCGCCAGTCTGGCGCGACAGCACGGCCTGACCGATCTCAACCCCACTCTTTTCCAGGAGGAAACACGCCATGTTAGTCAGCAATAAAGTCCGCATGAATCGTCTGTTTCAACACGGTAAGTGCCTTGATGTGGCTATCGACCACGGTATTGCGAATGAGCCCGACTTTCTGATTGGGTTAGAGAACATCGAAGGTGTGATGGAGAACCTGATCGCCGCGCAACCGGATGCCATTCAGGTGAATTACGGCCAGGCCGATCTGTTGCAACAGGTCGCGGGACGGAAACCGGCGCTGGTGATGCGCACGGATGTCGGCAACGCCTATAACGCGGCGCGCCATCGCGAAATGTGGGCGGTGTTGCACAACCCGGATGAGCCAATCCTCGCCGCGTTGCAGATGGATGCGGCTGCGGTGGTAGTGAATCTCTATCTGATCCCCGATGAACCCGGCATTTTCCGTATGTGCGTGGAGA
This sequence comes from Pantoea sp. EABMAA-21, assembly GCF_030053335.1. NCBI lineage: Bacteria > Pseudomonadati > Pseudomonadota > Gammaproteobacteria > Enterobacterales > Erwiniaceae > Pantoea > Pantoea sp. EABMAA-21. The sequence continues at coordinate 203,342 of NZ_JASGBX010000001.1, forward strand.
ACATCGGCCGTCTGCGTCAGGCTTGCGATCGTTATGCGATGCCGCTGATGATCGAACCTCTGGTAATGGCGCCGGCAGGACAAGGCGCGGCTTACGGTTCGATCGGTGATGTAGAGAAAATCGTACCGCTGGTGCGTCTGGCGCGTGAACTCGGCGCCGACATTATCAAAGCCGACCCCACGGAGAAGGTGGAAGATTTTCACCGCGTGGTGGAAGCGGCGCGTTGTCCGACGCTGGTGCGCGGTGGCGGCAAAGGGGAACTGGCACCGGTGCTGGCCAAAAGCGCGGCGTTAATGGCGCAAGGTGCCAGCGGCATGGTGTACGGCCGGAACGTGTATCAACACGATAATCCGTCTCGCGTGGTGAAAGCGCTGATGGCGATCATTCACCGGGGCGCCAGCGGCGCGGAAGCCCTGGACATTTATCAGCAGGGTTGAGTTTTACCTGCACCGGCGCTTAAGCGGTGCGCCGTCTTCGTCTGTGAATCGGAGTCGGATATGAGTCAACTTCTCGGCATAGATGCCGGAAACACCATGATCAAAGCGGTACTGTTCGATCTCAGTGGCCGCGTACTGTCGGTTGCCGAATGTGCGGGAGAAACCCTCCAGCCGCAAGAAGGTTATGCGGAGCGTCCGGTAGAAGATATCTGGCACGGGGTCAGCGTGGCCGTCACGCGCTGCCTGCAACAGGCGGGCAGCGCGGCGAATGAGGTTATTGCCGTGGGCGCGGCGGGTCACGGTAACGGCTTGTATGCACTTGATAAGCAGCAGCAGCCGTTGTTCGGCATTCAATCCATCGACCATCGTGCCATCGAAACCGTGCAGGGCCTGGAAGCCAGCGGTAACGATAAAGCCATCTATCAACTTTCGCTGCAGAAGCCCTGGCCCGCCGCCACGCCCGTGCTGATCAGCTGGATTAAACAGCATCAGCCCGATCGCTGGGCGCAGATCGGCCATTTGTTGTGTGCTAAAGATGTCATCGCCCATTTCCTCTGCGGGGCTATCAGCGCTGAGGTTTCCGATGCCGCCGGAGCCGGATTAATCGATTATCGACAGCGCAATTACAGCCACGAGTTGATGGCGTTGTATGGCATTGAAGAGGCGCTTAACCTGCTGCCGCCTCTGGGCGAGTCTTGTGCGGTGGTCGGACACGTGACCGCGCGCGCCGCGCAACTCACCGGGTTACCGTCAGGTATTCCGGTGGTGGCCGGCATTTTTGATGTGGTGGCCAGTGCCATTGGTTCTGGCGTGGTGAAAACCGGCGAGGCTTCTATCGTCGCAGGAACCTGGAGCATCAATCAGGTGGTGGTCGATAAACCGGATTATCAGCGGCCCGTGTTTATGAATTCAATTATTGAAAATGATCGCTTTATGGCGATTGAAGCCAGCGCCACCTCGGCCGCCAATCTCGACTGGTTCCTGCGTGAGTTCGATGATGGACGCGCTGGCAACGGCGCGGCGGACAGCAGTGATACCGTGGCCCATGTTGAACCCAACCCGCAGTTGCCGCTCTATCATCCTTACCTCTATTCCGGTCGTAAATCTGAACCCGCAAAAGCGGGGTTTTATGGCTTGAGCGGCTGGCATACGCGCGCAGATATGCTGTTCGCGCTGTTTGAAGGCGTGACATTTGCCCATCGCGCACACATCGATCGCTTGCGCGCAGCAGGGATTCCGTTTACCCACGCGACCCTTTCTGGTGGCGCGGCGCGCAGCTGCATCTGGCCGCAAATGTTTGCTGATGTGTTGGGCGTTCCGATTCGCGTGGCTGAGTGCAAAGAGACTGGCGCGCTGGGTGCTGCGCTTTGTGCGGGCGTCGGCGTAGGTGTCTGGCCCGATCTGGCCATGGCGGCACAGCAAGCAGTACGCCTTAATCCCGGCGAGTTACAGCCACGCCCGGAACGCTTTGCGTTTCATGATGCACGTTATCGGGTGTTTAAAAGGCTGGAGCTGGCGATGAGCGAAATGTGGCATGAAGTTGGTTGAATTCACTGGTTATTTTTTTGCCAGGCGGTAATGTTGTGTTCTCGTCGAATTCAATAAGGATAGCGTCGTGCAGATCAATCAACTACCGTTTGGCATTACCGACTGGAGCACCCTCGAGACCGAAAAACATCCGGGCGACAGCGGGTTTGCGCTGTGGCGCACTCAGCGTTTTGGCGATATTCGTGTGCGCATGGTGGAGTATTCGCCGGGTTATCTCGCCGATCACTGGTGCAGCAAAGGTCATATATTGCTGTGTCTGGAAGGCGAAATGATCACCGAACTGGAAGATGGCCGCACTTTTACCCTGACCCCGGGCGTGAGCTATCAGGTTGCCGATAATGCCGAGGCGCACCGCTCTTCCACTGCACAGGGTGCAAAGTTATTTATTGTCGATTGACGTTTGAAGGGCTATGCACTGTTTGAAAAAGTGCCGGGAATGTTGCCCTGCAAATACGATGACGCTTTTCGAACCAGCCATTTTCGGTCGTGACATCTGTCATGCAATCAACTGTTATTTAATTAAATCCTTCGATATCTCCCTGTAAAACGCAGGCGCTGCCGTTCACGAACAGTGCCCGCCTCAGTATTACTTCGCCTTAGCGTAAGCGGCGGTCAGATCGACGCGCTGCCAGAAGGATTGCTCAGCATTACCCGACAACGGATAACCGTTTGGCAAGGCGGTTTTCACCATCAGGCGACGAATCTGCGCGTCAGACAGGTGCGGCAGCGCCGTTTTCAGCAGGATCTCTGCGCCCTGCGGTATCTGCACCGGCGTATTTTTCACATTGGCTTTTGGCAGATTGTAGCTCAGCGTGAAACGATAGAATTGCTTCATATCCGGCGCGCGGTAAGGATCGTCCTTGCCGGTTGTGCGTGCGCATTCAGCTAGCGAAGTACCACACTCCTTCTCCAGCGCGGCACGCAGTTGATCGCGCGCCTCTTTGAACAGCACCTGATAGCGTGCATCGTTGAGGTAAGTCGCCACGTTGCGCTCTGCCACCATACGTGAACCCATCACGTCCAGCGGATAGTGCACGCCTAACACCAGACGCGAATATCCATAACGCGCACCGCGTGTCACCAGTGCCTCAAAGCGTTCCGGCACCATTTCGGCCATCAGCAGCGCATCGGTATAACCGGTATTGGTGTGCCCGCTGGGGAACGATCCGCCGTCCGCGGTATAGCGCACATTGTCTTTCACCACCACATCATCGGGTACCAGATGGATGGTATTGCCTTCATGCAGGAACGGGCGCGGATAGTTAAAGTGTTTTTTGGCAGCGCTGGTGCTGACTTCACTGGCCTTAATCAGCGCAGCGGCTTTGCTCAGTTCGCCTTTGTCATAAGCCGCGATGAAGGCTTTACCCAGACGCGGTCCCATGGCATCAGACAGGAAATACAGCGAGCCGATCGCTTCCGCATCCTGCAACGCCTGATGACGCACGTTCTGCGTGGCATTCAGGTTGATATCAGTCACGGTGGCGCGGTTAGCCGTCAATACGCTGTCTGGCAATGTGCTGAAACCTGATAACAGCGCGATGCCAGCCTGCTGATTTTGCTTCACGTTGAAATCATAGCCACTGCTTTTCAGCCAGGCTTTGTCTGCCTGCGTGCTGGTCTGTTTGGCTTTTTCCAGTTGCTCACGTTTCAGTGACGCACTGTCGCCTTGCAGCCAGGTGCGCTGAGCCTGCAACGACTGTTGCTCCAGCTGCGTATAGCCTGGGGTTGAACCGGTAGACGTTTGTGCAGCCAGTGCGGCCGCCTGCGGCAGTGTTGTCGCATGGGCCTGTTGAGCGAGCAGTAAAACCGTTGCAATCAGTGTGTAGCGGGTTTTCATTATTTTCCCCTGTTATCAGAATATTACCTTGCCGGGGAAACACGCTAGCACCCTGTTATGACAGATTTATTTCATTTATCGGCACTCGTTCGAACAGTTTTGTACGCAAATTTGTGCGAGCGATCCACAGCCGCCGCCGTTGTCATTTTTGCATTGCGATTGCTGTACATAACAGTTTTGCTGGCAGGACGAGAGATCGCATTTGGCCGCCACCGGCGTCAGTTGCACCACGGGCGATTTTCTTTCCGGTTGCCACTGGGTTTGCGCCATTGCACCCGCACTGAACAGCATCATCAACACCATTATCCACTTCATGGGAAATTCCTCGCGAAAAGGTTCTAAACAGTATGGCCTCTTCTCTGCCAAACGCCATATTGGAACATTTGATTCAAGCCCTGCTTTCACCGCCCTCTTGTTGTGCAAAGCGTTGCGCACTAACGGTGCAATGCACGCATCAGACCATTAAAAACACCCATTAATAATCAATTCCTTACGAAGAAATAGTTCACAACAAACCTGATGGTACGAAAGTTGCAGGGTTAATCAGGTAGACAAAGGAGAAAGTGATGAAAGCGATTGTGATTGGAGCGGGCATTGGCGGCATGAGCGCGGCGATTGCGCTGGAGAGAGCGGGTTTCGAGACTGCCGTTTTTGAAGCGGTCAAAGAGATGAAGCCAGTCGGTGCGGCGATCTCGATCTGGCCCAACGGCGTAAAGTGCCTGAACGCGCTTGGCATGAAACAGCAACTGCAGGCACTGGGCGGCAATATGGCGTTTATGGCCTATAACGATGCGCACAGTGGCAGCACCCTGACCCGCTTTAGCCTGTCACCCCTGGTGCAGCAGGTGGGCGAATACCCTTATCCGGTCGCTCGCGCCGAGTTACAGGGGATGCTGATCGATACCTATGGTCGCTCACGCATTCAGTTCGGTAAACGCGTGACCCACGTCGAGCAAAGCACCACCGGCGTCACCGCCTGGTTTGATGATGGTAGTCAGGCTGAAGGCGATTTCCTGGTCGCCGCCGACGGTACGCATTCCGTGATCCGCCACTATGTGCTAGGTGAAAATGTAGAACGACGCTACGCCGGTTACGTTAACTGGAACGGCTTAGTGACCATAGATGAAAGCATCGCCCCAGCCGATCAGTGGACAACCTTTGTCGGTGAAGGCAAGCGCGTCTCCCTGATGCCAGTGAGCGGCAACCGCTTTTACTTCTTCTTCGACGTACCTTTGCCCAAAGGCTTAGCAGAAGATCGTTCCACCCTGCGCCAGGATCTGAAGAATTACTTTACCGGCTGGGCCGATCCGGTGCAGCGCCTGATCGATAGCATTAATCTCGACACCACCAACCGGGTCGAAATCCACGATATCGAACCCTTTAGCCGTTTCGTCAAAGGTCGTGTGGCCTTGCTCGGCGATGCCGCCCACAGCACCACGCCAGATATCGGCCAGGGCGGTTGCGCCGCGATGGAAGATGCGGTGGTGCTGGCGCAGACGCTGGCCTCGCATTCGCTGGGTATCGAAGATGGATTGCAGCGCTACGAGGCGCGCCGCGTGGAACGCACCAAAGATTTGGTGTTGAAAGCACGTAAACGCTGCGACGTGACGCATGCCAAAGATGCCGAAATCACCGCTGCGTGGTACGCCGATTTGAAAAACGAAACCGGCGAGCGAGTGCTGGCCGGCATGTGCGACACCATTGAAGGTGGCCCGTTGGGTTAATGCCAGGGCGCACGCCGTGCGCCCTGCTTATCACGCCTCTTCTAAACCGCGATTCTTCAGCATCGGACCAATCTCCGGTGCTTTTCCACGCCATGCCAGCCACAGATGTTGCAGATCGCTACTGTTACCGCGTGAAAGGATATGATCGCGGAATTGCTGACCATTCTCACGACTCAACCCACCACGTTCAACGAAAGCCTGATAACCATCATCGGCTAACATTTGCGTCCAGATATAGGCGTAATAACCAGCCGCGTAACCGCCGCCCCAGATATGACGGAAGTAGGTGGAGCGATAACGTGGCGGCACCGTGGTTAACGCGATGTTTTCCGCCGCCAGCGCCTGTAATTCAAAGTGACTGACATCCTGCGGGTTGTCATGCGTGGTCAGCGAATGCCATTGCAGATCCAGCAAAGCCGCCGCCAGCAGTTCGGTCATGTCGTAGCCCTTGTTGAACTTAGACGCGCGAACCATCTTCTCGCGCAGTTCCACGGGCATCGCCTCACCGCTCTGATAATGACGGGCATAGTTGGCAAACACCTTTTCATCGCTGGCCCAGTGCTCGTTAATCTGCGAAGGGAACTCGACGAAATCGCGTGGCGTAGCGGTACCGGACAGGCTTGGATAACGTTGGGTGGCAAACAGACCGTGCAGCGCATGACCGAATTCGTGGAAAAGGGTAATCACCTCATCCCAGCTGAGTAACGCGGGTTGTCCCGCCTGCGGTTTGGTGTAGTTGCAGACGTTGTAGATCACCGGCTTGGTGCCCAGCAACGTGCTCTGGTCAACAAAGTTGCTCATCCAGGCACCGCCGCTTTTGTTATCCCGCTTGTAGAGGTCGGTATAGAACAGCGCCAGCGGCGTATCGTCAGCATCAAAGATTTCATAAACGTTGACGTCCAGATGATACACCGGCAGATCGTGACGCTGCTGGAAGCGGATGCCAAACAGTTGGCTGGCAGACCAGAACACGCCTTTTTCCAATACATTATTTAGCTCAAAGTACGGGCGAATTTGGCTCTCATCCAGAGCGTATTTGGCTTTTCTCACTTGTTCAGCGTAGAAATTCCAGTCCCAGGCACGCAGCGGGAAAGTGTGGTGCTGTTGTTCAATGATCTGCTGGATGTCTGACGCTTCTCGTTCAGCGCGTGCTCGCGCAGCCGGAACAATATTACGCATAAACGCAAAGGCAGCATCCGGCGTTTTCGCCATCTGATCCTGCATGCTCCACTCGGCGTAAGTCTTGAAACCGAGCAGCTTAGCCTGCTCTGCGCGCAGCTGTGCCATGCGTAACACAATCGCGCGTGTGTCGTTGTCATCGCCCTGTTCACTGCGTGTGAGCGCCTGGTTGAACAGCGCCTCACGCGTGGCGCGCACTTCCAGTGACTGCAACGCAGGCTGTTGCGTGGTGTTCTGTAACGGCAGCAGCCATTCGCCGTGCAATCCACGCGCCTCCGCTGCGGCTTTGGCATGTGCTAACTCTTCGTCACTCAATCCCGCCAGCGCCGCTGCGCTGCTCACCGTATACGCGCCCGCTTTGGTCGCCGCCAGCAGCTTATTGCCAAAACGGGTACTCAACGTGGCGAGTTCCTGATTGCAGGCACGCAGCCGCTCTTTATCTGCGTCGCTCAGGCTGGCCCCAGCCAGCTGGAAATGCTGCCAGGTCACTTCCACCAAACGCATCGATTCCGCATCCGGACAGGCAGCGCCGCGATGCTGGTAAACGCTGTCGAGGCGGGCAAACAGCTGGCTGTTGAGATGGATTTCATCATTTAGCGCCGTGAGTTTAGGCGTGATTAGCTCATCAACTTCCTGCAACACATCACTAGTGTTGGCTGACGTCATGGCACCAAATACCAGATTGACGCGGTTTAACAACTGTCCACTGCGCTCCAGAGCTTCATAGGTGTTGGCAAAAGTAGCCGGTTCAGGATTAGTGGCGATGGCGGCAATTTCCTGACGCTTCTCTTCAATACCCGCTTCAAGCGCCGGAAGAAAATCGGCTTCCTGAATCAGGTCAAAAGGCGGAGTTTGATAGGGCAATGCACTGACGGTGAAAAACGGATTGGCTCGTGAAGTCATTATCGCTCCTGATAATCAGTAACTCCGCAACCGGTGCGGCGGGATGCTCCTATCCTGGCAGTTTCAACGTCACTCAACAACCGCTCTGCTGGCGCTGATACACACTGATGATTTCACCCGCTACCGCCACGGCGATTTCCGCTGGCAGTTTGCCTTTCACATCCGGCAGGCCGAGCGGACAGCGCAGCCGCGCCACTGCATCCGCAGCGATCCCTTTGCCTTCCAGCCGATAGCGAAAGCGCTGCGCTTTGGTAGCCGAACCAATAACGCCGGCATAGCGAAAATCACCGCGCCGCAAAATGGCTTCGCTTAGCGCCAAATCGAGCGGATGGTCGTGGGTCATCACAATGAAGTAGCTGTCGGGCGCGGCCTCTTTGACGCAATCGATTGGGTCCTCTACCTGACGCACCGTGACACCCGGTGGCACATAGCGAAACTGGGCGGCGCGGCTATCAATCCAGGTAATGTGACAGGGTAACGTTGCCAGCAGGTTTACCAGCGCCTGCCCGACGTGGCCTGCGCCGTAAAGCTGGATTTCAGGTTGCTGCTGCATCAGCAATTCAAACAGCAGCGTGGCATGCCCGCCGCAGCACTGGCCGAGGCGCGCAGCCAGCGCAAACTCTTCGCTGCGCGGCTGCTGGCAACGCTGCTCCAGCATCTCGCGCGCCAGCGCAATGCACTGATATTCCAGATGACCGCCGCCGATGGTGAGATAAGTATCGCTGGCGCTGACCACCATTTTACTGCCGCGATCGCGCGGGACCGATCCGCGCTGGCTCAGCACGGTGACTAAAACGCAGCTCTCACGTTTCTCACGTAAACTGTGCAGTACGGCGATCCAGTCATGATAAATCATCATCCGCTCCTGAGAGGCGCTGAACGCCCCAGAAAACGCGCTCCGGCGTGGCGGGTGCATCCAGTTGCGGATGGCGGCGGTAGTTACCCACGCTGGCTACGGCATCCTGTAACGCACACCACACCGCAATGCCCAGCATAAACGGCGGCTCACCCACGGCTTTCGAATGGAATACCGTGTCCTGCGGATTTTTACGGTTCTCTACCAGCGTGACGCGCAAATCATGTGGGACATCGCTGATGGCGGGGATTTTGTAACTCGCCGGGCCGTCTGTTAGCAGCTTGCCCTGATCGTTCCACACCAGCTCTTCGCAGGTTAACCAGCCCATGCCCTGCACGAAACCGCCCTCCACTTGCCCAATATCCAGCGCCGGATTGAGCGAGGCGCCAACGTCATGCAGGATATCCGCGCGCAGCAAACGATATTCACCGGTTAAGGTATCCACCAGCACTTCGCAGCACGCCGCGCCATAAGCGAAGTAATAAAAGGGTTTGCCGCGTCCGGCATTGCGGTCGTAATGGATGCCGGGCACTTTGTAAAATCCGGTGGCGGATAACGGCACCTGATTCAGCCACGCCTGCTGCGCCACCTGCGCAAAAGTAAAGTGCAACTCGCCAACGCGCACAATGCCATTGCTAAAGGAGATGGCGTCGACCGTGCAGTGATGCTGCTGACACAGCATTTCCGTCATGCGATCGCGCAATATCTGCGCGGCATTCTGCGCCGCTTTGCCGTTAAGATCGGCCCCGCTGGAGGCCGCCGTGGGTGAGGTGTTCGGCACTTTTCCGGTGTCGGTCGCCGTGACCTGAATCTGGCTGATATCGATTTGCAGCACTTCCGCGACAATCTGCGCCACCTTGGTATTCAGTCCCTGACCCATTTCGGTGCCACCGTGATTGAGCTGCACCGTGCCATCGGTGTAGATCAAAATTAAGGCACCGGCCTGATTGAGGAAGCTGGAGGTAAAGGAGATGCCAAACTTCACCGGCGTTAAGGCCAGACCGCGTTTCATATAACGATGACTGGCGTTAAACGCTATGATGTCCGCGCGACGCGTGGCGTAATCGCTGCTGGCTTCCAGCTGTTCCGTTATCTCCATCAGCAGATTATCCTCCACCTGCTGATGGTAATGGGTGATGTTGCGATCCTGCTTGCCGTAATAGTTTCGCTTACGCAGTTCGAGCGGGTCCAAACCGCGCTCGCGGGCGATATGGTCCATGATCTGCTCAATCGCCACCATGCCCTGAGGCCCGCCAAAACCGCGATAGGCGGTGTTAGACGCGGTGTGCGTGCGGCAGCGATAACCGGTGATCAGCGCATCGCCGAGGTAATAGGCGTTATCGGCGTGGAACATCGCACGATCGACAATTGATCCGCTCAGATCGAGGGAATACCCGCAGTTTCCCGCCAAATCGATTTTGACACCACAGAAACGACCTTCATCATCAAAGCCCACATCGTAACGCACAAAGAAGGGATGGCGCTTACCGGTGAGACGCATATCATCGCGTCGCGCCAGACGCATTTTTACCGGATGCCGCGTCTGGCGCGCGGCAATCGCACACAAGCAGGCCACACCCGCAGCCTGCGTCTCTTTACCGCCAAACCCGCCGCCCATCCGGCGCATATCAATGGTGACTTTGTTCATGGTGATATCCATCACTTCGGCCACCAGCTTCTGCACTTCCGTCGGGTTCTGCGTCGATGAGAAAACCTGCAGGCTGTCGTCTTCACCTGGGATCACTAACGCGGTCTGGGTTTCCAGATAGAAGTGCTCCTGACCGCCTATATGAAATTCACCCTGAATACGATGCGGCGCACGCGCCAGTGCCGCTTCAGCATTACCCCGTTGATGGACGTGCGGCTGCTGCACAAAGTGACGCTGTTCCAGGGCTTCACGCACATCCAGGATCGCCGGCAGTGGCTGATATTCGATGATGGCGGCGGCAGCACCGGCGCGCGCGGCTTCGGGTGAATCCGCTGCCACCGCAATCACGATCTGCCCCAGATATTCCACGATATCCATTGCCAGTAACGGATCGCCCGGCTCTAACGGACCCACATCATTCAGACCCGGCACATCGCGCCAGGTTAGCACGCTCACCACGCCGGGCACGGCATAGCAAGGCTGCACATCGATATGTGTGATCCGCGCATGCGCATGCTCACTCAGACGTGGGCACAAATGCAGTAGACCAGGCAGATCCGGCCGATCATCTATATAAATCGCTTCACCCGTGACGTGTTTATCGGCGCTTTCATGCTTCTGACTGCGGCCCACACCGGTTTTCATGTCGCTGGCAAACTGGCTTTTTAACAGCGTTTCGCTGAGTGCGGGTCGGTTATGAGACATAGCGCGCCACCTCGGTGAGGGTCAGTTCGCCACAGGTTTGCGCGTAGTAACGACGCAATAGATTGCGCGCGACCTGCAAGCGGTAGTCGGCGCTGGCGCGAAAATCGCTTAACGGCTGGAAATCCTGGCTGAGCGCCGCGCAGGCTTGCTCAATGGAAGCTTGATTCAGTGGCTGACCATTAAGCGCGGCCTCGGCTGCGGTTGCCCGTTTGGGCGTTGCGGCCATGCCGCCAAAGGCCAGTCGTGGCTGCACCACCACGCCTTCTTTAAGCTGAATGTTGATGGCGATAAACACCGCCGAAATATCATCATCCAGACGTTTTGCCACTTTCCATGCCACGAAATCAGGTGACACCGTCACTTTCGGTATCACTATTGAGTGAATGAATTCCCCTGGCTGCAACACGGTTTGCCTGTAGCCAGTGAAGAACTGGTCCAGCGGCACTTCACGTAGGCTTTCTCCCTGCTGCAACACCAATCGCGCATTGAGTGCCAGCAACATGGGCGCACAATCACCGATCGGTGAAGCATTGCCGATATTGCCGCCGAGCGTACCCTGATTGCGGATCTGTAATGATGCAAAGCGCTCCAGTGTGGCACTGAATGCAGGAATTCTCGCTGCCAGGAAATGGTAGCAATGGTGAAGCGGTGCAGCAGCGCCCAGATGAATATCCTGCTCATCCTCAGAACAAACGCTTAACGCCTCAATCTGTTCCAGCGCAATTAGCAGCGGTAAACGTTGATACTGCTGGGTAATTTGCAAAGTGAGATCGGTGCCGCCGGCCAGCAGTCGCGCTTCAGGATACTGCTGATACAGCGACGCCAATTGTGCCAGGGTTTTGGGGACGAAACAGCGACTGCCGTTGGCTTCGAGAATTTGTACTTCCCGGTTATCCAACGCCTGTAAGCGCTGAACCAGTGCCGACTCATCCGCCGTAAAATTATCTTCTGCGGGTTGCTCACAAGCTTGCTGTGCGGCGGCCATAATTGGCCGGTAGCCCGTGCAGCGACACAGATTGCCTGCCAGCGCTTGTTCAGCCTGCTGCGGATTCCAGCCCTGTGTATTTTTCTGCAAAGTGAACAGCGACATGACAAAGCCCGGCGTACAGTAGCCGCATTGCGAGCCGTGGCAATCCACCATCGCCTGCTGCACGCTGTGCAGTTCACGGCCCTGTTTCAAATCTTCCACGGTGATCAGCTGTTTGCCTTGCAGGCTGCTAACCAGCGTCAGGCAACTGTTGATGGCCTGATACTGCATTCGCCCCGCCACCACTTTTCCCAGCGTCACCGTACAGGCACCGCAGTCACCTGATGCGCAGCCCTCTTTGGTTCCCCGCCGCTGTTGATGGCTACGCAGGTAGTTAAGCACGGTCAGATTCGGGTCTAAGGCCGTTTCGGTGACCAACCGATTATTCAGCAGAAACTGGATCATACCGTTGCCTCTTCTCGATCGCGCTGCCACACCGGTTTGCCGCTAACCCAGGTTTGCGCAATGTTGCGATCGTCTCCCAGCGTCATCATCACAAACAAGCGCTCCCAGATATCTTTGCTATTACCGCTACGCAGCTTTTGCAGCGGCGAAACCGCCGGGTCGATCACCACGAAATCCGCTTCTTTACCGGGATTGAAGTTGCCAATTTTATCGTCGATGTCAAGTGCATGCGCGCCGCCCAGCGTCGCGTGGTAAAAGGCTTCGCAGGCGCTGAGTTTGTACTGCTGCAACTGCCCAACTTTGTACGCTTCACCCAGCGTTTGCAGCATATTAAAGGTGGTGCCTGCGCCGACATCGGTGCCGATGCCCATGCGCACGCCCTGCTGCCAGCAGCGTTTAATATTGAACAGGCCACTGCCAAGAAACAGGTTCGACGTCGGACAAAATGCGATAGAAGAATCGGTGTCGTGCAGGCATTGCCACTCGTTCTCTTCCAGATGCAGACTGTGTGCAAAGACGCTGCGCTTTCCGGTGAGCTGATGATGGTGGTAAACATCGAGATAGCCGTCCCGCTCCGGGAACAGCGATTTGACCCAGGCGATCTCCTGCTGATTTTCGCTCAGATGGGTGTGCAGCCAGGTATCCGGGAACTCGCTGCGCAGTTGACGGACTTTCTCCAGCAGTTCTGGCGAGGAGGTGGGCGCGAAACGTGGCGTCAAGGCATAGCTCAGACGACCACGCTGATGCCAGCGTTCAATCAGTTCACGTGAATCCTGATAGCTCTCTTCCGGCGTTTCTGTCAGATACGCGGGGGCGTTGCGGTCCATCATCACCTTTCCGGCAATCAGACGCATATCCAGCTGTTGCGCGGCATGAAACAGCGCATCGACCGATTGTTTGTGCACCGTGCCAAACACCAGCGCCGTGGTGGTGCCATTGGATAACAGTTGCTGCAGGAAGAAGGCCGACATCTGTGCCGCGTGATCCGGGCAGTGATATTGGCTCTCAACCGGAAAAGTATATTGGTTTAGCCACTCCAGCAACTGTTCGCCAAATGCGCCAATCATCTCCGTTTGCGGATAGTGAATATGTGTATCCACAAAACCCGGCACAATTAGCTTGCCGCGCAGATCGATCACCGTGGCAGCATCAACGCGCCCTTCTGCAATCTCCCAGCTTTCAAGTGACACCACCTTGCCCGCGCGGAACGTTAGCAAGCCGTCTTCGAGGTAGCGCGCATGCGCAGCGATATCATCGGGCTGAGAAGCCAGTGCGGTGAAATCAAAAAAGCTGGCGCGCAGTAGCGTTTCAGAGGCGTAAGGCATAACGGTTCCTTGATAAGTAAAAGTGCAATGAGTTGCCTTCAAGGTTTATTGCAAACGCTATGCCAATGAGGATTTATAAAAATATCGCTATCTATCAACAACTTAAAAACTACACATTCAATTTCATGTCCCTTTGGAACCGCAATCGAATGCGCAATCGGTTGCGAAAATAAGCAACCGATTGCATGGGGATAAAAAGCGTGTCAGGTATGAGATGCCTGAGGAAATAAGCGTAATGACAACACGAACTGCGCACCATTTAAGTGCAGCGCCGCACGCTTGTAGTGCACAGATTTTACTTCAGGAAGATTCCGGTGTGGCAGAGGAAGGATTTGGGGGTGCTAATAAGCGCTGATAGTGAAAACAAATGAGAGGGAATACGATGAGACAGATGAAATAAGAGAATTAATACAGAAATGTTAAACATCATCATGGCATGCGGATGTATTAGCATAAGAAAAACCGCATAAAAATCGTCTCGTTAAAACTCAAAAAAGAAGATTATTATCTGCTTTTCCTTGAACCCCGTTGATATTAATTGGGATTTATCTCTATTAAAACTAATATCAGCCTTCCAGGGAATATCATCACTTAAGAGCGACGTTTATGTTTAATCGCATGATATCAGGAGTGGCCAGTGCCATTCTGTTAACTGTATCACCCTTAACGCACGCAGCCAGTTCATTACCCACGCCGACAGAAGCTGACTGGATCGCAAAAGAATTTAGCTTTAATAGCGGTGAAAAATTAAAAGATGTGCGCATTCACTACATTACTTTAGGTGATAAGAATAAACCAGCGGTATTATTACTGCACGGAACCAATCAACCTCTGAGTGCCTTACTGGCACCGGGATTTGCCGGGGAGTTATTTGGCCCGGGACAGGCGCTGGATGCCAGCAAGTATTTTATTATCATCCCGGAAGGCATTGGTTCAGGAAAATCATCCAAACCTTCTGATGGCTTGAGAATGGCCTTCCCGCATTACGATTACGACGATATGGTGACAGCACAATATCGGCTGATTAAAGAAGGTTTGGGCATTTCGCATTTACGCCTGGTGATGGGCTATTCCATGGGCGGGATGCAGACGTGGCTGTGGGGTGAAAAATATCCCGGCATGATGGATGCACTGGTCCCGATGGCGTCGCAGCCGAATGAGTTATCGGGCCGCAACTGGATGCTTCGCCGCATGCTGATTGAATCGATCAAAGGCGATCCTGCCTGGGCTGAAGGCAACTATCAACAGCAACCCCCTACGCTTAAAACCGCCAATATCATGTTCAGTATTGCCACCACCGGCGGTACGCTCGCTTATCAACATAAAGCTCCGACGCGCGCACTGGCGGATAAACTGGTGGATGCACGTCTTGCTGCGCCTGTCACCGCGGATGCCAACGACTTCATTTATATCTGGGGTTCGTCGGCAAATTATAATGCCATGCCTGGATTGAGCCGTATTACCGCACCCATGCTGATCATTAATTCAGCAGATGATGAACGTAATCCGGTTGAAACCGGCATTTTGCAGAGTGAATTTCCCAAGATAAAGAAAGCGGAGTTACTGCTCATTCCGGCCAGTGCTGAAACCAGCGGTCATGGCACTATGATGCAAGCAAAGTTTTATAATAAAAAACTGCAGACCTTCTTAGCCGAGACCGCTAAGCCTTAGTATCTGGGTTAAATCCGCCTGTTTACTGGAAGTCACACTCATGACTTCCCCTTTTAATAAAAAAATCATTGTTACTACGCCTTCATCTTTTTCAATTAAACGTTCTCAGGGAATAGTTATGTTTCATAGAATAAAGATCCGCACCGCCCTCAGCATCATGGTTTTTTCATTAACAGCATTATTGCTGTTCGTCGGTATTTTAGGGTTATTTGCCGTACAGTCTGGCAATAAATCCTTTGCCACCGTTGATACCGAAGTTTTGCCGGGCCTGGTGGCGCTCAATGAAAGCTCAGAACTTTTATTACGTGGACGACTGGATTTGCGTTTATATGAATCACTGGTGGGCAGTGGCGATGCCGAAAAAGCCAAAGTCGCGCTTGAGCGCGCCAGAGGTAAAATAGATAACGCCAGTGCGAAATGGCAGGAATATCTGAAATATCCACAATCCTCAGCAGAGAAGCCAATTGCGGCTGAAATGGCCACCACACGCGATGCGCTGATGAAAGAGTTTATCGATCCGGCTTTTGCCGCGCTCGAAGCAGGCAAACTGGATGAATACCGCCAGCGTGCAGGGAAATCAACGGCGTTGTACGGTGCCTTTGATAAAGCCTCTAAAGCGCTGGTGGCCTTTAAAATTAAAAGTATTGATGTCGCCTACAGTGACTCCAGCGATCGGGTTCAGCATATGGCGTTTACGCTGTACTTTTGTATCGCCTGTGCGCTGGTGTTGGCCGCGCTGGCCTGGTCGGTGATGACCAATCTTATCGTTAAGCCGCTCAATCATGTGATCAACGTGTTTGATCGCATCGCCGAAGGTGACTTACGTGCGCGCATCGATATCTCCGGTAAAAATGAAATTGCGCAATTGTTTGCCGCGGTACAGCGTATGCGCGATGGCCTGGCAAACATGGTGCTGATGGTCCGCAGTGGCACCGATGCGATCGGCTCCGGCGTTGAAGAAATCGCGACGGGCAACATCGACCTCTCCAGCCGGACTGAGCAACAGGCGGCCTCACTGGATGAGACGGCATCCAGCATGGAGCAAATTATGGCGACAGTGAAAAACAATGAGGACAACACGCGCAAAGCTAACGCATTGTCGCAGAAGGCTTCAGAATCTGCTTCGCGTGGTGCAACAGTGGTGTCTGAAGTGGTCACCACCATGAGTTCTATTGAGAAAAGCTCGGCAAAAATCGGCGACATCGTCGGTGTGATTGACGGCATTGCCTTCCAGACTAACCTGCTGGCCTTGAACGCAGCAGTTGAAGCCGCGCGTGCAGGAGAAGCGGGACGCGGTTTTGCTGTGGTCGCTTCGGAAGTTCGAGTGCTGGCTCAGCGCAGCGCCACCGCCGCGAAGGAAATTGGCCTGATGATCAATGACTCGCTCAGCAATATTGAGCAGGGTTCAGGACTGGTTAAAGATGCTGGCGTCACCATGAATGAAGTGATGCTCGATGTGAAAAAAGTGGTCGATATCATGGATGAAGTGATGCTGGCTTCCGGCGAGCAGACGCGCGGCATCTCGCAGATCAACATCGCTATACAGCAGATGGATGGTGTAACACAACAGAATGCCTCACTGGTGGCTGAAGTGGCAACCGCTGCCAGCTCACTGCAACAGCAGGTGGTGAATTTGCAGCAGTCGGTGACGCAGTTCCAGGTTGATGAGGACGCGATGCCATTGGCCACTGACCGTTATACCGACTCGCATCAGCTGTCCCTCGTCGCGTTAAGTTAAGCGGTATCAGCGAGTGCATTTGAGCGCTCGCTTCGTTAAGTATAGTGTGCCCGTATCTTTATCAGGACGACGGGCGCGCTGACTCCCTTCCCTTTTAGTGCCTTAATACTCTTCCACCGCGCAATCGGTTCCCTACAGTTTTAGATGGGATTACCGATAACAGAGAACGTATTCCGTATTTTCAGTGACGCAGGACGCATTCTGGAAAAATCAAACCTCTAATGTGATCCAGTTGGGTGGAAGGTAAACATGTTTAAAACAATACGCTCGCGTTTAATCGCTATCAGCGTGGTCATCACGGCAGTATCTCTTATCGCACTTGCCACTTTTACCTACACCACCGTGCGTGGAAAGACACTTGAAAGCATTGATGAGCGCATTGGCCAGCTCTCCCGCGTTCATGCGGCTGAACTGGCTGGCTGGGCAGAAGAAAAACAACGTATCACCGGTTCGATCAAAACGGCTTTTGGTCGTCATGACGATGCGGTCCCTTTTCTGCGTGCGGCGATCGAAGCTGGCGAGTTTGATGATGCCTATATCGTCTATCCTGAGCCTCATTCCCATGTGTTCGTCCATCCTATGCCAGCCACCTATGATGGCAGCCAGCGTCCGTGGTATCTGGAAACGGTAAAAGCTGGCCATCCGGTGTTGCTGGACCCCTATGTTGATGCCTCAACCGGCAAGCTGACCATTACTTTTGCTCAGCCGATTGTCGATAACGGAAAAACATTGGGTGTGATCGGCAGCGATCTACACCTGGATACCGTCTCCAATACGGTGAATGCGATTCATCCACTGGAGAAGAGTTTTGCATTCCTGGTGGACAGCAGCGGTAAATTGATTGCCGCGCCGAAGTCTGACCTTATTCTCAAGGCGGTCACTGAGTTGTCACCTTCACTCGACCTCAAAGTTATCCAAAATCTGGCCAGTCAGGGTGGGCATGCTGAACTGACCATCGGCGGTGAACAGCAGTTCGTTTACGCCTCTCCGGTAAAAGGGACGCCGTGGTCACTGGTGATCGCCGTTGATCGTGATGAAGTGACGGCATCGCTGACGACATTACAGCGGGAAAGCATCCTCATCACCCTGGTGAGTCTGATTATTACCGCGCTGATTGCCGGGCTGGTGTTCAACCAGCAGTTGCGTCGCCTCGCCATTTTACGCGACGCCCTGGAAGACGTTGCTTCAGGGGAAGGTGATCTGACGCGTCGCCTGGAAGTGCGCGGCGGCGATGAGCTGGCGCAGATATCAGCGGCATTCAACCGCTTTGTTGAAAAACTCTCGGGCGTGCTGCTCCGCGTGCGTGAAGGTGCCAACAACATCGCGCTTGCTTCCAGTGAAATCAGCGGTGGCAACAATGATCTGGCCTCTCGTACCGATGAACAGGCAGCAAGCCTGGAGGAAACGGCCGCCACGTTAGAAGAGCTGACTTCAACGCTGAGCAATACCGCCAGTAATACTGAGCAGGCGCGCCAGTTTGTTAGTGGCGTGGCCTCCGCGGTCAGAGACAACGGTGCCGTAATGAACGATGTTTCGACACGCATACAGGAAATCTCGAACGATTCGCAGAAAATGTCCGAAATTATTAAGGTGATTGACGGCATTGCTTTCCAGACCAATATTTTGGCACTGAATGCCGCTGTTGAGGCTGCGCGAGCGGGAGAATCAGGAAGAGGCTTCGCGGTGGTTGCCAGCGAAGTGCGTAGTCTGGCGCAGCGCAGCGCGGGTGCCGCGCGCGAGATCAAAACACTAATTGATGACACGGTTGCACGCGTGACGTCAGGCAGGGAGCTGGTTGTGAAAGCCGATCAGGGAATGACCAGTATTGTGTCTGATATCCACAATATGACGCAGCTGATTGAAGAAATTGCCCATGCCAGCCGCGAACAAAGCGATGGTATTGGTCAAATCAATATCGCGATGGGGCAAATTGATACCACCACGCAGCAGAATGCGGCGTTGGTTGAAGAGTCAGCCAGTGCAGCCCAGTCCATGTCCGAGCAGGCCGCCGTAATGGCAGAACTGGTCAGTACGTTTAAATTGATGGAGAGCGCTGATGCGGTGATACCCAAAGCTGAAAGCCAAGTGAAAAAACCGGTTCTCTCTCCGCTAAAATCGCGTACAGCGCTGGCTACAGCGGGAAGCTCCCCAGAGGATAACTGGAGTTCTTTCTGATTCACTGTGCCAAACAGGCGCCTGGTATCGTGGTGATAAACCGCGATGCCAGGTTCGCTTTCGTTCGCAACGCTGAGCAAACAGCAGGCCGAATCCGGTTATGAATTGAATACCTCTCACCGCCAGCCAGATAGCACACGTCAGGCTCGGTGAGTCATAAAAGCAGCAGCATGTCTTGAATCAACCAAAGCATGCAACCTGTTAGCATGAATTGACCCATGTTACGCAGCGCTGTGCCCGTGCCTCCGCCCTCCTCAAAGCCAGATTGTTGCGCATGTTAAATTCCCTCCACAGCGGCTAATCCCACATTTATCGCAACGCACAAAGACCATGAGCCTGCATAGATGGTTTATGATGTATACGGTTTATGGATTGGAGAGCTGATTACAGCCGGGTAAATTTGCTCAACCAGGCACTCACAAAATGATCTCGCTTCCCCCGCCCATAATTCGTAGAGTTTCATTGTTGGTTTTTAAATTTAAAATCAATTGGTTAACATTGACGTACAATTGTTTAAGGAACAGTGAGATGATTATTTTTGTCACTGGCGCCACCGCCGGTTTTGGTGAGAGCATCACCCGTCGCTTCATCGCTAATGGTCATAAAGTGATTGCCAGCGGACGCCGCGCAGAGCGTCTGAAAGAGCTAAAAGAGGAGTTGGGTGCCAACCTTTATACCGTTCAGTTGGATGTGCGTAATCGCGCCGCTATCGATGAAGCTATCGCTGCGCTGCCCGCAGAGTGGCGTGAAATCGACGTGCTGGTGAATAATGCCGGTCTGGCATTAGGGATCGAGCCCGCGCACAAAGCCAATATTGAAGACTGGGAAAATATGATCGACACCAACAACAAAGGTTTGGTGTACATGACGCGTGCCGTGCTGCCCGCCATGGTGGAGCGCAATGTCGGTCACATCGTAAACATCGGCTCCATCGCGGGCAGCTGGCCTTATCAGGGCGGCAACGTTTATGGCGCGACCAAAGCATTCGTGCGCCAGTTCAGCCTCAATCTGCGTACCGATCTGCACGGTACCGCGCTGCGCGTCACCGATATCGAGCCGGGCTTAGTGGGTGGCACCGAGTTTTCTAATGTGCGCTTCAAAGGCGATGATGGGCGTGCGGATGCCGTTTACGAAGGCACCACCGCGCTGACAGCGGAAGATGTCACTGAAGCGGTGTATTGGGTCACGACACTGCCTAAACACGTCAATATCAATACGCTGGAAATCATGCCGGTCTCCCAGACGCTTGCGGGTCTGAAAGTGCATAAAGGCTGAATATTGTCACGGGCGCACAGGTTGCGCCCATCGCTTACGCCCGGCCCCAACCAGCGACAATAATCAACATGCCGCTAAACGCTACAAGCGCGCCAATCCAATCCCATGTACTGAGCTTGACGCCATCCACCACGCGCAGCCAAATTAGCGCCGTCACCACATAGACACCCCCGTAAGCCGCGTACACACGACCGCTTGCTGCCGGATGCAGCGTCAGCAACCAGACAAACAACGCCAGACTCGCCGCTGCAGGCAGTAAAAGCCACGCGGTCATTCCCTTCTTCAGCCACAGCCACGGCAGAAAACAGCCGACAATTTCGGCAATCGCAGTCAAAAAAAACAGTAAAGTGGTTTTCACCAGCATAGAAAATCTCTCTCTCGCCTAAACAAAAGGCTCACCGCTGGTGAGCAAAGTTGCAGCGATGATATACTAGCCCTCATGGTTGTGACAGCCGGGTTTCTGGCTGTGCTGGTGTTAACTAAAGGAAATCACAATGAAAAACCTGTTTTCTCTCCTGCTGACTGTGACGTTAACCTGCGGCGCGCTGCTGACTGCACCGCTGGCATCGGCCCAAACTGACCGCCTGATCATTGAGAACGGCAACAGTGCTTCCAGCAACGAAGCCGCGCGTCAAAGCAAAGAACAGTGGAACGACACGAAGAATCTGCGCAATAAGGTCAACACGCGCGTCGAGAAAGAGTTCGATAAAACCGATAAAGCTTTTGACACCCGTGATAGCTGCGAGAAGAGCTATAACGTCAATGCGTATTGGGAACCGAACACTCTGCGCTGCCTTGATCGTCGTACCGGCCGTACGATCGCCCCTTAATTCGCTGTTGCTGCTATAGTTTTCAAGGGAATTCAGAACCAAGGAGAGTGTGATGAAAAAACGTAATGCAGTGATGTTGATGGCAATGCTGGCGTTGCCGATGCTGGCGCAGGCTTCCTGTGAAACTGTTAAAGCGGATATCAGTAAGAAGATCGTCAGTAACGGCGTGGCCGAATCGGACTTTACGCTGGATATCGTGCCTAACGATCAGGCCGATCAAGCGGGCGGCCAGGTAGTGGGTCACTGCGAAAATGACAGCCAGAAAATTGTGTACAAGAAAAACGGCCGAGACAGTGAAAGCAATGTCCCGGCAAGCGCAGGCAGTTCACAGGATGCTCCCGCGCAGTAATACTGAAAGGGCGGCTAATGGCCGCCCTTTTCTATTCTGCCTCTGGCCGCTGACGCGGCATCAACCACGCAATCCACAACGTTAGCATCGCAATCACTAACGCCACCACAAACACCCAATGCAGCGAAGCAGCGATCTGTCCGGTCCACTGATGCAACGTCGCTTCGGACAGTGACTGACGGCTTTCATGTGACATGATTTGCTGCATCGGATCACTGGCCTGTGGCAGACGCTGCGCAAGATTGAAGTTCAGTACCGCGCCCATCAGCGCAGTACCAATCGCTGAACCCAGCATGCGGCTAAACATAATAGACGCGGTGCAGATGCCACGAATGTCGTAGTGCGCATGGTTTTGCACCGACACCAGAAAAGTGGTGCTGGTCATGCCCATGCCGGTGCCGATGACAAAAGCAGTGAGCCCGGCTTGCATGATTGAACTGTCGGTACGCAATAGCAGCAGCAGCGCGCTGCCCGCAATCAATAACAAGGCACCGAGTTGCGCGGTAAAACGGTAGGAAGTGATCAGCATTAATCGGCCACTCAACGTACTGGCCAGCGGCCAGCCAATCGACATCATCGCCAACGCGCTACCCGCCTGCAGCGGCGTACCACCGGTGATACCCTGAATCCAGGTTGGCAGAAACGCGCTGATGCCCATCATGGTGGCACCGATGATCAGATTACCGGCATTGCCTGCCAGAATTAACCGGCTGCGCCAGATAGCCAGAGGAAACAGCGGAGCCTCAGCTCGCTGTTCATGCTGTTTTAATTGCCAGCCCGCCAGCAATGCCAATAACAGGAATGCCAGTAACCAGTAACCAAGGGCATCCGCCTGCAACAGCGCCACTAACAGTGCCGTAACGCAAATCATCAGCCAGCAGCTGCCGGTAAGATTCAGTGTTGCCCCTTTGTGATGCTCACGCGCCGGTAAGAAACGCGCTAACAGCAGCATGGAAAACAGACCGATCGGCACGTTCACCCAGAAAATCACCGACCAGTTAAAGTGCTGAACCAGCCAGGCACCACTCAGTGGCCCAATAATAGCCGCGACACCCCAGACGCTGGAAAGCCATCCCTGCACGTGGGCACGTTCGCGCGGGGAGTAGATGTCGGCCACAATGGTGCTGGTGAGCGGCATAATCGCGCCTGCCCCCAGCCCCTGAAACGCGCGAAACAGAATTAACCACGTCATGGTATGCGCAAAACCGCACAATACCGAGCCGATTAGGAATAGCGAAACGCCAATGAAAAAGAGTCGTTTACGCCCCCACATATCAGCAAGCCGACCATACAGTGGCACGCTCACCGCCTGAGTCAGCAAATAGATAGAGAAGACCCAGCCAAACTGCGAGAAACCGCCGAGTTCAGCAATAATGGTCGGCATCGCGGTCGCCACAATGGTGACTTCAATCGCGGCCATAAACATGGCGAGCATGCAGGCGATAAGGATCCAGTGGCGATGTTCCGTGTTCAATTCTGCAGTTTCAGTCATACGTCTCCCTTTTTCTCTCAAGGCTAGCTGATTTTCCATCAGACGAGTTTCCTCTGCGTGCGCCCATTATGTGACAATGTCACATAATTCGATGAATTTTTTTTATTGTCAGATGATGCCTTACTTCATGCGGGTTAAGAAGGTTTTAACCGCCCTTCTATCTGTCTGATTTTGCCGTGAAAACTGGCGCAATACGCTAAGCATTGCTATAGCTTTTAACAGCACTTTCCAGTTATTCGCTGGAAAAGCACCATCTAACAGTCATTTTATCTGCAATTTATTAACGTGAAGGATTTTCGTATGTGGTTTGTTCTCCACTACGCCTTCAACCGTGAAATGACATAACAAGATCGAACAATTTGTCGAATCAGGGAGACTTTCGCATGCAAAATGCATCGCTCGTTAGTAGAGCCGGGCTGGCACTACTGGCCATCGTCGCGGTGATTGCCCTGCTGGTTTGGGGAATCGGGTTGAATACGTTGCGCGACCGGCAAGAAGACTTAATTTATCTGGGTCAGCAGCATCTGTTTTTAGTGTTTTGGTCAATGTTTTTCGCCCTGCTGATTGGCATTCCGAGCGGGGTTTTGCTCAGCCGCCCGTTTGCTCGTCGTTGGGCTGAATATGTGATGCAGATCTTTAACGTCGGGAATACCTTGCCGCCGCTGGCTGTTCTCGCACTGGCCATGGTCATTGTCGGGATTGGCGATCGGCCTGCGTTAATCGCCCTGTTCCTCGCCTCATTGTTACCTATCGTGCGTAATACCTATTCCGGATTAAGCGCCGTACCGCCGTCACTGATTGAAGCTGCCAACGGCATCGGCATGACCAAATTCCAGCGTTTACGTCAGGTAGAAATTCCCAATGCCTTGCCAGTGATTCTGGCGGGTGTGCGCATTGCGACCGCCATCAATGTCGGTACGGCACCGCTGGCCTTCCTGATTGGTGCCAGCAGTTTTGGCGAACTGATTTTCCCCGGCATTTACCTCAATGACTTCCCTACGTTGATCCTCGGCGCCGTGGCCACCGCCCTGTTTGCGTTGATCCTCGATTTGCTGCTGGCAGCATTGGGTCGTTTCCTCAGCCCGCACTCTGCGGCTTAACACAAGGAGCTAAGTGATGGGTAAAACGCATAACTTAACGCGCTGGGTGAAACACACCGCGCTGGCACTGGCCGCCACACTGGCCATCAGCCAATCCGCCGCCGCGGCAACACCGATTGTGATGGCAACCAAGAGCTTTACCGAACAGCATATTTTATCTGCCATGACCGTGCTCTGGCTGCAAAAGAAAGGTTTTCAGGTGGTCCCTAAGACCAATATCGCCACCACGATTGGTCGTAATGCGATGATCAACAAGCAAATCGATATGACCTGGGAGTACACCGGTACCTCGCTGATCATCTTTAACCACATCAACAAACCGATGTCATCTGAAGAGGCTTATAAAACCGTTAAACAACTCGATGCCAAACTGGGCCTGGTGTGGCTCGATCCCGCGCCAATGAACAACACTTATGCATTTGCCATGCAGCGTGCACGCGCCGATAAAGAAGGCATCAGCACCATGTCACAGCTCGTTGCCAAACTGGAACAGGTGCGCAAAACCGACCCCGACCACAACTGGAAACTCGGGCTCGACTTAGAGTTCTCCGGCCGTTCCGATGGCCTGAAGCCGTTGCAGAAAGCCTACGACATGCCGCTAGATCGCCCGCAGATTCGCCAGATGGACCCGGGATTGGTGTACAACGCGGTACGTGATGGTTTTGTCGATGCGGGCTTGATTTATACCACCGATGGCCGAGTAAAAGGCTTTGAACTCAAGGTGCTGGAAGATGATAAGCATTTCTTCCCAAGTTACAACGTCACGCCAGTCGTACGTCTGGATGTGTTGAAAAGCCATCCGGGGCTGGATGCGGCCCTCAATCAACTCTCACCGCTGATCACCGACGAAGCGATCACCGAGATGAACAAACGTGTTGATATCGATCATCAGTCACCGCAGCAGGTGGCGCGTGATTTCCTGCAATCGAAAAACATGCTGTAAGGAGGCGTCATGGAGACTTTGCATTACATCATGAGTAACTGGCACACCCTGATGGCCTTAACCTGGCAGCATACCTGGCTGGTGCTGGTTGCAGTGGGATTCGCCATCATTGTTGGCGTGCCATTGGGCATTTTGATTGTGCGCTTTAAATGGCTGGCGACGCCGGTGCTCGGTATCGCCACCATCGTACTGACGATTCCAACCATCGCGCTGTTTGGTCTGATGATTCCGCTGTTTTCCATGATCGGTCAAGGTATTGGTGCGCTGCCCGCTATCTGCGCGGTATTCCTTTACTCCCTGCTGCCGATTGTGCGTAACACCCACACCGCACTGGAAAACCTGTCGCCAGGGCTGCGTGAAGCCGGTCGCGGCATAGGCATGACTTTCTGGCAGCGCCTGCGCTGGGTCGAAATTCCGATGGCGCTGCCGGTAATCTTCGGCGGTATCCGTACTGCGGTTGTCATGAACGTTGGCGTGATGGCGATTGCCGCAGTCATCGGCGCAGGTGGATTGGGATTACAACTGCTGGATGGCATCAGCGGCAGTGATGTGCGCATGCTGATTGCCGGTGCATTAATGATTTGTTTATTAGCGATTGTGCTTGATTGGCTACTGCACCGTTTGCAGTCGGCGCTGACTCCTAAGGGGATTCGATAATGATAAAACTGGAAAACCTGACGAAAACCTTTACACAAAAAAACGGCACCGCCTTCAACGCCGTGGACAACGTCAGCCTGGAAGTACCTGCCGGAGAGATGTGCGTGCTGCTCGGCCCTTCCGGCTGTGGCAAAACCACCACGCTGAAAATGATTAACCGTCTGATCCCAGCCAGCAGCGGAAAGATTTTGATCAACGGTGAAGACACCAGCGGACAAGATACTGTGACGCTGCGCCGAAATATCGGCTACGTAATTCAGCAGATTGGTCTGTTCCCCAACATGACCATCGAAGAAAACATTACCGTGGTGCCGCGCATGCTGGGCTGGGATAAAAAGCGCTGCCGCGAACGTGCTACCGAGTTAATGAGCATGGTGGCGCTCGATCCCAGCAAATTCCTGAATCGCTATCCACGAGAAATGTCCGGCGGTCAGCAGCAGCGTATCGGCGTGATCCGCGCGCTGGCTGCTGATCCACCGGTACTGCTGATGGATGAACCGTTTGGTGCTGTCGACCCAATCAACCGTGAAGTGATTCAGAATGAGTTTCTCGAAATGCAGCGCCAGTTGAAGAAAACCGTAATGCTGGTAAGCCATGATATTGATGAAGCACTCAAACTGGGTGACCGCATCGCGGTGTTTGGACAGGGCAAAATCGTACAGTGCGCTAGCCCCGACGAGCTGTTGGCAAAACCGGCCAATGATTTTGTCGGCTCTTTTGTTGGACAGGACCGCACGCTGAAACGCCTGCTGCTGGTGCAGGCGGGCGACGTCACCGATCAACAGCCAACTATCACCGTGCAGCGCAGCACGCCGTTGCAGGAGGCGTTCGCCACCATGGATGACAACGACATGCGATCGGTCACCGTGGTAGATAATGATGGCAAGCCGCTGGGATTTGTGAAGCGTCGCGAAGCACGTAATGCTGCCGGACGCTGCGAGGAGATGCTGCATACCTTCAAAGTGACGGGTAAGGCTGAAGAGAATCTGCGCGTGGTGCTATCCAAGCTGTATGAGCACAACACCGTCTGGATGCCGATCGTCGATGAGGAAGGACGCTACAGCGGTGAGATTTCGCAAGACTATATCGCGGATTATCTCAGCTCAGGACGTACGCGCCGCAGACTGAATCCTTAACAAGACGCTCGGCAGCCTGAATCCAGACAAACCGCACAACAGCTAAAGCGTTGGAAGAGGCGGCAGAGGAGTAAAGCGTCCTGCGCCAGGGATGGCGCGGGCCGAGCCCCAGGGATGGTTTATGGCGTCTTTACGATCTGCCGCCTCTTCCGACGTACGCACCAACTCACAGTCAGTGGTTTAGATCCCCAACTCTTCCGACGTACGCACCGACTTACAGCCAGTGGTTTAAATCCCCACCTCTTCCGACGTACGCACAAACTCACAGCCAGCGGTTTAGCTCCCCAACTCTCCCAACGCAACCACAGACTCAAATCAGTGATTTTCCTCCACCGCACCGATAACCCGCTCATCACCCCGCTCAGATGGCAGCACGATATTCAACAGCATCGCCAGAATGCCCCCCGTGGTCACCGCATGACCAAACAAATTACTCACCAACGGTGGCAACTGCTTCAACACCTCGGGTACCGCTTCCACACCCAAGCCAATACCAAAGGACACCGCGACGATCAACATCTCACGGCGTCCCAACGGGGATTGCGTCATCACCCGAATGCCTGCCGCCACCACACTGCCAAACATCACCAGTGTGGCGCCGCCAAGTACCGGCGCAGGGATTTGCTGCAGCACATTGCCGATCACCGGAAACACCCCTAACAGCATCAGCATCACACCAATCACCATGCCAACATAACGGCTGGCCACGCCGGTCATCTGAATCACACCGTTATTCTGCGCAAAGGTAGTATTAGGGAATGCCGAAAACATCGCGGCGAACAGACAGCTAATCCCATCAGCCAAAATGCCACCCTGCAAACGATGTTGAAAACCGTCGCCCTCAATGGGTTGCTGCGAAATCAGGCAATTCGCCGTCAAATCCCCTACCGCCTCAATCACGCAAATCACCGATACCAGCGCAATCGGCACGAAAATGCTCCAGCTAAAATCGAAACCAAAGCGGAAAAATGAAGGCAAAACCAGCAAGTGGCTGGACATCATCGGTTTGATGGGCAGATGGCCGGTCAGTGCCGCCGCCAGACAGCCCACGGCGATACCTGCTACCACCGCAACAAGGCGCATCCAGCGATTCTGGGAACGGTTAAGCACAATAATCACCAGCAGCGTCAGCGCGCCCAGCGCCAGATTTCCTGGCGCACCAAAGTCAGTGGCGTTATGGCCGCCAGCCCAATCGGTGATGCTCACTTTAATCAGGCTGATGCCGATCAAGGTAATCACCGTGCCGGTCACCACCGGCGTCAGCACTTTCCGCAACGGCGCTACGCAACGGCTGATCAACATGGGGATAAACGCGGCCACAAAGTTACAGCCCATGATCATCGCCATGATTGCTTCCGGTGAACCGCCCTGCGCTTTCACCATCAAACCGCCAGATAAGATGACGCCGAGAAAAGCAAAGCTGGTGCCTTGCAGGCAAATCATGCCCGCCCCAATCCCCATAAAGCGACGCGCCTGCAGAAATGTCCCTAAACCGGAAACCAGCAAAGACATGCTGATCAGATACGGAATGTAAGTCTGCAATCCGAGGATTGAGCCAATAATCAGTGGCGGCGTAATGATCCCCACCACGCTGGCAAGGACGTGCTGCAACGCAGCGAAAAAGGCGGGAACAGGACCAATACGGGCATCAAGCCCATACAATAAACCTTTAGGGGAGTGCGACATGTGTGTGCTCCGGCAGAATATTCATCAGCATGGCTGATGCATGATTCACGCCACTGGCACTCACATTGATTAAAAAATTTATAACCGCATGATTATAAGCTGATTTAAGCAGAGCGATCTCGGATGCTGAACCCGAAACCTTAGATTCAGCCACCGATCATTTGCATCACTTCGTTTCATCAGGCCGCAGGCTGTGCACTATCAACGTGCATTAATGCCTCATCCAGCAGGGAAATGTTCAGATAACCACTCAGCTCACGCTGCTCGGCACGCGGCAGATAAGGCAACTCACCCAGCAGCGGTGCGCCTAGCTTTTCACGCAGAACATCAATGATTTCAGCGTAATGAGCCAATCCTGGATTAATCCGGTTGGCGACCCAGCCCACCAAAGACAGCCCATCACGAGCAACGGCATCAGCGGTCAGTAAAGCATGACTAATGCAACCTTCCTTAATGCCCACCACCATGACGACCGGCAGTTGTTCCTGTTGAACCCAACTGGACAACGGCTGCAGATCATTCATCAGACTGCGCCAGCCGCCAGTTCCCTCCACCACCACCCGCGCGGCGCGGCTTTGTAACTGCTCAAGGCTGCGGCTCAGCAACGGATAATCCATTCGCACGGATGCGCTGGTGCTGATTTCATCTTCTTCCAGGGTGATGGGATTCACCGCCTGGTAAGGCAGTTCAAGCCCCGATGCCTGCTGCAGCAGCAAAGCATCTTTATTACGCAATCCGTCTGGCGTGTGCTGTGCACTTTTAGCAACAGGTTTGTAGCCTGCTGCACAGAGACCCGCTTTGGCGAAACACTGCAGAAGCGCGCGTGACACGACGGTTTTACCCACCGCAGTGTCGGTACCGGTGACAAAGATTGTTTTCACCTTATTCCTCCTTCGTTGAAGCGATGTGTAACCTGCGAAGAAGGCAGTTTAAGGAAATGTCTCGGATGGCAGATTGCGTTAGCGCAAACTTAAGGCGAGCAGTGATTAGCCTTGCAACAGTTTTACCAGCAAATGGCCGCTATAAAGTGAGTCTTTGATCAGCGCGGCGGCACCAAAAGTGCCCGGATCGCTAAAGCTGGTAGGGGCGAGTTGGATCTCATGACTGTATGCGGGTAACGCCTGCTGACGAATGGTGCTGCTAACGGCAGGAAACAGCACCTCAGCGGCTTGATTAAGCGGAGAACCAATCAGGATTTGTTGGGGATTGAAGATATTCACCATCATTGCCAACATGCGACCAATGTGGTGGCCGACACCGGCAATCACATCACGCGCCAGTCGATCGCCCTGCTGCGCGGCTGCGCATAAACTGGCGATGGTTAGCGGTTCCCGATGCAGCAAACTGTCGGGTTGCGAAGATAAACGCTGGGCCGCCAGCTGCAATAAACTGCCTGTGCTGGCCACGGTTTCCAGACAGCCATGATTACCGCAGTAACACTGCTGGCCGTAAGGATCGATCTGCGTATGCCCAATTTCTACCAGCGCACGACCTCGTTTGTGCAAAAGCTGGCCCCCGCTGATCACACCCGCACCAACCGTTTCATCAATCACTATTTGAATAACATCCTGCGCACCGCGCGAAGCACCGAACAGCGCTTCGGCCAGCGTCCAGGCGGAGATGTCATGTTGCACAAATACCGGTAAACCCGTGAGCGAGGAAAGTGTTTCACCTAACGGCATTTCCTGCACGTCATAGCCCGGCATGCGATGCACCACACCCGATGCCGCGTTAATTAAACCGGGTAAGGTGATGGCAATCGCGGTAAGACGCTCAAGTTTGTTCTGATGGCGGACGAAGAAGTCATTAACCATTTGCTGCAGCGTTTGCAGCAGCGGCTGGTCAGCGCTGGCAGGCAGTGGCAGTCGATCTTCCTGCAAAGCACGGCTGCTCAGATCGCGCAGCGTTAACGTGATATGTCCCGGTTGAATACGGATGGCAAGATAGTGCCAGGCGAGGGTATCAAGAATCAAACCAATGGCCGGACGGCCACGGCTGCCTGGATCCTGGAACTCGGTTTCCTGCACCAGATGCGCATCGAGCATTTCACGCACAATTTTGGTGATGCTGGCGGGTGCCAGCTGGGCACGTTTAGAAAGCTCAATACGCGAAATCGGGCCGTAAAGGTCAATCAGTCGGTAAACCACACCTGCGTTGGTCTGTTTTATTTGGTCAATGTGGCCAGGCTGACTGTCCAGATTCACGCCCTGCTCCCGGATATTTTCGCGCTTCTAAATAAACAGCAGCTATGGTGATGCAGATTGGCAGGCAGCGTCAAATATTTGATTAGAAATGTGATTTATCGCACATAAAGATCGGGCCATTGATCATCAGACGATTTAAATTTCGGCATTCTGCATCATCAATTGCATCATATTGTGCATTTGCGCAGTGGGTTGCCGCGTGGCTGACCAGACCAGCCAGACTTCAGAAATGGCATCGTGCTCCTGCAGGGGAATCCACACCACATCAGCCAGTCGCGCACGCCGGAAAGAAGCCGGTAATATGGACACTCCTAATCCGGTAGCAACGAGACCGAGAATCGTCATCGCTTCGCCCACTTCCTGTGTAATAAACGGTTTGATTTGATAACGGTGCAACAGCGCCAGTGTTTCCCCGTACAGCGCGGTCCCCCCCTGTGGATCAAAAAACACGAAGGGCTCGTTGGCCAGTGCCTGAATAGAGATCGTTTCGGCATCCGCTAGCGGATGTGCCCAGTGCACCAGCGCGCACAACGGCTCGCGCAACAGCACCCGATGCTGTAAATCGCTTGGCAACGGTGTGTTGCGCATCACCCCCAAATCCAGCCGACCTTCGTGCAGCGGTGCTAACTGCTGACGCGTGTTATTTTCCTGCATCGAAATATGCACTTCCGGCCAACGCTGACGAAATTGATACAGCGCGTCCGAAACCAGGCCGGTGAAGGGTGCGGAAGAGGTGAAACCAATACGCAGCTCGCCTTCCTGTCCACTGTGCACACGCGCTGCCCTACTGGCGGCTTGTTCAACCTGCAGCAAAATGACGCGCGCATCCTGTAAAAACAACTGACCGGCAGGTGTGATCTGCACGCTGCGATTAGTGCGGGTAAACAGCTGTGCGCCAATCTCCTGCTCCAGCTGCTGAATCTGTTGACTGAGCGGCGGTTGGGAGATATTCAGCCGCTGCGCCGCGCGGCCAAAGTGCAGCTCTTCCGCAACGGCGATGAAATACCGCAGATGGCGCAACTCAATATTCATACTTTAAACGTCTCATTTGAGATTATTAATATATTGTACAACCTATTCCCATTTTCCTACAGTAATCAGACCGTTCCTCATCTAAGGATATTCCGTGAGTCGCTCTTCCCAGGCAGTGACAATTCGTGAAGACGAGTTGTCCGCTAAGCCTGATTCAACCGTAGCCTCCTCCGAATGGATTGAACGTGGATCGCCGCAGTTTATGCGCGTCACGCTGGCATTATTTTCCGCTGGATTGGCCACCTTCGCGCTGCTGTATTGTGTGCAGCCAATTCTGCCCGTGCTGTCACAGCAGTTTGGCGTCTCTCCCGCTGAGAGCAGTATTTCATTGTCACTCTCAACGGGTTTGATGGCGCTGGGCTTACTGGTAACCGGCCCGCTATCCGATGCCATCGGGCGTAAGTCGGTGATGGTCACTGCCTTAATGCTCGCCGCCATTTGCACGTTGATTTCGGCCACCATGACCAGTTGGCAAGGCATTTTGATGATGCGTGCACTGATTGGGTTGTCTCTCAGCGGTGTGGCAGCGGTCGGGATGACTTATTTAAGTGAAGAGATTCATCCCCGCGTTATTGCCTTCTCGATGGGGCTGTACATCAGCGGCAATTCTATTGGCGGCATGAGCGGACGCTTGCTCACCGGGGTGCTGACCGATTTCTTCTCATGGCGTGTAGCCATTGGGGTGATCGGTTGCTTCTCGCTAGCAGGCGCACTGATGTTCTGGAAGATTCTGCCGGCATCACGTCATTTCCGTCCCGCTTCGTTGCGACCGCGCAGTTTACTTATCAATTTCCGCCTGCACTGGCGCGACAAGGGTTTGCCGTTCCTGTTTGCAGAAGGTTTCCTGCTGATGGGCGCGTTTGTGACGCTGTTTAATTACATTGGCTACCGTTTGTTGAGCGCACCCTGGTCGCTAAGCCAGGCGGTGGTGGGTCTGCTGTCGGTGGTTTATCTGACCGGCTCGTGGAGTTCTCCTAAAGCAGGCGCGATGACCAGCCGCTTTGGCCGTGGTCCGGTAATGATTGGCGCCACCGCCATTATGCTGGCTGGGTTGTTGCTCACCGCATTTGATTCACTCTGGCTGATACTGCCCGGCATGATGCTGTTTACAGCGGGCTTTTTTGCCGCGCACTCCGTTGCCAGCGGTTGGATTGGTCCACGCGCACGCCGCGCCAAAGGCCAGGCATCGTCACTTTATTTATTCAGCTACTACGTGGGTTCCAGCGTGGCGGGCACGTTAGGCGGTGTGTTCTGGCACAGCTATGGCTGGACGGGCGTGACGCTGTTCATCAGTGTGTTGCTGTTGCTGGCCTTATTCGTCGGCTGGCGTTTACAGTGCCGAAAACTGTAATACCTTTCATCTAAACGACGGGGCCGCTGCGCCCCGCTTCTCGCTTAAGCCGTCAGAATCGCGCTTTCAAATAGTCCCACTTAAAACAAAACGACAATTCGTCGCTATAATCCATTTTATTCCAACAATAGTTAGATTTTCTTTTTTCACAGCAATGAGGACGTTAGATGCAACTCTATTATTACGTCGATAAGCATGCAGGCTATAACGACAACCATGTGGTACATGCAACAGGCTGCCCGTTCCTCCCTTCCGATGGTGCACGGCGCTTTCTCGGGACTTTCTACACCGCCACGGCCGCCATTCAACAAGCCCGTAAATTCTATTCCAATGCGATGGGATGCGAGCATTGTTGCCCGGTGGCGGTAAAAAAAAGCCTGACCACTCAGCATAGCGTGGCGCTAAAACACATGGTGCAACTCTGATAATGC
Organism: Pantoea sp. EABMAA-21; assembly: GCF_030053335.1. NCBI lineage: Bacteria > Pseudomonadati > Pseudomonadota > Gammaproteobacteria > Enterobacterales > Erwiniaceae > Pantoea > Pantoea sp. EABMAA-21. Next base: position 237,006 of record NZ_JASGBX010000001.1, read on the forward strand.
TGGTCTGACAATCGCGTAGCGCTTAAGGCGTGTTGTTAAGTACGGCTGTCACATCGTTCTCATACAGAAACAGCCGACTTCCTCATCACGGAATCATAAAGCGCTACGCTTTGATTGTTCTTGCCTGCGTTCACCCCTTAGCCAAAAAGCAAGAATTGATAATAACCTCAGGCTATTAACCAGGTCTTCAGCGATAAAAAATATTCAGGAATAAAAACGGTCTATATGGTTTTCATCCGCTCATTAATGCTCCACAATAGCCCCAATTTGTGATGCAGGTCACTTAACCGGGCTCGTTTCGCCCCCTCACTCGCTGTCAGATCGATTTGAACCCCATGCAACCAACTACCGTCTCACGTAAAACAGCCTGGCTACGCGTTGTGCTGCTGGCGATTGCCGCCTTTGTCTTTAATACCACTGAATTTGTACCTGTTGGCCTGTTGTCGGATATAGCGGCGAGCTACGCCATGAAGACCGCTGATGTCGGTATTATGCTGACCATTTATGCATGGGTCGTTGCGCTGTTATCCCTGCCGTTAATGCTACTGACGCGGAATATAGAACGCCGTCTGCTGCTGTCGGTGTTGTTCATTCTGTTTATCGCCAGCCATGTGCTTTCGTCCGTGGCATGGGATTTCACCTCGCTGGTGATTTCGCGCATCGGCATCGCACTGGCGCACGCGGTATTCTGGTCGATTACTGCTTCACTCGCGATTCGTGTTGCTCCGGCTGGCAAAAAAACCCAGGCGTTGAGTATGCTGGCAACCGGTACGGCATTGGCGATGGTGTTGGGCGTGCCCATTGGCCGAATCGTTGGGCAATACCTCGGCTGGCGCACCACTTTCGGCATGATCGGCTTGTCAGCGTTGGTGCTGCTAATTTTGCTGGTGCGGATACTGCCACGTCTGCCGAGCGAGCACACAGGCTCACTGAGTAGCGTACCGATGCTGTTCCGCCGTCCGGCGTTAGTAGCAATGTATATTCTGGTGACGCTGGTGGTCACCGCGCACTACACCGCTTACAGCTACATCGAACCCTTTATGCAGGTGGTCGCGAATGCGGATGAGAACTTCACGACCTTACTGCTGTTGCTGTTCGGTTCAGCCGGGATTATCGGCAGCGTGCTGTTCAGTTCGCTGGGCAACAAATTCCCCTCAGCGATGTTACTCGCCGCGATTGGCATCATCACGTTGAGTATGGGGCTGTTGCTGTTTGCCGCCGTGCGCCCTGCAGCCATTTCGCTGCTGTGCATTTTCTGGGGCATGGCAATGATGATGATCGGCCTGGCGATGCAGGTTCGTGTGCTGTCACTGGCACCGGATGCCACCGATGTGGCGATGTCCTTGTTCTCAGGTATTTATAACATCGGGATTGGTGCGGGTGCCCTGTTGGGGAACCAGGTCAGCCTGCATATGAAAATGTCGGATGTGGGTAACGTGGGGGGGTTAATTGGACTGGTTGCGTTGTTCTGGTGTATCGCCATCTTCCGTCGGTATCCGCAACTCCGTTCAAACGGATAATCCGCTCATAACCAAGGGCCCACATCGGTGCGCCCCTGCGCCATTCTTCGCGCTTTGGTAATTAGTTATAAATTACCGCTGTGCCATTTAGCTTGTTGTTGCCAGAGGTCGAAGTGATGCGGAACGACTTTGCTCCGGCAGCACTCGCCTTCTCCGATAGCTGATTCTCCAGTGAAGCCAGGTTAGTGCTACCTGATGCACTGACCACACCAATTTGCTGCTGGTTCAATGGTGCCTGATTCACTAGTTCAGCAGCCATGCTACCAAACGCGATGGATGACAGTGCGACTGCGGCTAATACCATTTTGATGCTTTTCATGATCGTCTCTCTTATGCAGATGGAAGGGGTCGGCTGAATTAAGTTAACAACCGTTAATTAAATGCTAGCGCCGAACTGGGCATCTCGTCAATCATTTTATTAACGGTCATTATTTTATTAAGAAGAGGCGTGATTATGGGCTTTAGCGCCCTTTTTCACTTATCGATTTGAGTGTTGTGCCGCAGGTAAAGCACAAACGGGCAAAGTGAATGAGAGGGAATGTCGGCTGCGCTTGCATATTTAGTTAGCGATCGGTAATTTAATCACATGTTCTTCATGCAGTGAGGTGTCCCTATGACGCAAATGACCGACACGCTTAATCGCAAAACGCGTGGTCGCCCCAAAGTGTTTGATCGCAACGATGCGCTGGATAAAGCGTTAATGTTGTTTTGGGCACACGGTTATGAAGGCACCTCGCTGTCAGATTTGGTGAACGCGACGGGGGCGAAAGCGCCGACGCTTTACGCGGAGTTTGAGAATAAGGAAGGCTTGTTCCGCGCAGCAATGCAGCGCTACATCGATACCTTCAGCGCGCAGCGTAATCAGGTGCTTAAGGATGAAACACTCGATGTCAAAGCCGCGATTGAGGCCTATTTTCGTGCCACTGCAGCCTGTTTTACCGAGTGTGATAAGCCCGCTGGCTGTTTCTTTATCTGCACCTCCAGTGCGCTCTCTTCAGGCTCAGACGAGATTGCACAGATGCTGGCTAAGCAGCACCATGCACAGGAACGGGCTTTGCAGCAATTTCTGGATGTCCGGCAACAGCGTGGCGAATTGCCGCAGTGTGCCAACAGCGGTACGTTGGCCAGCTATCTGGCCTGCGTGTTGCAGGGCATGTCAGTGCGCGCCCGTGAAGGCGCAAGCCGTGACGATCTCGATGGAATAGTCGATACGCAGATGGCCATCTGGCCCGCTCTGGCAGGCTACTGCGCGTTGAACGCGTCATAGCCTGCTGACGATGTTTTATCACTTTGCAGTCAGGTGCGACCTCCAGGCCGCCCCTGACTTGCACCAAAGTGTAATGTTTGAAATCCTTAAGGCATAAAAAACATCGGTTTTAACACCTGGCTGATCGGGCTATTGTTCGCATTCGATGGCATCAAATCTTTCATCGATGCCCACCAACGCTGGCACACTTCCGTGTTCGCGACCGCCTCCCAACGTGCTTCCGACTCTATCTCCACGCTGGCGAATAACAAATTACGCTCCGCATCCAGCCAAATCGCATAGTTGTGCGCACCGTGAGTTTTCAACGTCTGTTCCAGCTCAGGCCAGATCGGTGAATGGCGACGCAGATATTCATCATGACAGTGCGCATGCACCTGCATCACAAAGGCTTTACGCAACATCACTGCGCTCCACATCCAATGCCGCTTGCCACGGTTGCACACTGAAGCGTTCTCCAAGTGCCACCAGCTGTTCGGTGGTGATGCTCTGGCGAATCCCACCCATCGACAAGGCTTTGACCACCACTTCTGAAGACTTCTCGGCCGTGTCGATCAGTCCAAAAGTTTCATCCAGATTCGGACCGGCACCGAAAATGCCGTGGAACGGCCACATCACCAGGCTGTGTGATGCCATGGCATCGGCAGTGGCTTGACCAATCTGATCGGTTCCCGGCACCATCCACGGCAGAATGCCGACGCCATCCGGGAACACCACCAGACATTCGGTGCTGCCTTCCCACAATAAACGCGTGAAACGGGCGGAATCCAGATTCACCACGTAGCTCAACGCCATAAAGTTGGTGGCATGGCAGTGCATAATCACCCGGTCAGCCCCATTGGAAACCTGCTTACGCACGCTGTGCGACTGGAAATGCGCCGCCAGTTCCGAGGTTGGCAACCCGCCGTTGCTGAGTCCCCAATGGATTTTGTACGACAACCCTTTATCGTCCACCTGTAGCAGCGCCAGACAGTCGGCGGGATCAAGCTGAACATTACGGAAAAACTTGCCTGAACCGGTCACCAGGAACCAGTCGTTAGCCAGCGCGGGCGCCGGTTTGGTTAACTCAATACAGCGCGGTTCGGCATAAAAATCGGCTGACCAGGCCTGAGCTTCCTCCGGCAATAAACGCAGGCTGACGTTGCCGCCGTTACGCTCATCCCAGCCTTTTAACCACATATCGCTGGTGGCTTTCACCATGTCCTGAACAAAGGACGAAGAGAGAATATTTTGCATAGTTGATCCCTTAACGTAGAGGCAATGTTTGTTGTTCATAGTGGCGCACTTCGCTCAGCCAGCTGGCATCGGCGGGCACATCATGGCGCAGGCACCAGGCTTCCCAGACCGCCTGCCATGGCAGAGATTTCTGCTCTTCCAGCAGTGCCAGACGCGCGGTGTAATCCCCTTCCTGCTCACATTTTCGCAGCTGATCGCAGGGTTCCAGCAGTGCGCGCAGCAGCGCTTTTTTGGCGTTGCGGGTGCCAATCACCCAGGCTGCGATGCGGTTAATCGAGGCGTCAAAGAAGTCCAGGCCGATATGCACTTTGTCGAACAGTTTGTGGCGGGCGATCTCAGTGGCGATGGCCTGCGTTTCATCATCGAGCAGCACCACGTGATCGCTATCCCAGCGTACAGGGCGGCTGACATGTAACAGCAGGCGCGGCACGTACAGCATGGCGGTGGAAATCTTGTCGGAGATCACTTCGGTAGGATGGAAATGTCCGGCGTCTAACGTCAGCGCCGTTTGACGGCTGGCGGCGTAGCCGAGGCAAAACTCGTTGGAGCCCACGGTGTAACTCTCCGCGCCGATACCAAACAGTTTGCTTTCCACCGCATCGATATGATGACGCGGGTCGAGCTTCTCGCTGATGACTTCATCCAGCGCGCTGGCCAGACGCTCGCGCGGTGCCAGACGATCGATGGTGAGATCTTTCATGCCATCAGGCACCCAGATGTTCATCACCGATGGGGTTCCCAGCTGTTCACCAAAGTGCGCTGAAATACGGCGGCTGGCTTTGCAGTGGTCGATCCAGAACTGGCGAATCCCTTTATCAGCATGGGAAAGCGTAAAGCCGTCGGCGCTCAGCGGGTGTGAGAAGCAGCTGGGGTTAAAATCCAGTCCTAATTTGTTGGATTTCGCCCACTCTACCCAGCCGCTAAAGTGCTTCGGCTCAATGGCATCGCGTTCAACTGGCGAATCGCTTTCCAGATAAATGGCGTGGAGGTTGAGGCGTTTAGTGCCGGGGATCAGCGACATGGCTTTTTCTATGTCCGCACGCAGCTCATCCGCGTTGCGAGCGCGTCCCGGATAATTGCCGGTGGCCTGAATACCGCCCGTCAGTTCGCCATTCGGGTTTTCAAAGCCACGAACATCATCCCCCTGCCAGCAGTGCATCGACACCGGGATGCCATCCAGTTGGGTCATTACCTGGTCCACATCAATACCCAACGCCGCGTAGCGTTGTTTCGCCAGTTCAAAGGCTTGTTCAATCAGCTTTGTCATATGCAAGTTCCTTAGCAGGTTGGCTCAGTGCCGCAAAGCGTGCCTGGTGGGCAGCAAAGATGCTGGCGTTCTGAGGTGCAAACGTTTCTAACGGGAAATTTTTATCGATGCAGCGACGCAATTCGGCCACATCACGCAGTTCACCCAACGCCATCAGCTGGCAGCCGACATTACCCAGCGTTGAGGCTTCAATGGGGCCGGCCAGTACGGGCATTTCGCAGGCATCGGCACAGAGTTGGTTCAGTAATGGGTTCTGACTGCCGCCGCCGACCACATGTAACTGGCGAATCGCGGTTCCGCGCAGGTTGCCCAGTTCGCCTATCACCTGGCGATACAGCAGCGCCAGGCTGTCGAAAATGGTGCGTGCCAGCTCTGCAGGGCTTTGTGGAATCGGCATATGCTGCTCAGCGCAGGCATCCTGAATCTCCTGCACCATGCTGGCGGGATTAATAAAACGCGTATGATTAGGATTGATCAGGGCACGACAGGCGGATTCATTTTTTGCTTCGTCAATCAATGCGCAGAGATCTGAGATGTGCAATTCGCTGCATACGCGCTGTAATAGCCACAGTCCCATGATGTTCTTCAACACCCGATAGCCTTCCGCGCCACCTTCGTTGGTGATATTGGCGTCGAGCGACGTGCGGTTGACGCAGGGTTGCAGACTTTCTATGCCCATTAACGACCAGGTGCCAGAACTGAGATAAGCGGCATCATCCTGCATCAGCGGCGTGGCCAATACCGCGCTGGCGGTATCGTGGGTGGCGACGGCCACCACCGGGATCTTTTTACCACTGGCGTTAACCCAGTTGCCCACGGTGTTGCCCGGCGCAGTCGGTTTGCCAAACCAGTCGGCATCAATCCCCGCCCACGCCAGCAACTCGCGATCCCACTCGCCGGTGTCAATGTTGAGCAGCTGCGTGGTGGTGGCGTTGGTGTACTCCCAGTTCATATTGCCGGTCAGACGGTAATGCAGATAATCCGGGATCATCAGCGCATGTTTGACCTGTGCCTGCCAGCCCGGTTGTTGCTGGTGCAACGCACGCAGCTGATAAAGGGTATTGAAGGGCAGAAACTGGATGCCCGTGCGCTGGTAAATCGCGGCTTTACCCAGCTCATTGATCGCTTGTGCCATCACGCCATCGGTGCGCGAATCACGATAACTGACCGTTTCGCCCACCCGATCGCCGTTGGCATCCAGCAGCACCAGATCCACGCCCCAGGTATCAATGCCGATGCTGTCCGGCACGATGCCCTCATCATCTAACTGCGCCAGCCCTGCGCGAATCGCCTGCTCCAGACTGTCGAGATCCCAGCAGTCATAACCGGTGCGACGAACACGCTGGTTGGCAAAACGGCACACTTCACGCAGGGTGATGCGCTGGTTAGCAGAGGTCCATTGTGCGAGCATCACGCGCCCGCTGGATGCGCCTAAATCAATGGCAACAATGTTACGCATACTCATGGCGTTTCTTCCTGTGATGAGATGGCTTTAGCGTATGAATACTGGCGCTTGGCCACCTTCCCCTTACTGCCAGCGCGTGATAGTCGATGGCAGGCTGGCAAAGATGATCGTGAGAAAGCTCACAGAACCGGGGAACAACAGAGTTGTGAGCTTTACCGCAATTCCATCAATCACTTGGCCGATCTTGAATAATTGGCCATTTTCCTGCGCTGTGCGGTTTAAATTTCAAGGTAAGGTGCGCAGCGCCTGCGTAGACTCGGTTACAAAATTGTTAATCGAGAGGCGCATCATGACCGTTCTGCACAGTGCTGATTTCTTTCCGGAAGGAAACTACGCGATTGCTATTGAGCCGCGCGTACCGCAGCAGGCCTTTCCCGAACATCATCATGATTTCCATGAAATCGTGCTGGTTGAGCAAGGTTCCGGTATTCACGTGTTTAACGGCCAGCCGCAGACCCTGTGCGCCGGTTGCGTGTGCTTTGTGCGCGATCACGATCGCCATTTGTATGAGCAGACCGAGAATTTGTGCCTGACTAATGTGCTGTACCGCAGCCCGGCAGCGTTTCGTTTTCTCTCTGGTTTACAGTCATTGCTGCCCGGCGATGAAAACGGTAACTATCTGTCGCACTGGCGTATCAATCACAAGGTGATGGCGCAGGCGCTGCAGATTGTGACGCAGATGAAACAGCAGGAGGTCTGGTCGCTGGAGCGACAGGCGCATCAGGAGCAGCTGTTTTTGCAACTGCTGGTGCTGCTGCGCGAGGCGGGTCACAACGATCAGGCGCAGGATCAGGAAGCGCGTCTGCATCGGTTGCTTGACTGGCTCAATGAGCACTACAGTGAAGATATTGAATGGGATGCGCTGGCCGATCGCTTCTCGCTTTCGCTGCGCACCCTGCATCGCCAGATGAAGCAGCAAACCGGCAATACGCCGCAGCGCTACCTGAATCGTCTGCGCTTATTGCAGGCCCGGCATTTACTGCGCCATAGCGATATGCGCATAACGGACATCGCCTATCAGTGTGGATTTGGTGACAGCAACCACTTCTCCACGCTGTTTCGGCGGGAATTTGGCTGCGCGCCCCGAGCGGAGCGCCAGCAGATGATGTAACTGGAGTGGTTCCCATGTCGCTGATTTTGACGCGCGAAGACTATTTCCCGGCCACCAATCTGCCGATTGCGGTGGCCGAACGCATGCCTCAACCCTCCTTCCCCCCGCATCGTCATGAATTCAGTGAAATTGTGATCGTCTGGCGCGGCAACGGCTTGCACGTGCTCAACGATCGCCCGTGGTTGATCACCTGCGGCGATGTGTTCTATATCCGCGACAATGATTGCCACAGTTATGACAGCGTCAACGATTTGGCGCTGGATAACATTCTTTACTGCCGCGATCGCTTTCGTCTGAGTCTGGACTGGAGCCAGCTGCTGCCCCCACAGGACGATGATGCACCCAGCTGCTGGCGCTTAACCACGCGCGGCATGGCGCTGGCGCGTGGCGTGATCAGCCAGCTCGAGCGGGAGAGCCGTAAAAGTGATTCATTATCGATTCAGCTCTCTGAGGCCCTGTTTCTGCAGCTGGCGCTGATCTTGCGTCGCCATGGTTATGCAGCTGACCGTCCATGGGCGCTGCCGGAAGGTGAACAACTGGATTTGCTGATGTCAGCTTTACAGGGTGCGCTGCACCGCCCGTTCGACTTATCCCATTTTTGCCAGCAAAACCAATTGAATGAACGTGCGCTGAAGCAGCTGTTTCGTCAGCAAACCGGCATGACGGTGGGCCATTATTTACGGCAGCTGCAACTGTGCCAGGCAAAATATTTGTTGCGCACCCAGGATTGTTTAATCAGTGAAGTGGCCGCGCGCTGCGGCTTTGATGACAGCAATTACTTCTCGGTGGTGTTTACGCGGGATACCGGTTTGACACCCAGCGCCTGGCGCCAGCGTTTTCTTCCTCAGCACGCCTCACTGAGCGACAAAATAAAAGCCTGACGCACCTTGCCGCGCGTCAGGATTTTTATAGGAAGCCGAGTTAATTAACCGTTGGCCATGCCCAATCCCACGATGTTGGCCGCGATGATGATCACCACACAACCCAACGACAGCACGCGCACCGGGCGCTGCCCCACCGCTTTCCACTCTTTCAGCACCAGACCCACTAATCCACCGCACAGTACATACAGGCTCATGTGCAGCATCCAGCTGACAAAGTCATATTGCGCAGGAATTTTCGCGTGGCCCCAGGCGTAGAAGAAGAACTGCAGATACCACATGGTGCCACCGAGCACGGCAAAGGCCACGTTGGCCATCAGCATCGGTTTTGCCACTGAGAAATCGCGACGTACTGACAGTTCCGGTTTGATCGCCAGACGCACAAAGCAGTAAGCCAGATTAACCAGCGCACCGCCGCCCATGATCACCACATAGCTGGGTAAGGCCACGTACAGCGGATTGATACCCAGATTGGCTGCCGCTACATGCATCGGTTTCGCCGCATCCATCGCGAAAGACATCCCGGCGGAGAAGATGCCGCACAACACCGCCAGCACCAGTCCTTTCTTGAGATTAAACTCTTCCGCATTGATGCCAAGCGCACGCTCTTTCAACAAACCGGCACGTGAAACGATCGCCACACCCACCAACGCCACCAGTACGCCTAACAACGTCATACGTCCGCCTGGCGAGCTGAACAGCTCAACAAAGCGTCCCTGCAACAGCGGCGTCATCAAGGTGCCCACCACGAGGGTGATACCAATGGCAATACCAATGCCCATCGACATGCCGAGATAACGCATGGTCAGGCCATAGTTAATATTTCCGACGCCCCACATGGCACCAAACAGAAACACCGGCAGCAGTTGCGAGAAGCTAAAACTGCCGTAATAGGCCCAGAAGTTGGGCAGCAGCACGGCACTGACCGCCCATGGCAGAATCAGCCATGACATCACGCCGCCCACTGACCACATTGTTTCCCATGACCACTTTTTTACCTGCTTAAACGGAGCATAAAAACATGCGGCACTGGCGGCACCCACCAGATGCCATAAAATACCGGCAAGAATGGCACTGTTCATTGTTATTCCTTCGTAAGGTTGAGGCCCACAGGAAACCGATAGTTTCCCGATTAGCAGCAGTCTACGGTGCGCAGCTTTTCTTCAGCCTTTGGATGGCTGCCGGAAAGCGCGCACTGCTGGCAAAATTCGGCGGGTCTTCAACATAAGGATCACAAAATCGCATTTGCAGGCAACATTCTGACTGATTTTTATAAGTGACTTATTATTGGGGATATTTTTTATTTTTGTTGTGTTGATCGACACAGTTTTTGACTGACTGCCAGCCTGCTGTTTAACATGGCAGTCACGCAAAGCCGCCCGATGAGCTTTCCCCGACGTGGCGAACTCCGTATAACGTTGGAAAAATCATCGCAACGAAGGAATGAGATGAATAGCAAAAGGTTGACGCTGCTGTTGTCGCAGCAGGTGAGCCGCGTGATGCTGGATGATATCCGCGCCATTGTGCCGCCCCAGGCGTTAAACGTGTTCATTAATGGATTGGATGAAGAACGTTACGCCACACTTGACTGCATCCAGAGCGAAGAGAACTGCGCCCTGCTGGCTTCGGCCATCGTGGTGTGGCGTCAACTCGGGCATGTTCACCGCATTCGGTATCAGAAAGGCGAACATCTGCGCGAGGTGGATGACGCCAGCCAATTCCAGCTGTTCAGTATGATGAAAACCCATCGCGCCATTGTTCAACTCGCTTAACGATCAGGATAATTATGAAAATCGGACTGCTCTTCCCTATTGCCATCATCATTGCTGGCGTCAGTTTCCTCGCCTGGTTTATCGCCAGCGGCGCGGCGGTGCCAGGCTCCTGATATTTTTGCTGAAAAGGATGATTAGCTAACACGCTGAATACGCGGCATTTCAACAGGAATGCTGCGTCTGTCGTACCGTTCTTCCCTTCTCTGCCATCTCGTCATCCGCTCTGGCACTGACAAAAAGGTGCTACACCTTGATCTGTTTCACTCTCGATTCACACCCTGATAACGAAACCGATCGCGGAGACCCTACAGATGACAACACACCATCAACATTACATTAATGGCGCGTTTGTAAACGATCAGAACGATAAATGGATTGAGGTCATCAATCCGGCGACTGAAGCGCTGCTGTCACGCGTGCCGCAAGGCACTCAGCAAGATGCAGCACAGGCAATTGCGGCCGCAGAAACTGCACAACCCGGCTGGGAAGCGTTGCCCGCAGTAGAACGCGGCAACTGGTTGCATAAAATTGCCGCCGGTATCCGCCAGCGTGAACCCGAATTGACGGCCACGATAGTGGCGGAAGGCGGTAAAACGCAGGGGCTGGCGCAAACTGAAGTGCTTTTCACCGCCGATTATCTGGATTACATGGCCGAATGGGCGCGTCGTTATGAAGGTGAAATCGTCAATAGCGATCGTCCAAATGAAAATATCTTTGTATTTAAGAAAGCCATCGGTGTCACCACCGGTATCCTGCCGTGGAATTTCCCCTTCTTCCTGATTGCGCGTAAAGCCGCTCCGGCGCTGATTACCGGCAACACTATTGCCATCAAACCCAGTGAGCTCACCCCTAACAACGCGGCGATTTTCGCGCAGATTGTGCATGAGATTGGCCTGCCGAAGGGCGTGATCAACTTTGTGTTTGGCTATGGTCCTGAAGTCGGTCAGGAGCTGGCGGCGAACCCGAAAGTCGGTTTGGTGAGCCTGACCGGCAGCGTCGGCGCGGGCATTGCCACCATGCAATCCGCAGCGAAAAATGTCACCAAGGTGTCGCTGGAACTCGGCGGCAAAGCCCCCGCGATTGTCATGGATGATGCAGACCTGGATCTCGCTGTGAAGGCGATTGTCAGCTCACGCGTGATCAACACCGGACAGGTGTGCAACTGTGCGGAACGCGTGTATGTCCAGGAAGGCATTTATGATCGCTTTATCACCGCTCTGACTGCCGCAATGAAGCAGGTGAAGTTTGGCAATCCGGCCGAACAAACCGATATCGACATGGGCCCGCTGATCACCGCCGCCGCGCTGGAACGCGTGGAGCAGAAAGTCGCCAAAGCAGTGTCTGAAGGCGGAAAAGTAGTGCTGGGCGGCAAACGCGCCGGTGATAAAGGGTTCTACTTCGAACCGACGATTATTACCGGTGTGCGTCAGGAGATGGAGATCATGCGTGAAGAGATCTTTGGTCCGGTATTACCAGTGATGACCTTTAAAACCCTTGATGAAGCCGTCGCGCTGGCTAACGATTGTGAATATGGCCTGACCTCTTCGATTTACACGCAAAATCTGAACACGGCGATGATTGCGCTGCGTCAGTTGAAGTTTGGTGAGACCTACATCAACCGCGAGAACTTCGAGGCGATGCAAGGGTTCCATGCAGGCTGGCGCAAATCGGGTATTGGTGGTGCGGATGGACGTCACGGACTGGAAGAGTATCTGCAGACCCACGTGGCGTATTTGCAGTTCTCCTGAGTGAAATACCTGGCTGAATAGGTTACCAGCCAGGTATCGTCATGAGGTGAAGTCGCGCCATAACTGGCGCATTTCTTCAGGCTGCGCAATGGAATGCGCAGCTCCGGTATGCCTAAGCTCTTCGCCTTTAGATAGGGGGCAAAGCTAATCCGCTCAACCGCCTTTAAGCGATGCGCTTCTGGCTGCGTAGCAAGGCTAATCCACTCAGTACCGACATCGCCATCAGGTAATAACCGGGTGCCAGGCTGGTGCCGGTGGCAGTGATCAGCAGCGTACAAATCAGCGGTGCAAAACCACCAAACACCGTCACCGCGACGTTATAGCTGATCGCCATCCCACTGGCGCGAGTACCAATTGGGAACAAGTCGGCCATCACCGACGGTACCGTCGAGAAATAGATCGATTTCAGCAACGCCATCCAGCACACCAAAATAATCAAGGTGGTCGGCGTGGTGTGATTCACCACCAGCTTAAACGCCGGATAGATAGTGATGATCAACAGGATCAGCGAGCCCCACATCAACGGCACGCGACCAACACGCTCCGCCAGTAAGCCCATCAGCGGCGTCACCACTGTCAGGATCACTCCTGCCAGCAAGGTCGCAGTGAACGCGGCGGAACCTGGCAGATGCAGGTTTTTGGTGGCGTAAGTTGGCACGTAGTTGAGCATGTAGTTTACTGCGGTGGAGATCACCATCAGGCCAATCGCCAGCAGCATCAGCTCCTTCTGACGCCCGAACAGACGTTTCAGCGGTGCGGCCTCCGGCGCTTGCGCTTCAAAACTGGCAGGCTCATGCACATGGCGGCGGATGTAGATCCCCAACGGACCAATCAGCAGACCGAAGGCAAACGGGATACGCCATCCCCAATCCTGAATCTGGCTCTCCGTGAGGATCTGCGTCAACCCCAATCCAAACGCCGAGGCCAGCAGCGTACTCGCGCCTTGCGTGGCAAACTGCCAGCTGGCGATAAACGCCCTGCGCTCCGGGAAATGCTCGACCAGAAACGCCGTTGAGCTACCGAATTCGCCACCCGCTGAGAAGCCCTGTACCAAACGCGCCAGCAGAATCAGCAACGGCGCAATCAAACCAATAGTGCCGTAGCTCGGCATAAAGGTGATCACCGCGCCGCCCAGCATCATCAGGTTAATGGATAGCAGCAGCGCCTTTTTACGCCCGTGGCGGTCGGCATAGTTACCCAGCACAATCGCGCCTAACGGACGAATCAGGAAGGAGACGCCGAAGCTACCAAAGGTCAGCAGCAAAGAGACCGAGGGATCGCTGGTGGGGAAGAACGCATGGGCAATGTAGCTGGCAAAGAAGCCGTACACCGCAATATCAAACCACTCCAGTGCATTACCGATACAGGTGGCAAACAGCGTTTTGTGCAGATTTGGTTTGGTGCTGCTCAATGGGGCAGCCGTGTTAATCGTACTCATGCAGCACCTCCTGCGTGCAGACGGTGTTTAGCCACCAGTTCGCTGCCCTGCTCGCCCAAATCCCACAGCAGTCGGGTCATAATTTGCAGACCTTCACGCGCAATCGACTTCAGCATATGTTCGTTGACGCCATGCTGACCGCAGGCCGGGTAGGAGTGCGGCACCCACAAGGTTGGCAGGCCGAGAATGTCTGAGAACACTTCGTTGGGCAGTGAACCGCCCAGATTCGGCAGCAGCGCCGGTTTTTTGCCGCTGGTCTCTGCCATGCTCGCCAGCACCCAATCCACCAGCGGATCGGTAGGATCGAGTCGCGTCGCCGGTGAGCCGCGCATAAACTCCACTTTTACGTAGCCAAAACCGTGCTGCGCCAGGTGCTCGCTAACATGCTGAGCCAGGTTTTCCCAATCGGTACCGACCACAAAGCGCAACTGGCACACCGCCGTGGCTTCACCGGGAATGGCATTCATCGGACGCGCAGGATTGCCGGTCAGGAACGCGAGGACTTCCAGTGTATTCCAGCCGTAGAGTCTTTCTGTCGGAGAAAGCGTCGGCTCGCCCCAGGTGGGATCAATCTCTGGATCGCCTGGCATCCCGCCCACTTCGATGTCGCTGAGGATGTCGCGCACTTGCTGAGTGAGAGAGTCAGGTTTCAGCGCATCAACCTGCAGCACGCCCCTTTCGTTCACCAGACAAGCAATGGCGTTGGCGAGTTGAGTACCCGGATTGGTCAATAAGCCGCCCCAGTTACCTGAGTGATAGGCGTTGTCACGCGCGGTGACGGTGAGACGGAAGTTGACCGCACCCCGGGAGCCAAGGAACAGGGTTGGGCGCACCGCATTGAGACGCGGGCCGTCAGAAGCGATAAACAGATCGGCTTTAAGCAGTTCAGCATGATGCTGGCACAGCTGAGCCAGACCCGGAGAGCTGATCTCCTCACCCATCTCAAACAGCATTTTGCAGTTGAATCCGAGTCGTCCACCACGTGCTTTAAATACCTGCTCCAGCGCAGCAAGGTTAACGCAGTGCTGGCCTTTGTTATCCGCGCTGCCGCGTGCGTACCAACGATCGCCTTCTTCCACCAACTGCCACGGCGATAGGCCTTCGCGCCAGTTTTCGTCATCGCCGAACACCACATCGCCATGGCCGTAGCTCAGCAAGGTCGGCAGTGACGGATCTTCGATGCGCACCGCCACCAGGAAGGGGCGATGAGCGGCTTCAGGGTTATCGATAAAGTGCAGCGTAAACCCCAGTGCGATCAGCTGAGGGCCAATTTCATCCTGCAGGTAACGCTGTAATTCATTGTCACGATCCTGGCGCTGGCTTTCAGTACGTTGCGCCACGCGTCGGGCCAATGTTTCCTGAAATTCCCCGCTGTCGAACCAGGCGGTGGCTTGTTGTACCGCTTCTTTAGCTGTCATGTTTGCATGTCTTTATTGGTATTTTGGTTTTGTCATCTTTGCGGAAACCTTGCTTTGCCACAATTATCAATTTATCGAGTATGATTTGCTTTTTTGGCAAAGCTCCGCTGCCCGATTTCGAGGCATGCACCAGCATGAGGCATTCGCATGATAAGCAACGAGATCCGCTATTTTCTGGCTGTCGCCAATACCGGTTCGCTCAGCGCGGCCAGTGAACAGCTGTTTGTGGCGGTGTCGGCCATCAGCAGGCAGATCCAGCGACTGGAAAATCAGGTCGGCGTACCGCTGTTCGATCGCCATGCGCGCGGTATGGTGCTGAATGAAGCCGGTGAAATTTACGCTCATCACGTGCGCAAAAATATGCTGGAGATGGAATACGCGCTGGCAGAAATCAAAGGATTAAAGGCCGTACGACGCACGCTGATTCGCGTGGCCTGTACCGATGGGTTGGCCTTTACGCTGCTGCCGCGCATGATTGCCGCCTTCCGTAAGGATAATCCCGGCGTGCTGTTTGATATCAAAGTGGCGAGTACGCAAGGTGTCGCCGAGTTATTGCGCAGTGGTGAATGCGATCTGGCACTGCAATTTAGCCTGCACGCTGAACGCGGTGTGGAGGTGATCGGTTCCTGGCCAGCGCCGGTGCTGCTGGTGATGCATCAGAGCCATCCGCTGGCTAGCGCAACACACGTGACCCTGAACGATGTCAGCCACTATCCGCTGGCGTTGCCGCAACAAAACACCACGGTGCGCCAGCTGTTTGAGCTGGCGAGCCATATGAGCGGCAATTTGATTGAACCGGTGATCACCTGCGATACCTTCTCAACGCTGTTCCACTTCCTGCTGCGTACACCGCTGGCCCTGACCATTTGCAGCGCCTTTACCGTGCTGCAAGAGGCGGAAACGCACGGCTTGATATTACGTTCTGTGGGAATTGATCAGTTGAGTCAGCGCAACCTGCAGCTACAGGCGCAATCAGGGCGACCTCGCAGTGCCGCCCTGAATGTGTTTATGACGTTTTTACTGCAGCAAATGAACGCGCTGGAAGAGCCGTTGCGTCAACGCTGGAAGCCATAATCGCCAGGATTTTGGCAATCTAGCGGGCCGCCTTTGGATTGCCCGCTGCCATCATCAATCCTTAATATCGACCGGAAAGAAAATGTGTTTGCCAAACGGATCGACGGTATATCCGCTCACCGTTTTGCGCACAGGCTCGAAAATTGTCGAATGGGCGATCATCACGGCAGGCACCTGGTCATGCATCATCTGCTGCGCTTCGCGATACAGGGTGACGCGCTTGTCATGGTTTTGCTCAGCACGTGCTTCGGTGATGATCTTCTCGAACGGCTGATAGCACCATTTGGAGGAGTTGGAGCCGCCATTGGCCGAGGTGCAGCTGTAGAGCGGGCCGAAGAAGTTATCCGGATCGCCAGTCGCCGTGGTCCAGCCCATCAGCGCCGCCTGATGCTCGCCGCCCTTCACGCGCTTCAGGTATTCACCCCACTCATAACTGACGATGTTGGCTTTAATGCCCACCTGCGCCCAATCTGCCTGAATCATCTCTGCCATTCGTCGCGCATTCGGGTTGTAAGGACGCTGTACCGGCATCGCCCACAGTGAGATTTCGGTGCCGGGTTTTATGCCCGCTTCCTGCAGCAACGCTTTGGCTTTCTGCGGATCATAATCGTAATCTTTCAGATCCTTGTCGGCGCTCCAGACATCCGGCGGCAGAATATTTTTCGCCACCGTGCCGGTGCCTTTGAAGATCGCGTCAATTATCGCCTGCTTGTTAATCGCCATCGCCAGCGCCTGGCGGACTTTAACGTTATCCAGCGGCGCTTTAGTGGTGTTGAACGACAGGAAACCGGTGTTGAGTCCCGATTTCTGTTCCAGCGTCAGGTCAGGATTGGTGCGCATTTTTTCCAGATCGGCCGGATTAGGGAACGGCATAATCTGGCACTCGTTTTTTTCCAGCTTGGCATAGCGCACTGAGGCATCTGGGGTGATGGAAAAGACAATGCGATCCAGTTTCGCTTTGCCCTGCCAGTAATCCGGGAAGGCTTTGTAGAGAATGCGGGAGTCTTTTTGATATTGCACCAGCTCAAATGGCCCGGTGCCGATAGGCTCCATGTCCACTTTTTCTGGCGTACCGGCCTTCAGCATCTGATCGGCATACTCCGCAGAGTGAATGGAGGCGAAGTACCAGGCCAAATCCGCGAGGAACGGCGCTTCCGCATGCGCCAGCGTGATGCGCACCGTATTGTCATCCACTTTCTCTATATTCTTGATCAGCTTCGCCAGTTCCAGGCTATCGAAATTGCTGTAGTTGCCACCGGAGACGTTGTGGTAGGGGTTTTTGGGATCCATCTGACGCATAAACGAGAAGATCACATCATCGGCATTCAGGTCGCGCGAGGGTCTAAACAGTTTGTTGCTTTGGAATTTAACCCCTTCGCGTAAGTGAAACGTGTATACCGTGCCGTCCGGGCTGATATCCCAGCTTTCAGCCAGGCTTGGCACCAGTTCTGTGGTGCCGGGCTTGAAGTCTACCAGGCGATTGAAAATCGGCACTGCGCTGGCATCCACACTGGTTCCCGAGGTGTACAGCTGTGGGTTGAAATTCTCAGGAGAACCTTCAGAACAGTAAACCAGCGTTTTTGCCGATACCCCGCCTGCTACCGCTAAACACAACGCGCTGAGTGTGAACTTTGCCATCATCTTTTTCATTGTGATCCTCGTTTTTGTTGACTTCCATGAGCCCGCATCGGTATGTATTGATAAATAACACGTTTTATCCGAGGTGTGTAATGCACATCGCGCAAAGCTAATAAGGAAATGTGATGACAGAACAACTCGCGCGCCAACTGACCCAACGTTTTTACCGTTATCTGGCGGTTTCCAGCCAGAGCGATGCCAAATCCACCACGCTGCCCAGCACCCCTTCACAACATGCGATGGCGGAGCTGCTGGCGCAGGAACTGCGTGAGCTTGGGCTGCAGGATATCGTCATCGATCAGCATGCCACGGTGACCGCAGTAAAACCGGGCAATCGGCCTGATGCACCGCGCATTGGCTTTATTACCCATATCGACACGGTTGACGTGGGTTTATCACCGGATATCCATCCGCAAACCCTGACGTTTAACGGCGATGATTTGTGTCTGAACGCGCAGCAGGATATCTGGCTGCGCGTGGCGGAACATCCGGAGATCGCTCCCTATCACGGCCAGGAGATTATTTTTAGCGATGGCACCAGCGTGCTCGGCGCCGACAACAAAGCGGCGGTGACGGTGGTCATGACGCTGATGGATAACCTCAAAGGCGATCATGGCGACATTGTGGTGGCATTTGTGCCGGATGAAGAGATTGGATTGCGCGGCGCCAAAGCGCTGGATTTGGAGACACGCTTTAACGTTGATTTTGCCTGGACTATCGACTGCTGTGAGCTGGGCGAAGTGGTGTATGAGAACTTCAATGCGGCGGCGGCGGAACTGGTGTTTACCGGCGTGCCGGCGCATCCGATGTCCGGTAAAGGCGTGCTGGTGAATCCGCTCCTGATGGCGCACGACTTTATTTCACGTTTCGATCGCCTGGCCACGCCAGAACATACCGAAGGACGCGAAGGCTATATCTGGTTTAACGATATCAATGCCAACGCCAGCCGTGCGGTGTTGAAAGCCTCGATTCGCGACTTTGATTTACAGGGATTCGATGAGAAAAAACAGCAGTTGGTGGAAGTCGCGGATGAGATCGCCGCGCTTTATCCTACCGGGCATGTTTCACTCACCATTAACGATACCTACAGCAACATTAGTAATGCTATTGGGGAAGATCGTCGTGCGATTGACTTGATATTTGCGGCGCTCGAACAGGTGAGTGTGGAGCCGAAAGTCATACCGATGCGCGGCGGCACAGACGGTGCGGCTTTATCGGCAAAAGGATTGCTGACACCGAACTTCTTTACCGGTGCACACAATTTCCATTCACGCTTTGAGTTTTTACCGATGCCGTCGTTTGTGAAGTCTTATCAGGTGGCGGAAGCGCTGTGTTATCTGGCGGCGAAATAAGCAAGAACTTTACCGGCAGATCTTAATGCTGTCAGAGGCACAGTGAGGGTCCGGCGACCGTTGGGAGGCAATGCCACCCACTTCGACGTAGACGAAAAAGGCTGCCATAGATGAACAATGGCAGCCTTAATTTAATCCGGTTTTAACGGCGCAGCGCGCCAGAGTGGCGCTTGCTGTTATTTCGCTGCGGTCACATCAATGCCAGGGAAGAATTTCGCCGCCAGCTTGGTGATGGTGCCGTCAGCCTGCACTTTCGTGATAGCCGCATCCAGTTCACCTTTCAGCTTGGCATCACCCTTACGCAGGCCGAAACCGATACCGGAACCGAGGATGGTGTCATCTTCAACCGGCTTGCCAACAAAGGCGAAACCTTTGCCCTGTGGCTTATCGAGGAAACCAGACTGACCCGCAGCTGACATCACCAGCGTGCCGTCAAGGCGGCCCGCCACCATGTCGTTATAAACCTGGTTCTGGTCCTGATAAGAGGTCACGGTCACACCCTGCGGCTCCCAGTGCTTCTTAGCGTAAGTTTCCTGGATTGAACCCTGCAGCACGCCGATGTTTTTGCCTTTCAGCGACTCGGCGGTTGGCAGGACTTTCTCGCCCTCTTTCACGATCAGCATGGTCGGAATACGGTAGATGGGCTTGGTGAAATCGATGCTTTTGGCACGCGCTTCAGTGATGTTCATCGCCGAGTTGATCGCATCAAACTTTTTCGCCTGCAGTGCCGGGATCAGCGCATCAAAGCTGCTTTCCACCCACTTACAGTCGAATTTGCCAACTTCGCAAATTGCTTTACCCAGTTCGATATCAAAACCTTCCAGCTCGCCCTGTGCGTTGCGGCTTTCAAACGGTGGATATTGTGATTCCAGACCGTAGCGTAAGGTTTCCTGTGCCAGTGCGTGTGCAGAAGTCAGCATACCCAGCGCCACAAACAGTGCGTTTAACTTTTTCATTATTCTTCCCCTAATTACCCTTTAACCCGGCACAGCGCTTCCGCGCCAGCCTGCAGTGTTGCGTCGTCTTTCGCGAATGACAGGCGAATTAATTTATTGTCAGTGCCGTCCATATAAAACGCCGACAACGGAATGGTGGCCACACCGTGATCGGCGATGAGACGTTTTACCATTTCACTGTCGCTTTCGTCACTGAAATGTCCGTAACTGGCCAACATAAAGAAGGAACCTGCGCTTGGCAGCAGCTTAAACGGCGAATCTTGCATCAATGACAGCAGGCGATCGCGCTTTTCCTGATAGAACGGTGACAGCTGCAGATAGTTTTGCGGATTCTGCAGATAATGCGCAAAACCCACCTGCATTGGCGTATCGGCGGCGTACATCATGAACTGATGCACCTTCACAATTTCTTCCATCAACGCGGCCGGTGCCAGCGCATAACCGACGCGCCAGCCGGTAACGTGGAAGGTTTTGCCGAATGAAGACACGATCACGCTGCGCTGTGCCAGTTCCGGATGGGTTGCCATGCCGCAGTGGGCACGGCCATCAAACAGGATGTGTTCGTACACTTCGTCGGACAGTACCACGATATCCGTGTTGCGGGTTAAGGCCGCCAGCTGCTCCAAATCGGCTGGCGTCAGCACCTGCGCACTGGGGTTGTGCGGCGTGTTGATGATGATCATGCGGGTGCGCGGCGTGATGGTGGCGCGCAGTTCATCCCAGTTGATCGCAAAATCCGGCACCTGCAACTTCAGGCCAATCGGGGTTGCGCCCTGTAAACGCACCACCGGCGCATAGCTGTCGAACGCCGGTTCAAAGAAGATCACCTCGTCACCAGGATGCACCAGCGCCGAAATCGCCATGTAAATACCCTGGCTGGCGCTGCCGGTGATCAGCACTTCGCTGCCCGCATCATAGCGCTGGCCATAAAGCGTCTCGACTTTTTCAGCCAGCGCTTCACGCAGCGCCGGTAAACCGGTCAGAGAGGCATATTGGTTATGACCTTCGCGCATGGCTTTACTAACCAGCTCCACCAGATGCGGATCGCACGGGAAGTTCGGCGCACCTTGCGACAGGTTGATGGCTTTATGTTGTGCTGACAGCTGGCCGATGACGCTGAAAATCGTCGTGCCGACATCGGGCTGTTTGGAAGAGATGTTAACACTGCTATTCAAGGTCATCGTTGCTCCACAAGGTTGCATAACCACGTAAGGAAAGTAGATTTCTATTCAACGGTGAGACGCTTGAGTCGACAAGCGAATTGTTGTCATAATAGCCATGATTAAAAATCATAGCTTGAGGTCGTAATGTCCCGCTCCGCCCTGCCGTTGAATGCCATCCATGCTTTTCTGGTCACCGCACGCCATCTTAACCTGACGCGCGCCGCCAGCGAATTATGCATTACGCAGGGTGCGGTGAGCCGTAAAATCGCCACGCTGGAAAGCTGGCTGGGATTTCCCTTGTTTGCACGCCATGCGCGTGGTCTGCATCTTACCGAGCAAGGCGCGGTGCTGTTGCCCGAACTGCAACAAGGTTATGCCATGCTGGTGAATGCCACCGAGAAAGCCAGCCGCAGCAATGCCTCAATTCGCCTGAAAGCGCCCACCTGTGCCATGCGCTGGCTGGTGCCACGTTTGGTGGCGCTGGAGCAACAGCGGCCGGAAATCCATGTGGCACTGACCACCACGCTGGACCACGCTTCACAGCTGGAAAATTATGATGCGGCGATTGTGTTTGGCACGCCGCCTGCCGGTTCCATTCGTTTATTTGATGAGCGACTGACACCGGTCCTGGGCAGCAACATCACGCCACCCGTGGGCATCAGCGATTTGGCGAGGTTTACTTTTTTGCATCCCACCAATGATTCCCGCGACTGGCAAATGTGGCTGGCGGATCAAGCGGCCACTGTGCCGATGGCACGCAATCAGCACTTTGCTACTATGGATCTGGCCATCAGCGCGGCGATTCAGGGCTTTGGTGCAACGGTGGCGGATGTGACACTGGTGCAAAATGATTTGGCGAATGGTCGCTTGATTGCCCCGTTTGCCAACAGCGTGGCCACCGGGGCAGCGTACAGCCTTTTACAGTGCGCAGAACAGGATGCGCCACCGTTCCTGCCGGATCTGGTGGCGTGGTTGTGTCAGCCTCAGAATGAAACCCACTCATCGGCTCTGGCCGACTTCGATTGAGCAACAGGCGTACTGGTTAACAGCGGACGGCGCAAAACGGTGCTGGCTGGCGCGGCCTGAGCTTTACCTAACGGCGCACTGTCCGACAGACGGAATTTCGCGACAGAAGCCTGCAACTCTTCCGTTTGACGCTCCAGCGCACTGGCCGCCGCAGAAACCTGCTCTACCAGCGAGGCGTTCTGCTGAGTCACGCTGTCCATTTCCGTGACGGCGGTGCCAACTTGCGAAATGCCCTTGCTCTGCTCTTCGGAGGCGGCCGCGATGTGCTTCATGATCTCATTCACATCCTGCACCGACTTCAGAATATCGTTCATGGTGCTGCCTGCGCTGCTGACCAACGCAGAGCCCTTATCCACGCGCTGGACGGAATCTTCAATCAGCGTGGCGATCTCTTTCGCCGCCCCGGCACTGCGCTGTGCCAGATTACGCACTTCACTGGCCACGACCGCAAAACCACGGCCTTGTTCGCCCGCACGCGCGGCTTCAACGGCGGCGTTAAGCGCCAGGATGTTGGTCTGGAAAGCAATGCTGTTGATCACGTTGGTAATCTCAGCAATTTTCTTCGAACTGCCGGAAATGCCCTGCATGGTGGTGACCACTTCCCCTACCAGACGGCCGCCCTGCTGCGCGGTGCCGGTAGCCGTTTCTGCCAGTGAACTGGCCTGACGGGCGTTGTCGGCGTTGAATTTCACCGTTGCCGTGAGCTGCTCCATACTGGCCGCAGTTTGCTCCAGCGCGGCCGCTTGCTCTTCGGTACGGGAGGAGAGATCGTTGTTACCGGATGAGATTTCTGCCGCGCCGCGATAGATATTCTCGGTTCCGCTGCGAATGGCGCTCACGGCTTCACGCAGGCTGTCCTGCATCGCACGCAGCAGCGGCACCAGTTTGCCAACACAGTTGCGGCCGGAATCTTCCACGGGCTGACTAAGATCGCCTTGGGCAATCACTGCAAAATGGTTACGTACGCGCTCCAGTGGTTTCACCAGCATCGCTACCAGATAACGGTCGGTGAACAGCAAAATCACCAGACCGAACACCACAGCAACCAAAATAATCACCTTAGTAATGTTGGTGAGTTTATCGACGGTGACACGGGTTTCATCCAGCTTAATGCCTGCGGCTTTATTAAACGCCTCCGCGCTGGTGCCAAAGGCGCGGCTGAGGGCGGGCGTCACGTTATTAGCCTGTGTGCGGTAAGCTTCAACAGTGCCCTGCTGTGCCAGCGACACCTGCGGCGCAATCCCCTCATCCAGCAATTTCTGCCAGCTGGCGATAACGCTGTTAACCGTTTCACTGTCCATCGGGCCAGGTGCCATCGCTTTGAATTGCACCAGCTGCGCTTTCATACTCTCCAGCGCCTGTTGCACCGGTGCGAAGGCATCCGCGCTTACTGCCGCGCCCGATGCACGCCCTTCCATCACGCGGGATAGACGCGTCACCACACGAAAATATTGATCGTTGCCTTTACTCAGTACCGTCATCTGATTAACCAGCTCACGGTCTATCTCATTCCCTTCGCCGAGGGCATTGAGCGAGTGCACGCTAAATAATCCGACACCGCACCACAGCAGGCAGAACAGCCCGAGAATAGTCAGCATGACGGCGCGAATAGTGAAGTTTTTTAAGATTCCCATACATAATCCCTTGGTGTGAAACGCGTAGGAGGCCCGATAAAATCGGGCATATTGCGTTTATCGGCAGTGGATTGGGAAAATGTAACGGTTTAATAAGCTAATTAATTGCTGTCTGCTTAAGCCGGATAGGAAATGTTATTACTGAAAATCAATGGATTAGCCGAAAATTTGCCTTATAAATTCATTTGCGCAATTTCACTATTAGCCTGCTCATCAAAGCTTAACGTGGCTGCGCATCATCAGACGGAACAAACACAGCCGCCCACGCATAAAACGCGCCTTCAACACCGCTTGCGGTTTACCCTGATCACCGAGGGCTAATGTCAGGTCTTCACGGGGACGCCACACCGGCCAGTCGATTTTGCCCTGCAGCCGATAACTAAACTCACTGGCATCCCGGGCGAAGGTCACCCAATAGGTACTGACCATGTCGGCGAAGCGCTTATCTGCGGCAGTGTAATCCCGCTCAGGCAGCGGTTTCAGTGAGGTCAGCGTGTTGAACACATAGGGGATTTCGTTGCCGTGCCAGGTGCCATGTGGATAGAGGTCGCGGGCGTTCTCTGACACATAGTCGAACCAGTATCGCCAGGCAGGCATGCCAATACTGTGTTGAGACTGCGCCACCAGTAACGGGATCACGGTAAACGCCATGTCTCGCGCCACTGCCCGGCCCAGTAAGGTATCGTCGTGAATATCGTATAGCCATTTCATCAGGCCATAACTCAGGCGATTTTTGCGACGAATTTGTTGTAACACCGTTGCAGGATCAACACCAAAATAATCCAGTACGCTGGCTTCATCACTGTTACTTCCCACCATCAACGGCACCCGATGCTGTTTACCGGCCATAAAGGTTTCGAGCATCGGTTTGGGGAGCACCGCATCACCGCTGATTGCCACCGGACCTAATCCCAGTGGACGTTGCAGCGGCCAGAATTGATCGGCAGGTAACTGACGAAGCTGTTCGGCAGAGGCGTGATCCGGCAGGCCAAAATGCGCTGCAACCTGTTTACCGATCTGTTGCGCCCTCCTGCGCGGCACATCCGGCAAGCTGTATGCACTCTGGACAATACCTTTGTGGAACAGCCCTTCAGCCAGCGGAGAACAGCACAAAGACAACACGCTGCGCGCCCCCGATGATTCGCCAAACAGTGTGATATTTTGGCGATCGCCGCCAAAGGCAGGAATATTGCGTTGAACCCATTGCAGCGCAGCGATTTGATCCAGCAAGGCAAAGTTATTTACCACCGCTTCTTGCGGGTATTCAGCATCCAGCGCCGGATGGGCGAAAAAGCCAAAATGGCCAAGACGATAATTGAGCGTGACCACTACGACGCCCTGCGCGGCTAAGGCTTTGCCGCGATAGGGATCAAGACTACCCGCGCCGATGGTAAAGCCTCCGCCGTGCAGCCACACCATCACCGGCAAGGGACGGGAGGGCTCAACGTCTGGGGTCCAGATATTCAGGTACAGACAATCCTCATTGAACCGGCCCGGATCGCCGCCACCCACTGCCACGCAATAATCCCGGTTTTGCCAGCTGGCATCACCCCATTGCGTGGCTTCACGTACTTCTTGCCAGTGTGCAACCGGCTGTGGCGGACGCCAGCGCAGTGCGCCCACAGGTGGCGCGGCGTAAGGTATTCCCTTGAAGACAAAAAGATCATCGTCAATCAGGCCTCTGAGTTCACCCTCTGCGGTCATGATCCTCAGACGTCGTTCGTTTTTCATCTCGGGTTCCCAGATCAAGCTTGGTTCCATTATTTGCAGGCCTTGAGCGAATGTCCATGTTCTGAAAGCATTTGCAGATTAAGCCGAATATGCTTTCGATCCATTGAACATCTCCATCAAATTATTTGGCTAACCCTGGCATGGCGAATTGCATTAAGGTTACAAGTTAACCTGGCGAGACGGAGAAGCGCGATGTTTGGTGGTATCAACCAGATGTTCAATCGGATGAGCGATCACCCGGACTTCGGTAAACTGCTGTTACGTCTGACGTTTGGCGGCCTGCTGTTATTTCATGGCGAATTCAAGGTGATGCATGGCGTCGACTGGATCGCTCATATGTTGGCCGTTAAAGGCATGCCAGGTTTCATCGCTTACGGTGCTTACATCGGGGAAATAGTGGCACCTGTCATGGTGATCATCGGTTTAATGACGCGCCCTGCGGCTTTCATTATTGCGGTGAACATGGTTGTTGCGACCTTGCTGGTAAAAATGGGCGCGGTCTGGCATCGCACAGATGTTGGCGCCTGGTCTCTGGAAACAGAGGCGCTTTATCTGCTGGGCGCACTCGCCATCATGTTCTTGGGTGCCGGGAAGTACACGCTGGTGCGTGATTCGCGCTTGCAATAAAAATCAAAAGAAATGAAGCCGGTCTGCTGAAGTGCTGATGCCACTTCACAGACCGGTTTTCTTATGCCCTCAACGTATACCGCAACGAGCCAGACTGCGCTGCTGCATCTGTTGATACAACGCCATCTCATCCTGCACCGCTGCACCTAACGCGGCTTCAAAATCCGCCCGGCTGGCATTGCCCGCGCTACGTGCGTGCGTTTCGTCGCCTAAATTAGACTGAAATATCCCCGCTGCGCTCACTGGCAGAAAATCTTCATACACTATCGGTTCTGCCTGCACGCGCCCTTCAGCAAGCAGTTGAACCAGAGTTTCTCCCGTTTGCGGAGGATGCTGGGTGCCCTTAGCGGTCAAACGATAGCGGAACCACGCCAGTTCCTGTTCGCGCAAGGTATCTTCATCATCTGGGAAATCGCGAAACACCGCGCTCAGATGCTGTTGATGATGCTGGTTATCACTGCCGGTGCCCGCTTCCGCCAACAGACGGTCGTAGAGTGTGCGGCCTTTGGGGGTTAGCGCCGCGCCGCGCTGTTCGATCTCACCAAAGCGCGCAGTATGTGTGCCGGGGGTGCCGTCATTAAAATGCACTGCCTCTTCCAGCGCTTTAAAGCTGGTTTGACGTAACAGAATCGGCACCTGACGTTGGGGGGGGCCCTCGATGAGGGTTTTAGGATCGATGCCGCGCGTGGGCATTAAGGTTTGCACGCGATCTATATCCAACGTGCGTGGGGTCAGATGGTTGATGTGGCACCCCTGGAAGCACACTACGTCGGCAATCAAACGATGTTGCTGGCTCAGTGCGCGGTAGGTTTCACTGTCCACGAGGGTATGGGCATGCCAGCGGAAGGTTTCCAGCGCCTCTTTGACAAAGCGAGCGGCATCAGCGGCGTTTAAACCGCCCTGCTGTTGGTGTTGCGCGATCAATGCGCGGCAACCCGGCGTGAAAATATCGCGCGCGGCTAAAATCGCGGCGGCTTTCTCTCTCAACGCGGCATCATCAATCAGTTCAAGACGTAACAGAGAGGTAAACACGCGGAACGGATTGCGGCGCAATGCGCTGTCCGTAACCGGACGAAAAGCGGTGGAGTGAACCGGCACGCCCGCCTGGGAGAGATCGTAATATCCTACCGGTTCCATCCCCATCACCGCAAACATCTGGCGCAGCGTGCTGAGTTCTTCGGCAGTCCCCACACGAATCGCACCGTGACGTTCCACGCTGAGACGGTCCAGTTCATCGGCGGCGGCGAGACGGTTTTTTAAAGCGGGTTGAGCTTCCAGCGTACGTTCATTCACGGCCGTGACCAGTTGCGTCAGGGTGCCATATTGCGGCACTTCCTGCTGATACATACTGGACATCGCTTGCGAGAACAGCGTGCGAATCGCATCGCTGGTGAGAAAGTTTTCCATGGTCATCACCTCGGCGTTAAGGGTTGTTGCTAATGTAGATCAACCCTTTATCGCCGTGGAGGAATTTCGTGGAACTGTGATCGCCCTGTCACTCAACCCGGTCTGACGGGTCACCAAAGCGACATTTCAGGGCCAGCATGATCGTGGTGAGCACCGCTGGAATCGCCAGCAACAGGAAGATTTGGCTGAACGACCACCCGAGCGAAAGGAGTTCTGCGCCGACAAAAGCACTCATAATCGCACCGACACGACCCACACCGTGCATCCAGCTGGAACCGGTCGCACGCGCGTGCGTAGGGTAATAGCTGGCGGACAGCGCATTCATGCCGGTATTGGCGCCGTTAAAGCAGAAGCCGCTAAAGAAGGCGATGGCACTCATTAATCCCACTTCCGCCGGGGAGAAGCCGAGCGCGACAATCGCAATGCCGCCACAGAAGTAGATCACCGCCAGCGCGATATTGGCATTAATGCGATCCATCAGCCAGCCCGCAAACAGCGAACCTACCGTGCCGCCCGCCTGGTACATCGCCGTAACGATGGCGGCTTCCGTCACCGACATTCCCAGCGTATTGATCAGCGAGGGCATCCAGCTGCCAATCAGATAGACGAGGAACAGCCCCATAAAGTAGCCGCCCCATAACATCAAGCTGCCGAAGAGATATCGCCGGGAAACCACCGTCGCCACTGCGCCACGCCGCACGACAACCTGTTCAGTGGACTGGTAATGGCTGTTCGGCTCAACGACGCCAGGCAGCATGCGATCCAAAATGGCATGTATACGTGCAGCAGGTGCGCGACGGCTAATCAGGAAGCGCACGGATTCCGGTAAGCCGCGCAGCAGGAAAGGCAAAACAATCAGCGGCAAGACGCCACCCATCAACATCACGGAGTGCCAGTCATAGCGAGGCAACAGCCAGGAAGCTGCAAATCCGCCCGATGCGGCACCAAAGGTGAAACCGCAGAACACCACGGTGATAATGAATGAACGTCGACGCTCTGGTGCATACTCTGCTACCAGCGTTCCAACGTTTGGCATGGCTGCACCGAGGCCAAGGCCGGTGAGAAAACGGAATAACATCATTTGATCGATGTTTTGCGCCATGGCGGTGGCCAGCGTCCACAAGCCAAAAAAACCCACGCTGAGCAGTATCATCACACGCCGCCCGTAGCGATCGGCCAATGGCCCTGCCACCATGGCACCTAAGGCCAGGCCAATCAGCGCAGCGCTGATCACCATGCCAAGCTGATGATTAGTGACGCCCCAACTGGCTTTCAATGTAGGAGCGATAAAGCCCATCAGCGCGATGTCCATGCCATCCAACGCAACAACGATGAAGCACAGCGCAATCAGGCGTTTTTGCCAACGGCTAAGCGCACTCTGATTAATCAGCTGGCGAACATCTACGGCTTCAACGGTGGTCACGGATCAACTCCTGCACATTCATCGTTTAATCATCAGTTTTGGTAAAAAAAACGGCGATAATGATAGCTCATCGTTAACAATAACGGGCAGGATTTTTAGGTGTAAGTGAGAATTATTCAAATTATGCGAGATTAAGCGCTTGATATTGCAATAGGTGATAATTTTGCATTGGCGCTGACTTTCACTAATTCTATTTAAAACATCAGGTTAGCAATATCAGGGTTTTTGTTAATATAATTTTGCAGTGAAGTTAACATAATTCCAGTTTTCCCATTGCCGCCATCAGGTAAAAGTCATTATGTTTGAGGCTATGGACAAAAATTCCCTTTTCAATCAGCGCATTCGCTTGCGCCATTTACACACCTTTGTTGCGGTCGCGCAGCAAGGCACGCTGGGGCGCGCGGCAGAGACACTCAATCTCAGCCAGCCTGCGCTCTCAAAAACCCTGAATGAGCTGGAAGAACTGGCTGGCGCGCGTCTGTTTGAACGTGGTCGTCTCGGTGCCCAGTTAACGACGCTCGGCGAGCAATTTCTTGTCCATGCGGTAAAAGTGCTGGATGCGCTTAACCATGCAGGCCAAAGCTTTAACGCCCCACAACCCGGCCGACCGGTCGTGATTCGCCTCGGCGCGCTCACCACAGCGGCAATGGGTATGCTGCCACAGATTCTCGATCGTTTTCACGAGCAACAACCGAACACCACGGTACAAGTGGCGACATTACATAATAATGTTCTGCTGGCCGGGTTGCGCGCGGGTGAGTTTGATATTGGCATTGGGCGCATGGCCGACAGTGAAATGATGGCGGGTCTGAGTTATGAATTGCTATTCCTTGAGTCGCTTAAACTGGTGGTACGTCCTGAACACCCGCTTCTCAGTGACAACGTCACGTTATCCCGCGCGATGCAGTGGCCGGTGGTGATATCGCCGGAGGGCACCGCCCCGCGTCGTATCGCTCAACATATGCTGGACGAGCAAGGTTGTGCGCTTCCCGCTAATTGTGTTGAAACCTCATCCACTTCGCTGGCGCGTCAGTTGGCCCTGCGTTATGACTATGTGTGGTTTGTCCCCTCAGGCGCCATCAAGGAAGACCTTAGCCACAATGCCGTTATTGCACTGCCGATTAACTCCCCTGGGCCGGGAGAACCGGTGGGGATTATCACCCGCAGCGGCAGTCATCTCAGCCTGAGTGCCGAAGTGTTGCTGGCGACCATTCGCAAATTTCACACCTGATTAGCGACTGCGTTTGGCGTGGCGCTCACGATTATCCAGCCGCGCCTGATCCGTTTTTCTTAAACTGACATACAGTGCCCCGGCACCTCCGTGCTGGGGCTGCGCCACGCAAAAGCTTTGCACCTCGTCAAACTGCGTCAGCCAGCGTGCCAGATAACTGCGTACGATATTGGCATGGGCTTCATCATCACGGCCTTTACCGTGGATAATCAGCAGATTGCGTAGCCCCTGCTTGCGTGCCTGCAGCATGAAACTGAACAATGACTTTCGACAGGTTTCTATCGGCTGACGCAGCAGGTTCAGGCTGGCGTCCAGGGAATATTTCCCCAGCCGCAACTTGTCCAACACACCTTGTTGAATCCCTTCTGTTTTGTATTCCAGCGGTGTCGTCAGCGGGATGATGTCAAGAAAGCCCCGCGTGAGGAAATTTTCCTGTTCGTCATTCGCTTGCGTCGGGCGCGGCGCTTTGGTCGAAGGGGAACGCAACCATTGGGTATTGGCACAATCTTTCAGTGGCGTCACATCGCCCATGGCATCCCGGAAAAGGTCTTCATCGTCTAGGTTCATGGTGTTTTCTCACGCCTGGTGGTTTGCTGAGCGCAAGTTGCCGCTCAAAAACAAAATAGTAGCAAAGGATTTTTGGCATCACATCTGTCACTTTTTGCACTGAGACAAGTTATGACCAGATGTAAATATGGCAACAAAACGTTCCAGGTCAAAAAATAATGTCAGGCAAACCTTGCGCAAACTCAGGTATACCCTACGTTAGTGGGGGTTTAAGGGGAATTACTGCTCGGATGAGTTCCCTTAACGCGTAAAAATGTTAAAATTGACGGCAGTCAATAATCATCGAGCGTACCTATATGATCCCGGAAAAACGCAGCATTCGACGTATTCAGTCTGGCGGTTGTGCCATTCACTGTCAGGATTGCAGTATCAGCCAGTTGTGTATCCCTTTCACACTGAACGAGCATGAGCTGGATCAGCTGGACAATATCATTGAGCGCAAAAAGCCGATTCAGAAAGGTCAGACGTTGTTCAAAGCCGGTGATGAACTGAAATCGCTTTACGCTATCCGCTCCGGCACCATCAAAAGCTATACCATTACTGAACAGGGTGACGAGCAGATTACCGGCTTCCATCTGGCAGGGGATTTAGTGGGCTTTGATGCGATTGTCGGCGCGCACCACCCGAGTTTTGCTCAGGCGCTGGAAACAGCGATGGTGTGTGAAATTCCTTTCGAAACTCTCGACGATCTCTCCGGTAAAATGCCAGCACTGCGCCAGCAGATGATGCGTCTGATGAGCGGTGAGATTAAAGGCGATCAGGATATGATCCTGCTGCTCTCCAAGAAAAACGCGGAAGAACGTCTGGCGGCCTTTGTCTGGAATTTGTCACGCCGCTTTGGTCAACGTGGCTTCTCACAACGTGAATTCCGCCTCACCATGACGCGTGGTGACATTGGTAACTACCTGGGACTAACCGTAGAGACCATTAGCCGTCTGCTGGGCCGCTTCCAGAAAAGTGGCATGCTGGCCGTTAAAGGCAAATATATCACTATCGAGAACCATGCGTTGCTGGCAGAACTGGCGGGTCAGACTGAACAAGCTGCGTGATTCTATGCCGGGTCGATAAATGTTAGTTTATTGATCCGGCAACAACTTTTCCCCTTCTGCCCTGCGCCAACTTAGGCTATCTTTAATCCAACTTGCTTTGGTTTGAGGAGATTGCCTTATGTCCCGGTACCAAAATATTCTGGTGGCGATTGACGCCCAACAGGACGATCAACCCGCGCTGCGTCGTGCGGTGTATCTGAATCAACGTATCGGCGGAAAAATCAAAGCTTTCCTGCCTATCTACGACTTCTCCTATGAAATGACCACCTTGTTGTCGCCTGATGAGCGATCCAACATGCGTAAAGGTGTGATCAGTCAGCGTACTGAATGGATTCGTCAACAGGCCCACGCCTATCTTGAGGCCGGTGTTGATATTGAAATTAAAGTGGTGTGGCATAACCGCCCTTATGAAGCGATCATTCAGGAAGTGATGGCGCACCAGCACGACCTGGTGTTGAAAATGGCCCATCAGCACGATCGCCTGGAAGCAGTGATTTTTACCCCGACAGACTGGCATCTGCTACGCAAATGCCCCTGCCCGGTGTGGATGGTGAAAGATCAGCCGTGGCCGGAAGGTGGCAGAGCCGTTGTGGCGGTCAATCTGGCCAGTGAAGAGCCCCATCACGATGAATTAAACCAAAAGCTGATTCGTGAAACCGTGCTGCTGGCCGATATGGTCAATCACACAGAAGTGCACCTTGTCGGTGCTTATCCCATCACGCCAATCAATATCGCCATTGAACTCCCCGACTTTGACCCCAGCGTGTATAACGATGCGATTCGCGGACAACATCTGGTGGCGATGAAAGCGCTACGCCAGAAATTCTCCATCGGCGAAGAGTTTACGCATGTGGCAAAAGGCTTGCCGGAGGAAGTGATACCGGATATCGCCTCTCATCTGGAGGCGGGAATTGTGGTACTCGGCACCATCGGCCGCACTGGCCTTTCGGCCGCGTTCCTGGGGAATACCGCTGAGCAGGTTATCGATCATCTCCGCTGTGATTTGCTGGCAATCAAACCGGACGATTTCAAATCGCCGATTGATTATGACGATGAAGAAGACGAAGACGATTAAAACAACAAAGGCGACCAGATGGTCGCCTTTTTAATCGCACTACAGATTACAGCGCGCGCAGGATACCTTCTACACTCGCCTTCGCATCACCAAACAACATTTGCGTGTTGTCTTTGAAGAACAGCGGGTTCTGCACCCCAGCGTAACCGGTATTCATTGAACGTTTAAACACGATAACGTTCTGCGCTTTCCACACTTCCAGTACGGGCATACCAGCGATTGGGCTGCGCGGATCTTCCTGCGCCGCCGGGTTAACGGTGTCATTGGCACCGATCACCAGCACGGTATCGGTATCGCTGAAATCATCGTTAATCTCGTCCATTTCCAGCACCACGTCATACGGCACTTTGGCTTCAGCCAGTAACACGTTCATGTGGCCAGGCAAACGGCCAGCAACCGGGTGGATGCCGAAACGCACTTTGATGCCACGCGCACGCAGTTTTTCGGTAATTTCCGCCACCGGGTACTGTGCCTGCGCCACTGCCATGCCGTAGCCTGGGGTGATGATCACTGACGTTGAGCCTTTCAGCAATTCCGCCGTGTCTTCTGCCGTGATTTCGCGATGTTCACCCTCTTCTTCGCTCTCGCCACCGACACTCACATCGGTACCAAAACCACCGGCAATCACGCTAATGAACGAGCGGTTCATCGCCTTACACATAATGTAGGACAGGATGGCACCCGAAGAACCCACCAGCGCACCGGTGACGATCAGCAGGTCGTTGCTGAGCATAAAGCCCGCAGCCGCTGCCGCCCAACCGGAGTAGGAGTTTAGCATCGACACCACAACCGGCATATCCGCACCGCCAATCGACGCCACCAGATGCCAGCCGAACACCAGCGCAATCACCGTCATCAACAACAGCGCGACGACTTGTGAACCGGTGCTATTCGTCTGTACAAACCACAGCATCAGCAAGAAGGAAACCACCAGCGCTGCCAGGTTCATTTTATGACGATGTGGTAACATCAGCGCTTTCGACGAAATCTTGCCGCGCAGTTTACCAAACGCCACGATAGAACCGGTGAAGGTCACCGCGCCGATAAAGATGCCGAGGAACACTTCCGTCAGATGGATATTTTCCATCACCGGCGCCAGGCCTGGTGCGTGGTCGATGTAGCTGTTGAAACCCACCAGCACCGCAGCCAAACCGACAAAGCTGTGCAGAATCGCTACCAGCTCTGGCATTTCAGTCATTTCGACTTTCTTCGCCAGACGCACACCGATTGCACCCCCGATCACCATCGCCAGCAGGATCCACGCCACGTTGCCGCTGTTGGGGCCGAAGATGGTCGCCAGCAGCGCAATCGCCATGCCGCTGACACCAAAGATGTTACCCTGCTTTGACGTCTCGTGTTTTGAGAGGCCAGCCAGGCTGAAAATAAACAGAATTGCGGCAACAATGTATGCTGCAGTCACTAATCCGCCAGACATGTTGTTACCCCTTAATTCTTACGAAACATTTTCAGCATGCGCTGGGTGACGGTGAATCCACCGAAGATATTGATGCTGGCAATCAGTACTGCGACGAAGGCAAGGAAAGTCACCCACCCGCCGTGTCCCATCTGCAGCACCGCACCCACCACAATTATGCCGGAAATGGCGTTAGTGACGGACATCAATGGCGTATGCAAAGCGTGACTGACGTTCCACACCACGTAGTAACCGACGACACAGGAGAGCGCGAAGACAGTAAAGTGGGAGAGGAATTCAGGCGGTGCCACGTTAGCGAGGCAGGCAAAGAGCACCACAGCCAATGCCAGCAGCAGATATTTGCGCCACGGTGAAACCGGTTTGGCTTCCACTTTTGCTTTTGGCTCAATGGCCGCCTGCGCCGCTTTCGGTGCAGCAGATACCTGAATCGGTGGTGCTGGCCAGGTGACTTCGCCGTCACGAATCACGGTGACGCCACGTACCACAACGTCTTCGAAGTCGACGGTGATTTCGCCGTTTTTCTCTTTGCACAGCAGTTTCAGCAGGTTGACCAGATTGGTACCGTAAAGCTGAGAGGACTGTGTTGGCAGACGGCTAGGCAGATCGGTATAACCAATGATCTTCACACCGTTGCTGGTTAAAGTCACCTGATCAGCTACCGTGAGATCACAGTTACCGCCGGTTGCTGCCGCCAGATCGACAATCACGCTACCTGGCTTCATGCTGGCAACCATTTCAGCGGTAATCAGCTTCGGTGCCGGTTTGCCCGGGATTAAAGCGGTAGTGACGATGATATCGACTTCTTTCGCCTGCGCGGCAAACAGCTCCATCTCTGCCTTAATAAAGGCTTCTGACATCACTTTGGCATAGCCATCGCCACTGCCGGCTTCTTCTTCGAAATCCAGCTCAAGGAACTCGGCGCCCATACTCTGCACCTGTTCTTTCACTTCTGGACGGGTATCAAACGCACGAACGATAGCCCCAAGGCTGCCCGCTGCACCGATTGCCGCCAGACCCGCCACGCCCGCGCCGATAATCATCACTTTCGCCGGTGGTACTTTACCCGCGGCGGTGATTTGCCCGGTAAAGAAGCGGCCAAATTCATGCGCCGCTTCAACAATGGCACGGTAACCCGCGATGTTCGCCATGGAACTCAGCGCATCCAGTGCCTGGGCACGAGAAATACGTGGCACAGAATCCATCGCCATGACGGTAACCTGGCGCGCCGCCAGTTTTTCCAGCAGTGCCGGATTTTGTGCGGGCCAGATAAAGCTAACTAAAGTGCTGCCCGCGCGTGTCAGTTCGATCTCCTGATCGTCTGGCGCATTCACTTTTAACACGATGTCAGACTGCCAGACACTTTCGGTGGTGCTGACAGTGGCACCAGCGGCGATAAAGCTCTCATCGTCAAAACTTGCGCGAATACCTGCGCCCTGCTCGACCGTGACGCTGAATCCCAGCTTGATCAGTTGCTCAACGGTCTTTGGCGTTGCAGCAACGCGCGACTCATTGGCTAACCGCTCTTTGGGTATCCCAATTAACATACTGTTTCCTTTCAACAATTAAAGGATGAGGTTCTGTAAGTGGCACAAGCCCATAAGGCTGAAACAGCGTTTCAGCTTTTTATGAGCAAAATGCGCAATGTAACAAAGTCTTTATAACCTACTGAAAATGTGAAAAGTGATCCACAGCGATAACGCACACTTATGACATTCACACTAATATTCAGATGCAAAGATTGAATGCCACCTTTTGCCACTAGTTTTGCGACATAATAAAAAATATTCTGCTGCGCAAAATCGTGTCATGTCGAATTTAGTGTTTTCAAAAACCTTTATTTAACAATACTTTAACTATTATGATGCTATGTGTTACCAGAATAAGTGGTAAAGCGGTCAAAAAAAAGCCATAGCATAGGTAAATGACATGTTGATGAATTATTTGCGGAGATTGTCAATCTTATGCGCATAAATTGGCTGAGACAGGTTGATTATTACATGCAATAATCAGCGGCTAATCTGTTATACATCAAGAGTCCAGCACGTTTTCGTACTCATTTTGCGTAAGGCGAAGGATCATTTTTATGAAGCTGAAGAACACCATTCTGGCGACCACTTTGTTATCCCTGTTGGCAGCAAATGCATTTGCCGCCAAAGAGTTGACGCCAGAACAAGCGGCCGCGTTGAAACCATTCGAACGTATTAATATCAGCGGTCGTTTCAATGCCATCGGTGATGCTACCGATGCCATCTCTAAAGCAGCCGATGAAAAAGGCGCTGACTCCTTCTATGTACAGGGTATCAACGATACCAACGGCAACGGCGGCAACTGGCGCGTCACGGCTGATTTGTACAAAGCTGATGCCCCAAAAGCGGATGACACCACCAAATACCGCATCTTTAGCGGTGTGAAAGAGTTGCCAAAAGCCGAAGCCTATCGTTTAGAGCCATTCGATACTGTTTCTGTTAGCGGTTTCTTCGCCAGCCAGCCAGATGTGAATGATGCCATTGCCAAACAGGCGAAAGACAAAGGCGCGGCATCCTTCTTTATTGTGCGTCAGGTTGATGCCAATAACGGCGGTAACCAGTACGTGACTGCTTATGTCTATAAAGCGGATGCACCAGAACGTAAGGTGCAGAATGTTTCAGATTCGATTCCTGCCGATTCTGAAGCCGGCAAAGCAGCACTGGCTGCTGGCGGCGCTGCAGCCAGCAAAGTGGCCATTCCGGGTGTTGCCTCTTCTGATACCCCTAGCCGTAGCGTAGGCCGTTTCTTTGAAACGCAGAGTTCAACGGGTCAGCGCTATACCGTTAAGCTGGCAGATGGTCGTAGCGTGCAGGAAGTGAATGCGATTACTGCCGCACAGATGCAGCCGTTTGATACTGTGACCTTCTCTGATCACTTCGGAACGCCGACTGAAGTGTCTGAAGCCGTGGCAAAACGCGCAGCAGATAAGGGGGCGAAGTACTATCACATCACCCGTCAATGGTCGAGCCAGAGCGGTGGCAACCTGACCGTGACCGCGGATCTGTTCAAGTAATTCCCCTGCAGGGCGGCTTTTGTCGCCCTGTGCTTCTGTTTGCATAGTCTCTGCGCAGATCTGCATAATCCTGCATTGCCTTCCCTTTTCGCTCTCCGTAAAATCCTTCGCCTGTTTTCAGGGTATTCCGTTTTAAATCCGGCCAATCGCCACGTTACACTCCAGCGGAATCGTCACTACCCAGCATACTCTGCTGCCCAGGAATGGTGTTTTGGATAAAAAATTAGGTTTGAGCGCGCTCACTGCGTTGGTACTCAGCTCGATGCTCGGTGCGGGTGTGTTTAGCCTGCCACAAAATATGGCTGCCGTCGCCGGCCCCGCTGCACTGCTGATTGGCTGGCTGATCACTGGTGTGGGCATCCTGTTTCTTGCGTTTGCCATGCTGCTGCTGACACGCTTAAAACCCGAACTGGACGGCGGGATTTTTACCTATGCGCGCGCCGGATTTGGTGAGTTGGTAGGATTTTGTTCTGCCTGGGGCTACTGGCTCTGTGCGGTCATCGCCAACGTGTCGTATCTGGTGATTGTCTTTTCGGCGCTGAGTTTCTTCACCGATTCGCCTGACCACGTGGTGTTTGGCGACGGCAATACCTGGCAGGCAATGCTCGGTGCGTCAGTCCTGTTATGGCTGGTGCACTGGCTGGTATTGCGTGGCGTGCAAACCGCCGCCAGCATCAACCTGCTCGCTACCCTGGGGAAACTAGTGCCACTGCTGCTGTTTGTGGTGTTGGCTTTACTCGCATTCAACTACGATCGCTTCCACTTTGACTTCAGCGGCGCCACGCTAGGCCAGCCACTCTGGCAGCAAGTCAAGCAGACCATGTTGATTACTTTGTGGGTCTTCATTGGTGTGGAAGGCGCCGTGGTGGTCTCCGCGCGGGCACGCCATAAGAAAGATGTGGGGCGCGCCACCATGCTGGCGGTTATCGCGGCACTGCTGGTTTACTTACTGGTGACC
The DNA here is from genome assembly GCF_030053335.1 of Pantoea sp. EABMAA-21. NCBI lineage: Bacteria > Pseudomonadati > Pseudomonadota > Gammaproteobacteria > Enterobacterales > Erwiniaceae > Pantoea > Pantoea sp. EABMAA-21. The sequence goes on from NZ_JASGBX010000001.1 coordinate 275,512, forward strand.
CTGCTTGCACTGGGCGTGGTGCCGCGTGCAGAGCTGGCGCAAATGCGAAATCCCTCCATGGCCGGCTTGATGCAGCATCTGTTGGGACATTGGGGTAATACGGTGATTGCGGTGGGTCTGATTATTTCCGTGTGTGGCGCGTATTTAAGCTGGACAATTATGGCGGCAGAAGTCCCTTTCCTTGCCGCACAGCAAGGGGCTTTTCCCCGCAGCATTGCACGCCAGAATCGTCATAATTCGCCGGCTGCTTCACTTTGGCTCACCAACGGCAGTGTACAGGTCTGTCTGATCCTGATTGCTGTGACTGGCGCAGATTACAATACTCTCCTGACCATTGCGTCAGAGATGATTCTGGTGCCGTATCTTCTGGTGGGTCTGTATTTAATCAAAGTGGTTCGCGGTCAAAAAAATCCGCTGGCGATGACGGTAGGATTGGGCGCCAGTGCGTACGGATTCTGGCTGCTTTACGCTTCGGGTCCGTTGCACCTGCTGCTGTCCGTTGTGCTCTACGCACCGGGGTTACTGCTGTTCCTCTATGCGCGACGCGGCGGCCGTGGCAACAAGGTGTTGTCGCAACTGGAGCGCATCGCTATAGGATTACTGATTGCTGCAGCACTGCCAGCGATGTGGCAGCTCACGCAGTAACTAGTGAGGCTGAACCGGGATGGAAACGCACAGCAGGTCATCCTGCTGTGTCAGATTGAGCGCTTTACGGTATTCCTGATGAATTGCGTCCAGCTGATCTTCTGACAGAGGATAAGGCAGTTGAATATCGAATCGGCTGATGTGCTGCTGCTCAGCTAAGGTGATCAGTCGCGCGATGTTGATCTCATCACTGACCTGCGTAGAAATGATTTGTAATGCTAATTCTTTCAGATGATCGTCGCTTGCCGCTAAGCCATGCGCAGATTTTCGCGTCACCATGCCAAATATCGGCATGACACCGTAAATGGCGTCAACGAAACTCCAGCGTTTTTTGCAGGAAGCAGAAAGAAAATCGCTGTAATTGAAGCAGATGCGGTCACTGTATCCGGCTGAAGCCAGCTCTTTATCAGACACCCTCGCACTCCTCCTGGTTTTCGTTACGGTTCCGAACCTTGCGCTACAACGCGCCGCTAATAATGGCACATTTCAGCGTAAATATACCAGTCAGGCAGGGATATTTCGTGCGATAGCGTAGAGCTCAGGACCAGGAAAAGTTATGCTGCTGTCATTCTCATCACTTGCCGTGAAATATGAACAAAATTGTCTATGTGGAAGATGAGCCAGAAGTCGGTGAATTGATCGCCGCTTATCTTGGCCGCCACGATATTGAAGTGACTGTTGAAACGCGCGGTGACCGTGCTGAAGCGACTATTTTAGAAGCCGATCCCGATCTGGTGCTACTGGATATTATGTTGCCGGGCAAAGATGGCATGACCGTTTGCCGCGACTTGCGCGCGCACTGGTCAGGGCCGATTGTGCTGCTGACCTCGCTCGACAGTGACATGAACCACATTCTGGCGCTGGAAATGGGCGCCAACGATTACATTTTGAAAACCACGCCGCCCGCTGTTTTGCTTGCGCGCTTGCGTCTGCATCTGCGCCAGGCGCAGGGTTCTCAGCCTGAAGTTACGCCCGCTATTCAGAGTTCCCAGCGAGTGTTGCGTTTTGGTTCACTGACCATCGATTCACTCAATCGTCAGGTGACGCTGTTCGATGAAAACATCACCCTCTCCACCGCCGATTTCGATCTGCTGTGGGAGCTGGCTACGCATGCAGGACAAATCCTGAACCGCGATGCATTGCTGAAAACGCTGCGTGGTGTGAGCTACGACGGCATGGACCGCAGTATTGATGTGGCGATTTCTCGTCTGCGCAAAAAACTGTATGACAGCGCCACCGAACCGTTCCGCATCAAAACCATCCGCAATAAAGGTTACCTGTTCGCGCCTCAGGCCTGGGATACCCGCTCCGCATGAGAAAGCTCTTTATCCAGTTCTATTTGCTGTTGTTCGTTTGCTTTCTGGTGATGACTTTGCTGGTGGGCCTGGTGTACAAGTTCACTGCTGAGCGTGCGGGCCGCCAGTCAATGAATGATTTGATGGCCAGTTCGCTGTTTCTCATGCGCAGCGAACTGCGTGAGATCCCCCCGCGCGACTGGAACAAAACCATCCGCAACCTCGACCTCGATCTGTCGTTTGAGCTGCATATCGAACCGATGAGTAAGTATCAGCTGGATGAACCGGATATGCGCCGCCTGCGCGCCGGGGAGATTGTCGCGCTCGACGATCAATACACCTTCCTGCAGCACATTCCACGCAGCCATTATGTGCTGTCGGTCGGCCCGATTCCTTATCTGTTTTATCTGCATCAAATGCGCATTTTGGATATCGCGCTGCTGGCCTTCATCGGTATGTCTTTGGCGCTGCCGGTGTTTATCTGGCTACGACCGCACTGGCAGGAGATGCAGCGGCTGGAGAAAGCCGCGCAGCGTTTTGGTCGCGGCGAGCTGGATGTACGTACCCATTTCGAAAGCACATCAAGTCTGCACAGTCTTGGCGTGGCGTTTAACCAGATGGCCGATAACATCAACACGCTGGTCGCCAGTAAGAAACAGTTGATTGATGGCATTGCTCATGAGTTAAGAACCCCGCTGGTTCGCCTGCGTTATCGCTTAGAGATGAGTGACAATCTTAGCGAAGCCGAGTCGGCGGCACTCAATCGCGATGTCGGCCAGTTAGAAAGCCTGATTGAAGAGCTGTTAACCTATGCCCGCCTCGACCGCCCGCGTGTCGATCTTAACCTTCAGTCGTTTGATTTGGCGCAGTGGTTGCGTGTGCATATCGAAGATGTGCAAACCATGAATCCTCAAGCGCATATCGCGCTGGATATTCCGCAACTTGAGAATGTGGGCTCCGCCGATACCCGTTTGATGGAACGCGTGCTGGATAATCTGGTGAATAATGCGCTGCGTTATGCCCAACAGCGTCTGCGCGTCAGTCTGTGGTTTGACGGCGCCATCGGTAATTTACAGGTAGAAGATGATGGTCCAGGTATTCCACCTGAAGAGCGCGCACGCGTTTTTGAACCTTTTGTGCGTCTCGATCCTAGTCGCGATCGCGCGACCGGCGGCTGTGGGCTCGGGCTGGCGATTGTCCACTCTATTGCACAGGCACTGCAGGGACACGTCACCATTGAGAGCAGCCCGCTCGGTGGCGCCAGCGTTCGCTTCTGCTGGCCGGTTGATCTACCCTTGCGAGATATTTCGCCCCGTTTACCGTCATAAGGAGCTTTAATTGTGACTTCTGCTTATCAGGAACTTAGCAAAACTTTCCAGCGCCTGGCACGCTTTGGCCATCTTGGGGCTATTGCCGGTGTCGATATGCAAACCACTATGCCACCCGGCGGCAGCCAGGCGCGCGGTGAAGCCATGGCGGAACTTAGTGTGTTTATGCATGAAGTGTTGACCGATAAACGACTTGGCGGCTTATTCGATGCCGCCCAGCAGGAATCGTTGAACGATGTAGAGCACGCTAACCTGAGCGAGATGCAGCGTGCGTGGCAGCAAGCAACGATTCTGCCTGCTTCGTTGGTTGAAGCCAAATCGCTGGCCGGTTCGCGTTGTGAGCATGCCTGGCGCCAACAGCGCCCTGCCAACGACTGGCAAGGCTTCTCGGCTAACCTAAAAGAAGTGGTGAAACTCAGCCGTGAGGAAGCCCAGTTACGCGCCGAAGCGCTGGGTGTGTCTCGTTATGACGCGTTACTGGATGTGTTCGAACCGGGCATGACCAGTGCACAACTCGACAATACCTTTGGCGAATTAAAAAGCTGGCTGCCCGCGCTGCTGCAGAAAGCCGTCGAGAAGCAGCAGAAAACCGCCATCGCGGCGCCGGTGGGTCCCTTTGCTGTTGAAGCACAGAAGCAGCTCGGCTTGAGTGTAATGAAAACGCTGGGCTTTGATTTCAATCATGGTCGCCTGGATGTCAGCGCCCACCCCTTCTGTGGCGGCGTGCCGGAAGATGTGCGCATTACCACCCGTTACAATGAGAGCGACTTCCTCAGTGCCATGATGGGCGTGATCCACGAAACCGGTCACGCACGTTACGAGCAGAACCTACCAAAGCAATGGCGTGGACAACCGGTGGCCCACGCTCGCTCGACTGCCATGCATGAATCCCAAAGCCTGTTTATGGAGATGCAATTAGGGCGCAGCAAGGCATTCCTGCAGCATATCCATCCGCAGGTTGTCGCCTTAATGGGTGACCAGCCGGCATTAGCGTTGGATAACTTTGTTCGCCAGACACAACGCGTGAAGCCAGGCTTTATTCGCGTGGACGCGGATGAACTGAGCTATCCAGCTCACGTGATTCTGCGTTACGAAATCGAACGTGCGTTGATTGAAGGTGAGATTGAAGTTGATGACATCCCCGCGCTGTGGGATGAAAAAATGCAGCAATCGCTGGGAATAGATACCCGTGGCAATTATCGTGATGGCTGCATGCAGGATATTCACTGGACCGATGGCGCTTTCGGTTACTTCCCGACGTACACCTTAGGTGCCATGTACGCTGCCCAGCTGTTCCAGGCGGTGAAGCGCGCGATTCCTCAAGTGGAAGATCTGATCCGTAACGGAGAGTTGCAGCCGGTGTTTGACTGGTTACAACAGAACATCTGGCAGCACGGCAGCCGCTTCCCGACGCAACAACTGTTAGTGAATGCCACGGGCGAAACGCTCAATCCGCACTATTTCCGTCAGCACCTTGAACAACGCTACCTCTCTGCGTAAACTGCGCGGCGGCCCAATCGGCCGCCCTTTTCACTTCCTTTACCCGCCTTTGTACATTCCGTTACACGCCGATACCAATGCCTCACGGAAAGACTGAATTGTTTTTCATATAGTTCTTTCACCGGCCCCGCAGTGGGCTACACATGAAAAAATAGTTCGAGGATTTTGCGATGAAAAAATTAGTTGCACTGGTGATCGCCGCTGCTATGGGTATGTCTTCTGTTGCTTTCGCTGCTGAGACCACTACAGCTGCTCCGGCTGCTGCCGCTACCACTACCGCAGCACCTGTTAAACATAAAGCGGTTCATCATAAGAAAGTTGCCCAGAAAGCGCAGGCAGCTAAGAAACACAAAAAAGTAGAGAAGAAAGCGCCAGCTGCACAGAAAGCTCAGGCTGCTAAAAAGCACCACAAAAAAGCAACCAAACCAGCTGCACAGAAAGCCCAGGCTGCTAAAAAGCACCACAAAAAAGCAACCAAGCCAGCTGCACAGAAAGCCCAGGCTGCTAAAAAGCACCACAAAAAAGCAACCAAGCCAGCTGCACAGAAAGCTCAGGCTGCTAAAAAGCACCACAAAAAAGTAACTAAACCAGCTGCACAGAAAGCTCAGGCTGCTAAAAAGCACCACAAAGTGAAAAAAGCGGCTAAATAAGTCGGCCTCTTAGCGCCAACACCGCATTAACGATTGAAAACACCCGGTTATGCCGGGTGTTTATTTACTGGAGTAGCGAAAAATGGTGCGTCGCTATCGCTTCGAAATTATCCTGATTGTGATGATCCTGTGCGGCATTGTTGCAGCCAGCTTTTTTATCTAGTCGTTGTAGCGTGCTGATTACTCCAATATTTCTCCCTTTTTTCCCGCTCTCCGACTATAGTTATCGCTCAAGCGTGATGACAATAACCTCTTCTTATTCTCGCCATTGAGAGAACTATGCGCCTGGCTATCCTGTTACTTGTTGGAATTTTCAGTTTTAACCTCGCAGCACATGCCGATGATGAAGATGGGCCAAGCCCGGAAGACATCAAGACGCTATTTTTTGGCAAAGACCACCGCAAAGCCATTACGGATGTGAGTGCCGCTCCCTGGGATGCCATTGGCCAACTGGAGACCGAAAGTGGCAACCTCTGCACGGCCACCCTGATATCCGCCCATCTGGCATTAACCGCTGGACACTGCCTGCTCGCCCCTCCGGGTAAATTTGATAAACCGGTGGCGCTGCGTTTTATGTCAGGTGCTAAAGGCTGGCGTTACGAAATACATGATATTGATGCGCGTGTAGAACCTTCACTGGCGCGCAGGCTACAGGCCGATGGTGAGGGCTGGATCGTGCCACCGGGCGCGGCACCTTACGATTACGGGCTGGTTATTTTGCATAATCCGCCGTCGGGTATTGTACCCATCCCCTTATTTGACGGCTCACGTAGCGATTTAACCGATGCGTTGAAAACCACCGAACGCAAAGTGACACAAGCCGGTTACCCTGCTGATCACCTCGACACGCTCTATTCTCACAGCGACTGCCTGATTACCGGCTGGGCGCAACGCGCGGTGCTGTCTCATCAATGTGATACGTTGCCAGGCGACAGCGGATCGCCGCTGCTACTGAAAAGTGGTGATGGCTGGAAACTGATTGCGGTGCAAAGCTCTGCACCCGCACCGGCGGACCGTTATCGCGCGGATAACCGTGCCATCGCGGTGACGTCGTTTAAAGACAGTCTGGAAGAGCTGGCGAAATAAGATTTTCGCCACAGAATCGCTCACCTTCTTCGCGCCAGGGAGTTTCATGCGCAGTCAGCGATATTTCACTCACAGAGGCGCAGAAATAGCGCCTCTGTGCTTTTGTTGACTCAGCTAATCTGTTCCATCGCCTGCAGAATACGCTTATCAGAGATAGGATAAGGTGTGCCCAGCTGCTGAGCAAAATAGCTAATCCGTAACTCCTCAAGCATCCAGCGGATCGCCTGAACTTCAGCATCATCCTGACGCTGCGGGGGCAGTTTATTGCGCCATGCTTGCCACGCCTGCTCTGTGGCCTGCACTTTCAGCATGCGCGCACGATCGCTGTAAGGGTCAGTCGGCAGTTTTTCAAGGCGGCGCTCGATGCCCTGTAAATAGCGCAACGTATCGCCCAGATGCTGATAGCCATTACCGGTGACAAAGCCGCGGTATACCAAGCCACTCATTTGCGCTTTAATATCAGACAGTGCCAGCGCCAGCGTCATGTCGACACGACCCTTCAGGAACTTGTTGATATTGAATACGCTGGTCAGAATCTGCTCGACCTGTTTGGCAATCGTCACCACAGTTTCGTTCAATTCAGCTCGCACTTTGTCGCGCAGTTGCTCGAAATTCTCCTGTTGCCATGCCGGACCGCCCGCTTCCGCCATCAGTTTGTCGACTCCACAAGCGATGCAGTCATCAATCAAATCCAGCACTTTGCCGTAGGGATTGAAGTACAAGCCGAGCTTGGCTTTGTTGGGCAGTTTCTCGTGCAGATACTTGATCGGCGACGGGATGTTCAACAGTAACAAGCGACGCTGACCGCGCCACATCATTTTCTGCTGCTCCAGTTCATTATCGAACAGCCGAATGGCGACACTGTCTTTCTCGTCGACCAGTGCGGGCCAGGCTTTAACCTGATAGCTGCCGCGTTTCTGCTCGTAACTTTGCGGCAAATCACCAAAGCTCCAGATGTGCAGTCCGCTCTGCTCCAGCCCATCGTCTGCGACTTTCGACAGCGTTTCCTGCACTTTACCTTTCAATACCTGCTTTAATTGATGCAGGTCTTTGCCTTCCTGCAGTTTGCGGTTGTGTTCATCCACAATGCGGAAGGTCATTTTCAGGTGATCGGGCACCTGATCCCACTGCCAGGCTTCACGGTCAATGGTGACGCCGGTCATGCGGCGGAACTCGCGCTCCAGCGCATCCAGCAGCGGTAACTCCATCGCTTTAACACGACCGAGGAAAGCTTCTGCATAGTTCGGTGCAGGCACCAGATTGCGGCGCGTTGGTTTTGGCAGCGATTTAATCAGTGCAATCACCAACTCACGGCGCACGCCGGGGATTTGCCACTCAAACCCCCCCTCTTCAACCTGATTCAGCAACGGCAACGGAATGTGAACGGTCACACCATCGGCATCCGCGCCGGGCTCAAACTGATAGCTCAGTTTTAGCTTCAGATTGCCCTGATGCCAGAAATTCGGGTAATCGAGCTGGCTGACTTTATCCGCGCCATCTTTGATCAGCATCTGCTTATCAAAACTCAGCAGGTCAGGATTGTCCTTGCTCGCCTGTTTCCACCAGCTATCAAAGTGGCGTGCGGAGACCACGTCAGCGCCAATGCGGCGGTCGTAGAAAGCAAACAACGTTTCATCATCGACCAGAATGTCACGACGACGTGATTTGTGTTCCAGATCTTCCACTTCACTGCGCAATTTGAGGTTGTTGCGCAGAAACGCATGGCGCGTCTGCCAGTCGCCTTCCACCAGCGCGTGGCGGATAAACAGCTCACGACTGAGTGGCGCATCAATGCGGCTGTAGTTGACCTTACGCGCCTGCACAATTGCCAGGCCATACAGCGTGACTTTTTCTGTCGCCATTACCGCGCCCTGGGCTTTCTCCCAGTGCGGTTCGCTGTAGCTGCGTTTAATCAAATGCTGGGCCAGCGGTTCGATCCATTCGGGATCGATACGTGCGGCCACGCGGCCCCACAACCGGCTGGTCTCCACCAGTTCCGCGACCATGGTCCACTTCGGCGGCTTCTTAAACAGGCCGGAGCCAGGGAAAATGGAGAAGCGGGCATTACGCGCGCCAGTGAATTCATGCTTCTCATTGTCTTTCTGACCAATATGCGACAGTAATCCGGTCAGTAAAGCGCAGTGCACTTCACGATAGGGCGCGGGTTCGCTGTTAACCGGCATACCCTGTTCGCGTACCACCTGACGCAATTGCGTGTAAATATCCTGCCATTCACGCACGCGCAAATAGTTGAGAAAGTCGGTTTTACACTGACGCCGGAAGTGATTGCCCGACAGCGCTTTTTGCTGCTCCTGCAGATAATTCCACAGATTCACAAATGAGAGGAAATCCGACTCTTTGTCAGCAAAACGCCGATGTTTTTCATCGGATGCCTGCTGTTTATCACTTGGGCGCTCGCGCGGATCCTGAATCGATAAGGCCGCAGTGATGATCATCGCTTCACGCACACAGCCAAATTTTTGCGCTTCCAGTACCATGCGTGCCAGACGCGGATCGACTGGCAATTGCGCCAGCTGGCGGCCAGACGTCGTCAGCTTGTAGGTTTCATCCTCACTTAGCGTGATAGCGCCCAACTCTTCCAGCAAGCGCACGCCATCCTGAATATTGCGCTTGTCGGGTGCTTCGACAAACGGAAATGCGCCGATATCGCCCAGGCCGAGCGCCGTCATTTGCAAGATAACCGACGCCAGGTTGGTACGCAGAATTTCCGGATCGGTAAACGCCGGACGACTGAGGAAATCGTCTTCAGAGTAGAGACGGATACAGATCCCTTCCGACACACGTCCGCAACGCCCTTTACGTTGATTGGCGGATGCCTGAGAAATCGGCTCGATCGGCAGGCGCTGCACCTTAGTACGATAGCTGTAGCGGCTAATGCGCGCCGTACCGGGATCGATAACGTATTTAATGCCCGGTACGGTGAGTGAAGTCTCGGCCACGTTGGTGGCCAGCACGATGCGGCGTCCACTGTGTGACTGGAACACCCGGTTCTGTTCGGCATTCGACAGCCGCGCATACAGCGGTAAGATTTCGGTGTGCGGGATATCGCGCTTCATCAGCGCATCGGCGGTATCGCGAATTTCACGCTCGCCACTCATAAAGATCAGGATATCGCCACGGCTCTCGTGACCTAACTCATCGACCGCGTCAAAAATCGCCTGCAGCTGATCGCGGTCGGTATCGTCAGCGTCTTCCACCATTGGGCGGTAGCGCACTTCGACTGGATAGGTTCGGCCTGAGACTTCTATCACCGGCGCATTATGGAAGTGGCGAGAGAAACGCTGCGGATCGATGGTCGCCGAGGTGATGATCACTTTCAAATCGGGACGGCGCGGCAGCAGCTCACGCAGATATCCCAGCAGAAAATCGATGTTCAAACTGCGTTCGTGCGCTTCATCGATGATGATGGTGTCATATTGCAACAACTGACGATCCTGCTGGATTTCCGCCAGCAGAATACCGTCGGTCATCAGCTTCACTTGCGTCGTGTCGCTGACCTGGTCGTTAAAGCGCACCTTATAGCCGATAGTGCCGCCGAGCGAGGTTTCCAGCTCATCGGCAATACGATTGGCAACGGTACGTGCCGCCAGACGGCGCGGCTGCGTATGACCAATCAACCCTTTGACACCACGCCCGAGCGCCAGACAAATCTTCGGTAGCTGGGTGGTTTTCCCTGAACCGGTTTCCCCGGCCACAATCACCACCTGATGATCGCGAATCGCCTCGGCTATTTCTTGCTGCTTTTGACTGACCGGCAGATTTTCCGGGAAGGTGATGCGTGGCGTGGCCGCCGTGCGCTGTGCAATGCGCAGTTCAGCGGCAGCAAATTCGGCTTCTAGTTCTGTTGCAATGCCCTGCTGCGCGGCTGGATTTTTCACCTTCGCTGCGCCATGCAAACGGCGCTGCAAACGCTGGCGGTCGCGCAGCATCAGATTATCGAGCCGCGTCCAGAGTGGGGCCAAAGGGGAAGTGACGGATGATGACATAGTGGTGTGTTACCTGTGGTCGCGGCGAGCCTGGCAAAGTGCGCTCGATGCCGGCTGAAATTTCCCGGCGGATTCAATCAATTATTGCCCGGCATAATAGCACACTCTGGACAACCTCACCTGACCGGACGTGCGACCTTATTCAATAATTTCGAACATAGGTCTCGAAATATTGCGCTTTTACCTCGCGGAGGATCTCCGTAGAGTGTAACGCATTGAGCGGTAAGCCAACCGCGTAACGCACAGGAAAACACCATGAGCAAAGTTTTAGTTCTGAAATCAAGCATTCTGGCCGGTTACTCTCAGTCAAACCAACTGGCTGACTTCTACGCTGAAGAAGCGCGCGCCAAAGGTAATGAAGTGACTGTTCGCGATCTGGCTGCTCAGCCAATTCCCGTTCTGGATGGCGAGTTGGTTGGTGCACTGCGTCCTTCTGATGCTCCGCTGTCTCCACGTCAGCAGGAAGCCCTGGCGCTGTCTGATGAGCTGATTGCAGAACTGCAAGCGCATGACACTGTGGTTATTGCTGCGCCAATGTACAACTTCAACATCCCTACTCAGCTGAAAAACTACTTCGACCTGATTGCGCGTGCTGGCGTGACTTTCCGTTACACCGAAGCAGGCCCGGAAGGTCTGGTCACCGGTAAACGTGCCGTGATCCTGTCAAGCCGTGGCGGTATTCACAAAGATACCCCAACGGATCTGCTGACCCCATACGTGAAATTGTTCCTGGGCTTCATCGGCATCACCGATGTGAACTTCGTGTTCGCTGAAGGTATTGCTTATGGTCCAGAAGTGGCGACCAAAGCGGCTAACGACGCTAAAGACGCCATCAAGCAAATTGTTGCTGCGTAATCTTAAGAACGTGATGAATACCCGAGAATAATGGGTATGATGCCATCTTTGCCGGGCCTGAGTGCCCGGCTTTTTTATGGCTGTGACTCAGATAATGATGGGTTTTACTTACGTAACCACTGCCCGTTGATACCGCGCACATACTCTCCACTGCCTGCGCGACTCACCAGCTTTTCGCCCGCGATACGTGCCACTTCACTGGTGCTCAGATTGTTCTGCTGCGCGACGCGCTGATATTGTTGCATACGGCCATCATTAATCCGTTTCACCAACGCCAGGGTTTCATCATCCTGTTGTCGCGCCGCCACATAGCCACTGAGTGTTTCCCCCACGCGCCCCTGCTGCCGCGCTTCGTCCAGCGTCAGCGCCCACGCTGAAGGCATCAGCAGCAGCACCAGCAACAATGCCATCGCTTTCGATTTCATCATGCCGCTCCTCAAAACAGGCCGCTTTGGTTTTTCAGCAACGCTTCCACATCTTTATCGACCTTGATGTGGATTTCATGTTCGATCTTCACGTTCATATTGATGGTGATCGGCTCTTTCGGTGCCGCCACTTCAATGCGCGGCACGCAACCGATCAGCGGCAGCCCAGCTGCCAACACCAGCAATGCCCTGAGGCTCATGGTTGGGGATCCTTCTTTGATGGCAGGGTGGCATTTTGTTCCACCCAGGATTGCAAATTATCGCCAAAGCGCAGGCTGCGCCACAGCTGGAACAGATTTTCCTGATGCCGATAGTTGAGGTTAATCGACTGTCGGCGATTACTAAACTGACTGGTGCCTTTCACTTCGGACTGCATCGTGAGATTGCCGAAGTTATCGAGGTCCAAAGTGGCCCACGAACGGGAAATCTCCATGTAGCGCAGCCAGTCCATGGCGGCACCCGCGGCAAAGTTATTACTGACGATGGCATCCGCCATATCTTTATCCATGCGGAAGGTCAGCGGGCCGCTGTTGGCAATCCAGCCCTTCTCAATCAGCCATTGCGGATTATTCACCCATAGCGGTAGCTCGCCATTCACTTTGCCCGACATGGCGAACTGCTTCGGTTTGATCGCCGTGATCAGCTTGCTGAGGTTGATTTCACGCAGCGAAACGCGCGCGGGTTCATGCTGCGGCATGCGCAGTTCAGGCATGCTGACATGGCCGCCTAACAGATCGAGATTCACGTTACTGAGCGTCAACGGCTGGCGCTCTTGCCATGGATAGTGGCCCTGCAGATCGGCAGTGATGTTCTGCAACGCAAACTGGTTTTTGACTTCAGCGATGCGCAGTGAAACCGGACCGCGACGCCCTAACTGCCATTGGTGATCCTTGAGACGGAACGGCAGCGTGAAGTCGATGCCATTGATTTCACTGTCCGGCATCCACACGCTGCCCTTTTTTACTGCCCAGAAACCACCGGCTTCGAAGCCCTGTTTCGACGCCGCAGAAAACGCCATTTGCGCTCTCAGTTCACCTGACTGAATGCGCATCTTCAAATCGCTACTGAGCAACGGCTGGAACACCGTCAGTGACTGAGCTGGCCACCAGGCTTCACCGCGCAAACGTTCACCATCCCAGCGCCCGTGTACCCTTACCGGGCCGATATCTTCAGCAGTTAACTGACCGCGCCAGATAAAACGACTCGGATCGCTGCCTTTGGCCTCAAAACTCAGTTCTGAAGGCGGCAGCCAGCCGCCATAGCTAAACTGCGTCTGACCAGATTTCAGGGTAAAACCCCCGTTGAAAGCCGGACGCGCGACGTCTCGTTGCCAGCGAACCGGTGCGGTTAAGGTCAGGCGCGGTTTGTCGACTTGCACCATGCCATAGGCTAATTGATCAAAGCCGGTATTGAGTGTGTCCAGACTGATTAACGTATCCTGCCAGCTACCCGTGCCCTTCACATCCCATTTGGCATTGAGCGGCTGCATCATTCCATCGCCCCAGTATCGCCAGTTCCAGCGTCCGCTGTCTGGCCAAAAATCGCTGGCGCGTCCATCAAGATGCAGCGTAAAGCGACCGAAGTTGGGATCGTGTGCCTTCAAGATGGCCTGCAGGCGGCCATTAATACCGCGCGAGCCAACGGTGACGCCTGCCAGTGGCCAGCGCGTTTCATCCACTTCCAGCGTCGACAGTAATCGACCGCGCAAACGCAGCAGTGCACCTTGTTTAAGCGTGATTTGTGGATCGGTCAACATGCCGTGCAATATGCCCGGCATGCTGCCGAACAACTGCAGGTCGGCAAACTTACTTTCGCCGGTCAGCTGGAACGGTAACGCGCTGTCGGTAAGGCTCAATGTGCCCGGCCCGACACTCAGCACCAGGTTACCTTTACCGCCGCGGCCTTGGGTAAGCAGATTGAACCGCCCGCTGACCTGGGTGTTTTCCAGCCCCTGCTGCCAGTTGTCGAGGGTGAGCGCCAAACCACCCGACAGCGGTTGGTCAGCTTGCGGCCAGCGCCAATGTCCCTGAGTGATACGTATCTGCTGCGCATCGACCTGCCACGGTAACTGCAACAACGGCTGATCGTCACCCTGCTGATTAATCACCAGCGTGCCTTGCTGCTGCTGCCAGTTAAGCGTCATCGCCAGCGGCTGCGGCCACTGCGTCAGATTGACAGCACCGCTGAGTTCACCCGCCACCGGCAAACCGTTAGCAAAGGTGGGCAGCGTAAGATCACCGTGCAAATCGAGCGGTTTTGGTAGCAAAGGATGACTGATTTGGAGTTGTGCGATCTGCAGTTGCTGCCCCTGCAAACGTGCATCTAGTTGAAGGTTATCGCCCTGATAATGTAACTGCTGGACGCTTTTATCGAGGCTGAGATCAAAACGGCCGGCATATTGCTGCCAGGGTAAAATAGTCAGTTGCTCCAGATGGATATCGGCACCCGGTAACATGTGTTGCCATTCGGCCAGACTGCGCGGTGCACCGCTCGAATCGCTCTGTGGCAGGGCTTGCAGGCATTCACTGTTGAGCTGTACGGCCTGTGCACTGAGCTGCCAGCGTTTATGTTGCCAACCCAGCGCGACATCTTTGACATTCGCCAGCTCGCAGTCACCAGTCAGATAGCTTACCGCCGGAAAATGCACGCCGCCGTTGTGCCAGCGCGGTGAACCATTGAGCTCAACGCGGGTATTTTCCGGCAGCCAGATGCCCGCCAGACGCGGCAACCATTGCGTCAGCGTCAGCATTAATCCCAACAGCAGCAATATCAGCGCCAGTAGCGCAGCAAGTGTTCGACGGAGGCCCCGCGACATGGCAGTTAACTATCCTGTTCTTTACGCAATCCTGACGGAGATGATGTCATGTTATGCCGGGCAAATGAAGGTGTTAGCTATATAGCCTGGCTGAAGATCAGCAAAATGATGCAGAAAACGTTATTCTGTGATGATACCGACGTTGCATTTTTCAGGAGCGAAATAATGAAAGTTGCGGTTTACAGCACCAAACACTATGACCAGAAATACTTTGAACACGTCAATGCCAGCTTTGGATTTGAGCTGCAGTTCTTTGACTTCCTGCTGAGCGAAACCACGGCCAAAAATGCGGCGGGCTGCGATGCGGTGTGCATTTTCGTTAATGATGATGGCAGTAAAGGGGTGCTGGAGGAGCTGGCGGCACTGGGCGTGAAAACCATCGCGCTGCGCTGTGCCGGATTTAATAACGTCGACCTTGAAGCGGCTGCCGCCCTCGGTTTGCAGGTGGTACGCGTACCGGCCTATTCGCCGGAAGCGGTGGCTGAACACGCGGTGGGGTTGATGATGACGCTGAATCGCCGCATTCACCGCGCCTATCAACGCACACGTGATGCTAACTTCTCGCTGGATGGCCTGACCGGTTTCAATATGCACGGCAAAACGGCGGGTGTGATTGGCACCGGTAAAATCGGTGTGGCGACCATGCGCATCCTGAAAGGCTTCGGCATGCGTTTACTGGCGTTCGATCCTTATCCAAGTGCTGCTGCACTCGAACTGGGTGCCGAGTATGTCGATCTGAAAACGCTGTTTGCCGCATCCGATGTGATTACGCTGCATTGCCCAATGACGCCTGAAAATCATCATCTGCTCAATGCACAAGCCTTTAATCAAATGAAAGATGGGGTGATGATCATCAACACAAGCCGTGGTGGCCTGATCGACTCACAGGCAGCCATTGATGCGCTGAAGCAGCAAAAGATAGGTTCACTCGGTATGGATGTGTATGAAAATGAGCGCGATCTGTTCTTTGAAGATAAATCGAACGATGTGATTCAGGACGATGTGTTCCGTCGCCTGTCAGCCTGCCATAACGTGTTGTTCACCGGCCATCAGGCATTCCTGACTGCCGAAGCCCTGACGGCGATTTCCGAAACCACGCTCAGCAATTTACAGCAGCTTGAACGTGGCGAAGACTGCCCGAATCAGGTGAAAGCGTAAAGATGTGGCGCCTGCCTCA
Organism: Pantoea sp. EABMAA-21; assembly: GCF_030053335.1. Lineage (NCBI taxonomy): Bacteria > Pseudomonadati > Pseudomonadota > Gammaproteobacteria > Enterobacterales > Erwiniaceae > Pantoea > Pantoea sp. EABMAA-21. The sequence goes on from NZ_JASGBX010000001.1 coordinate 291,295, forward strand.
GCGGGCGCACTGTCCACCCATCAGCGCCTGCTCGTCACAACGACGGCCATTGGCTAACTGACACATGCCAATACGCGATCCATCCAGCTGGCGTGAAAACGCCAATGTTCCCCCGGCATTACTGCAATTCACTTCGGCCATAGATGCCATAACAACATGCGGTTGAACGTGTGCTGCGGTAGCCTGTTGTGGTGGTTCGTCATCACTGTTGCTGCTGCAGGCAGAAAGTAACAGTGCTGCACCGGCCAGCAGTAAGGTAGCGGCTCTCATCGGTCGGGCTCCGGGGAGTTGGGCTTAAAAGAGCCCCCAGCATATGTCAGGTGCGTCAAGGGATCGATAGGCGACACAGCTTTTTACAAATTTTTTTATCGCCTTTTGCAAGCAGAATTATCCTGATTGGACCTGAACAGCCTTTTTTCACCGAAACAATCTTATTTATCAATGCATAAGGAGGAATCATGCTAACAGACATGTTGATCCGTATTGCGCTCGCCGGCATTTTGGGTGGATTGATTGGCCTCGAGCGTCAGATGCGCGCCAAAGAGGCCGGATTACGCACCCACATTTTGGTGGGCATTGGCAGTGCCATGTTTATGCTAGTGTCAAAGTATGGCTTCGCCGACATGCTTGATAGTGATCACGTGGCGCTGGATCCCAGCCGAATTGCCGCACAGGTGGTGAGTGGGATGGGCTTCCTCGGCGCCGGTACCATCATCATCCAAAAACAAGTGGTCAAGGGTTTAACCACCGCCGCAGGTTTGTGGGTCACCGCCGCGATTGGCCTGGTGATTGGTAGCGGCATGTATGAAATCGGTATTTATGGCACGGTGCTAGCGCTGGTGGTGTTAGAAACTTTCCGTCGCATCAGTCATTGGCTGATTGGCCGCCATCACACGCTAATGGTGCACCTTAAACCCAAAAGCGTGCCGCTGGTGTTGCTGGTGCTGCAACGCGAGAATATCCGTTACGGTCACATTGCTGTGGTAAATCGGGATGAGGAGAATGGCCTGTGTGAACTCAGCGTTGAGGTGACATTGTCACGCAGTGCCGCTATTCACACCATCTACGATAAAGTGATGGAAATCAAAGGCGTTCAATCATTAGAAATGATGTAAAAACCAACAACCTTAGATGGCAGTGCGCTCACCTGTCGCCACCACACAGATGAAAAAGTCCAACCAAATTGCTTTGTTAAAGTGAATTATTACCCCCGTAAAGTTTCGGGTTTCTCAGCGTAGCAAAGGACGATTTATGATTACCGTCGACGGCAACGGTGCGGTGGCTTCGGTCGCTTTCCGCACCAGTGAAGTGATCGCCATTTATCCCATCACGCCCAGTTCCACCATGGCGGAACTGGCCGACAGTTGGTCTGGCGAAGGTCGCCGCAATATCTGGGGTGATATCCCTCGCGTGGTGGAGATGCAGTCAGAAGGCGGCGCGATTGCTACCGTGCACGGTGCGTTACAAACCGGCGCCCTTTCCACCACGTTCACGTCATCGCAGGGCCTGCTGCTGATGATCCCGACGCTGTATAAACTCGCCGGGCAGCTGACACCGTTTGTCCTGCATGTTGCTGCGCGAACTGTTGCCACGCATGCGCTGTCGATATTTGGCGATCACTCTGATGTGATGGCGGTGCGCCAGACCGGTTGCGCACAACTGTGTGCTTCCAGCGTGCAGGAAGCGCAGGATTTCGCGTTGATTTCTCAGATGGCTTCACTCAATAGCCGCGTGCCCTTTATCCACTTCTTCGACGGTTTCCGCACCTCACATGAAATCAACAAAATCGTTCCTATTAGCGATGAAACCCTGCAAGCACTGATGCCAGCACAAGCGATCGCAGAACATCGTGCACGCGCATTGACGCCGGATCGTCCAACCATTCGCGGCACCTCCGCCAATCCTGATACCTATTTCCAGTCACGCGAAGCCACTAATCGCTGGTATGACGCCTGCACCGGCCATGTTGAAGCCGCTATGGACGCGTTTGCCGCTAACACCGGTCGCCAGTATCAGCCGTTTGAGTTTTATGGTCATCCGCAGGCTGAGCGCGTGATAGTGATGATGGGGTCGGGCTGCGGCACCGCCGAAGAAGCGATTGATGTTCTGTTGCAGCGCGGCGAAAAGGTCGGATTGGTGAAAGTGCGCCTCTATCGTCCGTTCTCAGCGGCGCATCTGATCAAAACGCTGCCTGCTTCGGTTCAGCGCGTGGCGGTGCTGGATCGCACCAAAGAGCCCGGCGCAATGGGTGAACCGCTGTTCCTGGATGTGATGACCGCACTGGCTGAAGCCTTTAGCCGGGGTGAACGCCCGACCCTGCCGAAAGTGATCGGCGGACGCTACGGTCTGTCATCGAAAGAGTTTGCCCCTGATGCCGTGCTCGCTGTGTTCCGTGCGCTGCAGCGTGAACAACCGCCTGCGCGTTTCACCGTGGGTATTTATGATGATGTCACGCACTTATCGCTGCCGATGGAGGCCAACATCGTGCCGAACCGGGCGCGACTGGAAGCGCTGTTTTACGGCCTCGGCAGTGACGGCAGCGTGAGCGCCAGCAAAAACAACCTGAAGATCATCGGCAATGCCACGCCGTGGCACGTGCAAGGCTATTTCGTTTATGACTCGAAAAAAGCGGGCGGCCTGACTGTTTCCCATCTGCGCGTCAGTGAACATCCCATCCAGTCGGCTTATCTGGTGCAACAGGCTGATTTTATTGGCTGTCATCAACTGCAATTTATTGATAAATATTCGATGCTTGACCAGTTGAAACCGGGCGGCATTTTTCTGCTGAATACGCCTTATGCCGCTGATGAAGTCTGGTCACGCCTGCCGCAGGAAGTGCAGAGCCAGCTTAATGACAAGCAGGCGCGGTTTTATGTCATCAATGCGGCGCGTATTGCGCGTGAATGCCAGCTCGGTGCGCGCATTAATACCGTGATGCAAATGGCGTTCTTCCAGTTGACGCAGATTTTGCCCGGCGACAGTGCATTAACCGAACTGCAAAACGCCATTGCACGCAGTTACAGCAGTAAAGGCGAGGAGCTGGTGCAGCGTAACTGGCAGGCGCTGGCGATGGCTCAACAGGCGCTGGAAGCGGTGCCGCTACAGGCGGTTGATCAGCAAAGCCCGCACCGCCCGCCGGTGGTATCCGATAGCGCACCGGATTTTGTCAAAACCGTCACCGCCGCCATGCTGGCAGGATTAGGCGACAAATTGCCGGTGTCCGCACTGCCGCCAGACGGCACCTGGCCCGTTGGCACCACACAGTGGGAAAAACGCAACATCGCCGAAGCGATCCCCATCTGGCAACCCGACCTGTGCACGCAGTGTAATCACTGCGTAGCAGCCTGCCCGCACGCGGCGATTCGCGCTAAAGTCGTTGCGCCTGAAGCCATGGACTCCGCGCCTGAATCACTCGCTTCTCTCGACGTCAAATCACGCGATATGCGCGGCCAGAAATACGTGTTGCAGGTGGCACCTGAGGATTGTACCGGCTGTAATCTGTGTGTCGAAGTGTGCCCGGCCAGCGATCGCCAGCACCCGGAGATTAAAGCCATCAACATGCAATCCCGTCTTGAGCATGTTGAAACTGAAAAGGTGAATTACGATGCGTTTCTTGCGCTGCCGGAAATCACGGCGGAACAGCTGGAACGCATTGATATTCGCACCTCACAACTGATCACCCCGCTGTTTGAGTATTCAGGCGCCTGTTCCGGCTGTGGGGAGACGCCGTATATCAAGTTGCTGACGCAGCTGTATGGCGATCGCCTGTTAATTGCCAACGCCACCGGTTGCTCATCCATATATGGCGGTAATCTCCCCTCCACCCCTTACACCACTAACGCTGAAGGACGCGGACCGGCATGGGCCAATTCCCTGTTTGAAGATAATGCTGAATTCGGGCTCGGTTTCCGCCTGAGCGTTGATCAGCAGAAACAGCGTGCGCTACGTCTGTTAGATCAGTGTGCGCCACAGTTGCCTGACGCTTTAGTGGCAGCATTGAAAGAGGAAAATGTCCTGCCCTCTGTTCGTCGCGAGCAAATCGTTGAACTGCGTCAGCAGCTGGCGGCTTCATCATCAGCGCACGCAGGCGAATTGCGGGTTATCGCCGATGCGCTGGTGGAGAAATCTGTCTGGCTGATTGGAGGCGATGGATGGGCCTATGACATCGGCTATGGCGGTCTTGATCATGTGATGAGCCTGAGCGAAAACGTCAACGTGCTGGTTCTCGACACCCAGTGCTATTCCAATACCGGCGGACAAGCCTCCAAAGCCACGCCGCTCGGCGCAGTCACCAAGTTTGGCGAGCAAGGGAAGCGCAAAGCACGTAAGGATTTAGGCGTTGCCACCATGCTGTATGGGCATGTGTATGTGGCCCAAATTTCGCTGGGCGCGCAGTTGAATCAGACGGTGAAAGCGATTCAGGAAGCGGAAGCCTGGCCCGGCCCATCGCTGATCATCGCCTACAGTCCGTGTGAAGAGCACGGTTACGACCTCGCCTACAGCCATGAGCAGATGCGATTGTTGACCACCAGCGGATTCTGGCCGCTGTATCGTTATGACCCTCGACGTGCAGAACAAGGTAAAGCGGCACTGGCGCTGGACTCTCGCCCGCCCACCTCGGTGCTGGAAGAGGCATTGATGAACGAGCAGCGTTTCCGCCAGTTGCAAACCCGTGAACCGGAAGCCGCCGCGCAGATCTGGCAGGATGCAACCGAAGCCGCCAATCAACGCTATCAAAGACTGGCGGAAATGGCCGGTAAAGTAGAGAAAAGTGACTAAATGAACTAAGCCCGGCGCGCTGGCCGGGCTTAATGATTTAACAGGGTTGAAGCTGAATAATTGCCATCTCAACCGCGCGATTGGGCGAGCCGGTTAACTCCCGATAGCGCAGTTGCAGATTACGCAATTCTGTCGCTACCACCTCTTTTTCTGTTGCTGATCCACGCTGTGCCAGCTCGAGATAACATTGCCCGACTAGCCGGCACGCTTCTTCAAAAACCATGTCGTACGTTTGCATCTGCCTCTCCTCACCTTTAGAAACTAAAAAAACACTTCATCCATCCTGTCAGGCAGCGATGCGCACAATCTTTACCCAGATCAATAAATGGGCATATTGTTCTGGCAAAGTGTGCGGTTTTATCGCAGGAATCCTTGAAAAGAGATCACATCAGACTGGCATTCGCCTGCGCAATCCGTACCATACGCACTCATGTCATAAGGGTTCATTGCCGCTGAAGCTTTATTCAGCCGCCAACGACCCTTGCGTTCATTCTCAAGCGTGAAAATAATGTCAGAAAATCAAGAAGTAACCAAAAAGAACAATATAATCTGAAGACATAAGACAGTTACTACAAGTTCTTGGCAGTAATGGATAGCCTTGATATTTCATTCGGTTAGAATATTGCATAAGTACGCAGTTTTACACTGACCGCCAATGACAATGCCCCATTTAGTGCTCTGAAAAAGATATTTGCCCCTGATTTCGCCCCTCGTTTATCTCCCTGAATAGATCGTTAGCTCCCACAATCGCTGCATTATTAATCTTTATGAAACATCAAAACTATGTGCGCATCAGTTATTTTTCCTAAGTTGTGCCAGGCTTAGAGTCGATGCCTCATTAATGGAGATTAAAATGAATAAAGTTGCCTGGCTCGCAGTAATGTTACCTCTCAGTTTTGGCGCTTGTGCTGAAACCGGCGGATTTGAAGCGGGTAAAACACCACCTCCTCAGAGCAAAGAAGATGCAGGTTATAAAGGATCCGAAGACACCGCGGAAACACCGATCACACTGATAAAAGATTTCCGCCAGGGCGGTTATGTCACTCTTGAAGGTTACATTGTTAAAAAAGTGAAGGGCAACATTTATCAGTTTCGTGATAGCACGGGCACAGTAAACATTGACGCTCCAGAGGCTACCTTTAAAGGCAAAACCTTCAATTCTGAAGATAAAATCCGCGTCAGTGGCAAGGTGTTTGGCAAAGGTAAAAATGCGCATTTAAAAGTTTCACGTATAGACGAACCCTGATAAGTAAACGATGGCCCCGCTCATTAAGGGCAGGGGCCTGACCCCTTAATAGCTAGCGCTAGCTCAAACGGCTAGAGTGTGCATCCATAAAATCCCGTGGTTGAAAGCCTGACACCTTCAGCACATACCGAATAAGTTCAATACTACTTTCAATAAACGTCCATCTCTCCCGCTTTAGATTACATGATGGCAAACCTGGTATTTAATGATTGCGAATCTGACTATAGCAAGCTGAATAAAGGATTTTGATTGTTTAACTTTGCTCCTGGTGTAGAGGTAAACTTCACTCGGTTAAGCTAATTATTTTATGGTGTTAGGCCACTAACACTGCTTAGTTTTATCTATGGCAAAGCAGGCATTACCTTAAAAAATTTACTTAGTCATGACTTAATCTTACCGCTTCGCATGCAATCCCATTATCACAGTCTAAACTCTGTTTTATCGCTACCACTTTCCTGTGATATCGATAAAACTCCGTTTGATCATGATTCGCACTCTTTGTGCAGGCCCGGCTCGCCACCAGCTCCGGGCTTTTCTTTTAAATGGAGATTCTCATACACTTCTGTTTTTGAATCTTTCAATATTTCTAAAACGAGCACTAATGGAGCATTTTGAAAAGAGGGTATTAAATCAGAGGTGCTGTACATAAATTAAGCGCACCTTTCCATTTGATGAGAATTTAGCCTTTGAATGCATTTCTGTCCGGTTCAATGCGATTCTTCCGGCTTCAATTGTACTTTTTGAATGACTGTTAGCCAATGCAAGTATTATGTGTTTTTTATTTTCAGGCAATTACAGTGGTGCACAATAACCATATTGACTATACGTTCACTTGCCCCTGACGGGTGTTTTTTTGTACTCAACTGGCAATGGTTGCATCACTACATGCGATACAATGTAAGATGCGTCATATCAGAAAGTACAATCATTATCCCAAAGATTGCCCACGATTAAACTCACCTGTAGTGCGGTCTTTCTTCCTGTATGGTCTACAGTTGTTGGTAAATAAATTCCTCCTGAATGAGAAAACAGGTCCGTATGAGAAACCTGACGATTCCTGCACTAACGACTGTGCTTTTGCTTGCAATAATTTTTCTGCTACAGGCACAATGGATTTCCATGATGTGGTAAAACGCCTTATCATGGCAGAACAATAAAAAAGATAAATGATTATTAGACACTCTCTGCACAGGCTGAACTCAAGGGCATCCTGTGCTTTTTTTTGCGTCAAAGTCTGTGTACTTCATTAAAGAGTCTATTTCATGCTGTTAACGTTAATATCGGATTACTTAAGTAAAAGGCGAAAGATTCTCCACCCGAATTATCCTATCTATCGTTATGTGTCTTTCTTTTGACCTTCTTACACTGCCCCCCTGACTGAATCACCTTCTTCCTGCCATCATCAAACCTCAAAACATCAACTGTTCTCATTCTTTTTGCCGCTTCGCTAGCGTTTAATCAGTTACAGTCTATTTTCAAAAGGTCGCCTTTTACTTCCCTGTTTAGACGACACAACTCTTATTGGAAATGTTTGGCATACATTGATGCCGCCCGGGTGACTGGATTCTCCCGGGCTTTTTATTTACTGCATCAGATTGGCGATCTATCTTGTACCTTTATGGCCGTGACCTCATGAGTAACTACGCCAAGGATAGCCATATCTTCCAGTAAGTCTTCTTCCAGAATCACTCCTTCATCCGTTATTACCCGGTTTGGATGTGTGTATAGGTTTCCCCACTCATACATCCCTAACATATCCAGCAAAACAGTATCACCATCTTCCGGCCGCAGTCGTTCATCAATGATACAGGTCCGCCCCTGAAACTCGACCACATAACATGTTGTGCTTGTGGGTAGCAGCAGTTGAAGAGGATTTAGTAAAAATGTCACCTCGCAACGGGGAGGTCCGAAAAGCGGGTGGTGTAAGCCGGCGACAGCATTTCCCGCTTCATAGCCCATGTTTTCTGCATACCCTGTCCTGCAAACCATAATTTCCCCTTCCCGCTTTGGTTAAGGCCGTCAACGACACGCATCAGCGTTTCACTGTTAGCCTGTGGCTTAAATTCGTCAAAGAGATTGAGCTGAGAAACGCCCTGGCTGTAGAAATCTCCCAGCATAACGCCGGCTTTCATAAAGCGGCATCCATCGAGCCAGATGCGATCCAGTGACTCCATGGCCACGCGGATAATGTCCCGCGTGTCGTTGGAGGGTGTTATCAGCGAGCCCATTGCCTGATTACCGTAAAACGTCTCCCCTACCGCGTGCGGACTGGTTCGGACGAAAACGGCTATCTGCCGGCAGTATTGTCGTTCACTTCTGAGCTTTTCGGCCGCGCGCTCGGCATAAGCACACACCGCCTGACGCATATCCTGGTATTCCGTTATGCGGGAACCGAATGAACGCGAACAGACAATCTGCTGTTTCGTGGGCGCAAATTCCTCCAGCTCGAGGCAGGGTTCGCCACGCAGCTCCCTCACCGTCCTTTCCAGCACCACATTGAAATGCTTACGGATGATGTACGTGCTATGCTCTGAAAGGTCCTTCGCGGTGATGATGCCCATCGCATTCAGCTTTTTGCTAATACGCCTGCCCACTCCCCACACATCCTCGACCTTCACCAGTTCCATCAGCCTGCGCTGGCGCTCAATGTTCGATAAATCCAGCACGCCCCTGGTTTTCGTCCATTTTTTGGCGGCGTGATTGGCCAGCTTGGCGAGCGTCTTAGTGGGTGCTATCCCCACTCCAACGGTCAGATGCGTATCGCGCTTTACGCGCGCGCGAATTTCCCGCCCGTAGTCTTCCAGCACACGGCAATTACGTATCCCGGTCAGGTCCATAAAAGCTTCGTCAATAGAGTAGATTTCAACTGAGGGTGCCATATCTTCCAGAGTGGTCATCACTCTGTTACTCATGTCTGCGTATAAGGCGTAATTGGAACTGAATACCTGAACTTTATGACGCCTGAACTCGTCTTTGAGCTTGAAGTACGGTGCCCCCATAGGCAGCTGCAGTGCTTTCGCTTCTGCCGAACGCGCGATAACACAACCATCGTTGTTAGAGAGGACAACTACCGGCTTGCCACGCAGGTCCGGTCTGAACACCGTTTCACAGCTGGCGTAAAACGAGTTCACATCCACCAGGGCAAACATTAACGGCCCATCGTCTTAATGGAGTGCCGGACAACGCCGAAGATTTCAAACTGGTCGGCATCGGGAATCGGAATGATGGCATGTGCTGCATTCATTGGCTTTAGGTGGAGGACGGGCCGGGTCATCAGTTGCTTCACGGTGAACTCTCCAGAAATTGCAGCCACGATGATGTCGCCATGCTCCGCGTTGACGGAGCTGTCCACCACCAGCATGTCGCCATCGTTAATACCACCCTCGATCATCGAATCACCACTGACCCGGATGAAATAGGTCGAACTGGGATGGCTGACCAACAGATTATTAAGATCCAGCCGCTGTTCGACATAGTCCTGAGCAGGCGAAGGAAAGCCACACGGGACTCTGGCAATAATAAGCGGCAACTCCAGATTGGCGCGGATTTCCGATGGTCTGAAAAACTCCATGATAATAATCCCAATAAACACTGTATGTATAAGGGTCTTCCCCTGTTGTGGTGGCTGTTGTAGGATTTTTGCTGTTTACCGAACAACAGGAGGAGAACACTTGAATAATAATGCTGCTGTTGTCATCAGAGATTACATCTCTGCTTATCCTGACCCCATCGTTATAAAGAAAGACAGTACTGCCTTTATCAGCCATTGTGATCTTGAATATCGCGGATGGGTATGGATAGCGCTTGCCTCCGGTAAAGCTGGATGGGCCCCACAACAAATATTTACTCCCCTCAGTGCAAATGAAGTCGTCTGCCTCGAAGACTATACAGCGCATGAATTATCAGTCAGGTCCGGCGAGCAAATTACTGTTATGAAGTCCCTTAATAGCTGGTACTGGGCGCTCAATGACTCAGGTGAATCTGGCTGGGTGCCAGAAGAATGTGTAAGTATGCCGGGTATCTAATTTTAATCCGGTACGCTCTTATGGATGAAAGATCCCTCTATGCCCACATTCTCAATTTGTCCGGTCCGTGGCAGGTTGAATCCTTGTCCCTTGATGAAAATGCGGGTTCCGTTACTGTCACCGTCGGAATCGCTGAAAATGCGATATTAACCTGTCCTGCCTGCGGCAAATCCTGTCCTGTGCACGATCACCGGCATCGTAAATGGCGCCATCTTGATACCTCCCAGTTCACCACGATTGTCGAAGCCGATGTTCCCCGCATTATGTGTCCGGAGCATGGTTGCCAGACCCTGCCTGTTCCGTGGGCGGGTCCGGGAAGCCGGTATACGCTTCTGTTCGAATCGTTCGTGCTTTCATGGCTGAAAATCAGCACCGTTGATGCTGTCAGGAAACAACTTAAGCTCAGCAGGAATGCGGTTGACGGCATTATGACCCGGGCAGTTAAGCGAGGCCTTGCCCGGATAAAAAAGCCATTATCCGCCCGTCATATGAATGTGGATGAGGTTGCCTTTAAAAAAGGACATCGTTACATAACGGTGATCTCCGATCGCGATGGACGGGCGCTGGCCTTAACGGATGATCGCGGCACAGAGAGCCTTGCCAGCTATCTTCGCACGCTCACTGACGGGCAGTTGCTGGCTATCAAAACGCTCTCCATGGATATGAATGCAGGATATATAAGAGCAGCACGTATCCACTTACCCAGTGCGGTTGAGAAAATCGCCTTCGACCGCTTCCATGTAGCAAAGCAACTGGGCGAAGTGGTGGATAAAACCCGCCAGAATGAACATCCGCACCTCCCTGTAGAAAGCCGGCGTCAGGCAAAGGGAACCCGCTTCCTGTGGCAGTACAGCGATAAGTGGATGACCGAATCCAGGCAGGAAAAGCTGATATGGCTGCGTGCACAGATGAAGCTGACGAGCCAGTGCTGGGCGCTAAAAGAGCTGGCAAAGGATATCTGGAACAGGCCATGGAGCGAGGAAAGACGGAATGACTGGCAGAGATGGCTGGCGCTGGCGGCCAGCAGTGACGTTCCCATGATGAAAAACGCGGCTAAAACGATAGGAAAAAGGCTGTACGGGATCCTGAATGCCATGCGACACAGTGTCTCAAACGGAAATTCGGAGGCACTGAACAGCAAGATCAGGCTGCTGAGGATAAAAGCCAGGGGATACCGAAACCGGGAGCGCTTTAAGCTGGGAGTGATGTTCCACTACGGGAAACTGAATATGGCGTTCTGAGTCTCCCACCATGATCGGGGAAGACCCATTTACACACAGTATTAACGAGTTGGTAATGCTGTTCAAGCCGTACCGCTTGAGACTTTTTAAGCTGATTGAATGCTATAGGAATTAATACGTGAAGGGCATTTGATAAAGGAGATATGGTATGTAAAGAATCTCAATAGCCCATTTCGGCGATGGGTAACCCATGACCGGGAAGGAATATTTAATGCCGGGAATTTGTATGAAAAATCAGCAAATTCAGGCTATTTAAAGCGTTAAACTGCTTATTCATAACAAATGAACTAAGCTGAATGTCTGCGCAGTGAATGGCACCTGAGAACTCAGGCCGAAGAGTGCTCAGTAATACAACATAATGACAATAAGGACTTTAACTAATGGATGACGTGGATCTGGCTCAGGAACGTGAAGAAGCGCATTTAGCGGCCTCTTTGTCTGCCCGTAAGCCGCGCCTGGTAAGCCGAAATGGTAACTGTATCTGGTGCACTGATGAGGCAATAGTGGCTAACACCGCTTTCTGTTCTGCAGAGTGTGGCGAGGACTATCACAAGCATCAGCGTGAGATGAAGCAGAGAATTACTGGTGATTTGATATCTTGAAAAGTATTCACCATAAACACAAAACCCTTTTTATATTGCTTATGTCAGATTAGCTGCTATGCGATTGGAAAATATTACCGCTAAGGCGATGTAGCACTGCCATTAGGAATGATGTCATATTGAACAATAAATTTCTGGCAACCAAAATTATGCCCGTACTTAACGGCCTTTATTACCTGTTAAAATAATTGAAATCAACATTTAATTCTACTCCTGAACTTTGACAGATTTTGTAGAAATTCTATGCTTAATTAGCAACATATCGTTGCCTTACCATGGGAAGCAAATTATGAAAAATTTATTAGGCGGGATGTTCATCATAGCGAGTTTGATTACACTGGCGGGATGCCAGCATGAAAGCCCTGCGGTGGGTAACGATGGCCGCCCACATGCACCGAGTAATGAGTCGGTGCCAGGTGGGCCATTGGGTAAGGGCCCGGTCGGACAACCACAGAGTTAAAACAAACCCTTTGACTAGAATGCTTAACCGCATGAATGTTTTAGTTATGCAGGAAAAACTGGCTTCCCTGCAGTGGTGACTCGACGCATCATTGCTGGCCAGAGATAATTAGGAAAGATTATCTGACACACTTCTCACAGACTGCAGTAATAGCCATCTGTGTTTTTTATTTTCGGATTAGCAATATTTCAGTTACATACTAAACTGTTCCCGTTCCCAGCGGGACGCCATCAATTTAAGGCAAAACTTCTGCCGCCCGGATATCTATCCGGGTTTTATTTCTTCGCGCATGGCTAATCAACACCTTGAGACTCTTCAGCACTACTTGCCTTTGAAATTCATGGCGACAAAACATCTCTTATTTTCAGTGAGTGGCTTTCTGAGACAACCAACTAAAAACAGGAAATGATTTTATTTTAATCGTACTTTCAGAACGTATCAAAGCACTTCAATACATACTGAGGAGGTTTCAAACACCAAGGCCGGGTAGGTTCCTAACTTGGAAATTCAGTATCTGCACGAACACCTTCGAGTTGCTGATAAGTGATGGTGGCAATATCGAAGGGCATTTGAATTTTATCAAAAATACGTTTTTTACACTTTTATAAAAATATACTCCATAGCATCAGGACGAATGAATTTTGAAATAATCGAAAAAACCTTTCAATTCTTAATTAAGATAGACGCAACAAATTTTAATGAATCTGCTTTTTAATTTCGATCAACCGGATTTTTAAATGAATTTAAATATCCTTTTGGCTTGACCGCTGCTCGCGCAGTCTTTTTCGATAATAAATGACTGTATTTAGTCGGCTCTTTATTCTGAAATTGGCATGGTTTATCACTTTTGCCCATCGGGGGTCAACGGTGTTCCGATTATAAGTTTTAAGAGCATCCAGTAAGGTACTCCACTGGCGGGCCTGGTAAGATTTGTCATCCCTCAGGTTAATTCGCATATGCTGTATGGTAGAATCAACCTGCCTTTTGGCTTCCAAAAGACTCAAACCCGACTGATGTGCCGCGGCTATTTTTCTGATCTCAACGACGTAAAACTGCAGGTCAAGTCCGTTTTCTCTCACTAACCCCACCACTCACTGCTAATTATTTTGAATATTAAATAGCAGAAAAAATCAAAAAATAAAGCGAAGCCGTGAATTTAAAAAGTCTAGCTTTTGGAGTAACTATTAGATGCGCAATTTTCAAACTTGACAATTTACTTGATAGTAATCAACTAGTTCAGCGTTAACGACCTGGCACTTTAACTTCACGAGATTGATTTAAATATAAATAATTTGAATCATTCACACTAAATTCATCTAAGAATTTTTATTAAATCATGCTGCTATGTACGGAAGAGTTCAATAGCAATGAAAAAGAAATGTACAATTGATGTCATATTGTATAACTTTGGGCCGCGGCTATCGCCGCATGTAACGAATGGTGCATTGCATCACCTCTGTAAGTGTTTAAGGATTTCCACTTATAGAGGTTTTTTTAGAGTTAATCAATCTAAACAAGCGCAGCTTTAGATTTTAAATTCACCACATGCAAATTTCCCTTCCCCAATTTCATTAGAACTATTTGGCAAGAAGTCATTCATAACGCATAAATCGATTGCTACTTCTTTTTCCTCACTTAGATTTCGACCACGCTTCAACATCTTTTCGTTATGTCGCATATCACCAAATGATTTAGAAATCGTCACAATAAGATAAATTTTATTTATCGACATCCAGCAACACATTAAAGGAGTTTAAGTAAAGATAAAAGACTCGTTTACGGCATTTTGCTTATACAATTCTAAAGAGCCCTGCTGCTTTTCTCACGACCAATCAATTTTTATTTCTTACGAGTTGTCAATGAAAAAAAGTAAAATATAAAAAACCTTCCGCGCTGCAAAAATCATTTTTCACTCCATAATTAAAATGTCTAAACATGGAGAAAAAAATGAAGAATCCAACTCTGCTACAGGCATTCCACTGGTATTACCCTGAAGGTGGCAAACTCTGGCCTGAACTCACTGAGCGAGCGTCAGACTTGAAGGAATCTGGAATAAACATGGTCTGGTTACCCCCTGCCTATAAAGGCGCCGGGGGTGCAGCTTCCGTAGGATACGACACTTATGATCTGTTCGATTTAGGAGAATTTGACCAGAAAGGTAATATTTCAACAAAATATGGTAATAAGGAAGATTTACTCAGGGCTATCAGCTCATTGAAAGATAATGATATTGCTGTTTTATTAGATGTTGTTGTCAATCATAAAATGGGGGCTGATGAAAAGGAGGCAGTTCAGGTCAATAGAGTGGATGAAAACGACCGTACAAAAATTGACGAAGAAGTTGTTAACTGCGAAGCCTGGACACGCTATACCTTTCCGGCGAGAGCAGGAAAATACTCTCAGTTTATGTGGGATTTTAAGTGTTTTAATGGTGTAGACCACATAGAAAACCCATCAGAGGATGGGGTATTTAAGATAGTTAATGATTACACGGGTGAAGGCTGGAATCAGCAGGTTGATGAAGAAATGGGTAATTTTGATTACCTTATGGGCTCAAACATCGACTTCAGAAATCACGCAGTAACTGAAGAAATAAAATACTGGGCGCGCTGGGTCATGGAGCAAACCGGATGTAACGGCTTCAGACTTGATGCGGTAAAACACATTCCCGCCTGGTTCTATAAAGAATGGATTGAACATGTACAAGCTGTATCAGATTCGCCACTATTTATTGTGGCTGAATACTGGTCTTTTGAGTTAGACAAATTACAACAATATATAAACCAGGTTGAAGGGAAGACAATGCTCTTCGACGCACCTCTCCATATGAAATTTCATGAGGCATCTAAACAAGGTAGTGATTATGATATGAGCCGAATCTTTGAAGGCACATTAGTTGAAGCCAATCCTTTTCATGCGGTCACGCTGGTTGCTAATCATGATACTCAGCCCCTGCAGTCTTTAGAAGCCCCGGTTGAAGCCTGGTTTAAACCGCTGGCATATGCGCTTATCTTATTGAGAGAAAATGGCGTTCCTTCAGTATTTTACCCCGACCTCTTTGGAGCAGACTATGAAGACACAGGTAATGATGGTGAAACCCATCGTGTAGACATGCCAGTCATAGATAAACTCGATAAGCTAGTGCTGGCACGTCAGCAATTCGCGCATGGCGTCCAGACATCCTGGTTTGATCATCCTAACTGCATTGCATTCAGCCGGAGTGGCACGGCGGAACAACCAGGATGCGTTGTGATAATGTCAAATGGTGATGATGGTGAGAAAACGCTTAATCTTGGTGAACCCTTAGCTAATCGTATCTGGCGAGACTTCCTTTTTAATTCCGATGAAGTTATCAAGACTAATGAATCAGGTGAAGGCGTGTTTAAATGTAAAGCGGGTAGCGTAAGTGTCTGGGTTCTCGAAGAATTTATTTCCTGATAAGCTGCCCCCCACATTACTGTGCCGGCAGAATGCATACTGCCGGCAACAATTATTTGGTGGAAAGCTGATATTCTGGGTGTTTTCCTGCCAGCAGTAGTAAAAATTCGTATTCTCCCTGACTGAGTTGAGCAGGTTTCGAAAGCGACTCTTTCATCTGCCACACTCTCAGGCTCAGATTAAATCTTTCGGCTGCATTAGCCTGAGTCATACCCGCTTCAATGCGCAAGCTGCGAATGTCATTCTGGGCGGACATTACCGGTACAAAGTTGTTTTTCTTCATAACTTATCTCTGGCGTTAGTCTATGGTATGTGTAGTGGTCAAACAGATTTATAAATAACTTCACTTTCAACTGTTTAAGGCTAATATTTTTTAGTTATCGAATTAAAAAATATCGCTTCGCTTATGCTTCCATCCCGCCTCGCTTAATAGCCGTCTCTATATCAGAAACATCCCATAAATAGTTTTAGACATTTAATAGGGAATATTCTGCTTTTTAGTTTTATCAAATCATTCAGAATCTGACACCCCAATGAGCCCCAATTAAATCAGAAAAATATCATATGAGGTTAGTCATGAAAGACCCAATTCAACGTCGCATTCCCCATGATTTGACGCAGGTAATAATAAATGAGCACTGGCAAATTACCTACTGGACTCTTACACTCCAAACCACTCAGGAAAGATTAACCAGAGCTATCAGAGAGGTTGGCTCAAATAGAGAACTGATACGAACATGGCTCAGGGAGCATCCCCCTCTCATAACCCCCAAACCCATGATTTAATTATCTGTAATTAAGCGAGAGTTTATTATCATTTGAATCAGTTATGCCAGGCCGTCGATTAATATATCTCACACCTGTGTGGTTGCCGGTAATGCGAAATGAATGATGGTCTTAGCCATGTCTTCGGTTCTGGTATTGAGCCTTACGGCTGAACTTGCAACATGCCTTACCAATGTGGAATTTTGCTGTGTGACCCGTTCGATATCGGTAACTGCTTGCGTCACCTGAATGATCCCTTTGCTCTGTTCATTTGAAGCATAAGAGATTTTCCTGATGAGTTCATCTACTGAAGAAACGCATTGGGTCACCGCTCCCATGGTGTGCCCGGCACGGTCTGCGACCTCTTTGCCCTCATTCACACGAGCGAGAGTTGTATTGATTAATCCTTCAATTTCTTTGGCTGCACTTGCGCTGCGTTGTGCAAGTGTACGTACTTCTGTAGCAACAACAGCGAACCCTCTGCCCTGCTCGCCTGCCCGGGCTGCTTCAACGGCAGCGTTTAACGCCAGTATATTTGTCTGAAATGCGATACTGTTCACTGTGGCAGTAAACTGCCGTATTTTTTCGGCTTCCTCGGCAATACCATTCATCATGAGGCCAACTGAGTTCACCAGCTTTTCGCCTTCTCCGGTGATATATGCCGTTTTCTCAGCAAGACTGCTTGCTTCATCAGCACTTAATGCATTTTGCTGAACGTTCGCGCTCAGCTGGGTAATACTATGTGCGGTCTGCTCTAAGGAAGTTGCCTGTTGAGTAGTCCTTACAGAAAGGTCAGTATTGCCCGCTTCGATGTCTGCAGCCTCACGCTTCAGCAGGTCCGTATTTTTCCTGATGGAAAGTACAGTTAATAAAAGACTGTTTTGCATGGCTTTCACCAGTGGTACCAGCTGCCCTACACAATTTCTACCCAAATCTTGCAGTGGATTAGTCAGTTCACCGGAAGCAATTCCTCTGAAATGTTCCCTTAAGGTTGCCAGAGGCTCAACGAGGTGCACGACCAGAAAGCGGTCGCAGAAAACCAGTAACATAAAGATAAATAATGAAGCAACGGTGAATGCTAACTCCAGTTTTTGACAATCATCGTTGAATGCATTCTCTTTGTCAGCCAGTCTCTCCTCGAGGAATTCTAAACGCTCTTTTGATGCTGAATTAAAATTTATATCAGAACCGGTCAAGGCTGTTCGAAATTCATCCCAGTCCGGTGTAGCAGGAACTTCTTCTGCTAAGGTTCTCTTTATGGAATCGTCACCTGATTTCATCGTATTACCTGCTCGGGTCAGAAAGATGAGTTGAGCAACCAACTTTCCCTCACGCTGCGTTTGTTTATGTAGATCTCTTAAGATTTCTGAACCATATAAGCCTGCAAGAGCAACAATAATAAAAGCGGCAACGAGAATGCACTGCACTACCCGGCGAATAGTAAAATTCGTAAGAAAGTTCATTTAATTACCTGGTGTTGTGATTAATTTAGACAAAAATAGTAACCATATAAATTATTTTAGTAGTGCGCTATTAGATTGCGCACAAGTGCGTTATCAGTTAGAGTCTGGCAGGCATTTAAAAAAAAGGAAATATTCCAGCAAGAAATATTTTTCTCAAACAGATTGCCCCTTTTAATTAAACTAAAAAAAACAGGACGAACTCAAGGGGCTGTCTTATGATGGCGAAAGAGACAACAAAAAGCGTAATCTTCAGTCAGTTTTTAGCTTCTTCTTCCGGTCGGTTATTTTTCTTTCACTTTTACGTTCCGGTTATTAGACCCGGCACGGGGGATTTATGGTAAAAAATTTAAATGCTACTAATGAACGTCGAAAACGAGCGCTTGACGCCCTTCTCGCACCTGATGAAGGAAGGGACAGTGTTCTGAGAAAATTTGTTCATTTAGCCAATCAGGCGCTGGGTATCCCAGGAAGTTTCATTTCAGTTTTAGATGAGGAGTTCCAATACATTCGGGCCTCACATAATTTCTCACTGAAACACTCAAAAAGAGATGAGTCTTTATGCCAACATGTTGTTAATGACGACAATGCTCTCATCGTTCCAGATACATGGCTGGATGCTCGTTTCTTAACCCACCGCTTTGTTACTGGTGAACCCTACATACGTTTTTATGCGGGCGTTCCGCTCAAAGATCGTGAAGGCCACGTATTAGGTACTTTTTGCGTAACTGACCGGGAACCACATCCGTTCAGCGATATGCAACTCGCGACACTACAACAGCTTGCTGAGTTGGTTATGTCATTTCTCGAAGCCTGGCATGCCACCGGTTTTAATGACCCTGTCACTCTCTTGCCCAACCGCTCCCGACTAATCAGCGATATGCAGTCGCTCGCTGCAGAAGGAGATAAGGTCAAGCGTCGTCTTATTATTATTGATTGCCTGAAAATGGCTCATGCTTATGACTTGGCTAAAACAGTTGGAATGGTGCCGGTTGAAGAACTTCTCAGGGATATAGCTATAAAATTGCCTCGCCGAATACGTCCTCAAAACGGTGAGATGTTCTATGCGCTTTCCACTGGACGTTTTGCCATTCTGGTGCGCGACGAAAGCCGCCTGGACGCCTCGTGGATTGCAGGGCGTATGGAAGGCATCTGTGCTGAGTTAGGTAATGGGATATCAATAACTCTTACTTCCCATGCGGGCCAAACGGATTTTACGGCGATTTCATCCAAAGCCTGTGATGTCGTTCGCCGTGCCTCGGCTGCGCTTGAAGAAGCGATCGATAAAAATTTACCCTCAGTGATGTATAAAGAGTCTGAAGAAATAAAACATTCAAATGATTTTACTCTTATGAATGAGCTTTCTGATGCAATACGTTTTGATAAAGGCTTATACCTTGTATATCAGCCTAAAACCTGTCTCACATCGGGTCAGCCCGTCGGCCTGGAGGCGCTGATACGTTGGACACATCCTGTCAGAGGGGAACTGTCACCCGCGGCATTTGTACCCATGGCTGAACAAACGGATCTACTTCATGAGATGACGGAATGGGTGATTGACAAGACGATAGCCTGCCTAAAGCGATTCAATCGACAGAATATTCAATTGCCCATCACAATCAACGTCAGCCTGAACGATTTCGCGAAAAACAATTTTGCAGATTTATTAGAATCAAAAATGCTGGAAGCACGTTTATCTAATAATCTCTTGGGAATTGAATGCCTGGAAACTGAGCGGATTATAGAAAATGCACAGGCACTAACCGGTTTGCATAGACTTTATGAAAAAGGGTTTACCATATCTCTGGATGATTTTGGGACAGGCTATAGTAACATCAGTTATCTGAGACGAATGCCGCTGGATATAATAAAACTTGATCGCTCACTTATATCAGGTGTTTTAGAAGATACCTCCTCGCTTATCATCGCGCGCAGTATTATCAGAATGTTAAAAGAGCTGAATTATACGGTGCTTGCGGAGGGTGTAGAGGACGCTGAAGTAGCAATTCTTCTGCGTGATTTTGGTTGCGACCAGGCTCAGGGGTATTTCTTCTCTAAGCCGCTATCTGATCCCGAACTGGACATATGGCTTCAAAGACGCTTAAAGAACTGAAAGCACAAATTTAGTTAACTAGATACCTACTATGACTTGGTTGCGCATTACTCCATTAACACTGTTCCTGTAGCTCACTTTGATAAATTATAAGATTCATCCTGGACGTTTTAATCACAAAAAGCACTATAATTTTTTGCTTAATACAGATAATTAAGCACCCTCTAGAGGGATGAGTAGCTTTAAGAATCGGTTATAAAAACAACTTTTAAATCCAGCTTTTAACCCGCTATTGCGGGTTTTTTCTCAGCAGTAAAACGTTCAAAGCAATTCTTACATCACTCGTAGAAATACGTTTTTTAATTTAAGCTATTGTTTAACGACTGGATGCGCGTAAAACATCGTATTAATATGTAACAGCTTAAAATTCGAGTTGGCCTATGGCTGCTATTCTCACCCCACTTTGTTGCTTTCAAAAGCGTTCCCAAGGAAAATTTCTTTGCATGTAACTAAAGCAATGGTTAAATTGTGAAGGATTTATTGCAAAGGATGGCTGATATGAAACTTGCTTAGAAACACTATAGATTATTATCAATAATTAAAGAGAGAGGATCAGTACTCTCCTCCGTCAAACCCGTTGTCAGGAAAGAGTTATCAGAGATGGGGCTTGTTGAGTTTCTCTTAGGCGATGAATGGATGCGTGACAAAGAGCGATATAAACTTACTCCGCGCGGGAGAGAAATATTGGATGAATATGACTTTAATCTGGCCGCAAATGCGTTTAAAAGCACCTGTCAGGGAAAACGAAACTCCAGTTAAAATCTATAGATCATTGTATTTTATAAAGTATTCAGAGATAGCCATACACATCTTTATTAGTTAATTACCAGTAAAATAGTACCGATTATTGTAAATACGCCCCCAGAAAGTAGACCAACCAAAGAACTATCGAGAATAAACCAAGCTATTTTTGCTCAAACAGATTAAGAATTTCGGCATAATATATTGCTTCCATTGGACATATAACATTTTCAAGCCTTAACAATAGTCGCGAAATCATGGCACGTCTGTTGACACAACGGCGTTCACGCAGCAATTCATGCACCAGTTCACCAATCATAATCTCTGTTGGGGGTAATACTACCCTTTGAATATTTTCACCGCCTTCATCAAGATAATGAATATTCATTTTTTTTCCAAAAAATTAACTAATAGTTCATAAACTATAGATCATATGACCAGAGTGGCCTTAATGAAATCAGGTCATATTTAACTAAATTTTAAATAATTGACATACCTCACAGAATTCCGATTATTTTTTCAATCCATTCCAATCACACAACACTTACCTCTCATTTAATCACTGAGTAACCAAGACCTTGTATGATTACTTGACTAAATTTAATAATCGGCCACAAAAAATCCTTGTTTGGACTTAATATTTTGATGATAGTTTCACTCAAAATCTACATTTATTAGGTAAATTTAACAAATTCCAGTTAAACCTACTCCTTCAAATCTCCTCTGTTCATTGTTGTAATGTTTTTTTAGCAGATTGATACCTGATTCAGCTTTGAATTGAATCCAATGTCGGAAAGGCTTAATTTTTAATAGTCTGGGAAGTATTTTTACATTGTAACTAGGAATGTAAAAACACCGCCAGAGGTGACGGTGTTTTTTTGATTAATGTGGAATTTCTGATACTTCTTTGACTTCCTGCTTATTGATCTGTTGCTTAACACCGTTGGCATCAGTGTAACCTAGCAATCCTGCATCAGTCTCTGTAGGCTTACCATCGCTGACAATAGTTTTGCCATCATTAGTATGGATAGCATAGCTTGTCCGGGTACAGCCCGTTAACGCTGACAGCGCGATAATCGCGGCTAATGATGAAAAAATAATTTTTTTCATGAACTAATCCTTATCAATTATTTAATTCACTCATATTGGTGATTTTGTCGCGGTTGATTTGTTCAGTTCTTCCTGACTGTGCATCTTTGTAAGATACTAAACCCGTATCACTGTCAATTTGAGGTTTACCGTCTGTAACGATTGTACGACCGTCTGTGGTTTTGATAGCCTGATTTGAAGAACATCCCGCGACTGAAACTGCAAATGCTGAAGCAATTAACAGGAAACCTATGCCTTTTTTATTCATTACTGATCCCTCTTTTGGAAAAAAATTTTACTAACTGTTCAATAATAGATGGTTTCTAGCAATCTGCTTCAGAATTGTACTCATACCCCACGAAATGCAAAAAAGATATGCCAGTGAGGATTCCGGTTTTGATCTTTTTTATGAGTCAATCTCCATGCGATGCAGTAAAGACCTTAAAATTATGATGTTACCTTGTTGCTGGCGATTGGTCGTTCCAGAGAGTATTAAGCAGGTCTATTAAGTTGGACGTAACTATTTGTTGTGAAGCAGACTAACTGCGTTCCTTCACAGAGCAATTCGTAATACTCCCTTTTCGCTATTTTTTTGATTATGAGCATATGCATATCCTGATTATTATGCTACGAGATGAATATTCGCTTATTGTTTGGAACCTGAGGATAAGTATGCTGAAGTAAAGAGTGTAAAATACTAACTAACACTACGGATTTAAATGCTGTTAGTTCAGATTGGTTAAATCGAGGCTCATTCAATTCAGGCTACGCTCACCGGCTTCATCCACAGACCTTTCTTTTCTGAAAGAGCCCTGATGATTGGTTCAGAAAGGTCGACTTCTCTGGACAGTTTTTCAGACTGCCAATAGCGTTCGAGTGTGAGTCTGCCTGTCAGGTCACATGTACAATCCATGGTTGCTATGATTTTGTGCCGGGCGACGTTACCCTGCATCGTAGGTACAGAACATACGACTGCAGAAAAATAGAGCTTCTCATCAAACAGGATCCACATACGGCCCGGTTCATGCTCAATGGTGCCGAGCATTTCAAAACGACGGTAAACTGTACTGGTGCTGTAAGACATTGGAATGACGTTCATGTGTATCAATCACTCAGGTGCGAATAGTAATAATTATGAACACGTTGCCGAGTATTCACTCGACACGATACCTTTAACTATAGGTTTAGAATATTTTTTTAATTCTATCCACCCCTATAATTCTTTATGGCGATTTTTTAATCACTCACTTGTACTGAATACTTGCCCTACCCACTCAAATAAGTGTGTAAAACCTCATTCGTTGTAAGCATACAATCCTTTTTGAAAGGGGTTTAAAAAGCTATCGTGCACATCCCAACGCTAGCCATAACCCACTAATCTCGGCGACTATGCACTTCTGATAAGCACTGAATAGTGAATTTTACCTGAAAGAGTTAAGCCCAACACCTGCTTCATTCCACAGCCAATATTTATAATAGGAATGCCCGCATTAATTATGGCTGGCAAATTAGGGTGATTCTTATGCAGGCTGTATGCGGATTACACAAAATATCTTTGAACAGAGTGCTCTTGCGGACTTTTAGAGAAAGATTCTAATCAGGACAAATATTTTTTTGAATAAACCAGTATTTTGGCCTACCCTCAATCGGGCTTGGAATAGTTCCGGCTTTGGGTGAAATGGAAACAGAATTTTTTCCCGGGAATTGTCCCGGGATTTTTTTTGCACTTAAGAAGTGGCTATTGCTTCCCCACTCCATGGCTGTCTGGTAAAGGAAACCAATGCGATACGCGATATTGCCTGAATGTAGCGTCCCCCGGCATAAGAATTTGGGTGAAATTTTCAAATGATGCCTCATATTTTCCGCTTCCTACCCCTTCATCCGTACATATTGCAACTACCTGGCCGTCTGCGGGCTTTTCAACTTCATAATCAATCCAGTTCATACATTCTCCATTTTAGCTGGCTTAAAATATGGACTGCCTTTCCCCTTATCGCAAAGACAAATTCAATTTTAAGATAAACGGAAAATCGGTATCTGCTTTTTGTGGTTTCGGCCGATGATGGCCGCCTAAATCGTACAGAGTGAATCTCGTGTGCTTAAAAAAACAAAGTCGACGTAGGTGCTATGATCATAATTCGGAGAACCCGCTTTATATAGGCGATATGTTAAAGGCATTTGGCAGGCAGAAGCGATTCTGACTGCGGCTTTTTGGAGTCACCGGGAGACACCGGGGAACTTACCTATGTTGAAGAATGTAAAAGCGCTACGGAGGTGGCCATGCTCTGGATGGAAGAGGGTCTGTATCTAAGGGTGGAAGAGTTGCCGGGCGGCCCGCGGCCGCTGCCGATGCTGAGCGGGTTCAACCTAACTACCGCCTATCGGGCGCTAGGGTGTTTTAATCCGTCGGAAACGTCGGACGCCTATTTCATTCTTTCCAACGATCGCGATGAGGTCTGGTTTATTTGTAACCGGCACCTTAGAACCGTTGTTATACGCCGGGACTGCACGGCATTCCGGTTGCCGCTCTCCTTTTTCGGCAAGGATACTTTAACCGGCACCCTGTCGGCAGTCCTCCCCAGACTTAGCGATTAAAAAGCATCCTGAGCAGAACCATCAGATGTGCCGCCTCGGTTTCATCACTGGTCGCGTCAAGCCGCGCTATCATTTTCAGGCACACAGCAGTCCGAGTCAGCCGGCGCTCCTGTCGCAGGATCTCAACGGTAATGCGGCCCAGCAGCGCAATCTGGCAGGGATGGGTAACCTGGCTGAAGTAACCGGTGAGCCCGGCATCTTTAACAGGTGGTAGTCCGTCCTGTCGCATGAAATACCCGTATGGAGTGAATAAGTTCGGGCGCAAAATAACCGATGTAATGGCGCGTGTACAGCAGTAATCCGGCAGTGCTAAATTCTTTAAACAAAACCTGGCATTACTTCATTAAATTCATAAAGTTAAATTTACGCTCCGGTTATCAGGGAAGCTCATAGATAAAAATAATAGCGGCGGACGACAGCATGCCCATTACCCTGCACGATAACATCTTCAGTCAGGTACTGAATCCGGAAGACACCAACCGGGCCGATACCCGGGTATTTCTTGCCGGCGATGCAAAGCCTTTACGCTGCCCTATTAATCTTGTACGGCTATTCCCTATGGCAGTACGCAGCAGAACGGCAGTTCAGGCTGTACACACAGGAGCCCTAGCCGGAAACCGTCTATGCGGTGACTGGATGACAATGAAGACTACACCTCGCCCTAGCAAGCCAGCATATAGGTAAAGATATGGCGCAAAAGCCAGCCGCTGCATTAGTATACGCTGCATGGCCTGGCACGACGAGTTTTCTGCAATTTGCTGCCTCGCTGGTCGATCATCATTACCGACAGCGCGCAGACCAACGCGGCAGAAGTGATGTGGATGAGAATGGTAGCCTGGGCCCTGCGCGACCCGGAGCACCACGTGTACGTGTGGGACGGCACAGGTGAATCGGGCTGCCTGTACCCGGTACGCAGCTGGCTGGCATTTTGAGACCGCTGGCCCGCCTTTCTGCTGGGGCGTCCAGCCTGAAAGTCATCTGTGGAGACGGGGTGTTGTTAGCACACAGCCCCTAACGCTGCGCGGAACTGACACAGTTGCGGAACGGCACGGCCGCGAAACAGCTCTCCATCGGAGGGTTGTCACGCACCGTTCCGCGCACAAAGCCTGGCGCATTACCATGAAATGGCAAGCCGCACGCGCTGTCAGGCGCTCATTTCAGATACAGCCGTCCTGCAACTCGTGTCCGCCGTCGTATTCCTGAAAAAAAGCGTGCCGAACTCAGGCAGTCCTGTGCCGACGTGCCACAATTTAACTGCCTGAAATGCAGGACATCTTTTAACTGAGGAAGACATCATGACAACAACAAGACGCGGTGGTGCTGGAAACTTTGCGGCCGATCCCGCACGTGCCTCCGAAGCAGGGAGTAAAGGCGGCGCCGCCAGCGGCGGCAACTTTAAAAACTGTCCCGACCGCGCACGCGAGGCCGGCCGTAAGGGCGGACTTATCAACCGCCGGGGTTCCAAATCTAAAATTTAATTGAGCTGAACATACGCGCGACGAGGCTAATATTACATCCCGGCGCGCTTATTTAGGGAATCTTCATTTCCTAAATACTTTTTGATTCTGATGCAGAATAATCTCCGCGTTTTTCTCAGTAATTTTTTTCTCGCCCGTCTCGAACTTTTAAAGGGTTAACCTTACAGCCTGACAGATGGTTAGCCGTAACACTTTCAATCCTCGGATGAAATTAAATCTCATATTACCCCGATTCCTTTAGATGAAATCGATTTCAGGTAACACTTAAATTTTATTCAGTATTTTCCGACGGTTAACCCTGATAGCCTGTCAGGCATCTGAATTCATGATGTTTTTATCTTCTGACGGAAGCTTTTATTTCAGGCTGGCCGGACAATGCGCTGAAAATAATGATACGGAAGAGGACTTCATTGCATTAAACCACTACACTGAAATACCGCTATAAGACTGAGAGTGAGCTGAACATGTTTGAAGACTTTCATAACGGAAACCAGCTGATTATTGGCGAGGCTGCGGTTCACCTGGCGATGAATAATACGGATATCACCGTTAATTCACTTATCCGGGAACTGGCTGATATGGCCGCAGCTGAAGAAGATCCTTTGCGCTGCGTGCAGATAAGAGGGGCGAAGCGCTGGCTTCGTGGGTTTAAATCATTACCGGGCAACCGGGACGAGCTGAGATGGGTCACCGGAGCGGGCCGCACCTCACCGCACTAAATAGTTTCCGCCTGTCCGCGACATACCGGGCAGGCATCTTTAATGACATCTCATCTGAACATCCTTCCTGTTGTACAACCTTTCCATTGAATCATTCACTCATTATTTGCGCACAGATACTCATCTAACTTACTGAATAATAATTGGAAGCATTTTTTGCACAAAAATAAAAGTTGTACAACAACACAATTGCTGTACAAGTTTGATTTAGTTGTATAACTTTACTGTCAGACAGAGCCGACTACATTTCAACCATTGAGAGGTTCACCATGCGTCAGAACGTTACGAAATTCCCGGACTCCGCCAGCGACATTGCGCATTACTTCAGCAAGGCATCGGCGCCGACCCAGCAGGAAACGCTGGGGCAGATTGTCGTTGAAATTCTGCGCGCAGGCAAGAACCTTAACCGCAAGGCCATCTGCACCAAACTGCTGCGCCGCCTTGAAGTGGCGGCAAATCAGGAAGAAGAGCGTCATTATCAAACACTAATCGGCATGCTGTTTGAACGCTGAGTTTTTTCGCTGTAAGCAGGTGATGCCCGCAGCGTGCATTCAGGACCGCCCGGAATAGTTGTCCTGCTACCCTGCCTGGAGGGCATTAACCTGAAGATGCGGGTATGAAAAATAAAGATTTAATACGCCTTGCCGATGTCGTCCTGGGTGAGGCCGTGGTAACGCTGCTGAGCATCGAAGACGGAATCAGCGCAGACAGCGTGGCTCGACAGCTCCGGGCTATGGATAGCAGTGAGACGACTCCGGACAGGCGAGAAGCTATAGCCTTGGCGCTGGGCGAGGTGCAGACGGAATTTATACAGTCCAGGGAAGGCCGTGATGCAGCAGTGCTGGCATTGGGTGCCCTTAATGGATCGGGTAGTAGTACAAAGAAATAATAGTAGCCGATTAACCCAGGACGAATCTCCGTATTTTCGGAAAGTGGCAGGACGCCCGCAGGATGTGGCTACCCAAGGGGTGGCCGTTATTTATTTCAGGCTATAAGCCTGGTCACTTTAGCCCGCAGGGCCTGACGGATAACACTATGCAGCTTAATGAACAACACACCTCTACAGAAGCAAGCATCATTCAGCACTTCCGTAGCTGCGGCGACGAGCTGGCCGCAGAAACTGCCGTGCTGGACGCAGTTATCCGCGACATCGTCATACATGGTAAAAAGGTGACCAGCAAAGCGATTATACTTTATCTGATCGCCGAGCTGGAGAGCACGACAGATGTGGGTGAGCTTGACATACTGCGCAGCGCGCTGGAAATCGTGGTGGGCAAAACGCCTGACGATGAAGGTTTTTGAAATTAATTCTGCTGCGTGACGTGCGCGGCGGCCATCGCAGCCGGGGAGTCAAATCCCCCCTGCGAAGCCCACACGGAGCAGCTGATAGCGGCGGCAAGACTTACAACAATCCAGACTTTCACTGGCTTCTCCCGGCTTAAAAGTTTAACACTTCATAGTGTGGCACATCACCGTCAGTGAGCCAGGATGTATGTCAGAACAGGAGGAATCTGAAAGTCAGTGCATTTGCTCTGCCAGAAGCCTGATGGCGCGTTCGCAGCTTAGGCGCATTCCGGCAGTGCCGACCACTTCACTCATGCTGTGCAGGGCGCTGGTAATCTCGTGGAGAGTGAGGTGCTGGTCCGGCTTAAGAAGGCGAGCCACTACCGTTCCGATAACGGCGTAGATATCTTCGGCGGTGGTGTCATCATTCATATGACCTCCGTCCGTAAGGTGGATGAGTGTACAGTATAACAGAAAGGGGCAGTATCAGATACCGCAGCCCCCCATGGAGTCAGTGAAGCTTCTGCTCTGTCAATCCGGCAACCCTTTCCCCCCCTGTCTTTTCACCATTACGAATATGCATTTCCCGCCGTACTTCTTCAATAGCGCGCAGACCTGCGCGAATCCGATCTTCGTCCGTTTCAATTTCAATGGCCGATCGTAAGCGATCCGTCAGGGCCGCCCAGCTAATGGCCACGTCCTCATCCAGCAGCGCCGTGACGGCTTCGCCAAGCATAATGTCGGCCATTTTATCTTCAAAATCATTTTTCATGGGGTTATCCGGCAGCAGGTTTTGGGCGCAGAGCTTAGCACAGTGCAGCTGGCCCGAACATGAACGGGAAGGATACCTATAGAAAACATTTACGCGGCAGTGTTAACACGCGTCACGTCAGGGGAGTCCAGCAGAGCTAAGCTGTGCTGAAGGTACCTTACTCCAGCGCCGGTAATTTCTTTCTGCGGCCGCGCTGCTTTGCTACGGGCGATGAGGCTGCCGCCACCTGTGAAGGCTTTTCAAGGCGATACAGGCAGACGTCGCCCCGCTCCGCCAGGCTTGCCGGCCAGATCATAGCCGCGTTCCCGTCCTCAACGTAAAGCTCGCCCAGCGGTTGCACCACGGCCCAGGGGGCACCTAGCATACGCCGCAGTTGCAGGATCTCCAGCGCCATGGCCACAGCTTCCGCTTCATAGCTGCCCTGATTTTCTGCGATTTGATTCAAACGATCTTCACTGAGCATTACTGACTCCCCTCTCAGTTATTCCCTTTTGCACTGATAGCCCGCCAGCGGATTGCCGGATACGCACCTCAGGTTCATGCTATAGACGTCTGCGGTGTTGATAAGTCTTTTAACCCGCTGCCTTTACGAAATTTTTACGAATAATAATGTGCCGTTAGCTTGCAGAGTCCGCAACCAGTTCTACGCTGGGCAGACCAGTGAAAAAAGTCTTCCAACTCTAAAATAACAAAGGCGAAAAAGATGATTCTAAGTGAGTTTATGCTGAGGTTAAACCGCTGGCCTCGCATGCATTTCACAGCAATTGAAAGCGAGCAACGTGATACCGGTATTGAGATTTATGCCATCGACTGCACAAACCAGACCAAAAGCCGGCTGCTTATTTATCGCACGCCCGACACACAACACGCTTCCGCAATGATGACGCATTTCATTAGCTGGCTTGAAAAAGCGAATCGTGGCAGAACTTTGCGGTATGAGAAGGCACAAATAACGGCTGTCATGGCCGAGCAGCCAGCAACCAACCTTACCGCAACCTCCTAATCCTGTTGGGCCCGCTTTGGGCCCTTTTCTTTCCTGTATCTCAAACAGCCTCTCGGGTCTCCGGCCAGGCAACGGCCGCGCCTTTTGCAGTGAACAGGGCACCCTGGAAATCAGTGACACCAGCCGCCTCCAGCCACATCCATTCCTCAGGCTGTTCGATACCCGCTGCAATGACGTTTATCTCCAGCGCTGAACAACAGCGAAGCACTGCGTGTACCACCGCCTGACGGGGACCGCTGCGGTGAATATTGCGCACGATCGCTGCGCCGATGCGCACGCGGTCCGGCTGGACGTGCGCCAGCAGAGACAGTCCTGCCGAACCGTCACCAAAGTTGTCGATAGAGATACTGATACCGGCTTGCTTCAGTTGGCGTACCGCCTGAGTGAATGATTCCAGCTGAGAGATAACCTCTGTTTCACTGACGCCGAGTATTATTTGCTGCGGCACCAGCTCAGCACGGTCAATTGCGTTAATGAGCCGGCTAACGGCATCCGCAAGATTAACCAGCGTCATGGGCAATATGCTGACGTATAACATGATGTCGTCGGGACACGATCTGCCTGCCTTGTTCAGCGCCTCTGTGACGACGCTTAGGTTATACGCATACAGCGCCTCGCCGGTCAGTCCATCCGGGGCTTCATCGGGTATGGCCTCGATGGCTGTGACCTTACGACCCAGAGGATCAACCACCGGGCGGAAGGTGACGCCCACCGCCGGGAACGGGGGACCGTTCTCATCCGGTACAAAGTCCCAATAGTCAGCGGGCAAAACCTCGAAGTAGTTTTCTTTCTCACGGGCTTCCACGAAGGTGCGTAAGAACTGCAGGCCCCGATCGTCGTATGTCAGACGATATTTAGACGTGCCGCGGTCAAGCACCGCCTGCAGCACACTGCCACTGTCATGGCGGCGCAGGTCAAACAGCTCCATTCCATGGTTGCCGAAGCGGCGCGACGGTGAGTAGTCGCGCATCAGCTCAACCACATTGTGGTGACGCCGGTCGGCGCAGATACGACCATAAATGTCCAGTACGCCCTCCTCCGGGCCCTCAAGAATCTGGAAGAAGTGCGTGCCGTTAAAGAGCAAGATCCCCGTAACCTGATGCCGGGCGTTGAGCAGGCTGGATTTCTCCACCATACCCGGCAGGATGCTTATGGGTACCTCATCGGCAAGATGGCTTCGGTAAATAATTGTTGTAAGCATTTCTGGCTCCCTATTACCGCAGATTGTCACGGGCACCATAGCAGTTGGCTGACCATTCTCAAACCGGACCGGTAGTCACTCTCACCGCACCGCGACTTAAACGACGTAGACATCATTAAGCCTTTTTGTCCTCAACACAGGTATTAATTCATGCGGGTGCCGCGCTTCACAAAGCCAGTACGCATAGTAGCGAAGCATTTGTACGCAAAGTAATATCTTTCGATTTGAGCGCCTCCTGCATGCGTTTACCCAAAATCCTTATTAACAGTACTCAACCTGCGCGCCGCGAAAGGCTCAAGGTTACCGGCAGCACACGTCCACATTAACGCATGCAAAATCTGACGGATTGAACAGCCTGATTTAATTGTCAGAAAATAAATTTATCCGGCCACGGTTAATTCTTCGTGGATTACTTAAGTGGATTTTTTTGCATAAAGGGCCCAATAAACTCAGCAATTGATACAAATTATTACGAATTCAGCTTTTTTCAGAATAACCTACGGGCACTTTCACCATCTG
Source organism: Pantoea sp. EABMAA-21 (assembly GCF_030053335.1). Lineage (NCBI taxonomy): Bacteria > Pseudomonadati > Pseudomonadota > Gammaproteobacteria > Enterobacterales > Erwiniaceae > Pantoea > Pantoea sp. EABMAA-21. Next base: position 322,825 of record NZ_JASGBX010000001.1, read on the forward strand.
CGACTACTTGTGACGTGAGGCTGTCATCAACGTGAAACGGAGGTAGCTAATTTGTCTAATCATCACGACGGGAAAGGGCACGTCATTATTGGCGAAGCGGCATTAAGTCTTGCGCTGGGTGAAAAAGAGATAAGCGTGCATTCGCTTATTTCTGAGCTTGGACGCATGGCAAAAGCCGGCGGCAGCGATAACAGGCTCACGGAAATTTCGGAAGCCAGAAGCTGGTTGAAAAGCTTCAATGAGCCTGAACAGGCTGTCCGGTATCTGCCGTACCTGCAGACTTTTGCAGACCTGAACGACGAGAAGAACTGACGCCAAAGGACGTAGTCCGGCTCTGGCCGGAAGACGACGATGAAGATGACCTCACCGGTCTCGCCCAGGCGTGCACCGGCCGGAGAACCTGTCAGGGACGACACCCTTCGGTAGTACCGGCTTAAATCGCTTATAAAAAATGAATTTCACTACCTGACATCCCAGCATACAGTATCTCTTTTAACCAGAAGGAAACACGTATGTCCCGGTTTTATTACCTTCTCAATGCAGGACAGCATTACCAGTTACACGCCAGAGGATGCGTATGCCTGGAAGATCATCCAGAGCGTCAATTTCTGGGGTCTGCCCTCACCTATAGGCACGCCTATCAGATTGCATCGCAACGTATGAATGTTTGGGCCTCCATCTGTCGTCTGTGTATCGATGACAACATGTCTGATACGCGGGACTCTACGCTCACACTTCATGCGCGATGAACTTTTTTAATCCTAAGTCACATTACGGATAATGATTCACACTCAGTAAAGTAACGCAGCTAAACTTAATGTCATCTATTTAAAGGTGACGGGAAGAACTATGTCAGAACATTTTATTCATGATGTAGCTATACCGCTGCCAGGTCATGAAGACGAAGCACCTGGCGGCAATCACGATATTCCACCTGACCGGAAATCCCTTTACTGATTGAACTGCTATCAGACTGTTTTTTTCCGCGCATGTTTATCAGCACCGCTTATCGCGATACACTGTATATATCCCCAATAAGCGGAGCGCATCTGAAAAACGGAAATGAAATAGAGAACCTTATGCACCAGGCTGTGGCTGTCGCGCTGAAGCAATTGCTGCGTCCCAGCGGGACCGTACATGTGCATGAACTCATCGCTGCCCTCTGGCGCCTGAAGGAGTCCGCCCCGGACAAAATAATGCGCGACTCCTGTGAGCGGGCTATCAGGTTACTGGCAAAAAAACTCAACTGAAATTATGCGGCGCCAGCCGCTTTCAGACACCGGGATCGTCCGGCGTATATCCCACGATCAACTGGAGCAGAACGCGCAGGATTTCCTGCCTTTCGGCGTTATTTTCAACCATGAGCTGATTCATGATATGCCGCATAATGGTTTTGTTATTCACCGGTGACCCTATATAAATAAGGTTGTGGATAATGTCGTCCAGCGTTTCTTTCTGTAATGCATAACGGTCACCTTTAACCATAAGGCATGCCTGTATGTGTGCAACCGTATTGGTTTCTCTCATGCTGTGATGATCCCTGAATGCTCGCGCGATTCGCGTTGGTTTAAATTGCGCATTGGCTGGATTAAAGGTTGAAGATTATAGTCCTGCAGTCATAAATACTGCCGCTATAGTGAAGTATATGTCAGTAAATGTATTGCGGAGCGAGCAAGCGCAGATTCAGAAAAAGCAGCTATTTGGGTAATTAAAACCCTGGCACTGACACATACGAAAGCGACAGGCATTACCTTACCTGCCGCCACAGTATGTGGTTATCTTAAGTCATCGTCATCTGCCATCAAGCGTAAGGTACTTTCCTGTGATGCAGTGCCTGAATGGCCTGCATCTGGTAAAAGCCACCTATCTTCACCAGTAGATTTAGCGCTAATACTACGGTGTCCTCGCAACCACTTGATGGCTTCCCTGATTGACAACTCTCTTGAGTGACTACTGTCTGCCTTAAGCATCGCGGCCAATTCAGAGATAAGCGCATCGACGGTTATATCCTGTTCACGCACGGCTAGATTGACTGCTGCTTCACCAATAATTGCGTGACCGGTCATGTCTTCGCTGTACAACACGTTTGTACCTCGCTTATGAATTAGAGAACATTGTTTACTACGATAGTATTATAGCATTAACCTCCCCGGCCATATTATTTACCCGATAGGTTATGCCTATTCAAATATGCAACTCAATGTTGGAACTTTTCTCAACCTCTCTAAATAATAGAAATATTTGGATTACCTTGCAGCATGTAACAATCTCATCATTTATTTATAATAATGGTAGATAAGAGGTACCTTAGAGTTTTCTATTGTTTAACTCTCACTTATGACGTTAAGGGATCGAAATTTCTCAACGCTTATGTAAACGACTTAATTAAATGTCTGGCATCATTAATGATTAGGTGACTAATCTAATAAAGTATTAACTAGCATAAGTAAAAGCAAGTTAATAACGAGATGTAATAGCAATGTGAGTCAATAAACTGCTGATCTGAGCATAACTCAGAAGAGACATCTGATGATGAAAGTAAGAGGGGCTAGCTACATAGCTGACACAGTGCGTAAGTCAGCTATGGTTAAGTGTTTGCCAGTTTTAAGACACGTGCTGCGTGAATGGGCGCAGGTTTAGCTAAGCACCCTTACCTGAGATGATGACTACGGCGCAGGTATCCATGTCTCTGCTTCGCTATCATCGGGATAATAGTAACCATTCGGTATTGATTGAAGTTCAATCAGGCTGCCCCACGGAGCCTGAAAGTATACGCTAGCATTATTTTCGGTATCTTCATGACGGGAGTTACCATGTATTTCTGAAAGAAACCTTCCTCCCGCTGCCCTGACCCTTTCCACCGCATAATTTATATCGTCCACATAAAGAGAGATGTGATTCCAGCCAATATCCTGCAGCCTTACAGGTTGCTCCTGTTCTTCACTTTTTATCTCAAAAAGCTCGAGATTTGGACCATTACCAATCCGTAGCAAGCGCTGCTTGATAATCATTGTCCCGGAGCTTAAGCCTAATTGTTTCTCTGTATCTGCTCCCTGTCGTGGATGATCATGCTCTGTTAGGCCGTTATAGACAAATTTAGCGTCCAGCGCCTTCTGTAAAAATTCAGTTGCCTGTTGCAGGTCGGGAACGGTAAGCCCTACATGGTTTATGCCCCTGGTTGGCGCGCGCGTCGGTATATTTTCCATACATATCCTCCAGTTAGAATTATGATAACTTCTACAAAGAGTAGTACTTTTCTGCCCAATGAGCGGCGCGATAACTCATTGACACCCTTTCAATGCAAAAAAAACGTCCTGTCAGATCATTAAGGGTTAATTAGAATGCTCCTTGAAAAGCTCATGTTGCTTGAATGCAGCCTTCACGGTGACAAACGCAACGACCGGGATTGGCTCGAGCATCTTCTTCATCCTGAATTCCGGGAGATTACACGTTCAGGCATGATGGTCGATCGCTCAGACACGATCATGTCGCTATTGAGCGAGAAAACTGCAAGTCCAATCATAAGCAGCAATTTCCGGTTAACCGAAATAAATGAAAGTTGCGCGATACTTCTTTACCGTACGTCTGATGCTGACGGGAGCCGACCTGCATTACGTTCCTCTTACTGGCTACTTTCGAAAGAGGGCCAGTGGTCTCTGATTTTCCACCAGGGTACGCCTGTACCGACGCGTGCTTAGCTAATTAGCCGCACTATTGTTTTCAGGTGTGATGCCCGGCAAATTCGAATATGAAATGAGTTCGACGGGTCGGTGCAACACAACCCTCACCAAAATGGACGGCAAAATTCTGAGTACTGTGGTCTTTTAAATCAGGCCTGGTATTCAGGTTTCTCTCCAGGAAGAGGTTCTGAAAGCTCCTGACCTTCAACTCCTGCGTAAAAAATTACCAGTTCAGCCCCCTGTTCAGACGTATACCCGCGGTGTGCGCTATTTACCGTTTCATTGATCGCCTCACCCGCATTAACGCGATATGTGGCGCCTGTATTCATGTCTTCAATTGTCAACTGTCCCGACAGGACGTATGCCGTGTTAGGCATGGCATGTGTGTGCCAGGGCAGCTCGCTATCAGGAGGTAAAGACATGCGCATTACCGAAATGAGTGGCTTGCCTTTGGAATACGCTTCATAAGGCTGCTTATTCCATGCTGTCCCACTCTGAAGAATAAGTTTATGTTCGATCTTATCCGAACCTTTATTTGGGGTCAGCTCTGCGTTTGCCATTGTCTATCCTTCTAATTGTGTATTTTCATGCTTTCAGACAAAATTTTAGCAGAAGCAGAAAGATTGCTTTTTAAGCTCAACGCCAAAACAGCTTCAGAGCCGGACGTTGAAAATTCAAATTAATAATCAGATTGGAGCTGGAATTCGTCGCCGTAATCCGTACCATACGCGACATACTTTTGCCTGCTGGCTTTTTGTCGGCTGGCGCCAACCCGTCATTCATAGCGAATCAGATGGGGCATGAAAACGCGCAGATGGTATATGAAATCTACGCGACATGGATTGAAGAGATGAATGGCGAACAGGTTGACATGCTCAACAGCAAACTGGCTATCTGATAACAGTTGCCCCCCTGTATGCCCCTTTTGGTTTCTGAGACAGTAAATAATGCATGATAATCAAGAAGTAACAAGAAAAGAGCAGTACAACCTGAACAAGCTTCAGAAGCGTCTGCGTCGTAACGTGGGCGAGGCCATTGCTGATTTCAACATGATTGAAGAAGGCGATCGCATCATGGTCTGCCTGTCTGGCGGTAAAGACAGCTACACCATGCTGGAAATTTTGTGCAGTTTGCAGAAGAGCGCGCCGGTGAACTTCTCACTGGTGGCGGTCAACCTCGACCAAAAACAGCCAGGATTCCCGGCACATATTCTGCCAGCGTATCTGGAAGAACAGGGTGTCGAGTATAAAATCGTTGACGAAGATACTTACTCCATCGTTAAAGAGAAGATTCCGCAAGGCAAGACCACCTGTTCGCTCTGTTCACGTCTGCGTCGCGGGATCCTTTACCGCACCGCTACCGAATTAGGCTGTACCAAGATTGCGCTGGGCCATCATCGCGACGATATCCTGCAAACCCTGTTCCTGAACATGTTCTACGGCGGCAAAATGAAAGGTATGCCACCAAAGCTAATGAGTGACGATGGTAAACATATTGTCATTCGTCCGCTGGCCTATTGCCGCGAAAAAGACATCATCCGCTTCGCTGAAGCGCGCCAGTATCCGATTATTCCGTGCAATCTGTGCGGTTCACAGCCGAACCTGCAGCGTCAGGTCGTCGCGGATATGCTGCGTGACTGGGATAAACGCTATCCGGGCCGTATCGAAACCATGTTCAGTGCGATGCAGAACATTGTGCCTTCCCACATGGCGGACATTAATTTGTTCGACTTCAAAGGCATTCAGCACGGCGATGAAGTGGTCGACGGCGGCGATATTGGCTTTGATCGCGAAACATTGCCGGTGAAACCTGCGGGCTGGCAGCCGGACGAAGAAGACGCGCCGGAAATGAGCGTGCGACTGGATGTGTTAGAAATTAAGTAATTTGTAGACGATTCTAATTAAGGCGCAGCGCTTCGGCTCTGCGCCTTTTTTATTACCGGTGAGGTGGCGGATCGATGATCGGTGGAAACTCGGGATCGTAGGGAGGATCGGGTTCCGGAATTGGCTGCGGATGAGGAATCGGTTCTGGAATCGGTGGCGGATCGGTTGGAATGGGATCGCTGGCAATGAGTTCTTGCATGCCCTGCTCCTTATCGCTGAATGTCCTTTAAGCATAGGAAAGGAAACACAGCCAAGCCAAGCGGGCAAAAAAAAGCCGGCGGATTAGCCGGCGTTGTACGAATCAAATGTGCTATGCAGTAATTCTAAAAAAGGAAGTAAGACAATATGGAGCGCAACGCCCATCGCTTGACGTTGCATTCACCTGCGAGAGAGAGTTTGCCCCTGTTAGGCGATCCACTTATTGATATCGATCAGGTTTTTCCCGCTTTTTTGCTTACAGCACCTTATTTAACAGCGGGTTAACGCTTATAACCTGAGACTTACATTACAACCAGTTGCGTCGTTTGAGCCATATCGCCACGCCCACCACCATCACCAGCAGTAGTACGCAGAACGCGGTAAAGCCCAGCGGCCAACTACCACCCGGAATACCGCCAAGGTTGACGCCAAACAATCCTGTCAGGAATGTCGCTGGCAGGAAAATCATCGCCATCAGCGACATGGTATAGGTGCGGCGGTTCATCGACTCTGCCAGTAAAGACGCGACTTCATCGGCCAAAATCCCGGTACGCGCTACGCCTGCATTGAGGTCATCCAGTCCGCGTCCCAGACGATCAGCAACGTCCTGCATACGACGACGGTCGTCATCATTCATCCACGGCAGTTTTTCACTTGCCAGACGGGCATATACATCACGTTGCGGCGCCATATAACGACGCATCACGATCAGTTGCTTACGCAGCAGCGCTAACTCGCCGCGTGCCGGAACCTGCTGATCCATCAACGCATCTTCCAGCTCGATAATTTTGTCGTGCATCTCTTCGATAAATTCGCTGGCGTGATCGGTGAGCGCATCGCAAACATCCACCAGCCAGCTACCGCCATCCACCGGGCCGTTACCGTTTTGCAAATCAGCCAGCACTTCGTCAATGGCATACACTTTGCGGCGACGCGTGGAGACGATCACTTTGTCGTTGATAAACACGCGCATGGCGACGAGTTGATCCGGTCGTGAATCGGCGTTGTGATTGACACTGCGCAGCACTATCATAAAACCGTCGCCCAGGCGCGTGACGCGTGGGCGCATGCTGTCGCCCGCTAACGCATCACGCACGGAATCGGGGATCAGCGGGGTATTTTGCAGCCACTCGGCACTTTGCCGTTGGGTGTAGTTCAGATGCAGCCAGCACGGACGCTCACAGTTGATGACATCTTTATCTTCAATCGGGATAACCCCGCCTTTGCCGTCGAGCTGGCAGGAGATAATGGCATCCGAAACTTTTAACGCTTTTCCTTCAATGACGTTCACTGACTCGCCTCACTTTCAAAATCAATACGATACAGTCTAGCGTGGCGCAGACGAGTTGCAATCATCAGGCTGTGAGCAAAGATGACAAGATAAAGGTGAGCATCCGCAGAAAGCGAGAGCGGCGACATCGTCATTGGATGCGTCTCCTTAATCCGTTGCTACGGTTATGGAGACGCACACAATCACACCACTCTGCTGATTAGCGTCGTTATATCAGTGCTTTTCGATCCACAGTTCGCGGCTGTAGGCGACATCTTCGGGATTGGTGATCGGATAACCTTTGACCCACGGTTTGATCAGTCGCCCGTTGGTATATTGGTAGATCGGGGCGATCGGTGCCTGATCGGCAATGATCTGCTCCGCTTTGTTGTAGTCGGTATTGCGGGCAGCCACGCTGGTTTCCATGCTGGCTTTGGTCAGCACCGCATCATAATCCGCGCTGTGGAAACGGGCGATATTGCCGGTGTGTGTTGAGGTCAGCAAACTCAGGAAAGTGGAAGGTTCATTGTAATCCCCGACCCATGACGCACGAATCACGTCAAAGTTACCGCTGTTGCGGCTGTCGATGTAGGTTTTCCACTCCTGGTTTTGCAGCGTAACGTCCACTCCAAGGTTCTTTTTCCACATCGACGCCACGGCGATGGCAATCTTCTGATGGCTTTCCGAGGTGTTATACAGCAGCGTCAAATGCAGCGGCTTGCCGGGACCGTAGCCCGCCGACGTCAGCAGCGCTTTTGCCTGTGCATTCAATTCCTGCTGGCTGTGCTGTTGCAGATAACTTTGCTGAGGTGTAAAGCCTGCGGTGACATCCGGTGTAAAGTGCCAGGCCGGTTTTTCGCCGGTACCCAACACTTTCTCGGCGATAATGCGGCGATCGATACTCCATGACAGCGCTTTACGCACGCGCACATCGGCGGTCGGTCCCTTTTCGGTGTTAAAGGCGTAATAATAGGTGCCCAACTGATCCGGCGTATACACCTGTCCCGGCAGCTCTTTTTTCAGCAGCGCATACATATTTTTCGGGAAAGATTCGGTGATATCGATATCGCCCGCGCGGTAACGTTTGGTGGCGCTGGACTCTTCATTGATGGGGATAAAGGTCACTTTGGTGAGTACGGAATGGCTGTTGTCCCAGTAGTGTTGATTGCGCACCAACACAAATTTTTTCGTTCACCACGCGATCCTGCAATTGATAGGCGCCGTTGCCCACCAGTTTACCGGGCGACGTCCAGCTATCAGGATTTTGCTCAATCACCTTCTGCGATACCGGATACATCGCGGCATTGGCTACCATGCTCGGGAACCACGGCACCGGGCGTGACAAGGTCACCTTGAGATGATTGGCATCGGTGGCTGTGACACCCAACTTATCGGCACTCATTTGCCCTTTGGTGATGGCATCCGCGTTTTCGATACCGCTCAGCGCGGCAAACCACGCAAAGGGAGAACTGTTTTTCGGCTCCACCAGGCGCTGCCAGCTATAAACGAAGTCCTGCGCTGTCACCGGTTCGCCATTAGACCAGCGCGCATCTTTACGCAGCGTGAAGATCCATGTTTTGTTGTCATTGCTGTGCCAGCTTTCGGCCACGCCCGGCACGATTTTGCCGTGTGCGTCCTGATTGGTCAGCCCTTCAAACAGATCGCGCATCACCTGAATTTCTGGCAGCCCCACGGCTTTCATCGGATCCAGCGAGGCGGGTTCGTCTTTGATATGGCGAACAATTTCCTGTGTCGGCGCTAACTGTGCGCCCGCTGGCACATTAGCGGCAAACACCGGTGAGAAAACACCAGCAATCATTACGGCGGCCAGCGTCATGCGGAAAGTTAATGTCATCACCACTCCTTTACCCAAAAAAAATGGCGACTGCGAAGAGGTCTGCGTCGCCAGCGTCTTTGGTGACTCTATCGCAAATTGCTGATTGATATATAGCTATTTCCCTGTCTGCTGTTTACCGTTATGTTGAGGCTGAATTATCGGTCACATTTTTAATCCTGAACGCCAACCCAATTCAGGCTCTTTTGCACGATTTCAGAGAGGAATGTCATGTCGTCACACCATCCCCGTCCGCTGCGCGGCAAACTTGACGCGGTCTGGCAACAATATGGGCAATCGGTGCTGGGTGCGCCGCTGCTGTGGTTTCCCGCCCCGGCGGCCGATGCTGATAGCGGATTGATCATTGCCGGCACACACGGTGATGAAAATGCTGCCGTCGCGACCTTATCCGGTGCGATGCGCACGCTGCCGGAGTCACTGCGCCGCCATCATGTGGTGCTGGCGGTGAATCCGGATGGATGCCAGTTGGGCCTGCGTGCCAATGCCAACGGTGTCGATCTCAATCGCAATTTCCCGGCCGCCAACTGGCAAAATGGCGACACGGTGTATCGCTGGAACAGTGCGGCTGATGAGCGTGATGTGGTGCTGTCGACGGGCAGCAGCCCCGCTTCCGAGCCGGAAACGCGCGCGCTTTGTCAGCTGATCCACCAAATCAAGCCGAGCTGGGTGGTGTCCTGGCATGAGCCTCTGGCCTGCATTGACGACCCGCACCACAGCCACCTTGCGCAGTGGCTGGCAGAACAAACGCAATTACCGGTGGTGAGCAGCGTGGGCTATGCCACGCCAGGTTCTTTTGGCAGCTGGTGCGACGATCTCGGCTTGTTGTGCATAACCGCCGAGATGCCGCCCATTTCAGTGGATGAAGCAACTGAAGTGTACCTTGATGCGATGATTAACCTGCTGCGCTGGCAGCCGCAGGCTTAAGCACGCCGTGTGAAAAATGCAGCGACGGCTCAACATCGGCAGCCAGCCAGGTTGGGCCGTCAAGATCGGCGAATTTTGCGATCGGTGTCAGCGGTAACGCCGCGCGGATCGCCCGTGAAGTACACAGCATACAGCCGAGCATCACTGCAAACCCTTGCTGACGCGCCTCTTTTGCCAGCGCCAGGGCTTCCGTCAATCCACCGGTTTTATCCAGCTTGATATTCACCATCTCATAGCGCCCTGATAACTGCGGCAACTGGTCCCGTGTATGACAACTCTCGTCAGCGCAAATGGGCAACGGATGCACAAAGTTCTCCAGCGCGGCGTCTTCGGCTGCAGGCAGCGGTTGCTCCAGCATGACGACGTTGAGATCCGCCAGTAATTGGCAGCGCGCCGCCAGTCCCTCTGCGTGCCAGGACTCATTGGCATCGACAATCAAGGTGGCTTCGGGAACCGCGGTACGAATCGCCACCAAACGCTCACTGATCAGGTGGTTGTCGAGTTTGATCTTCAGCAGGCGCGCACCATGTTGCCACAACGCTAACGCGCTGCTGGCCATCGCTTCCGGTGTATCGATACTCACCGTATGCGCCGTAATGATTTCCTCTGCCAACTCAACACCGCACAGCGCCTGCAAACTTTTATTCTGTTGCTGGCGTTCCAGATCCCATAAGGCACAGTCAAGCGCATTCCGCGCTGCACCGGCCGCTAATGCCTGTTGCAACTCCGCTCGCGTCATACCATTTTGTATCGCAGGCAACTGCGTGGCAATTTGTTGCAGCACTGAGTCTTCACTTTCGCCATAGCGTGCGTAAGGAGTCCCTTCACCTACCCCTTTCAGGCCGTCCTGTTCAATCTCGACCACCACAACATGCGCTTCCGTCCTGCTGCCGCGTGAAATAACAAACGGCGAATGTAACGGCCAGGCCTCTGGATAACTCTTCACTGTTCTCATTAATTCTCCTTAAATCCGTGGCTTAATTGCGATGTGCTTCTGCTATCGCGACGAAATGCGCTCGTAAACCCTTCAAAATTATGTCATAAACAAACGCTATATCTGCTCTGGCAGGCTTAATGCCAGACTTTTTCATCGCTAAAAGGAAATCGTATGTCTCAGAATGTTCACTTTCAGGGCAATCCGGTCCCGGTTGCAGGTCACTTCCCGCAGGCTGGCGAACAGGCAAAAGCTTTCTCTCTGGTCGCAAAGGACCTGAGTGACGTCTCCCTTTCTCAGTATGCAGGTAAACGCAAAGTTCTGAACATTTTCCCAAGTATTGATACCGGCGTGTGCGCGGCATCAGTGCGCAAGTTCAACGAGCGTTCTGGCGAATCCAGCAACACTGTGGTGCTGTGCATCTCTGCCGATCTGCCGTTTGCCCAGTCTCGTTTCTGCGGTGCAGAAAACGTGAGCAACGTGGTGACCCTGTCTGCGCTGCGCGGTGCTGAGTTCAAAGAAGATTACGGTGTGGCGATTGCTGATGGCCCACTGAAAGGCCTGACTGCCCGTGCAGTAGTGGTACTGGATGAAAACGACAAAGTGATTTACAGCGAATTGGTGAACGAAATCACCGAAGAGCCCAACTATGATGCGGCACTGGCTGCACTGAAGTAAGTATTAAGATGATGTGATAAGGGCGCACTTCATAAAGTGCGCCCTTTTTTATGGCAGTGAGATAAGCGCTGTAAAATTACTCGCTCTCGCCGCGCTTCTGCCCCAACCCGTATTCTCGCAGTTTATTGGCAATCGCGGTATGCGACACTCCCAGGCGTTTTGCCAGTTTGCGCGTGCTTGGGTAAGACAAGTAGAGCCGCGTCAGCACCGAACGTTCGAAGCGGCTGGTGATCTCATCCAGCGAACCTTCCATCGCTTCTTCGCCCAGCGTCACGTCTAACGCCTGCTCAGGCAGAATGATGTCCTGAGGACGTAACTCGTAGCCTTCCAGCTGCGTCAGTGCGCGATACAGCGCATTTTTCAACTGCCGCACATTACCCGGCCAGTTATAGCGTGTCAGGAACGGTGCCAGCTGCGGTGACAAACGCGGACGCGGCAGTCCCTGCTCATCGGCAAATCGCGCCACAAACATCTCTGTTAGCGGCAGGATGTCCAGCGGGCGCTCACGTAAAGGCGGCAAATTGAGCGTCAGTACATTAAGGCGGTAAAACAGGTCTTCACGGAACTCACCCCGTTGCACCAGCTCGATCAGGTTCTTCTGCGTGGCACAAATGACGCGCACATCCACATGCACTTCATGTTCTTCACCCACGCGACGGAAAGTGCCATCGTTGAGGAAGCGCAGCAGTTTTGTCTGCATGCGCGGTGACATCTCACCAATCTCATCCAGCAGCACCGAGCCGCCATTGGCCTGTTCAAAGAAACCTTTCTTGCCTTCCAGCGCGTTCGGATAAGCGCCCGCCGCGTGACCAAACAGCTCACTCTCGGCCACATCATCCGGCAGAGACGCACAGTTAAGCGCCAGAAAAGGTTTTTTACCGCGTGCGCTGCGCAGATGGCAGGCGCGTGCCAGCATATCTTTGCCGGTGCCAGTATCGCCGACAATCAGCAGTGGCGCGTCGTGCATCGCCAGTTTACGAGCCTGATCGATCACCTGACGCATTTTTGGCGTCACCGCCACGATGTGGTCAAATTCCGACTCATCCGTCACGGTGAGATTTTGCAGCTGACGGCCCATACGGGCGGTGGATTTCAGCGTGATCATTGCGCCGACGGGCTGATCGCTCTGCCCCTCTTCTTCCGCCAGATAAATTGGTCGGGCTTCCATCAGGAAATCACGGCCCTGAATAACAACGTGATGTGCCTGGGCTTCCACACGCTCATTCTCGATCCAGCGCTGGAAATTGAAACCGGTGATCAGAGTCGCGGCGTTCTGATTACGCAGCTTCTGTTCATCGAGATTAAACAGGTTTTGCGCTGCCGGGTTGGCGAGTTCCACCTTGCATTTAAGGTCGATAGAGAACACCGGCTCCGGCATAGCAATGAGTAATGCACTTAACGCGCGATGTTCACGCTCAGAGGGCATGTAGCTAACGGTGCGCACATCTGTTACGCCAGGTGTACGACGGATTTCCGCCATCAGTGTACTGAAGGGTTCGAATTCAAGGGCAGAAAAGTTGAGATAGATGCGACCGAGCGGCGCAATTTCAATACCGCGCAGGTCGATGTTGCGCGCAACCAGCAGGTCGAGTAGCTCGCGCGCCAGACCGATGCGGTCCTGGCAGAAAACTTCCAAACGCATTGCGATGAGCCTTAGTCAGGTTTTGATTTTAGTGATAATACGCTAACTTGCAGCGCCTCAGAAGGGGGCTGTCATGAAAAGTTGACAGTTTGAGGCAGGTGACGCGAAGAAGTGTAGCGGAACGACGCACAATAATCCCGCCAAATATCACATTTAACAAAGATAGTTTCACCTTTCACCCAGTTAGCAGCGTGAAAGGTGAACAAAGAGATGTTATTTAGCAGCCTGCCCTGCTTTATCCCCACTCTTAGACAGGGATTCTTTCAGCTGAACCAGTAATTCCCGACGGAAATCCCCAAGACGCGGCTTATCATCTTCCAGCCAGGGCAGTGGACGGCATAATTCCATGGCTTTGATGCCTAATCTCGCGGTCAGCAAACCGGCACCGATACCCTGTGCAGCGCGTGCCGAAAGGCGGGCCGCGATATCCTGCGACATCCAATCCATCCCCACTTCACGCACCAGTTCTGAGGCACCGGCGAAGGCCATATTCAGCAATACCAGGCGAAACAGGCGGATGCGGCTGAAATAGCCCAACTCAATGCCATAAATAGCCGCAATACGGTTGACCAGCCGCAGGTTGCGCCAGGCAATAAACGCCATGTCCACCAGCGCCAGTGGGCTCACCGCAATCATCAGTGTCGATTCCGCAGCGTGGCGGCTGATCTCACGATGCGCCTGACGATCCAGCACCGGTTGCACCAGTTGCGCGTAAAGCATCACTATTTCGCGATCGTTATGAGTTTCATGCAGCGCCGCGTGCCAGCGCTGCAAAGCCGGATGCGCCTGATCGAGCTGCGCCTGCTGGGCTAGCTTTTCGCAAAAAGCGCGGCCTTTACCGATACCGTGGCTGTGCAGTAATTCCCGCCCGATATCCCGCTCTTCGGCTCGCTGGCGCAGTCGATAAAGACGACGCCATTCGCCAATTAATGCCCCGGCTCCGGCAATCACAATCAGGCCTCCAGCCACACCGGTGCCGAGTGAGAACCAATCACGCGTGATCCAGGCATCGTGCATCCACTGAGCGCCCTGCGCGACCACGCTGATGCCAAAAATCCCCAGACCCAGACCCACCAGCTTGCGCCAGAGACTGCGTTTGGGGCGTAGCGCGGCCTCAACCACTTTTTCACCTTCGCCCTCTGCCAGCGGCTCTGACTCTTGAGTGGCAAGAAACGCGCTCTCGCTTTCCTTACTAAAAGTTTGCGCCGCACGTAGCGGTTTCTGCGCCTCATCTTCGAGCGGTCGTGCAAAATCAATGCGCGGTTTTAATGGGGTTTCGTCGCTCATCGCAATTTATCTCCAAGTAAAAATTCCAGCGCGGCATCCATGCGAATGTGCGGCAGCGGCCGATCGACATCCAACTGCTGCGGCCGGAACTGTTCAAACTGAAATCCCTGCTGCTGCCAGAACTGATACCCGGGCAAACGTGGCGGCACTTCGCCGGGATAGAAGGTCAGCGCTTCGCCGTCATGAAGACGATGACCGCGCAGCGCGGGCAGCTTTTCGCCACGATGATCCACCAGCCCACTTTCGGTGGCCTGCACCGACGCCAGTCCAAGACAATCCATGCTGATCCCTTCAAACGCCGCGTTTTGCCAGGCATCCTGAACCAGCTGTTGTAACAGCGACACCATATTGGCGTGCTGATCGGCCGTGATATGGTCGGCTTTGGTGGCGGCAAACAAGAGTTTGTCAATCACCGGGGAAAACAGACGACGGAACAACGTGCGCTGCCCGTAATGGAAGCTTTGCATCAACTGCGTCAGTGCCAGCCGCATATCATTGAACGCCTGCGGCCCGCTGTTTAACGGTTGCAGACAATCCACCAGCACGATCTGGCGGTCAAATCGCAGAAAATAATTTTTGTAGAAACCCTTCACCACATGCTGGCAGTAATAGTTGAAACGTTGCTGCAGCACGGCAAAGTTACTGCCTGCGGGAGCCTGCAACAGCTTGCTGGCGTGAATCTCATCCAGCTGTGGCCAGGGGAAGAACTGCAGTGCCGGGGCACCTGCCATATCACCCGGCAGCACGAAGCGGCCAGGCTGGATAAAGTGCAATCCCTCGGTTTTGCACTGATGCAGATAATCCGTCCAGGCCGCGGCAATATCCGCCAGACGATTTTCGTCCGCTGCAGCAAAAGGATCGAGATCCTGAGATAGGCTATGCCAGCGCGCCGCCCATTGCTGGCGATCGCCCTGCAGCAAGCCCATCATCTGTCGTGACCAGCTGAGGTAATCCTGCGCCAGCATCGGCAGATCGAGCAGCCATTCACCAGGGTAATCGACAATTTCCAGATAGAGCGTGGCGGTATCTTTGAAGTGGCGCAGCAGTGATTGCTCTGGCCGATAGCGCAGCGCCAGACGCATTTCACTGACGCCGCGTGTCGGCGTTGGCCAGATGGGAGGCGTGCCATAGAGTTGCGCCAGCCCTTCGTCATAGGTAAAACGTGGCGTGCCCAGCTCACGCTGCGGCACACGTTTGACGCCCAGCAGGCGCTCTTCACGCACAACGGAAAACAGCGGCAAACGGGCGCCGCTGTGTACATTGAGAAGTTGGTTCACCAGCGAGGTGATAAAGGCGGTTTTGCCGCTGCGGCTCAGACCCGTTACGGCAAGGCGTAAGTGGCGGTCAACACCGCGATTCATCAACGCCGCCAGTTCATTTTGCAGTCTTTTCATCCATCTCCCTGACGAAACGTGCTGACAGGCGTTTGAATACCTTACTCAGCAACGGTTCCAGGGCGGCCGCCAGAAGCAGGCGCAACGGGCGACGCGCCACCGATTTCACTGCCCAGCCAGCTAATCCGCCGGGCCCATAGGTTACTGCACTGATGATGATGAATTTCCCCGCCGACTTCAACGCAGGTGTTGCGCGGCGGCGCAGAGCAGTCATACGCGAATTGTACATCTCCACTCCTTAAGAATATGCGGTGAAGCGGACCCGCAGTGGGCCCGGCGGAAAAAATCAGATTTGACGGAAGCGGCTGCGCACGCTGAAGGTCTCGGAGGTGACGTAGCGTTCGATATCTCGCACGTTACGCTCATCACTGTTCAACGATGTTTCCAGCTCATCCAGTAAATCACGTGCAGTTGGCGTATGCTGGTCTGGTGCATCTGCGGGCTTTTCATCCAGCACAAAGCCCAGGATGAAGTACGCCACCACGGTAAACATGAACAACCCGAAAAACAGCGACAGCACCACAATCACACGTAACAGGCGCACCGGAATATCCAGATATTCCGCCAGACCGGCACAGACGCCGCGCACTTTGCCTTGCTGCGGGATGCGCCACAATTTGCGGCCATTCATCATGGTTGCCTCCAGTTTGGATGCTCCGCATCCAGAATGGCTTCGAGTGCTTCCACACGTTCACGCATGCGGCGCGCGTCTTGCGTCAGCTGTTGCAGACGCTGCATATCGCCTGATGACAGTTCCGCGCCACCGTTGCGTTTGTTGCTGTAGTGCAGCCATAACCAGATCGGCGCCACAAAGAGCACGAAGATCGTCAGGGGTATGGCGAGAAAAAGTGCGCTCATTGACTCTCCTTAATCATTAACACTCTGGTCGAGGGGCTCAGCGTCGAGCCCTACGTCCCTTACTCGCTGCGGTTCATTTTGGCTTTCAGCGCGGCCAGTTGCTGGCTGATTTCGTCGTCAGCTTTCAGCTCGGCAAACTCCTGGTCGAGACCTTTTGGCTTACCAAAACGCTGACTCTCCGCTTCCGCTTCCATGTGGTCGATACGACGTTCGAAGGACTCGAAGCGCGCCATGGCTTCATCCAGCTTACCGCTGTCCAGCTGACGGCGCACATCGCGGGAAGAAGATGCCGCCTGATGACGCAGCGTCAAGGCCTGCTGGCGTGCACGAGTTTCGCTGAGTTTTTTCTCCAGCTCACCGATCTCGCCTTTCATGCGATCCAGTGTTTCTTCAACCTGAATGGCTTCTTGTTTGAGTGCTGCAATCAGATCGGTTAGTTTCTGTTTTTCAATCAGCGCAGCACGCGCTAAGTCTTCTTTTTCTTTGCTGATGGCCAGCTCAGCTTTTTCCTGCCATTCAGCCTGCTGAATTTCGGCCTGCTCGATACGGCGCAGCAGCTGTTTCTTTTCTGCCAGCGCGCGCGCTGAGGTGGAGCGAACTTCCACCAGCGTGTCTTCCATTTCCTGAATCATCAGGCGTACCAGTTTCTGCGGATCTTCGGCGCGTTCCAGCAGGGAATTGATGTTAGCGTTCACGATGTCGGCGAAACGAGAAAAAATACCCATAATGATGTTCCTCTATTTGTCATGTGGTTGCGCGGTGCACGGTTTCTTAATACAAATGCCGTGCCAACTTTTAATTTGTTGATTTTGCTTGTTTTGCATATTTTACTTTCACGTAAGCATCTATTAATGTAGTGAAATTGATTAACCAGTGGCGAAATTCATCATGGCAAATGGTAACGATAACCTGTTGGGCGAATCGAATAACTTTCTGGAGGTGCTGGAGCAGGTTTCCCGTCTCGCGCCGCTGGAAAAACCGGTGCTGGTCATTGGCGAACGCGGAACCGGTAAAGAGTTGATTGCCAGCCGCCTGCACTATCTCTCCGATCGCTGGCAAGGGCCTTTTGTGTCGCTGAACTGCGCGGCACTGAATGAAAACCTGCTCGATTCCGAACTGTTCGGCCACGAAGCCGGGGCGTTTACCGGCGCGCAAAAACGTCATCTTGGCCGCTTTGAGCGTGCTGACGCCGGCACCTTGTTCCTCGATGAGCTGGCGACCGCGCCGATGCTGGTGCAGGAAAAGCTGCTACGTGTCATCGAATACGGCCAGTTAGAGCGTGTTGGCGGCAATCAGTCCTTGCAGGTCAATGTGCGTCTGGTGTGTGCCACCAATGAAGATCTACCCGCACTGGCTGCGGCAGGAAAATTCCGCGCCGACCTGCTCGATCGCCTCGCTTTTGATGTGGTGCAACTGCCGCCGTTGCGCGAACGCCGCAGCGATATCCTGGTGATGGCCGAACACTTTGCTATCCAGATGTGCCGCGAACTCGGCCTGCCATTATTCCCCGGTTTCAGCGAACGTGCTCAGCTCACGCTGCTCACCCACAGCTGGCCGGGCAACGTGCGCGAATTGAAGAATGTGGTGGAACGCTCGGTGTATCGCCATCACAGCGCAGAAGAAGAGCTGGATAACATCATCATCAACCCTTTCGCCCCGCGCAACGCCGCGCCTGAAACCCACTCTGAACCCAACACCAGCGGCTTACCCGCCCTGCCACTTGATCTGCGCCAGTGGCAAAATCAGCATGAGCGCGACCTGGTCGAAGCCAGCTTGCAACAGGCAAAATACAACCAACGCCGCGCCGCCGAGCTACTGCGGGTCACCTACCATCAGTTACGCGCCATGATGAAAAAGCACGGCATTCAGGCGCGGGACGAAGATTGAACACCAAAGCGCGTGCTGCAAACGCTGCGGCGCCGAATTACTGCGGATGACGTACCAACAATTACGATAAATTATGAACAAGCACGGTATCCGGCACGTGATATGGATTAGCCTTAGCCACATAAGATGAAAATGTGCACCCTGGTGATTATTAGGGCGTACATCGTGGCTTTGCTGCTAGCGGAGAAGTCCCCACATCATCGTTTAACTGGTCGAAAGATTTTCCAACGACAGCTCAGGTGTGGGTCGGTTTTCCCTAAAGCTTTTGTGCTGATGCAAGGCGACAAGTGCACTAATCCCCGGGAGCATACATCAGTATGTGACTGGGGTTAGTGCGCGCAGCCAACGCAGCAGCAGTGCAAAAGATGACGGGAAAAACGACACACAAAAAAAAGCCCGCACTAGGCGGGCAACTTAATACTGGAAGCAATGTGAGCAATGTCGTGCTCTTCTTCGGTAGAGCCACCGTCGAAGCGCAGAAGAATAATAATCATTCTTATTATCATCTGTAAAGCCCTAATTGAGAATTTTTCTCATTTCCACACTAACATTGTGATTACCCCTTCGCCAGATTGGCGAAAAACAGCGCAGAACCATCATGAATTTGGGGAGTGCGTGACGTTTGCGATACACTCACGCTATTGCCTCAGAATCGTTGAGTTCTATGCCAAAATTATTCTCCTCGCTGCTGCTCGGTCTCAGCGTATTGAGTGCGTCTGCGCTGGCCGCACCAACCAATAACATCCGTAATAGCGGTTTTGTTTATTGCGTCAATGGCACGGTCAATACCTTTAATCCACAAATGGTCAGCAGCGGCCTGGTTGTGGATACGCTGGCGGCACAGCTCTATGACCGCCTGCTGGATGTGGACCCTTACACTTATCGCCTGATTCCTGACCTGGCACAGAGCTGGGAAGTGCGTGACAACGGTGCCACTTATCGTTTTCATCTGCGCAAAGATGTCTCTTTCCAGCACACTAACTGGTTTAAACCCACGCGAAAAATGAATGCCGATGACGTGGTGTTCAGCTTTGCGCGCATGTTTAACCGCCAGCATCCGTGGCATAACGTCAACGGTGGCAGCTATCCCTATTTCGATAGTTTGCAGTTCTCTGACTCGGTACAAAGTGTTAAAAAACTGGACAACGACACGGTAGAAATCCGTCTCAACAGTCCGGACGCCTCTTTCCTCTGGCACATCGCTACGCATTACGCGCCAATCCTGTCACAGGAATACGCCGACAAGCTGACGGCAAAAGGACAGCAGGAGCGTCTGGATCGCGAACCGGTGGGTACCGGACCGTTCCAGTTGAGCGAGTACCGCACCGGACAATATCTGCGCCTTGCGCGTAATCCGCAGTACTGGAAAGGTGTGCCGCGTCTGCAGCAAGTGGTGATCGATCTTGGCGTAGGCGGAACAGGACGTCTGTCGAAGTTGCTCACAGGTGAATGCGATGTGCTGGCGTATCCGGCGGCCAGCCAGCTCTCCATCCTGCGCGATGATCCACGTCTGCGCATGACGCTGCGTCCTGGCATGAACATCGCCTATTTAGCGTTCAATACGCGTAAACCGCCACTGGATCGCACGGAAGTGCGTCACGCGCTGGCACTGGCGATCAATAACGAACGCCTGATGGAATCGATCTATTACGGCACTGCCGAAACCGCCGCCTCCATTTTACCGCGTGCTTCCTGGGCGTATGATAATGATGCGCGGGTCACTGAATACAATCCGGCGAAAGCTCGTGAAGCGCTGAAAGCACTTGGGCTGGAAGATCTGCACTTGCGACTGGTGGTGCCTACCACCTCTCAATCCTGGAACCCCAGCCCACTGAAAACCGCTGAACTGCTGCAAGCCGATTTGGCTCAGGTTGGCGTGCGCGTCACCATCGCGCCGGTGGAAGGCCGTTTCCAGGAAGCGCAGTTGATGGCGATGAATCATGATCTGACGCTGACCGGCTGGGCAACAGACAGTAACGACCCGGATAGCTTCTTTCGGCCGCTGTTGAGCTGTGCAGCCATCCGCTCGCAGACCAACTTTGCGCACTGGTGTTCACCGGCCTTTGATGAATCATTGCAACGGGCGCTGTTGTCGCAACAACTTTCGGCGCGCATCGACAGCTACGATCAGGCACAGCAAATTCTGGCGCAGGAATTACCGGTATTGCCGCTGGCGTCATCGTTGCGTTTACAGGCATATCGCCATGATATTAAAGGTCTGGTGCTAAGTCCGTTCGGGAATGCCTCGTTTGCCGGGGTTTACCGTGATGAGAGCAGCGAGGAATAAGCATGATCATCTATATATTGCGTCGCCTGCTGTTGCTGCTGATCACCCTGTTTTTATTGTCGCTGGTGAGTTTCAGTCTTAGCTACTTTACGCCGAATGCGCCGCTGGAAGGTGCCTCACTGTTCGATGCCTGGTGGTTCTGGTTTAAAGGCCTGCTGCAATTTGACTTCGGTGTTTCCAGCACCAACGGCCAGCTGATCGACCTGCAACTGCGCGAGGTGTTCCCCGCCACGCTGGAGCTTTGCATTCTGGCCTTCATGCTGGCGCTGCTGGTGGGTATTCCGCTGGGAATTTGCGCGGGTGTGATGCGCAAAAAATGGCAGGATAAAGCCATCAGCGCACTGGCACTGCTCGGTTTCTCGATGCCGGTGTTCTGGCTGGCACTGCTGTTCACCCTGTTCTTCTCCCTGACACTGGGCTGGTTGCCAGTTTCCGGGCGCTTTGATCTGCTCTACCCGGTACAAAACGTGACCGGATTTGCACTGATTGATGCCTGGCTGAGTCCTTCACCGTGGCGCCATGAGATGTTGATGAGTGCCCTGACCCATATGATTCTGCCAGTGGTGGTCCTGGCGGTCGCGCCAACCACCGAGGTTATTCGTTTGCTGCGCAGCAGCACCAGCGATGTCATGGATAAAAACTATGTGAAAGCGGCAGCCACGCGCGGATTATCTCGCTTCACCGTGATTCGCCGCCATGTGCTGCACAACGCGCTGCCGCCCGTCATCCCGCGTCTGGGTTTGCAGTTTTCTACCATGCTGACGCTGGCGATGATTACGGAAGTGGTGTTCAACTGGCCGGGCATTGGCCGCTGGTTGATCAACGCCATTCGTCAGCAGGATTATGCGGCCATCTCTGCCGGTGTGATGGTGGTCGGCGGTTTGGTGATTCTGGTCAGCGTGCTGTCAGATATTCTGGGTGCGGCGCTTAATCCGTTGAAACACAAGGAATGGTATGCCTTACGATGATATCTATGCAGAGAAGCGGCTGCCCAGCCCGTTTCGTCTGTTTTGGCAGCGTTTTTATCGTGATACCAGTGGCATGATCGGATTGTACGGCTTTGGTGCCCTGTTATTCCTGTGCCTGTTTGGCGGCTTATTGTCGCCCTATGGCATTGATCAGCAGTTCCTCGGCTATCAACTGTTGCCCCCTTCCTGGTCGCGCTACGGGGATGTCTCCTTCTTCCTCGGCACCGATGATTTGGGCCGCGATGTATTGAGTCGCCTGCTGAGCGGCGTAGCGCCAACGGTTGGTTCGGCCATCATGGTGACGGTTTTAGCCGCGATCTGCGCCCTGATCCTGGGGGTGCTGGCTGGCATTACCCACGGTTTGCGCTCTGCGGTAATGAACCACGTGCTGGATACCTTGCTCTCCATCCCTTCGCTGCTGCTGGCAATCATTGTGGTGGCCTTTTTAGGCCCACGCCTTGAACACGCCATGCTGGCGGTATTGCTGGCAATCATTCCGCGCCTGGTGCGGGAGATCTATACTGCGGTACATAACGAGATGGAAAAAGAGTACGTGGTGGCGCTGCGTCTGGATGGCGCGCGCAATCTGAATATTCTGTGGAACGCGTTGCTACCCAATGTCCTGCCGCTGCTGGTCGGGGAATTTACGCGTTCACTCTCCATGGCCATTCTCGACATTGCCGCACTCGGTTTCCTCGATTTAGGGGCACAACTGCCCTCACCGGAATGGGGAGCGATGCTTGGCGATGCGCTGGAGCTGATTTATGTCGCGCCCTGGACCGTGATGCTGCCCGGCGTCGCGCTGATGGTCAGTGTGTTGATCGTTAACCTGCTGGGCGATGGCATCCGTCGCGCTGTAGAAGCGGGAGCTGAATAATGCCGTTACTGGATATTCGTAATCTCACTATCGAGTTCATGACCTCAGAAGGTCCGGTGAAGGCCGTTGATCGCATTAATCTGACGCTCAGTGAAGGTGAAGTGCGTGGGCTGGTGGGGGAATCCGGCTCCGGCAAAAGTCTGATTGCGAAAGCGATTTGCGGCGTAACCAAAGACAACTGGCGCGTCACCGCCGATCGTATGGTGTTCGATGATATCGATTTGCTGCGTTTGTCGCCGCGCGAACGACGCCGCATTGTCGGCCATAACGTGTCGATGATTTTCCAGGAACCCCAATCCTGTCTGGATCCTTCAGAAAGTATTGGCCGCCAGTTGATGCAGGCTATCCCGCGCTGGACCTTTAAAGGCCGCTGGTATCAGCGTTTGTGGTTCTGGCGCAAAGCGCGCGCCATCGAACTGTTGCACCGCGTGGGCATTAAAGATCATAAAGACATCATGCGCAGTTTCCCGTATGAATTGACGGAAGGTGAATGTCAGAAGGTGATGATCGCCATCGCACTGGCCAATCAGCCACGTCTGCTAATCGCCGATGAGCCGACCAATGCCATGGAACCCACTACGCAGGCACAAATATTCCGCTTGCTGAGCCGCCTGAATCAAAATAATAACACCACGATTTTGCTGATCAGCCATGACCTGCGCACCATGAGCCAGTGGGCCGATCGCATTAACGTGATGTACTGCGGTCAGACCGTCGAAACTGCGCAGAGTGAAGATTTAATGGACACGCCGCATCATCCTTATACCCAGGCGCTGATCCGCGCGATGCCCGACTTTGGCAGTGCGCTGCCGCATAAAAGTCGCCTGAATACGCTTTCCGGCGCGATTCCCTCACTGGAACATTTACCGATTGGCTGTCGACTTGGCCCGCGTTGCCCGTATGCGCAGCGTAAATGCATTGAGACGCCGCGCCTCACCGGCACTAAATCGCATCTGTTTGCCTGTCACTTCCCGTTAAATGTGGAGGGGCAGTAAGCATGGAAACGCTACTGGAAGTCCGCAATCTCAGTAAAACCTACCGTTACCGCACGGGACTGTTTCGTCGACAGCATGTCGAGGCGGTGAAAGGCGTGAGCTTCACCCTGCGTGAGAAACAGACGCTGGCGGTGATAGGTGAAAACGGCTCAGGCAAATCGACGCTGGCGAAAATGTTGAGCGGCATGGTGGCCCCGACGGCAGGTGAGATGCTGATTGACGATCATCCGCTGGAGTATGGCGATTACGGTTATCGCAGCCAGCGTATTCGCATGATTTTTCAGGATCCTTCGACCTCGCTTAATCCGCGCCAGCGCGTCAGTCAGATCCTCGATTTCCCGCTGCGCCTGAATACCGAACTGGATGATGAAGCGCGAGAGAAGCGCATTATTGCCACACTGCGCCAGGTGGGTTTGCTGCGCGATCACGCCGGTTACTATCCGCATATGCTGGCTCCCGGCCAGAAGCAGCGTCTGGCACTGGCTCGCGCACTGATCCTGCAGCCGAAAGTGATTGTTGCCGATGAGGCCCTCGCCTCACTGGATATGACCATGCGTTCGCAGCTGGTCAATCTGATGCTGGAACTGCAGGAGAAGCACGGCATCGCCTATATTTATGTGACGCAACATATCGGCATGATGAAGCACATCAGCGATCAGGTGCTGGTGATGCATCAGGGTGAAGTGGTGGAACGCGGCGGCACGGCTGATGTGCTGGCCTCGCCACTGCATGACCTCACTAAGCGGCTGATCACCAGCCATTTTGGCGAAGCCTTAACCGCTGAAGCCTGGCGCAAAGTGCGTTGATTGTTCATCACATCGCGAAAACGCGGTGCGATTTACCGCATTTGAGAGAGACGTGCTAGAATCCGCACGTCGATTAACGTCGGTCGCCTACTATTTAATCATTGCGACCGCCAACAACAATGACCATAAGGATTACAGCTATGGGTTTTCTTTCCGGTAAGCGCATTCTGATTACTGGCGTTGCCAGTAAACTCTCTATTGCCTACGGTATTGCACAGGCGATGCACAAACAGGGCGCAGAACTGGCTTTCACCTACCAGAACGACAAGTTGAAAAGTCGTGTGGAAGAGTTCGCTAAAGATTTGGGTTCTGACATTGTTCTGCCGTGCGATGTGGCAGAAGACGAGAGTATCACTGCGCTGTTCACCGAACTGGCAAAAACCTGGCCAAAATTTGACGGTTTTGTTCACTCAATTGGTTTCGCACCTGGCGATCAGCTGGATGGTGACTACGTGAACGCCGTGACCCGTGAAGGCTTCAAAATCGCTCACGACATCTCTGCTTACAGCTTCGTGGCGATGGCGAAAGAGTGCCGTGCAATGCTGAACCCGAATTCAGCCCTGCTGACCCTGTCTTATCTGGGTGCTGAGCGCGCAATTCCTAACTACAACGTAATGGGTCTGGCTAAAGCGTCTCTGGAAGCCAACGTACGTTACATGGCGAACGCGATGGGTCCAGAAGGTACGCGTGTTAACGCCGTATCTGCGGGTCCAATCCGTACTCTGGCAGCTTCAGGCATCAAAGATTTCCGTAAGATGCTGGCTCACTGTGAAGCCGTTACGCCAATTCGCCGCACTGTCACCATCGAAGACGTGGGTAACTCTGCGGCCTTCCTGTGCTCTGATCTGGCGGGTGGTATCACCGGTGAAGTGGTACACGTTGATGGCGGCTTCAGCATTGCCGCGATGAACGAGCTGGAACTGAAATAAGTTCTGAAGGCGAGCCGGGTGCTCGCCTTTTTTCTTAGCGAAGTCTCAGCTGTCTTCACCGATTTTCGCCCTGTTCACTTTCGACTGACGTCTCCCGCAAACTCACCTCTTCCTGCTAGCTACCGCTTGAATTTTCAGGCGTATAGATTCATTCGATCTTAATTATTCCCCTTCATTCTTTTGCCACAGCCAGTGCTTCAGCGACGATAAGCTAGCCTTTTGGTGGCGATGCGCTTTTCAGATTTGCCCGTCGCGTACCCAGACCGTTTTTTGCGCAAGGAATGACCATGGAACAACGCCGTTCTCCCGGCCATGACCACTGGTTTTATGAAAGCCAGACTCGCCCGCACACCCACGCCACCACGCCATTAGTGCCCGAAGCCGCCTTTCTCGAAGATCGCTTTTTATTAGGTCTGCAACAGGAAGCCACTGCTCTTCAGCCCCTGTTTACTCGTTTCCAGCCGGCGTTACTGGCCGCGCGCGATCTGAGCCAGATTTTGCTGCCGGATACGCTGAGCAACTCACTCACGCATACCTTAACGCTCTACGATCGTCTCAGTACCGCGTTGACGGTGGCGCAGGTTGCCGGTGTGCAGAGACTGTGTAATCACTACTCGGCGCGCCTCAACCCCCTGCCGGGCCCGGATTCCTCTCGCGAGAGTAACAACCGCCTGACACAAATCACCCAGTACGCGCGTCAGTTGGCGATGCAACCGGCTCTGATCAATGTCACTGGTATCAGCGCCCTGGATGCCGTCGGGCTCACTGAGCCAGATATCGTCACTCTCAATCAACTGGTGGGATTTGTCAGCTATCAGGCGCGAGTGGTCGCGGCACTGCAAGCCATGATGGGCTTACCGGTACGCTGGATACCTGGCGTATCACCACCAGCGGATGCCGATCCGGCGCTTTTTGACCGCGACACCGCATGGCAGCACGCGCTCAAACCGGTTGAGTTACGCTATGCCAGTGCCGATCAATTGGCGGCGATAACCTTCTGTCAGGGCATCGAAGGATTAGAGGACGCGATTTGGTTGCTGGTGCATGACGCGCAGGCGCTGTATGGCTGGGCGACTTTGCAACAGCGCATCGGTGAACATCATGATGAGCAATCCGCGTTGGCGCTGGCAACCTGCGCGCGCATCCTGGGTTGTCAGCGCCCGTTCACGCGTCATGCCGCTTGCCAGCGCGAAGCGTTGCTTGCAGATGTTGATAAAGCGGGAGAAGTGCAGCCGGTGATTGGCGTTACCGCTCAGCTGGTTCGCATGCCAGAGCGTTTTAGCGCAGCACACTTGCAGCCATTGCTGAATGCGGGATGGGGAACCGAGCGCATTTTCGCTCTGTTGCAAGCAGTGGCGTTTGCCAGCTGGCAGGATCGGTTATGGATGGCGCTGGGTGAAACGCGTTAATCCGGCAGATGGCGCCGCGCTTCGTCAAAGAAATGTTGAGCCAGCGGCGATGCCCTGCCCGGCTCAGCAACCACCAACGCGGCCTGGCGTCCCATGGGTGCCATCGCAATCGGCCTCCGCGCCACATTTTGCAGCATTTCCGGCAGTAAATGTCCGCGCGGCGACACCATCACGCCTAATCCCACCTGCGCGCTCTGTAATAGCTGCATAATCGAGGCACTTTCCACAATCACTCGCGGTAGCAAACCGGTTTCGCGCAGTTGGCTATCCACGTAACGACGGAAATAGCGCGTGGGTTCCGCAAGGCACAGCGGAAGCTGCGCCAGTTGCGCAAGTGAAACCGTGTCGTGTTGAAGTAAATCCGGGAAGTGCTCAGGATTAAAAATCGCCTCCACGCCGGGATCTTTCAACAGCGCGGTCTGAAAGTGTAATTCTCGCAGAGCGGTGAGCTCGAAGAAACCAATGCCGCCGTCCACCGTATGGCTATTAAGTGCCTCCAGCAGTTGGTCCGCACTCATGGCGGAGACACGATAATCCAGCTGCGGATAGCGCGTTTCAACCGCTTTTAATAACGCCGGCAAGGCGACACTGCACTGTGGCATCACGCCCAGGCGCAGCGTGCCGTTGACGCCATGCTTCAGCGACTCGACTTCCAGCTTCAGTCCCGAGTAAACCGACACGATTTCACGCGCCCAGGTCAGCACCCGTTCCCCTTCCGGCGTAAAGCCGTCAAAGTTGTTGCTGCGATTGATCAGCGATAAACCCAGTTCGCGCTCAAGGTTTTTTAACCGCATCGATAAGGTCGGCTGACTGACAAAACTGGCCTCTGCCGCGCGGCCAAAATGGCGCTCGCGCTCAAGATTGCATAAATAAATCAATTGCTTGATGTCGATGTTAATATCCGCCCTGAAGTCACGATCGCGCTATGTTAGCAAACCCGCGCAGCTTTATCCGTTTCACCATGCAAAAAGCACAAAGGCCGCCGTTTGGCAGCCTTCGGTTGAAAGTTAATGCCCCACCCGGCGCTTATCTCCGGCACTCTTAATGGCTTAGCTCTTGAAGGGGCGAAGTCATCATCTCCCATCTCAGCCGTAGGGATTTAACATTGATTGCTAATTTTATTATTAGCGTGATAACTAAATATGTTATGCCACGCCTAAGGCACTTTTCACGTCGTTAGCAATTTTCTCCACCTGCGGACCGTAAATGACCTGCACATCGTGATCGCTGACCCGGTTAACACCGTTGGCGCCAGTGGTCAGCAACGTTTGATCGACCACTTCATTCATCTCTTTCACGCGCACCCGCAGGCGGGTGAAACAGCAATCGACGTCCTCTATATTGGCCTCGCCGCCCAACCCGCTGATGATCACCTTAATACGTTCATCGGCTGTCACCTGCACGGTTTGCGGCTCCTCATCCGATTCTCGTCCAGGCGTTTCCACTCGCATGCGCGTAATGACAAAACGGAAGCCGTAATAGTAGATCGGCGCATAAATCACCCCCAGCGCTACCGTCCACCACCATTGGGTTTTACTGCCACCGAGTATACCGAACACCACCAGATCGATCGCGCCGCCCTGCACGTTGCCGATCATTAAATGCAGCATCGACATCAGCATAAATGACAGGCCGGTCAATAACGCATGCAGGATGTAGAGCACCGGTGATACGAAGATAAAACAGAACTCCAGCGGTTCAGTGATGCCGGTGGTGAAGGAGGTCAACGCACCTGCCATCACCAGCGCTTTAACCCGCTGTTTATGCTCCGGGCGCGCGGTGTGGTAGATCGCCAGTGCAGCAGCAGGCAAGCCGAACATCATCACCGGGATTTTACCCTGAGCCAGGAATTGGGTGGCACTGCGCACCGTCTCATCAGGTATAGCGCCTGGATGGGTGAGCGAAGTGTTGAAGATATTCAGTGCACCAACAATGGTTTGCCCGTCCACCGTCGCCATGCCACCGATAGGGGTGAAACGCACTGTTTCATTGAGTATATGGTGCAAGCCAGTCGGGATAAGCAGACGTTCGCCGGTTCCCAGCAGAAAAGCGCCGTACTGGCCGCTTTTCCCAATCATCTTGCCGACCCAGGCAATGCCTTCGCCGATCGTGGGCCAGATCAAGGCCAGCAGCACGCCAATCAGCGGCAAGACGATAACGGTGACGATGGGAACAAAGCGCCGCCCGCCGAAAAAGCTAATCGCCGTCGGCAATGGTTGCGTGTAAAAGCGATTATGCAGTGCCACGGTGACCAGCCCGGCAATCACGCCGCCAAGCACACTCATGTTGTAAGTAAAGATGCCCAGCATCTCGATGTACTCTGCCGAGGTCATCATCGCCGTGGTTTGATCCAGGCCTGCTTGCTGTAAGGCTTCTGGGGTCGTAGTAGCCGCCGTCAGCCCTTTGGCGGCCAGCGTAGCACTGATGCCCACATTCATCACGACATAGCCAATGACTGCCGCAAAAGCCGCAGTAGGCTTCTCCGCTTTCGCCAGACCGATGGCGCTGGCAACGGCGAAGAACACGGGCAGATTGGCAAATAAAGCCGCCGCCACTTTGCGGATAAAGCCAATAATCAGCTGTGGCACCTGTAGATTGGCAAAGGCATCACCGGTGACGGCGGGATTCTGCATCGCGGCAGCCAGACCGAGAAAGATACCGGCAGCGGCAATAACGGAGATCGGCATCATTAATGCTTTACCGAAGGCATGAATTTGGCTGGCAAGATTCTTCATGGTGCGCGCCCTTTCATCGATAGAAAGAGCAATTATTAGCCAGTTATTGGATTCTCACGTCGCAGCCCGGTCCTGCCAGCGGATAAAGTTTGAACTGCATCACGCTTCTGCGGGCTTGAACGCGATAAACGCCGCCTATCGCACCATTAAACCAATCAATTAGACAACTTTTGCTGTCAGTCGCACACTTCCTCACAACAGAAGTCATATTCTGATAACAATTCATAAACAATAAGCCTGCAACGACTATGAAATTTAAACGTAAAATTCAGCCTTATCGTGCCGCTGCTGGCGGCTGGGGTTCTTTGGAAGCAACCACCCGTTTCGTCCTTGATAGTAAAGCTGCGCTGAAAAACATGCGCAATTTGATGCGCATGAACAAAGCGCGTGGCTTTGACTGCCCGGGTTGTGCATGGGGTGATGACAACAAGAGCACCTTCAGCTTCTGTGAGAACGGCGCGAAAGCCGTGACCTGGGAAGCGACTCGCCGCGTGGTGGAGCCCGAGTTTTTCGCTCAGCACAGCGTGAGCACCCTGTATCAACAGAGCGACTATTTCCTTGAGTATCAGGGACGCCTGACGCATCCGATGCGCTATAACAGCGCCACCGATCACTATGAACCGATCAGCTGGGATGATGCGTTGGCGATGATTGCCCGTCACCTCAAGGCGATGGACCATCCCGACCAGATGGAACTTTACACTTCCGGGCGCGCCAGTAACGAAGCCTCATGGCTCTATCAACTGTTTGGCCGTGTGATGGGCACCAATAACTTCCCTGACTGTTCCAACATGTGCCACGAAGCCAGCGGCACCGGCTTGAAGCGCAGCATCGGCGTCGGGAAAGGCACCATTCGTCTCGATGATTTTGACCACGCCAATGCAATTTTCGTTATCGGTCAAAATCCGGGCACTAACCATCCACGTATGCTGCACAGCCTGCGCCACGCAGCCGATCACGGTGCGAAAATTGTGACGTTCAACACACTGCGCGAGCGTGGGTTAGAACGTTTTGCCGACCCGCAGAAACCACTGGAAGTCGTCACCTCCATGGCGGGAACCATTAGTTCTGCCTATTATCAGCCCAATCTTGGCGGTGACATGGCAGCGATTCGCGGCATGGTGAAAACTCTGCTGGAAGTGCAACGCGAGCGTTTAGCTGCGGGTGAACCGGGCATCTTCGATCAAGAATTTATCGACGCCAACACCCATGGCATTGAGAGCTATCTGGCTGCCGTGGATAACACGCGCTGGGACGATATCGTGCGTCAATCCGGCCTGAGCGAAGCGCAGATTCGGGAAGCGGCCGCGATCTACCAAAGTGCTGAGCGTGTCATCATTACCTGGGCGATGGGCGTGACTCAGCATAAACACTCCGTTGATACGGTGCGTGAGATAACCAACCTGCAACTGCTGTTTGGACAGCTGGGTAAAAAAGGCGCTGGCCTGTGTCCGGTGCGCGGCCACAGTAACGTGCAGGGGAACCGCACCATGGGGATCGATGAGAAACCCAATAAGCCGTTCCTTGATGCCTTAGGCGCGCATTTCGGCTTCGAACCGCCGCGTGAACACGGTCATAACACCGTTGAAGCGCTGGGCGCGATGCTGCGTGATGAAGTAAAAGTGTTAATCGCTCTGGGCGGCAACCTTGCGGCTGCCGCACCCGATTCCCCGGTGACGGAGGAAGCGCTTCAGCATTGCGGTCTGACCGTGCACATCAGCACAAAACTCAATCGCAGCCATCTGGTGCCGGGCCACGAAGGTTTGATTCTGCCGACGCTCGGCCGTACTGAGCGCGATCGTCAGGCCAGCGGTAACCAGTTCATCACCGTTGAAGACTCTTTCAGCATGGTGCACGCCTCAGAAGGTGTGGGTATTCCTCTGGCAGACACCCAGCGCTCCGAAACCGCGATTGTGGCCGGTATTGCACACGCCACGCTGGGCAGTGACAAGATTGACTGGCTGGGCATGGCCGATGATTACAACGTGATCCGCGATCACATTGGCGCCACCATTCCTGGCTTTGCTGACTTCAATAACAAGTGTGATATTCCGGGTGGATTCTACCTGGGTAGCGCAGCAGCGGAGTTGCGTTTTAATACACCAAGCAAACGGGCGGAGTTCAGCGCGGCAGCCTTGCCAACCTCGCTGTTCCCACAGCTGGGCAGCGAAGTGGAGGTGCCGTTCACGTTGCAAACTCTGCGTTCGCATGACCAGTACAACACCACCATTTACGGCCTCGATGACCGCTACCGCGGCGTGTATGGTCAGCGTGAAGTGGTGTTTATCCACCCGGATGACATGGCGTCACTCGGCTTCAGTGAAGGCCAATTGGTGGATATCGAAACACTGTGGAATGATGGCCTGACGCGTCGTGTGAGTGGCTTTAAGCTGGTGCCGTATAACATTCCGCGCGGTAATCTCGCGGCCTATTATCCGGAAACCAACCCGCTGGTGCCGCTCTCCAGCTATGGTGACGGCAGCGGGACGCCGACCTCGAAATCGGTGCCGGTAAAACTGGCGTTAACCGCCGCTGAACCGACCCAACGTATTGCCTGAGTCGTCAGCGTTATCAGAAGGTAAAAAGCCGCGTAATGCGGCTTTTTAGCCTGTTTTGGCCTTGCCGCGCGCCCCTGATTCGCGTAAAACTGTCCACCGCTCTTAGGCCACGAAACTAAATACATTATGTTCCAGGATAACCCGCTGCTCGCGCAGCTTAAAGAGAAGCTTCACGCGCAAACTCCGCGCGCCGAAGGTGTTGTGAAAGGCACGGAAAAAGGCTTTGGCTTCCTCGAAGTCGATGCCCAAAAAAGCTACTTCATTCCCCCTCCGCAGATGAAAAAAGTGATGCACGGTGACCGTATTTCTGCGGTGATCCACACTGATAAAGATCGCGAGAGCGCCGAGCCGGAAACCCTGATTGAGCCGTTCCTGACCCGCTTTGTGGGCCGCGTGCAGAAGAAGGACGATCGTTTGTCGATTGTGCCTGACCATCCGCTGCTGAAAGAGGCGATCCAGTGCCGCACTGCCCGCGACGTCACCCATGATTTTCAGAATGGCGACTGGGCCGTGGCGGAAATGCGCCGCCATCCGCTGAAAGGCGATCGCGGATTCTATGCTGAACTGACCGAATTCATTGTCACTGCGGACGATCATCTTGCGCCGTGGTGGGTCACCCTGTCGCGCCATAATCTGGAGCGCGAAGCCCCGAACGTTGGCTTCGGCGAAATGCTGGATGAGCACCTGCAGCGCGAAGACCTTACCGCGCTGAACTTCGTCACCATCGATAGCGCCAGCACCGAAGATATGGATGATGCGCTGTATGTTGAAGAGCAGGCTGACGGCAATCTGCAGCTGACCATCGCGATTGCCGATCCGACCGCTTACGTAGCGGAAGGCAGCGAGCTGGATAAGCTGGCTTCAAAGCGCGCGTTCACCAACTATTTACCTGGCTTCAACATCCCTATGCTGCCGCGCGAACTGTCTGATGACATCTGTTCGCTGCGCCCAAATGTGCGTCGTCCAGCGCTGGCCTGTCGCGTGACGCTCACGGCAGACGGCAGCGTAACGGGTGAAGTGCATTTCTTTGCGGCCTGGATCGAATCCAAAGCCAAACTGGTCTATGACGAAGTGTCAGACTGGCTGGAAAACGCCGGTAGCTGGCAGCCAGAGAATGAGGCGATCGCCGGGCAGATTCGCTTGTTGCATCGTGTGTGTCAGGCGCGCAGCGAGTGGCGTCAAACTCACGCGCTGGTGTTCAAAGATCGCCCTGATTACCGCTTTGTGCTGGGTGAAAAAGGCGAAGTGCTGGATATCATTTCTGAGCCACGTCGCATCGCCAACCGCATCGTTGAAGAATCGATGATTCTGGCTAACGTCTGCGCGGCCAAAGTGCTGCAGGAGAAGCTGGGCTTCGGTATCTATAACCTGCACACCGGCTTCGATCTGGCAAACGCAGAGCAAGCTGCTGGCGTGCTGGCCAGTCACGGTATTACCGTGGATCCTCAGGCGATCACCACGCTGGAAGGTTTCCGCCAGCTGCGTCGTGAACTGGATGCCCAGCCAACGCAGTACCTCGACAGCCGCATTCGTCGCTTCCAGAGCTTCGCTGAAGTCGGCACCGAACCGGGTCCGCACTTTGGTCTGGGCCTCGAAGCCTATGCGACCTGGACATCGCCGATTCGTAAATTCGGCGATATGATCAACCATCGCCTGCTGAAAGCCATTGTGCGCGGCGACAGCATTGCCCGTCCAAAAGACGAGTTCACCGCCATTATGAGTGAGCGTCGTCGCCTGAACCGCATGGCCGAACGTGATGTGGGTGACTGGCTGTATGCGCGCTTCCTCGCGCCCTCTGCCGGGACCGATCGCAAATTCAGCGCCGAGATCATCGACGTGTCTCGTGGCGGTATGCGCGTACGTCTGCTGGAGAACGGCGCCGTTGCCTTTATCCCTGCCCCGTTCATCCACGCGGTGCGTGATGAACTGGTGTGCTCACAAGAGAGCGGCACCGTGCAGATCAAAGGCGAAGTCGCTTATCGCGTGACCGACATTATCGACGTGACCATCGCCGAAGTGCGTATGGAAACCCGTAGCGTGGTGGCGCGCCCGGCTGCCTGAGCATGAATATCTGCGGGATAACAGCCGTTATCCCGCATTTTTCCCCCTAAGTTTTATCTGTTGTTAAATTTGCCTTCCGCTTCACACTTCTGATTCGAATCCCTGTCGTTAACAATTCATTACATTACTTTTAACTTGTTGTATCCGATCGCCTATTTTCCCGGTCTCTACAAGGAGTTAACTCATGAACAACGTCAAAACCGGATTGATCTGGTTAGCGGTGGCGTTAATTGGTGCGGGTGCGTTTGCCATGCTGGCGCTCAGCCGTGGCGAACACGTCAACGCCGTCTGGCTGGTTATTGCGTCCGTTGCCTGCTACAGCATTGCTTATCGCTTCTACAGCCTGTTTATCGCTGAACGTATTTTCGAACTGGATGATCGTCGCCGCACGCCTGCAGAACGGCTGAATGATGGTCTCGATTATGTGCCCACTAACAAATGGGTGCTGTTTGGCCACCACTTTGCGGCGATTGCCGGTGCAGGTCCGCTGGTTGGCCCAATCCTTGCGGCGCAAATGGGCTTTCTGCCTGGCACCATCTGGATTCTGGTCGGCGTGATGATGGCCGGTGCGGTGCAAGATTTCCTGATCCTGTTCATCTCCACGCGCCGCGATGGTCGCTCGCTCGGCGAAATGGCACGTCAGGAGCTGGGTTCGTTTGCGGGCGTGGTCACCATGCTCGGTGCGCTTGGCGTGATGATCATCATCCTGTCAGCGCTGGCGCTGGTGGTGGTGAAAGCGTTAGCCAACAGTCCGTGGGGACTGTTTACCATCGCCGCAACCATTCCAATCGCGCTGTTTATGGGCGTGTATATGCGCTATCTGCGCCCCGGCAAGATCGCTGAAGTGTCGATTATCGGCTTTGTGCTGATGATGGCGGCGATCATTTACGGTGGCGATGTGGCTGCCGATCCTTATTGGGGACCGCTCTTCACACTGAAAGGCACCGAACTGACCTGGGTGCTGGTGATCTATGGCTTCGTCGCCTCTTCGCTGCCGGTGTGGCTGCTGCTGGCTCCGCGTGATTACCTGTCAACTTTCCTGAAGATCGGCGTCATCATTGGTCTGGCAATTGGCATTGTGTTTGCGATGCCGGAACTAAAGATGCCGGCAGTGACCAAATTTATCGACGGTAGCGGTCCGGTGTTCTCGGGTGCGCTGTTCCCGTTCCTGTTTATCACTATCGCCTGTGGCGCCATCTCCGGTTTCCATGCGCTGGTCTCCAGTGGCACCACGCCAAAACTGGTGGAGCGTGAAAGTCATATCCGATTCATCGGCTATGGTGCGATGCTGATGGAATCCTTCGTGGCGATCATGGCGCTGATATGTGCCTCGGTGCTCGATCCGGGCGTCTATTTTGCGATGAACTCACCCGCAGCACTGATCGGTACCACCGTTGAGAGCGCTTCGCAAGTGATTAACGGCTGGGGCTTTGTCGTGACGCCGGAGATGCTGAGCGGTATCGCGCGCGATGTGGGTGAAAGTACTGTCCTCTCGCGGGCAGGTGGCGCACCAACCTTCGCCGTGGGGATGGCGCACATCATCACCGAGGTATTTAACAGCCGGGTGATGATGGCGTTCTGGTATCACTTCGCCATCCTGTTTGAAGCGCTGTTTATCCTGACGGCGGTCGATGCCGGTACCCGCGCCTGTCGCTTTATGGTGCAGGATTTGGTTGGCACCGTGGTGCCCTCCATGGCCAACAACCGTTCCTGGCTGGGCAATATGGCGGGCACCACGGTGGCCGTAGCCGGATGGGGCTTCTTTGTCTACCAGGGTGTCGTCGATCCGCTGGGCGGCATCAATACCCTTTGGCCGCTGTTTGGCATTGGCAACCAGATGCTGGCCTCAATGGCGTTGATTCTCGGCACCGTGGTGCTGTTCAAAATGAAGAAACAGCGTTACGCGTGGGTGACGATTTTACCGACCGCCTGGCTGTTTGTGACCTCCATGACCGCAGGTTGGCAGAAGATTTTCCACGAGAAGCCCTCCATTGGCTTCCTTGCACAAGCCAACAAGTTCCGTAAAGGAATTGATGAGGGGGTGATTATCGCCCCGGCGAAAACCGTGGCGGACATGCAAACCATCGTGTTTAGCAATCAAATTAACGCGGCCCTGTGTGGCTTCTTTATGCTGGTGGCCGTCACCATGTTGATTGCAGCGTTCTTTGTTATTCGCCGTGCCCTGGGCAGTCAGGTACCTACCACCCATGAGTCCGAAGTCTCCCTGCGTGAGGAGGTGCGGAATGTCTGAGTCCATTCATCGCTGGAAAAAACCGATTGGTGTCTGGCACATTCAGCATTGCTTACCGATCACACCCCAGGCCACCGGGCAAACTCTTAATCGCTGGCAACAAATATGGCAGGGATTGAAGCAAAGTTTTCGCTTAATGGTTGGCGTTCACGACTATCAAACTTATCTGAAGCATATGCGTGAGCACCATCCCGGGCAAACGCCGATGGATGAGCGAGCCTTTCATCGCTACTGCCTTGAGGCCCGTTTTCCCAGCCAGGCAGGCAAGCTCGGCAAGTGTCCTTGCTGACATTTTTAAGCCCCGATTTTCGGGGCTTTTTCGTGCCATTCTTTAGTGAAAACAAAAATATATTTGGTTTGCATCTTGTGCTAACGCAGGAGGTTGAATACTGTTGCTAAAATAATGAGATACCGCCTGCTCAGCATTTCCCCGGAGGAAGTTTCCATGACCGATGAACAAGGGCAAACGTTGCTATACACCCTGTTTGGCACAACCAGCCCTCATTGGCGTTTAACTTCAGATAGCGATGCTTTGCATTTTGCCGAAGATGAGAATGCCAATACCAATTTGGCGGTTCCATTAACCCCCGCGCAGGCCAGTTTGCTGCGTGCGATGACGGTGATCACCTCCAGTATCAACCTGACCCTCTCCCTGCGCGGTGCGCCGGTGCCTATGCACTTTGTCGGCCGCAAGGTCAACCAATCAACATGGGCCGGCACCTCTTCTGCCTGGGGTGATACCTCCTCCGTAGCGCGTGATTTAACGCTGGGTTTATCCTTCGCTGAACAAGTGGTCTCCGAAGCAAATTCGGTGATTGTGATCCTCGACCAACGCGGGAATATTCAGCGATTCAACCGCTTAAGTGAAGAGTACACGGGTCTGAAAGAGCAGGAAGTGATCGGCCGCAACGTGTTTCAGCTGTTCATGACCAAGCAGGAAGCGCAGGCTTCGCGACGCAACATTTCGGGTTTCTTCCGCGATGGCAATTCTTATGAAGTGGAACGCTGGATCAAAACCAAAAAAGGCCAGCGACTGTTTCTGTTTCGTAATAAGTTTGTGCACAGTGGTAGTGGGAAAAATGAAATTTTCCTCATCTGTTCTGGAACCGACATCACAGAAGAGCGACGTGCTCAGGAACGCTTACGCGTCCTCGCCAATACCGATACGGTGACCGGTTTACCGAACCGCAATGCCATCCATCAACAGATTAGTCTGGCACTGGAATTAGCCAATGGCAGTCAAACTGGCGTGGTTTATCTCGATCTGGACAATTTTAAGAAGGTGAACGACGCCTACGGCCATATGTTTGGCGACCAACTGCTGCAAGCGGTCTCCCTCGCCATTCTCAGCTGTCTGGGCAAAGATCAGACGCTGGCCCGTCTTGGTGGGGATGAGTTCGTGGTACTGGCAGAACATACCAGCCAGGCTGCGCTGGAAGCCATGGCATCACGTATTCTTGAGCGCCTGCGTCAACCGTTCCGCGTCGGTTTGATCGAAGTCTACAGCGGCTGCTCGATTGGTATCGCCCTGGCCCCGCTGCACGGCGAGGATCGGGAAAGTCTGATTCGCAACGCCGATACCGCGATGTATCACGCCAAAGAGAATGGGCGCGGTAAATTCTGCGTGTTCGCTAACGAGATGAATCAGCGTGTTTTCGAATATCTCTGGCTTGATACCAACCTGCGTAAAGCACTGGAGCTGGAGCATCTGGTGGTGTACTACCAGCCCAAATTAGATCGTGACGGCGAAGTGCGCAGCGCAGAAGCATTGGTGCGCTGGAATTCCGTCGAGCGCGGTCTGGTGCCGCCTGGCGACTTTATCTCGTATGCTGAAGAATCGGGCCTCATCGTGCCGCTCGGCCGCTGGGTGATGCTGAACGTTCTGCAACAAATTATTCAGTGGCGCAGCGAGGGAATTTACCTGCGCGTTGCCGTTAATGTTTCGGCTAAACAATTGATTGACCAAAGTATCTATACCGATTTAAAGCAGGCGCTGAGCGAAGCCGGCCTCACGGATTGTCCCATTGATATCGAGCTCACCGAAAGCTGCCTGATTGAGAACGAAGCCGGTGCACTCACGCTGATGAAGCAGTTCCAGGAACTGGGGGCTCAGGTTCATCTTGATGACTTTGGTACAGGTTATTCCTCGCTTTCTCAGTTGGCTCGCGTTCCCATTGATGCAATCAAACTGGATCAAAGTTTCGTACGTAACATCAACAAACAACCGGTGGCGCAATCTTTGGTCCGTGCCATTGTCGCCGTGGCCAAAACCCTCGATCTGCAAGTCATTGCGGAAGGGATTGAAACCAAAGCTGAGGAGAAGTTTGTGATGACCAACGGTGTCGATGGGCGTCAGGGTTATCTTTATGCAAAACCAATGCCCGCAGAACAGCTCGGGCATTGGCTGGCTAAGCATCCTGCCCGCGTTTAAAGCTGCTCTCGATTATCCGGCTTTGCGCAGGGATGCGCTATGACGGTTCTGTAGTTGCACCAGTCGTTCCATGTAAGCAATGTCTTTAGGCTCCAGTGTAAAGGCGTAATCCACCCAGTCTTCCGTAATATCCATCAGCTCGGCACGCGAGAGTTGCAGTACGCGCTGGCGCGCTTTCAACATGGCACGCACACCATTCAGCTTCGGACGTAGAGTATCGATAAAGGTACGCGTGGTACGATAAGCATCACCTGGCTGGAAGACTTTATCTACCAGACCGCGCGTCTCATACCACTCTGCGCTATGCGATTCCCCTTCACAGATCAGCTCTTCGGCCAGTTTCATGCCGGAACGCCGTGCCACCAGTGAATAGCCGCCCATGCCAGGGAACAGATTGAACGCGATCTCCGGGAACCCCATCCGTGCAGAGTTCTGCGCCAGAATGAAGTGATGGGCCAGCGCGGCTTCAAAGCCACCACCCAATGCACTCCCTTCAATCATCGCCAGCGTCACCGCTCCGGTATCAAAACCCCGCGCTGCCGAATGGATGCAATCCACGCAGGCACGCGCATAGGCCCGCAGCGCTTCACGACGGTTGTTACGAATGCACTCTACAAAGAAACGTAAATCGCCACCGGCGTTGAACATCTGCGGCACCAGCGAACCCGTCACCCAAAAATCAATCGGCAAACCCGAACGCTGAGCGGCATAGCTCAGATTCATGATCTCCTCGATTAATTCGTGGTTGAAACTGGGGCGCGGTTGGGCACGCAGCATCATCCACATGGTGTGTCGACCCTCTTCATAGTAGGCCGCCAGCTGGGTGGTTTGTCCGACTTCGGTAAACAATCTGCAAGTTGGTTGGTTAATTACTGTCATAGTCTCATCCTCTAGTTATGTGATGCGTTAAACGCAACATCAGCGTAATCCAGAGTGAGGCCAGACCAAATGAGAGATTGATTTATAAAGTAAAATCCAGAGATATCCCCGACCATGGGGTCGGGGAAAGATAAGCAGGCTTACTTGATGGCAGCGCGCTGTCCTACCGCCACATGAAAACGCTTAACGCGTTTTGAATAGACGGCGGTGATAATCGGTACTAATACAGAAGTCACAATAACGGATGTCGCCACCAGTGCGGTGGCTGCGGGAGCGACCGGTTTAAACTGTGGCAGCATCTCGGCAATCAGCACCGGCGTCGCCACTGCCGCGCCTGCGGTGCTGGATGCTGCGATCCCAGCCGTGCCATCACCACCACCAATTAATCGGTCGGCAATAATGAGTGGGATACCGGTGATGATGATGACGGCAACACCGAGCAATACGCCCAATAAACCGGTTTGTGCGATCACCGCCAAATCGATGGTGTTACCCAAAGCGAAGGCAAAGAACGGGATTAAGGTATGTACGGCTTTGCCAAAGAATTCGCGCAATTCCGGGTCAAGATTGCCAAGCGCGAAACCGACAATAAAGGGCAACACCGCGCCAACAAACACGTGTGGCTCAAACGAAGCAATGCCTGCGGTCCCCAGGATCACCATGGTCATCAGCGGACCCGATTCCAGCGACATCAGCACAAACGCGCCTGCTTCTTCTTTTGAACCGTATTGCTGCATGATGGAGGCATAAAGGCCGCCATTGGTCATGTCCATCGCAGCAACCAAAGCTAGCGTGGATAAACCAGCAAACATACCGACTTCTACGCCATTTTCCGGCATCATGCGGGATGCCACGGCAGCCACTACCCAGGCAACGGCGATTTTGGTTAATACCAGGGTGCCGGATTTACGCAGCACGGTTCCGGTTGCGCTGAGTTTGATCGATGCCCCCATGCAGAAAAACCATACCGCCAGAATCGGCACAGTGCCCGTCATCAGGCCGTTAGTAAAAGAGCCAAAGTATTTTCCTGCGCCGGGTGAAAACGTGTGGCAAAGCGCGCCCAAAAACAGCGGGATTAACATCATACCGCCTGGAATCTTATCGATTGCACGTTTGATATGCATAGTTGTGTCACCTTTACTGAGCCAGAAGGAGGTACGTTATCGTTCGCCGGATGGCATGGCAGGCAAGATAACCACTGGCAGTCAGGGAAAAAGTGATCGAATCGATATTAATGAAACGGTGTTTTATTTTTATAGATTTGACATTTCTTTTTTATGATATGCATCGCCATACCAGCGCTAAATAGCAAAAAATTAAGGCGCCCTCAGGCGCCTCAATGAAGTTTCAATGTTTAATTCTGCCCGTACCA
The DNA here is from genome assembly GCF_030053335.1 of Pantoea sp. EABMAA-21. Lineage (NCBI taxonomy): Bacteria > Pseudomonadati > Pseudomonadota > Gammaproteobacteria > Enterobacterales > Erwiniaceae > Pantoea > Pantoea sp. EABMAA-21. The sequence continues at coordinate 363,873 of NZ_JASGBX010000001.1, forward strand.
TGCATTCTTGCCATGCTTACGCAGATAATGCAGATCGAGTAAATTCTGCGAAATCGGAGGCAATTCGCTGCGCAGTTGTTCCGTGTGAAGTGCCATGTAAGCCACTTCTTCCAGCACCACCGCACTGTGCACAGCTGCATCCGCGTCTTTACCCCAGGCAAAGGGGCCGTGCGAGTTGACCAGCGCAGCAGGAATGTCGGTGGGTTTAATGCGGCGTTGCGCAAAGCTTTCGATAATCACCTGCCCGGTGTTCCATTCATACTCTTGTTGTATCTCTTCACGCTTCATCGCACGCGTACAGGGAATGGTGCCGTAGAAATCATCCGCATGTGTTGTACCCAGAGCCAAAATGTCGCGTCCGGCCTGCGCCCAGATTGTGGCGTGGCGTGAATGGGTATGTACGATGCCACCAATCTCCGGCCAGGCAAGATACAGCGCGCGATGGGTGGCCGTATCGGATGACGGACGTAGCGCCCCTTCCACCACTTTGCCGCTGGCTAACTCCACCACCACCATATCGTCGCGCTGCATATTCTCGTATTTCACGCCCGAAGGTTTGATCACCAGCAGACCATGGTCGCGGTCAATGGCGCTAACGTTGCCCCAGGTGAAAGTGACCAGGTTATAGCGCGGTAAGTCAAGGTTGGCTTCCAGCACCTGCTGCTTGAGCAATTCCAGCATGATTATTTCTCCTGCGAACTGTGATAGCTGAATTGTGCTGAACAAGCAGAGAAAACGTTATGGATCGAATCGCTGTAAAAGCAGCGGAAAGTCGCTGAGACCGAAGAAGTGTGGCGTAAATTAAGAATTTTCTATCCTGGAGGAATTTAGCTTTGCTTCAGCTGGCTAAAGTCAGGAGCGGTACGGTTTCCACCGGTTAATTCGCCCATTAAAGCGCTGTACGCGGGCATCAAAGTGAACAATGAATGACACGCAGGGATGACGTACTTCGTTGCGCAACATCTATACTTACAAGGTTGCCTCTGTACATACAATCAAGGAGAAAGAGATGACGACAACAATGAAACGTATGACCGTTGCGGTATTAGCTGCCACCCTGGTTGTTGCCTTGAGTGGTTGTTCGAACTGGTCAAAACGCGACCGTAATACCGCCATCGGGGCGGGTGCGGGTGCAATCGGTGGTTCTGTCCTGACTAACGGAAGTGCACTGGGTACAGTGGGTGGTGCAGCCGTTGGCGGTATTATCGGCCATCAGGTTTCTAAATAACGATAAAGATTCAGGCTACGCAGCGCATCTACAGCATCACGGGCCGCACAGTGTGCGGCCCGTTTTTATTAACCACCGGCTAATTTAACCTTCATGCCTTTGGCTTCAAGTAGTGCTTTCAAGAGATCACGTTTATCGCCTTGAATCTCGATCACGCCATCTTTGAGTGACCCACCACAACCACATTTTTTCTTCAGTTCTGCTGCCAGCTTGTTGAGCGCATCGTCATCCAAATCGATACCGGTAATCAGGCAGACGCCTTTGCCTTTACGGCCGCTGGTCTGGCGTTGAATGCGCACTATGCCGTCCCCTTGCGGGCGCGGCGCTTTTTCTTCTTCCTGTGCGATTCGGCCAGTTTCAGTGGAGTAAACCAGTCGGTTGTCCTGAGCCATTAGGCCTCCTGTAAACTTTGCAGGATAGTGTGCAGCGTTGCAGCCGGATCATTGGATTGGGTGATCGGACGCCCAATCACCATGTAATCCACGCCAGCCAGTTTTGCCTGCTGTGGCGTCATGATACGGCGTTGATCGCCCGCATCACTGCCTGCCGGACGAATACCTGGGGTCACCAGTGCGAAATCCTGACCTAACACCTGTTTAAAGTGCTCAGCTTCCTGAGCGGAACAGACCACGCCATCCAGGCCACACTCACGCGTCAGGCGAGCCAGACGTTCCGCCTGCTGAGCGGGAGAAAGCGTAATGCCGAGACCTCTGAGATCGTCTTCATCCATGCTGGTTAATACGGTTACCGCAATCAACAATGGCGCATCTTTGCCAAAAGGCAGCAGCGCTTCACGAGCCGCATTCATCATCCGCGCCCCGCCACTGGCGTGAACATTAACCATCCACACACCGAGATCGGCAGCCGCGGCTACCGCGTGCGCGGTTGTATTCGGAATATCATGAAACTTCAGATCGAGAAAAACGTCAAAACCACGCGACTGCAGTGTTTTCACCAGTGACGGGCCAAATAGCGTAAACATCTCTTTGCCGACTTTCAGGCGGCACTGGCTCGGGTCAATGCGGTCCACAAACTGCAGTGCGCTGTCGAGATTATGATAGTCGAGCGCCACCAGAATCGGTGAAGTGGTTACAGGCATAACGTTTCCTCAAAGGCAGGCACCCGCGGGCGCAATGGACAAACGGCAAGCATTCTACCCGTGCATGCCCTTCCCGACAATCTCACAGCGCGCTTTAAACCGATGATCGACCGAAGGCTGCACAGTGCCACGACTCTCTCTAAGAATTCAAGATCATAGTATGTTGTAACTATCATGCGGTTATAATAAAAAAACGGCCGTTACTGGCCGTCAAGTCCGCGGATTGGTTTCACAGAAGACCATGCGCGGCAGGATGGGCAATGCCAATAAAGCGCATGCGCGGTAAATCCGCACTTTTGGCAGCGGTAGCGTGGTTTGGTGCGAATCTGTTCGCCCACCATATCGCGCAGCACCATCAGGCTCTCTTTGGCACGACCGTCTTCTGCTTCATGCAGGTGGAAATCCATCAAGCGATGGAACACGCGCATGGTCGGATGGCGCTGTAACTGGCGATTAATGTATAACTGCGCCGCTTCAGGCCCCTGCTGCTGTTCGAGGATATCAGAGAGGTAAAGTTCAGCGGCCGCGCCGGTATTCTCCTCAACGCAGCGTTGTAAAAATTGCGCCCAATCTTCAGGCTGATTCAGTCGCTGATAGCAGGTTTCGAGCATCGATAAGGTTTCGCTCACCAGCTCTTTATCTTGATCCAGTACGCGCTGCAGGCGGGCCGTTGCTTTAGCGTATTCGCCCTGCTCCATAAAGATGCGGCCCATCATAATGGAAACGCGCGCGCTTTGGTGATCGGCCGATTCACCCTTTTTCAGTAAGCTCATGGCGCGATCAAGATCGTCACTGCTCAACGCCTGAAGCGCAAGCTCGCAGTAGAAATGGGCAATTTCGCCCTTGTGCTTCTCTTTGCCGAGCTTGACCAATCTTTCCGCCACTTCGATGGCTTTCTGCCAGTCACTGGTTGCCTGATGAATCTGTATCAGCTGTTGCAGCGCACCGATACGGAAGTCGGTTTCATCAATAAGCTGGCTAAACATGTCCTCGGCGCGATCGTAAAACCCGGCGGCCATGTAATCGCGTCCCAGTTGCTGGATAGCCAACAGGCGCTGTTCATAGCTCAGGGAAGCGCTTTCCATCAGGGATTGGTGGATGCGAATGGCGCGATCAACTTCGCCGCGTGAACGGAACAGATTGCCGAGCGTCAGGTGAGCTTCAACTGTGCCGCTGTCCTCCTTCAGCATATCCAGAAAGAGATCGACAGCTTTGTCCTGTTGATTGGAAAGCAGGAAGTTTACGCCGGCAACGTACTCACGTGACAGACGATTGGCTTCCTGTTGCTTATCCTGATGTGCACTGCGACGGCCCATATACCAGCCATACGCCGCAGCAACAGGGAGAAGCAAAAACAGCAATTCAAGCATCGAAACTTAATCCCGACGACCAGCAGTAGAAGAATTTGTCACAGCCGTTGATTGTTCGTTCTGCGCCTGCATGCGTTTCAGCTTGCGCTGCGCGTGAGCGAGAGAAACACGTATCCGCAACCAGAAAAGACAGCAAATTGCCCATCCAAGCAGGAATCCGGCACCAAACAGGCTCGCCAGCAATGTGGAGATGCGGAATTCACCCTGCGCCAGCAGATAGTTAAAAGTGACGATTTGGTCGTTATGCGCTCCAAGCGTGACGGAGATGATAAAAATGACCAAAACCACGAGAAAAATCAGCAAATATTTCACAATGCGTCCTGTCGTGAGGTTATCCAGTAGAAGTATGCCAAAAAAGTGCCGCCGATGCTGCTTATCAGCACATCACTTAGCGCATTTTCCGTAAGCGCAATCAATCATATGGGGGCGCGCGCAGAAATTACAATCCATCATCACGCTGCTTAATCTCCTGCTGCTCTTCGCGCGGCACCGTAAGCGGGCCACAAAAACGCTGCGCCAGCCATGTGGCAACCGTAACCAGCAGCCAGGAAATCAGGGTGGCCACCACCAAATCGCGCGGCCAATGCATACCCAGCAGTAAACGACTGCCCATGACCATGGTAGCCCAGGAAAACAGCACGACCACGGTCACGATGTGGCGCCTTGGCCAGAGTAAGCCAATCACCAGCAGCGCCCAACTGGCAGCAAACATGGTATGTCCGGAAGGAAAGGCAAAGCCGGTTTCAAACGCCCAGTGTTTTTTTAGCCATTGCGGCAACTGAGTGTCGTTAGCCACTAAAGTCGACACCAACTGACTGCGCCCCTGACGGTTTTGCTGATAAAACGCCCCTTCATCAATACCGTAACTCTTCTCCAGCCAAACCACATAGGGACGGGGTTCCTGCACCTGCTCTTTAATGAAAGATTTGGTGTACTGGCCAGCAAGAATAGCGCCGTTCATGAAGAGGATCAGTAAAATGGCGGGTTTAAGCCGGAAGCGTAAGCACCATAAAACCCAGGCGCTGAGGATAACGCTGGTCAAAATGCCCCATGGGCTGGTGACGGTTTCGGTCATCCAAAAGAGTACCCGTAAAAACGCGCTACTCTCACCTGGCTGCCATTGCCAGCCAGAGAGCCAGACAGCAACTGGCATGATTAATAACAAAAGCATTCCCAGGGTGGTGCGCTGCGCAATTTTTAACATCCGTTTCCTTTTAGATCCGCTGATATTCGCGTGGCTGGCATAACTTTAGCTGAAAAAAGAATAACATACCCGTTGCAGCTTAGATAATTGTGCTTTATCACTACAATAACTCTGACTGATTAACGGCCCGGGTACAGGTTGTGGCACAATATTGTCAGTTTTGTCGGGCCAATCGGGCCCGTGCGTTGTCATGATGATAGCGCATCCTCTGAAGGTTCTGGAGAGTCACATGCAGCTTAAACGGGTAGCAGAAGCCAAACTGCCCACGCCATGGGGAGATTTCCTGATGGTTGGTTTTGGAGAACTGGCAACCGGCCAGGATCATGTCGCGCTGGTTTACGGTGATGTTAGCGATCACAATCCAGTGCTGGCCCGCGTTCACTCCGAGTGTCTTACCGGTGACGCACTGTTCAGCCTGCGCTGCGACTGTGGTTTTCAGCTGGAAGCGGCGCTCACCGCTATCGCTGAAGAAGGTCGTGGCGTGCTGTTATATCACCGTCAGGAAGGCCGTAATATCGGTCTGCTGAACAAGATCCGCGCCTATGCCCTGCAGGATAAAGGGTACGATACGGTGGAAGCGAATCATCAACTGGGATTTGCCGCTGATGAGCGTGATTTCACCCTGTGTGCCGATATGTTTAAACTGCTGGGCGTCAATGAAGTCCGCCTGCTGACGAACAATCCACGCAAAGTCGAGATTCTGAGCGAAGCGGGAATTAATATTGTTGAGCGCGTGCCATTAGTGGTCGGGCGCAACCCCAAAAATGCCCACTACCTTGATACCAAGGCGGAAAAAATGGGTCATCTGCTGCCAAAAGCGTAACGCAGAAAGCAAAAAGCCGGGAAATCTCCCGGCTTTTTCTTTAGTTCAGCATATTACGTATCACATAATGCAATATGCCGTCGTTCTGGTAATAGGTCAGCTCATTGCCGGTATCGATACGACACCGGGTTTCCAGCGTCTCTTTTTTACCATCGACGCGCGTCAGGGTGACATTCACAGTACAACCCGGTTTCAACTGGGAAAGGTTTTCGACATCAATAAACTCCTCCCCGGTTAATCCCAGTGTTTTGCGCGTGACGCCAGCAGGGAATTCCAGCGGCAGGATCCCCATGCCGATCAGGTTAGAGCGATGGATACGCTCGAACGACTCAGAAATAACCACGCGCACACCTTGTAAACGTGGGCCTTTCGCAGCCCAGTCGCGGCTGGAACCTGAGCCATACTCCTTCCCGGCGACCACTGCCAGTGGCACACCTTCGGACTGATACTTCATGGCAGCATCGTAGATCGCCAGCTGTTCATTGCTGGGGAAGTGTTTGGTGTATCCCCCTTCCACGCCCGGCACCATTTCATTACGAATACGAATGTTGGCAAAGGTCCCGCGCATCATCACTTCGTGGTTACCACGACGCGAACCGTAGGAGTTGAAATCGGTGCGCTCAACACCATGCGACAGCAAATAGCGTCCAGCAGGACTTTCCGCTTTGATGCTGCCCGCTGGCGAAATATGGTCGGTGGTGACAGAGTCACCCAGCATTGCCAGAATGCGCGCGCCTTTAATATCCTGGACAGGCTCCGGTGTTTTGCCCATATCGTCAAAGAACGGCGACAGGCGGATGTATGTCGATCCCTCATCCCAGTCATAAGTCGCGGCTTCACTGACTTTGATTTGCTGCCACTCAGGCGTACCGTCGAAGACCTCGGCGTATTCCTTATGGAACATATCACTGGTCACTTTCTGCACTGCGGCGGCGATCTCTTCTGGTGATGGCCAGATATCCTGCAGAAAGACATCCTTGCCCTGCCGGTCCTGCCCGATGGGATCGTTCTGCAGGTTGAGTTTCATGTTACCGGCAAGTGCATAAGCCACCACCAGCGGTGGCGACGCCAGCCAGTTAGTTTTCACCAGCGGATGGATGCGCCCTTCGAAGTTTCGGTTACCCGACAGCACAGCACCGACGGTCAGATCGCCCTCTTTAATCGCGCTTTCAATTTCATCTGGCAATGGGCCCGAGTTACCGATGCAGGTGGTACAACCATATCCCACCAAATTGAAACCTAATTCATCCAGATAAGGTGTCAGTTGAGCCACCGCGAGATAATCCGACACCACTTTTGATCCCGGTGCCAGCGAGGCTTTCACCCAGGGTTTGCGCATCAAGCCACGCTCAACCGCATTTTTCGCCAGCAGGCCCGCCGCCATCAAGACGCTGGGGTTGGACGTATTAGTACAAGAGGTAATGGCAGAAATGACCACCGCGCCATCTTCCAGCTGATAGCTATCGCCGGTCTCGCTGTCGCGATACGTGACGGTCTTGTGCGCTTTCTGCGCATGGTTAACTTCAAGTTCGTTGCTGGCATCAAAAGCGGCGGGTACCTCGCCTAAAGAGACGCGGTCCTGCGGTCGTTTTGGACCGGCAAGGCTGGATTCAACGTCTGCCATATCCAGTGCCAGTGAACTGGTAAAACGGGGTTCATCACCCGGATTACGCCACATCCCCTGTTGCTTCGCATACGCTTCAACTAATTCGACTTGTTCAGCATCGCGCCCGGTCAGCGTCATGTAGCTCAGGGTGACCTCATCGATGGGGAAGAAACCGCAGGTTGCACCATATTCCGGTGCCATATTGGCGATGGTTGCGCGATCAGCCAGCGGCAAATCGGCCAGGCCATCACCGTAAAATTCCACGAACTTACCCACCACGCCATGCTTACGCAGCATTTGCGTCACGGTTAACACCAAATCGGTCGCGGTAATACCAGGGCGTAGTTTCCCGGTGAGTTTGAAACCGACAACGTCGGGGATTAACATAGACACGGGTTGCCCTAACATAGCGGCTTCGGCTTCAATACCGCCAACACCCCAGCCTAATACGCCCAACGCGTTGATCATCGTGGTATGGGAATCTGTGCCGACTAAGGTATCAGGATAAGCGACCTCTTTGCCTTCTAGCGTTTCATGCCAGACGGATTTCCCCAGGTATTCCAGGTTAACCTGATGGCAGATACCGGTGCCGGGCGGCACTACGCGGAAACGATTAAACGCTTTTTGCCCCCAGCGCAGGAAAACGTAGCGTTCGTGGTTGCGCTCCATCTCCAGACGCACGTTTTCTTCGAAAGCATCTTCATCACCAAAATGGTCAACGGTCACCGAGTGGTCAATTACTAAATCGACCGGTGATAAGGGGTTAACTTTGGCCACATCGCCGCCGAGGCGTTTTACCGCTTCACGCATCGCCGCCAAATCCACTACCGCTGGCACACCGGTAAAGTCTTGCATCAACACGCGTGCTGGGCGATAGGCAATTTCCCGATCGGCATGGGCATCTTTCTGCCAGCCAACCAATGCCTGAATATCTTCAGCCGTCACCGAATCCCCATCCTGCCAGCGCAGTAGGTTTTCCAGCAACACCTTCATGGATTTGGGTAAGCGATCGATATTGCCCAGTTGCTGGGCGGCTTTAGGCAGGCTGTAGTAGTGATATTTTTTTGCCCGAACGTCCAGCGTATCCTGACTTTGCTCCCGTAACGTTAACGACATAGCTCCTCCTTTAATGGGCCTCTCTTTTAAACCTCAATAACCGCAAGGTTTAGCTTAAAGATAGACCACATTTTCGTTAACGATTTGATAACAACACGAAATGACACATAAAGGCACAAACAAAAATGCCCCGACGTTTGTCGGGGCATTAATAAAAGTCAGTACAATTTGAGTTATTGGATTATATCATTGCCCACACGGCCGCAGCCCAAAATGCAATGGAAAAGGCATAAACGCCAAACCATGAAAAAGTCGTGGTATTCATTGAGTCGCTCCCTCCCGTATTCCGGGCAAAAAAAGTCCACCGTCTTCAGCGTTGTACTGATGACACCGTTTTTTTAGAGCTGAGTGTTAAAGGACGGGCTTTTAAAATGCCCACCGGATAATCCGGTAAAGAGAGGAATAGATGTCTATATATAGAACAAAACGCAGACTGCGTTATTTCGACTTCGGATCCATGAAAGATTCGATAAAGTTACGCTGGTTGTCACTCAGTTCCCACGACGCAGGAATCGCCACAGGCTGTTCAGCGCTCTTGACTTCTTTCGCTTTGCACGTTGACGTGTTCGGCTGACGCGCAGAAACCGGAGACTTACGGCTGAGTGTATTTGCCCACATGGCTTAACCCCACATACGCCAGATCATCAATGCCACCACTACCCAGAACAGTGCTGAAGCAGCGAAGACGGTCAACCAAGCCTTGCGACGCACGTTACCAGAGCGCTCAACCTTGGCAGTTTTAGTACGAAAATCTTGTTGTACAGTCAGTCTAGTATTCATAGTTTTTGATAATCACTCTCAATAAAACGATTGTTGATAACGATTAAGATTTAGGACGAATCCTAAACTTGTTAAGTCCGAAAATCCAGTTATTTTTATTGAGCACAACGATTAACACTATTTATCAAAACCCAAACAATTGATGAGATAAATTTAATTACTGATCAAGCTATTCATCTAATACATACATTGTAAATTTGGGTTAAAACAAATTTAGTACCATTCTAAATTTGAGTTTAATTTAAAGAGCCCCACGAAAAGGCCTTTCTCATCAGTTGATAACTGGAGTATGGGAATATTCCTGGCGGTCCGCAAAGCGGCAGCGTCAATTTTGTGTACTGTTTCTCATTTAATGACTAACAATGAAAAAACATGTGATCGATGTTTCATTTACAAAAAAATAATGAAGTTTTTTGAGAATCTTGTGGCGCTAACCAGAGAGAATTTCACAAGATGCCCACTGGACACCTCGTGAAAATAATGAGTTAGGGGATTATTTGAAAGGTAACTTGATATCGCGGAACATCGCTTCGATATCTTCATTAGAACGTAATGCGACCGCGGCATCCACGACATCACGCGTCAAATGCGGTGCGAAACGTTGAATAAAATCATACATATAGCTTCGCAGGAATGTGCTGCGCCTAAAGCCAATTTTGGTTGTACTATTGGTAAAAATTTCTGATGCTTCGATTCGCACCAAATCCGGATCGGAAACCGGATCCACTGCCATACTGGCAATCACACCTACCCCTAAGCCCAGACGCACATACGTTTTGATCACATCAGCATCGGTGGCCGTAAAGACAATACGCGGCGTTAATCCTGCACGGTTAAATGCGGTATCCAGCTCTGAACGGCCGGTGAAGCCAAAGGTGTAGGTCACGAGCGGGAAATCAGCCAGCTCTTCAATCGTCACATTCGATTTGCCTGCTAGCGGATGGTCTGGCGTCACGACAATGGCGCGGTTCCAGTGATAGCACGGCAACATAATCAGGTCGTCGTACAGATGCAGCGCTTCGGTCGCGATCGCAAAGTCAGCATTCCCCTTCGACACGGCTTCAGCAATTTGCGTTGGCGATCCCTGATGCATATGCAGCGATACGCGTGGGTAACGCTCGATGAAGCCTTTAATCACGCCAGGCAAGGCATAACGCGCCTGAGTATGCGTGGTCGCCACATACAGCGAGCCTTTGTCGGGCCAGGTATGTTCACCCGCGACAGATTTAATCGCATCGACCTTCGATAACACTTCACGTGCTATCCGGATGATCTCTTCACCCGCAGGCGTCACCTGAGTGAGATGTTTCCCGCTACGCGCAAAAATCTGCACGCCGAGTTCATCTTCCAGCATACGCACTTGCTTACTGATACCCGGTTGTGAGGTATAGAGACCTTCAGCGGTGGAGGAGACGTTGAGGTTGTGATTAACCACTTCAACGATGTAACGCAACTGCTGCAATTTCATAGTTATATCTTCCCGGTAGCGACAGAGGGGCATTCCCTGCAGGCGTGTTTCCGCCTTGATTAAGGGTTGAAGGAGGGAAAGCGTGTCAGCGAAACGAAAAAAAAGCTATAACCACTATATCAGTTAAAGAAAGAATGTAGAACGATTAGCTATAAGGATGATGAAAAGGCCAGCAGATGCTGGCCTTGAGGGGAATTACTTCTTCGCTTCCTGCCACTTACCGTCGATATAGAACATCGACCAGCCTGTCGCTTTGCCCTCCTTCTCGGAGGAAACATACTGCTGCTTAGTTTTACGGCTAAAACGCACTAACGTTTTATTGCCTTCCGGATCCGCCGCTGGCGCTTCCGCCAGGTATTTCAGCTTCTCTGGCAGACGGTCAGCAAAACGTTGCAGCTCTTCCACCAGCGGCGCACGCGTTTCACGCGATTTCGGGAAGGTGTTGGCCGCCAGGAATACCCCTGCCGCACCGTCACGCAATACAAAGTAGGCATCTGATTTTTCACACGCCAGCTCAGGCAACGGTACCGGGTCTTCCTTCGGTGGTGCAACTTCACCATTGCGCAGAATCTTGCGAGTATTTTTACACTCGTCGTTGGTGCAGGCCATGTATTTGCCGAAGCGCCCCATTTTCAGGTGCATTTCGGAACCACACTTTTCACACTCTACGATCGGGCCGTCATAACCTTTGATGCGGAATTCGCCCTGTTCGATTTCGTAGCCGTCACATTCCGGGTTGTTACCACAGACGTGCAGCTTACGCTGATTGTCGATCAGGTAGCTGTCCATCGCGGTGCCACACTTCTGGCAACGACGACGGGCACGCAACGCATTGGTTTCAGCATCATCGCCTTCCAGTACGTTGAGAACCTCATTTTCCGGAATCAGATTGATGGTCTGTTTGCAGCGTTCTTTGGGTGGCAGCGCATAACCGGAGCAGCCGAGAAATACGCCGGTACTGGCGGTACGGATACCCATTTGCCGGCTACAGGTCGGGCAGTCGATCGAGGTCAGCACCATCTGGTTCGGCTGCATGCCGCCCTCTTCTGGCTCTTTCTCGGCCTGACCTAACTGCTGACTGAAATCGCTGAAGAAGGAATCCAGCACCGCTTTCCACTGCGCTTCATTATTGGCGACCTGGTCAAGGCTGTCTTCCATGCGCGCGGTGAAGTCATAGTTCATCAGTTCACGGAAATTCTGTTCCAGACGATCGGTGACAATTTCACCCATCTTCTCAGCATAGAAGCGGCGGTTTTCTACCCGCACGTAACCGCGATCCTGAATGGTGGAAATAATTGAGGCATAGGTCGATGGACGGCCAATACCCCGTTTTTCCAACTCACGGACTAAGGAAGCTTCGCTGAAGCGGGCTGGCGGCTTGGTGAAGTGCTGGCTTGGCATCAGCTCCTTCAGGTCAAGCATGTCGCCGACATTGACCGGTGGCAGCGTCAAATCTTCATCGTTTTTACGCAGGGCTGGCATCACTTTTGTCCAGCCATCGAAACGCAAAGTGCGGCCTTTCGCTTTCAGTTTAAAGTCTGCTGCACCCACCGTCAGGGTGGTGGAGTCATACTGCGCCGGCACCATCTGGCAGGCCACAAACTGACGCCAGATCAGCTGGTACAGTTTCTGCGCATCAGCTTCCATATCTTTCAGCTGTTCTGCCTGGATGTTGACATCCGAAGGTCGAATCGCTTCGTGAGCTTCCTGCGAATTATCTTTACTGGCGTACGTGATTGGCGACTTTGGCAGATACTTCTTACCAAAACTCTTCTCCACAAAGCCGCGTGCCATCGCCACCGCATCCTGACTCAGGTTGGTGGAGTCAGTACGCATATAGGTGATGTGACCCGCTTCGTAGAGACGCTGCGCCATCATCATGGTTTTCTTCACGCCAAAACCAAGACGAGTACTCGCCGCTTGCTGCAGCGTCGAGGTAATAAAAGGCGCAGAGGGTTTGCTGCTGGTCGGTTTGTCTTCACGATCCAGCACTTCGTAACGCGCTTTTTCCAGCACGGATACCGCAGCATGAGTTTGCTCGCGATTAACCGGACGGAACGCTTTATCACCCTGATGCGTGACCTGCATTGCCAGCGCGTCGCCTTTCGGCGTAGAGAAATCCGCATCGATTTCCCAATACTCTTCCGGCACGAACGCTTTGATTTCGTGCTCGCGCTCAACCACCAGTCGCACAGCCACAGACTGAACACGACCCGCCGACAAGCCACGGGCAATTTTCTTCCACAGCAGCGGGGAAACCATGTAACCCACCACGCGGTCCATAAAGCGACGCGCCTGCTGCGCATTAACACGTTCAATATTCAGTTCGCCCGGTTTTTCAAACGCCTGACGAATCGCATTTTTGGTGATTTCGTTGAACACCACGCGGCTAAACCGCTTGTCATCGCCACCGATCACTTCCCGCAGGTGCCAGGCAATGGCCTCCCCTTCGCGGTCAAGGTCCGTTGCGAGGTAGATGTGGTCAGCATCGGCGGCAAGGCTTTTCAATTCGGCTACGACTTTTTCTTTACCCGGCAGAATCTGATAGTCCGCTTCCCAGCCATGCCAGGGATCGACCCCCATGCGGCTGACCAATGCGGCCTTCTCATCCTTCTTAACCTTTTTTCCTGTTTTCGCCTTTTCCCCGTCGGTAGTTTTACGGGCAGTTGAACCGCTGGTCGGCAAATCACGGATATGACCGACGCTGGATTTCACCACGTAGTCATTACCGAGGTATTTATTGATTGTTTTGGCCTTTGCCGGGGACTCAACGATTACGAGTGCTTTACCCATATGTACCTTTACCTAATTGAAACGTCCTGATAAACGGGAGAGGATTCGGTGCCCCAAAACCCAACGGGTTCAATATTGCTGCCAGCTTTTCACATTTCAAGGCAGCGGGGATAATCTCAGGTCAGATTGCATCGACTTATGCAACTTTATGATTAGAAGCGGGTTTTCCATCTGACAGCACCACACATCCGGGTGTGATCTCCCTGAAAGCTGAATCGCCCACACTCTACCTGATAAAATCCGTTACGCAACTTAATTAGCATTCTGATTAATTTTGCGCCAGTTTTGCTGGCGGACGTTGATTTGATGAACAGCGCAACTCGCTAGTAATATAGAAGGAGAACGATTGCTGTCAAAAAAGAGGTGAACAATGTCAGTAGAAACGGAATCCATTTCACGCCAGGCGTTACTGGAAATAGCCAATCAAATGATCAAGCAGCACGACGATTATTTAGCCGGGATGGAAGCCAATGACGTGATTCAGCAGGGCGAGATATTGGTGTTTCGTGGGCCTTATTTCTTAGATGAAGAAGGCCTGCCGAGCGCGAAAACCACCGCTGTGTTTAACGTGTTTAAATCCCTTGCCGTTGAGCTCTCCTCACGCTATCACCTGGCATAAAAAAGCCCGGCATTTGCCGGGCTTGCTCACAACAGTGGCTTATCACCACGCTGCCATATTTTCAGAATTAACCGCTCGGCCGCCAGACTGGCGCTGTTGGTGAAGCGATCCATCATTTTCTTCTTCCGCGCATAGTGCACGCCCAGCACATTGAACCGATCCATCTGCTTGATAATCAGCGCATCGCTGGTGCCGATCTCATCAATCAGCCCCAAATCCAGCGCCTGGCGTCCATACCAGTGTTCCCCGGTGGCCACTTTTTCCAAATCCAGTGTCGGACGCATCTGCTGGACAAACTCTTTGAACAGCAGATGGGTTTCGTTGAGATCTTCCTGGAATTTTTCACGTCCCTCATCGGTGTTCTCACCAAACAAGGTCAGCGTGCGCTTATATTGACCCGCGGTGTGCAGTTCAACGTCGATATCATTGCGTTTCAGCAGACGGTTGAAGTTGGGAATCTGCGCGACCACACCAATTGATCCAATGATAGAGAATGGCGCCGCGACGATGCGATCCGCGACACAAGCCATCATATAACCCCCGCTCGCCGCCACTTTATCGACGACGGCAGTTAACTGCAGGCCCGCATCACGCAGACGCTGCAGCTGAGAAGCGGCCAGGCCATAACCGTGCACCACGCCACCCGGGCTTTCCAGACGCAGCAAGACTTCATCACCCGGCACAGCCACCGCCAGCACCGCGGAGATCTCCTCACGCAAAGAACTGACTTCGCCCGCATCCATACTGCCTTTAAACTCCAGCACATAGAGTGTCGGTTTAGCGGCTTCGCTCACACCAGCTTTGGCATTGCGCTTCTCGGTTTTGGCTTTTTGCTTCTCTTCTTTTTTATGCTGCTTCAGCCACACTTTTTGCGCCTGTGGCTTCATCTTCGCCAACTGCAGGTCTTCCTTCATTTCACGATAATCATCGTCGAGATGAGTCAAGCGCAGTTGACCACCGCTGTGGCGTTTACGCATCGCGGCATTGAGCACAATCAGAACAATAGCTGCGAACGCCACCACCACGGTGACGGCCTTGGCCAGAAATAATCCATAACTGGAGAGTAAATCCATTCTGCCGCCTTATTAAACAGTGAATTACAAACAATGGCTGAGTTTACCCGCTTTAACGACTTTCGTCGCCTGAAATGCCCGCAGGCGGCACAGAATGCGAGGCGCGGTGATTGCACCTGGCGACAAATTGAGGCATAAAGCCCAAAACCCTCTGACTTGCCAAAGGACATCGCTGTGCATTATCAACCGAAAAGCGATCTGCTGGAAAATCGCATTATCCTCGTCACCGGCGCTTCTGACGGCATTGGTCGCGAAGCGGCGCTGACCTATGCGCGCTATGGCGCACGCGTCATTTTGATGGGCCGCAACGCCGAAACGCTGCAGCAGACTGAACACGCCATCAATCAGCTGAATAAGCAGCCCGCATCCCATTTGCTGCTGGACTTGTCGCATGCCACGCCAGAAAGCTGCGCTGAGGTGGCCGATCAGATCGCCTCCCTGGTGCCACGGCTCGATGGTGTACTGCACAATGCCGGGATTCTGGGTGAGATCGTCCCACTGGCGGAACTCGATCCTGCCGTCTGGCGCAAGGTGATGCAGATCAATCTTGACGCCACCTTTTATTTAACTCAGGCCTTGCTGCCGCTGCTGCTGAAATCAGACGCCGGTTCACTGGTGTTTACCACGTCGAGCGTCGGCCGTACCGGCCGTGCAGGCTGGGGGGCCTATGCGGTGTCGAAATTCGCCACCGAAGGCATGATGCAGGTACTGGCGGATGAGTATAAAAATCGTCATCTGCGGGTAAATTGCATCAATCCTGGTGGCACTCGCACTAAAATGCGCGCCAGTGCTTTCCCGGAAGAAAATGCCAGTTTACTGAAAACGCCTGCTGATTTGATGCCGCTTTACCTTTATTTGATGGGTGATGACAGCCGTCGCAAAACCGGGATCAGTTTTGATGCCCAGCCGGGACGTAAACCGGGGGCAGCCAGCGCATGAGTGATCGTCATCAGCAACGACAGCAGCGTTTAAAAGAACAGGTTGATGCGCGGATTGCTGCCGCGACAGAAGCGCGCGGCATTTTGATGGTGTTCACCGGCAACGGCAAAGGCAAAACCACCGCCGCCTTTGGTACGGCTTTACGCGCTTGCGGGCACGGTAAAAACGTTGCCGCCGTGCAGTTTATTAAAGGTGAATGGCCAAATGGTGAGCGCAATTTGCTGGAACAGCATGGCGTGGAATTTCAGGTGATGGCCACCGGCTTTACCTGGGATACTCAAAATCGGGAGACCGATACTGCCGCCTGCCAACAGGTTTGGCAGGCGGCAAAGCGTATGCTTGCCGATGAGCATGTGGATTTAGTGATCCTCGATGAAATCACCTACATGGTTAGTATGGATTATCTGGATCTGGATGAACTGGTGCGCGTGCTGGGACAACGTCCGGTTCAACAAAGTGTGATTATCACCGGTCGAGGCTGCCATCGAACCTTGCTCGAGATGGCGGATACCGTGACCGAGATGCGCCCGGTTAAGCATGCATTTGATGCAGGCATTCAGGCTCAGCAGGGAATAGATTGGTAAAACAGTGACGCCGCTGCATGCGGCGTCACGGGCATATCAGGAACCGCGCTTGTTAGTTCCACTGGTCCGCGTGCTGCTGTTGCGGCTGCTACTGCTGCCGCCGCGACGTGGGCTGCCGCTTACATTACTATGACGTTTTACCGCGCGACGAATCTGATTGGCTTTAGTACGACGACGGTCTTTTTCAACCGCGACTTTCGTCACCGTCTCTTCCGGCATATCCACCAGCGTACGCAGGTAGTTAACCGCCGGTAATTCCATCTCCATCCAGCCACCGCGAGGTAACCCTTTTGGCAACTGAATATCGCCATAACGGACGCGCATCAGGCGGCTAACCTGCACACCTACGGCTTCCCACAAACGGCGGACTTCACGGTTACGTCCTTCGGTCAGGGTGACGTTATACCACTGGTTGATGCCTTCACCGCCAGCAAACTTAATGGTTTTGAACGATGCCGGGCCATCTTCTAACTGCACACCTTTACTGAGCTGACGAATTTTATCGTCATCCACTTCGCCGAATACACGCACCGCATATTCACGCTCAACTTCACGGCTTGGGTGCATCAGACGGTTCGCCAGTTCACCATCGGTGGTGAACAACATCAGACCACAGGTGTTAACGTCCAGACGACCCACAGCGATCCAGCGTGAACCGCGCAGACGCGGCAGACGGTCGAATACCGTTGGACGCCCTTCAGGATCGTTACGGGTACAGAGTTCGCCTTCTGGTTTGTAATACGCCAGCACGCGGCAGACTTCAGTGGCGGATTCAGCAATCGAAACCAGATGGCCATCAATACGAATTTTCAGGGATTTATCATTTTCAATGCGATCGCCCAGCGTCGCCAGTTTGCCATCGACGCTGACGCGTCCGGCTGAAATCATCGTTTCAATTTCGCGGCGTGAACCGTGACCAGCACGCGCTAATACTTTTTGTAGTTTCTCACTCATGGAGATGCCTCGTTGTCGCCTTCCCAGGCGTCGTGGTAAGAAGAGGTACGATACGGGGATTACCAGTTCCCATATCAGAATCTGTTACCGCTGAGCATAGCGCATGCCATCTCAGGCGGCCCGCGATTTTACACTAACGCAAGTTTCGTTAACACCTTTTCCTTTGCTGCCGATAATAAAGGCCAAAGGCTGCGTCACCCGTTTAGTGCCATATGCCTAAACATTTACGCTGCTTATAGATACACCAACCACACTTCTCTTCTTTATGCGCCAAGTGACTGAATTTTTAACATTTACTCTTGGCTCTATATGCCTGGTTATTACCCCCCTCTTTAGACCCGTGATACATTAGCACTTTTCAAGACTGGTCTGCTAGGATTGCGCACCACGCTTAAGGATAATCCCAAACATAAAATCTAAACCCAAACTGCAAAACAGGATAAAAAACTAATTAACCGGGATAAATAAGGCTCATTAGTCCAGTAATTTTAAATTACCAGTTAATTGGCGCTGCAGGTTGGATTAAGTCTGTATTTTCGCATTATTTGATTCAGATTAAATTTGATGAATTGTTCTGATAAAAAAATTGTGTAAAATTTAAGCCTGAAACAGAGTGTGCCGTATTTATAAAAGCGTAACCTTTACTATTTACACTCGTTTCTCTAACAAGCCACTAACAAAATCACTGTGGCATTGTTGATAATATAAACCGGCGCACGCAGGAATTGACGCGTTTATTCATTCACGGAATGAATTTAATTTGCATGTCGAAAGTCTTCACCAGGGATTTTCCTGACATGCTTAAAAGAAGATGACTATCATGAAAACCTCTCTGCTTTGGCCTGCCCTCGCGGCGCTGGCACTGAGCGGCTGTTCCGTGGGCCATACTGAGTATAGTCGAGCGGCGCTTGAACACGTGGATATGAGCGTGACAGGCATCCCGACGGTATTGGGTCTGGGTATCCTCGGTACAACCATCCCTTTAACACCAGAGTACAGCCTGACAGCTGCGCACGTCGCCACCACTGCCGTACAGCGTGTGAAGGCTTATCATCCTTATTGCGACGTCGCCATTATCTATCATAAGAATAGCCCGGAAACGCTGGCAAAATTCCGCACCAGCAAAGTCGGTGAACCCATTAAGATGTACGGCTACAGCTTTATTTCAGCCATGCCCGTGGAATCAAGTGGTGTTAATTTAGCGCGCACCGCTATTACCAATAAATGGAATAAAAAACCGTGCATGGCAATGGCATCAAATGCTGGCGTTGTACAGGGAATGTCGGGGGGCGCGGTATATAATGCTGACCAGACAATTGGCGGAGTGATTGTGGGCTACAGCCATGAAATTTCCAATGTGCGCAGCAAACAAGTCATTCTGAAAGATGTTTCGCTGTATATTCCGTACGGTGATTTTAAACATTGGCTGGAAAAGAATATAGGCCAGACGACGTTAACGCCGCCTGACCACGCGTGATTAGAGGAACGGGCGCGTGTCGCCGACCCCTTCACGAACCACAACCGGTACATCGCTGGTGAGATCGATCACCGTCGTCGGCTGCTGCCCTAACGTGCCGCCATCAATGATCAGATCCACCAGCTTACCGATGCTGTGCTGAATCTCTTCCGGATCCGATTCCGTGAAGTCATTACCGGGCAACATCAGCGAAGTAGACATCATCGGCTCATTCAATCTCTCCAGTAACGCCAGCGCCACCGGATTGGAAGGTACGCGCAAACCAATAGTTTTACGCTTGTCATTCATCAAACGACGCGGCACCTCTTTGGTCGCTTTGAGAATGAAGGTGTAACTGCCCGGCGTATTGTTTTTCAGAATACGAAACGCGGTATTGTCCACCTGCGAATACGTCGAGAGCTCAGACAGATCGCGACACATCAACGTAAAATTGTGGTTGCCATCTAACTGCCGGATACGGCAGATACGCTCCATCGCGTTCTTCTCTTCCAGTCTGCAGCCTAGCGCGTAACCCGAATCGGTGGGATAGACAATCACGCCACCTTTATTAAGATAATCGACCGCCTGATTGACCAGACGCGGTTGCGGGTTATCTGGATGAATGTGAAAAAATTGACTCATAAAAACCTCATGTCACCTGTCTGCAATAGCCACGGCGGGCGCTAACGCGGGAAAGCGTTCCCAGATGGGTTCAACGCCGCCCGGCAGCCATAACTTGCGCCCCAGTTCTATCCACGGACAGGGTTGGTGAAAATCTGATCCCTGCGATCCCGCCAGCTGATTGTCGCGCGCATAAGTCGCGAGCTGCGTGCGCTCGTTGGGTGCCTGCTGACACTGTGCCACTTCCATTGCATCACCACCGACCTCGGCGAAATGGGCAATCAGTCGCTTAAGCCACTTTGCAGACAATCCATAGCGACCCGGATGTGCGAGTACCGCAACGCCGCCAGAATGATGAATGGCATCAATAGCTTGTTTAATTGTACACCATTGCGGCGGCACATAGCCGGTTTTCCCACGGGCAAGATAGTTCTTGAACACTTGCGCCATGTTATCGGCTTTACCCATCTCGACCAGATAACGGGCGAAATGACCGCGGGTGATCACACCGCCCTGAGCCAGGCGTTGCGCCCCAGCCAACGCATCAGGAATGCGGGCACGTTCGAGACGCTCTGCAATCAGCTGAGCCCGTTCAACGCGGCATTGATGCTGTTGCTCAAGAAACAAGGTCAGTGCCGGATGCTGGCAATCCACATTTAAACCTACGATATGAATTTCGTGGTTTTCCCACAATGTAGAGGCCTCTAATCCGGCCAGAATACGAATCGGTAGATTCTGTTGCTGCACAGCGGCTTGCGCTTCTGCCACGCCAGCAACGGTGTCGTGATCGGTAATCGCCAGTACCCCTACTTTCATTTCGACGGCACGTTGCACCAACTCGGTAGGGGTCAGCAAACCGTCAGACGCCTGGGTATGGCTGTGTAAATCGTAAAGGGGAAAACGGGCAATATCCGACAAGGTAACTCCAGCAGCAACTTAACTCGGCTGGCATGATAACGATTTTGACCCTGACTGAAAAAGGGTATTGACTTTTTTCATCTGAACCAGTTAACTAGTACACAAGTTCACACGTAACGGGTATCTCATCATGACTAATTTTGGTACGCATGCAAAAGGTTGGTGGCGCGATAATCCTTTAAACGGGCGACGTCGTCGTGCACAACATGCGTAACCATTGTGCAGATACCTGAGCCCGCCACCGAGCGGGCTTTTTTTTGAGCGAAATTCAGAGATGACAATAATGGCTAATGCGAAACCTACATTGAAGTTGATTACCGGTACCGCGCCCTACCGCGAAGATCCGGCCGCAGTGTTCCATCAAATTTGCGGCGCACGTCCGGCAACTCTGCTGCTTGAATCTGCCGACATCGACAGCAAAAAGAATCTGAAAAGCTTACTGATTGTGGATAGCGCCCTGCGCATCAGCGCACTGGGCAACGTGGTGACATTACAGGCGCTGTCAGAAAACGGTCGCATCATTCTGCCACTGCTGGATGAAGCACTGCCGCAGGATGTCAGCATTGAAGCGCGTCCGGATGGCCGCGTGCTGCATTTCCCGCTGCCTCAGGGGTTGCACGATGAAGATTCACGTCTGAAAGCATTGTCTGTTTTCGATGCGCTGCGCCTGATTCCGCAACTGGTGAACAGCCCAGAGGAAGAGCGTGAAGCGATGTTCCTCGGCGGATTGTTTGCTTATGACCTGGTGGCCGGATTTGAAGATTTAC
The DNA here is from genome assembly GCF_030053335.1 of Pantoea sp. EABMAA-21. Lineage (NCBI taxonomy): Bacteria > Pseudomonadati > Pseudomonadota > Gammaproteobacteria > Enterobacterales > Erwiniaceae > Pantoea > Pantoea sp. EABMAA-21. Next base: position 385,291 of record NZ_JASGBX010000001.1, read on the forward strand.
CCGAGCTGCGTAATGAGCAAAGCTGCCCGGATTACTGCTTCTACCTGGCAGAAACCCTACTGGTGATTGATCACCAGACGCGCAGCGCTCGTCTGCAGGCGAGCTTGTTCAGCCCGTCCACCAGCGAATTCCAGCGCTTGCAGAGCCGTGTTGAGCAGCTGCGTGGTCAAATGACGCAGCCTGCCCCGGCTTTGCCGGTTCAGCGCGTTGAGCAAATGGCGTTGAGCACCAACCAGAGCGATGAAGAGTATTGCAATGTGGTGCGTGAAATGCAGGAAGCGATTCGCATTGGCGAAATCTTCCAGGTGGTACCATCACGCCGCTTCTCGCTGCCGTGCCCTTCTCCGCTGGCCGCTTATGACACGCTGAAGCACAGCAATCCAAGTCCGTATATGTTCTTTATGCAGGATCAGGACTTTGCGCTGTTTGGCGCTTCACCAGAAAGCTCACTCAAGTATGACGCCACTTCACGTCAGATTGAGATCTACCCGATTGCCGGTACGCGTCCACGTGGCCGACATGCCGATGGTTCACTGGACCGCGATCTCGACAGCCGTATCGAACTGGAAATGCGCACCGACCACAAAGAGCTGGCGGAACACCTGATGCTGGTGGATCTGGCGCGTAATGATCTTGCTCGCATCTGCGTGCCTGGTAGCCGCTATGTGGCAGACCTGACCAAAGTAGACCGTTACTCTTTCGTGATGCATCTGGTCTCTCGCGTGGTTGGCACGCTGCGTGACGATCTTGATGTCCTGCACGCCTATCGCGCCTGTATGAACATGGGCACCTTAAGCGGCGCGCCAAAAGTGCGTGCCATGCAGTTGATTGCTGAGAAAGAAGGCACGCGTCGCGGCAGCTACGGCGGTGCGGTAGGTTATTTCACCGCACACGGCGATTTGGATACCTGCATCGTGATTCGCTCCGCTTGGGTGGAAGATGGTGTTGCAACCGTCCAAGCCGGTGCCGGTGTGGTACTGGATTCTCAGCCTCAGGCTGAAGCGGATGAAAGCCGCAATAAAGCGCGCGCGGTATTACGTGCCATCGCCACAGCCCATCATTGCAAGGAGATTTTCTGATGGCCGATATCCTGTTGCTCGATAACATCGACTCCTTTACCTATAACCTCGTTGATCAGCTGCGCACCTTTGGTCACAACGTGGTGATTTACCGCAATAACGTGCCGGCTGAAGTGCTGATTGAACGACTGCAGCAGATGGAAAATCCGGTGCTGATGCTGTCGCCAGGCCCCGGCGCGCCGAAAGATGCCGGCTGCATGCCTGCGTTACTGCAAGCACTGCGTGGTCTTCTGCCGATTATCGGCATCTGCCTCGGTCATCAGGCGATTGTTGAGGCTTATGGTGGTCATGTAGGCCAGGCCGGTGAGATTCTGCACGGCAAAGCCTCTTCGATTAATCACGACGGTGAAGCGATGTTTAGCGGCCTGAGCAATCCGCTGCCGGTGGCCCGTTATCACTCGCTGGTGGGCAGCAATACGCCTGCCGAATTGACCGTTAACGCCAGCTACAACGGCATGGTAATGGCCGTTCGCCATGATGCCGACCGTGTGTGTGGCTTCCAGTTCCACCCCGAATCCATTCTCACCACCCAGGGCGCACGTTTGTTAGAGCAAACGCTGACCTGGGCGTTGGCGAAATAATAGGGAGATTGTGATGCAAAATATTCTGGAAAAACTTTACCAGGCACAAACCCTGAGCCAGGCGGAAAGCCATCAGCTATTTAGCGCCATTATTAAAGGTCAGCTCGAGCCGACCCAACTAGCCGCTGCGCTGATTGCAATGAAAGTCCGTGGCGAGCGCCCGGAAGAGATCGCGGGTGCCGCTACGGCACTGCTGGAAGATGCGAAACCGTTCCCGCGTCCGGATTACACTTTCGCCGATATCGTTGGCACCGGCGGTGACGGCAGTAACAGCATTAACATCTCCACCGCCAGCGCCTTTGTCGCCGCAACCTGTGGGCTGAAAGTGGCCAAGCACGGCAATCGTAGCGTGTCGAGCAAATCCGGCTCGTCCGATCTGCTGGCGGCTTTTGGTATCGATCTGGATATGCCCGCTGAAAAAGCGCGTAAGGCACTGGACGATCTTAACGTCTGCTTCCTGTTCGCGCCGCAATATCACAGCGGATTCCGTCACGCGATGCCAGTGCGTCAACAGTTAAAAACCCGCACCTTGTTTAACGTGCTGGGCCCTTTAATCAATCCGGCGCGACCCCCACTGGCGGTTATCGGCGTGTACAGTCCGGAACTGGTGCTGCCGATTGCCCAAACCCTGAAGGTGCTTGGCTATCAGCGTGCGGCAGTGGTGCATGGCGGCGGGATGGATGAAGTGGCGCTGCACAGTGCGACTCAGGTCGCTGAGCTGCGTGACGGTGAAATCACCAGTTATCAGCTGACGCCTGAAGACTTCGGTTTTGGCTTCCATGATAAAGAAGCCCTGGCGGGCGGCACGCCGGAAGAAAACCGTGACATTCTGGCGCGTTTGCTCCAGGGTAAAGGCCAGCCAGCCCATGAGCAGGCCGTTGCGGTGAACGTCGCAATGTTGCTGAAAGTATTCGGAAATGAAGATTTGCGCGACAACGCTCAGCGCGCCATCACCGCAATTCGCAGTGGTCAGGCTTACGAGCGCGTTGTTGCTCTGGCAGCGAGAGGATGAGATGAGTATTAAGGGCACCGTTTTAGAGAAAATTGTTCAGGATAAAGCCGTCTGGGTTGAAGCACGCAAGGCACAGCAGCCTCTGGCGACCTTCCAGAACAGCTTGCAGCCTGCAGGACGCCACTTTTACGATGCGCTGCGCGGCACGCGCACCGTGTTCATCCTGGAATGCAAAAAAGCCTCCCCGTCGAAGGGTTTGATTCGCGAAGATTTTGATCCTGCGACCATCGCCGGCGTTTATCGTCATCACGCCTCGGCCGTTTCCGTCTTAACTGACGAGAAGTATTTCCAGGGTGATTTTGAGTTTCTGCCGATCGTCAGCGCCGCGATTACTCAACCGGTACTGTGCAAAGACTTTATTATCGATCCTTACCAAATCTACCTGGCGCGCCACTATCTGGCCGACGCCATTTTGCTGATGCTGTCGGTTCTGGATGATGAGCAATATCGTCAGCTCGCCGCCGTGGCGCATAGCCTGAAAATGGGCGTACTGACTGAAGTCAGTAATGAAGAAGAACTGGAGCGTGCGATTGCGCTGGAAGCTAAAGTGGTCGGTATCAATAACCGCGACTTGCGCGACCTATCGATTGATCTGAATCGCACCCGTCAACTGGCACCACGTTTAAGCCACGGTGTGACGGTCATCAGCGAATCGGGCATCCATAACTATGCGCAGGTGCGTGAGCTGAGCCACTTCGCCAACGGCTTCCTGATTGGCTCCGCACTGATGGAAGAAGCCGATCTGAATGCTGGCGTGCGTCGCGTATTGCTCGGTGACAACAAAGTCTGCGGCCTGACCCGGCCTGACGATGCACGCATTGCGCACGAAGCGGGCGCGATTTATGGCGGTGTGATTTTCGCCGAAGGTTCACCGCGTGAAGTCAGTGAAGAACAAGCACAAAACGTCATAGCGGCTGCGCCACTTAAGTATGTCGGCGTATTCCGCAATAACTCTGTAAGTGACATTGTCACGCATGCCAGTTCACTCAAACTTTCCGCTGTGCAACTGCATGGTGATGAAGATCAGGCGTTCGTCGCAGAACTGCGCAGCGCCCTGCCAGAAGAGGTGAAAATTTGGAAGGCGCTGAGCATTAGCGGCAGCCTTCCAGCCCGCGATTGGCCGCATGTGGAGCGTTACGTGTTTGATAATGGCCAGGGCGGCAGCGGACAGCGATTCGACTGGTCACTGCTGCAGGGTGAAGATCTCAGCAACGTGCTGCTGGCCGGCGGATTAAGCGCCGACAACTGCGTGGAGGCTGCACAACTGGGCTGCGCCGGACTGGACTTTAACTCTGGCGTTGAATCCGCACCCGGCATCAAAGATGCCAGTAAAGTCGCGGCGGTATTCCGCACGCTGCGCGCCTATTAATTTCGCTCGCCCGCCGATGCGCGGGCCGCATAAGGAAGATGAGAGATGACGACGTTATTGAATCCCTACTTTGGCGAGTTTGGCGGTCAATATGTACCGCAGATTCTGATGCCCGCTCTGCGCCAGTTGGAAAGCGCCTTTGTCGAAGCGCAGCGCGATCCAGAATTTCAGGCTGAATTTACCGATCTGTTGAAAAACTATGCTGGCCGTCCCACCGCATTAACGCTTTGCAGCAATCTGACCAAAGGCACAAAAACCCGCCTGTATCTGAAGCGTGAAGATTTGCTGCACGGCGGTGCACATAAAACCAACCAGGTGTTGGGCCAGGCGCTGCTCGCCAAGCGCATGGGCAAAAATGAAATTATCGCTGAGACCGGAGCCGGGCAGCATGGCGTGGCTTCAGCGCTGGCGTGCGCGCTGCTGGGCATGAAATGCCGCATTTATATGGGTGCAAAGGACGTTGAACGTCAGTCACCTAACGTGTTCCGTATGCGTTTGATGGGCGCGGAAGTGATTCCGGTGCACAGTGGTTCGGCCACGCTGAAAGATGCCTGTAACGAGGCGCTGCGTGACTGGTCTGGCAGCTACGAAACCGCGCACTACATGCTCGGCACCGCAGCGGGTCCGCATCCCTTCCCGACTATTGTGCGTGAGTTCCAGCGCATGATTGGCGAAGAAACCAAAGCGCAGATTCTGGAGCGTGAAGGTCGTCTGCCGGATGCAGTGCTGGCCTGTGTGGGTGGCGGTTCAAATGCCATCGGCATGTTCGCTGACTTTATTGATGACACCAGCGTCGGTCTGATCGGCGTTGAACCTGCGGGTCACGGCATCGAAACCGGCGAACACGGCGCGCCACTCAAGCACGGTCGCGTCGGTATCTACTTCGGCATGAAAGCGCCAATGATGCAGACTGAGGAAGGCCAGATCGAAGAATCCTATTCGATCTCAGCCGGCCTCGATTTCCCTTCTGTTGGCCCACAGCACGCCCATCTCAACAGCATTGGTCGCGCCGAGTATGTGTCGATTACCGATGATGAAGCGCTGTCAGCGTTCAAAGAGTTGTGTCGTGCAGAAGGCATTATTCCGGCTCTGGAATCCTCTCATGCTCTGGCGCACGCCTTGAAAATGATCCGCGAGAACCCAGAGAAAGAGCAGTTGCTGGTGGTTAACCTGTCCGGTCGCGGCGACAAAGACATCTTCACCGTTCACGATATTTTGAAAGCTAAGGGAGAGATCTGATGGAACGTTATAATCAGCTGTTTCAACGTCTGTCGGCGAAGAAAGAAGGCGCATTTGTTCCTTTCGTCACCCTTGGCGACCCGACCCCTGAACTGTCACTGAAGATCATCGATACATTGGTAGCAGGCGGAGCCGATGCGTTAGAGCTGGGCATTCCGTTCTCCGATCCGCTGGCGGATGGCCCAACGATTCAGGGGGCAACCCTACGTGCCTTCGCGGCGGGTACCACTGTCGCGCAGTGTTTCGAGATCCTTGCCGCCGTGCGCCAGAAGTATCCTGAACTGCCGATTGGGCTGTTGATGTACGCTAATCTGGTGTTCAGCAAAGGTATCGACAACTTCTACGCACAATGTGAAGCCGTCGGCGTTGATTCCGTTCTGGTGGCGGATGTACCGGTTGAAGAGTCTGCACCGTTCCGTCAGGCTGCGATGCGACATAACGTTGCACCCATCTTCATCTGCCCGCCGAATGCCGATGATAATTTGCTGCGGGAGATTGCCTCACACGGTCGCGGTTATACCTATCTGCTGTCGCGCGCGGGCGTAACGGGTGCAGAAAATCGCGCCAGCCAGCCGCTGAATCATTTGATTGAGAAGCTGAGCGAATATCATGCTGCACCACCGTTGCAGGGATTTGGTATCTCAGAAGCAAGCCAGGTGAGAGAAGCCATCGCGGCAGGCGCAGCGGGTGCGATTTCGGGATCAGCTATTGTGAAGATCATCGAACGTAACCAGAACGATCCCGACACGCTGTTAGCGGAACTGAAAGCGTATGTCAGCGATCTGAAAGCTGGCACGCGCTAAATCCTCAGGACCCTGTTCGCGATGGCGGATAGGGTCTTCTCTTGATTATTCCAGCCTGAACGTTTGCTCATCGCCTGAGCCATCAGGATAAGTCAGCTTCATCGTCAGCTTGTCGTTTCTGATTTGCCACGTCAGCTTCTCGTCTTCTGGCCCCTCACGCCAACGTCCACTGCTATCTGGATTATCTGACATCAAGATAACGCTCTCGCCCTGGACCCGGCAGCGCACGGCCCAGCGTGATTGATCGGAGGGCCGGATATAGTGCACCCACGCCACGCCCTGCTCATCCACCTTATCCAGCTGCATGATTTTGAAGCTGCGACCAAAGCTCAGCGCGGTAGCCGCTTTGCACAAGGTCCCCAGGTGTGGATTGATTAACGGTTCTGCCTGCGCGCTGGGCACTGGCAAAATTTGTGAAGCAAATAGCTGGAGGTAGGACAGATAGCTCATTGTCGCTATCGCCAGAATGGCACGCTTTTTCATTATTGTTTTCCCTGCCTGATGCTTAAATTTGCACCTGTCGGCTTATCGTCTTGTTGTTTTATTATTCGTTTTGCCCTGCTTTTTTAGCTTACCGTTTGCCTTGCTGCCGTCATTGGATCAATAAGTGGTAAAAATCGCGTATTTCCATCTTTTTCACCCCAGGCGATTTGCCGATTTGCAAAGCGCATACCACAATTAATCTCACCGTCTCGTCGCGGTGAAACACCATCTAAGACAGGGAGATAACCAATGAATTTTTTCAAAGTCGTTGCAGGATTATTAATGGCTGCGGTCATGGCGATCACACTTAGCGCCTGTGCACCAACAGCAACAAAGGAAGGAACCGGGGGCTATATCGATGATACGGTGATCACCACCAAGGTTAAGGCACAGTTGTTGAATGACGACTCGCTGAAATCCACCGAAATCAACGTCGAAACCTTTAAAGGAAAAGTGCAGTTAAGCGGCTTTGTCAGCTCACCGCAGATGGCGAACCGTGCAGTGACGGTGACCCGCAGCGTGGCAGGGGTTAAATCTGTGGTTAACAATATGCAGATTAAGTAATAGCGTATCGATACTGCAGCGGGCGGCCTTTGGGTCGCCCGTTGTGTTTCAGCGGGTGCCTCAGAAACGGTAACCCACACCAAAGAAGAACACCCACGGATCGATGCGCGTGTTGATATTCTGTTGTTCACCGTTGGCTTTAAATTTCACTTCAGTATCGATGTCCATGTACCACAGCGATGCGTTCAGCATCCAGTCGCGGTTGATTTGATAATCCATCCCCACCTGACCCGCCACACCCCAGGAATCTTTGACGCTTAAATCACTTAAGCCCGCGTCCTGGCCGGTTTGATTAAATTTGGCATCGTAGAACGTGGTGTAGTTGATACCTACGCCAACATATGGGCGCACCGGGCTGCGGCTATCGAAGAAATAATACTGTGCCATCAGCGTCGGCGGCAGCTGGCGCACGGTAGCCAGATTTCCGGTGGCACCAAGACCAACCTTGTGACGGAACGGTGTCGCCGCCAGCAGCTCCACACCGATGTTGTCTGTCGCCATGTAGGTGAAGGTCAAGCCTAGTTGGGTGTCGTTACTCACGTTAAAGCCGCCCATACCCAGCACATTGTCAGAGCCTTCGGTTGGACGAACAGTCGCGCTACCGGCACGCATGAAAAAATCCCCCGCCTGATGAGCCAGTGCCAGTTGCGGGATAGCCAGAGCCATGAGCAATGCGCATTTTGCCAGTTTCATAATCACTCCTTTGCAGAAAAGTAAGGTCTTAATCGGGATCGCGGCACAAGATCTAACCCTTTTTCGGTAAAAGATCATCTGCATCAATTCAAATTAATCACTTAAAAAACAATGAATTGATTCAGATCAATTTTCGGCATTGCGCGCCTGAAAGAAAAAACGCTGAGGAGGTTTTGAGGGCAGATGAAGAGGCTTTGCTGCTTTTATGAACCGGGTACGAACTTTAATTCCCCATTCTTTACCGGAGATGACACAAAGTTATGGTCTTGCGGGTGCCCGCCAGCCCACAGAACATGTACAATCGCCGGGTTAATTAACCCGGTTCCATCAAGGAGAGTACATGTCTATCACGGCAAGCTCGTTATACCGTGACACAGGAAATTTTCTGCGTCATCAGCTGGTTACTATTGTGCTGATGGCGTTGTTGACGTCGTTCATTACGGTGATTGTCGGTCATGCATTAACCCCAGGCGAAGACCAGTTATCCCTGCTTAGCCAGGCTGACGACAGCGCGACATCACTGTTTGAATTGGTACAGAATATGTCACCGGATCAGCAGCGCATCCTGCTGCGCGCTTCCGCAGCCGGCACCTTTGCCGCGCTGATCGGCAACACGCTGCTGCTGGGCGGTATGCTGTGCCTGATCCCGCTGGTCTCCAATGGCCAACGCGTGAGTGCCCTGCGAGCAATCGGTGCCTCCGCGCCACTGCTGCCGAAACTGCTGCTGCAGACCTTCCTGATTACCTTGCTGGTGCAAATTGGCTTTATGGTATTGATGGTGCCTGGCGTGATTCTGGCGATTCTGCTCTCACTGGCACCGGTAATGCTGGTCAGCGAGAAAATGGGTGTGATTGGCGCGATGCGCGCCAGTATGAAACTGGCATGGAAGAACATGAAAGTCATCGCCCCTGCCATTGTGCTGTGGTTGCTGGCGAAGATTGTGCTGATGTTCCTCATCTCATCACTCACAGTGCTGCCGGTGAACATCGCGTCGGTGGTGATGAACGCGCTGGGTAATCTGGTCTCCGCGATTCTGATTATCTATTTGTACCGACTGTATATGCTGTTACGTTAACAGCGATGGCGCTCTGCGGAGCGCCTTTATTGAACGCTCCTGCCCTAACTGGAAACGCTATGAAGCAGTTACTCGATTTTCTTCCCCTGGTAGTTTTCTTCATCTTCTACAAGCTGTACGACATCTTTGTCGCTTCTGGTGCCCTGATTGTCGCCACGGGCCTGGCGTTGGTGGTCAGCTGGGTGCTGTATCGTAAACTGGAAAAGATGACCCTCTTCACCTTCGCACTGGTGACGGTATTCGGCACGTTGACGCTGGTGTTCCATAACGATGAGTTCATCAAATGGAAGGTCACCGTGATCTATTCCCTGTTCGCGTTGGCACTGCTCTACAGCCAGTTCTTTATGGAACAGCCGCTGATTCAACGCATGCTCGGCAAAGAGCTGCAGTTGCCCGGTGTTGTGTGGCGTCGATTGAATATTGCCTGGGCCATCTTCTTCTTCGTCTGCGGCCTGGTAAATATCTATGTTGCGTTTTGGTTATCACAAGAGTTTTGGGTTAACTTTAAAGTGTTTGGTCTGACCGGCCTGACCCTACTGTTTACTCTGTTTAGCGGCGTGTACATCTGGCGACAGATGCCGCAACAAGAACAAAAATAAGCTACTCCGCCCGACAATGTCGGGCTTCTCTTCACCTGCAGAAGAACTGAGCAATGGACGAAAAACATAAATTGCCGCAAGGCGAAATGGTCTCGCGCACCCTGGCGATGCCAGCGGATACCAATGCCAATGGTGATATTTTTGGCGGCTGGTTGATGTCACAGATGGATATGGGCGGCGCTATCATGGCCAAGGAGATCGCTGAAGGTCGTGTGGTCACCGTACGCGTTGATGGTATGTCGTTCCTGAAACCGGTAGCCGTGGGCGATGTCGTGAGCTGCTATGCGCGTTGCATACGTACCGGCAACAGTTCGATGACCATCAATGTAGAAGTGTGGATCAAGAAGGTTTCGTCTGAGCCAATCGGTCAAACGTATTGCGCCACTGAAGCGGTATTTGTTTACGTTGCCGTGGATAACAGCGGGAAATCCCGTCCGCTGCCACCTGGCAAAGCCAATCTTGCCGTTTAACAGCGATAAAAAAAGCGGTCAATGACCGCTTTTTCTTTGCCTTCAACCCAGGCTTACTCGATGTTAGCGCCGCCGTTGATGCGGAACACGATGTTCATGGTCAGTCCTTTTCCTGGACGACCCGGCTGATAACGCCACTTTTTCATCGCCTGCTTCACTTCACGCTCGAACATGTTGCGCGGTTCGGCTGACAGAACTTCCACATTATCGACACGACCGTCGCTATCCACATCAAACTGCACGCGTACACGGCCTTCCACGCGTAATGCAAACGCACGCGCCGGATAGGCAGGTTTGCTCACGTTCATCGCCTTAGGCCCGTCAGAGACGGTTTGCGTTGGCGCTGGGTTACTCTTCGGTGCCGTGGTCGGACGCGTCTGAGTGGTCGGGATATCCTGCTTGACCGGATTCTCCTGCGGCTTCACTTCCTTACGTGGCTTCGGCTCGACCTTTTTCTCTACCTTCGGCTTAGGTTTTGGCTTGGGCTTTGGTTCAGGTTTCGGAATCGGCACCGGCTCGACTTTAGGCGGCTCGGGTGCAACCTCCGGCTCAGGTTCGGGCTCTGGCGGCGGCGGCGTCACCACCGCGGGGGCCGGTTCTGGCTGCACTTCAGGTGCCACCATGGTCACGCTGATTGGCTGGGATGCTTTCGGAACCTCAATGGTCTGATGAAACGATGCATAGAGAATGCCCGCAATCAGCGAGCCGTGGAGTACCACGGACAAGATCATAGCTACGGGGGTACGTGTAGGAAGAGGCGTAGTCAACGTCGTCATATCAGTCATATTCATTGAGTGAAGCGCAGATTTTAAATGCAAATAGCAATCAGTTTCAATAAGCGATGTGTATGCCACTCGCAGAAAGGCGTTTTTTAGCGGGGATTGCGCTATATGACGGTGGATTTATCTTTCATTTGCACTCTGATTAACGATCACTTAACGTGTCTCGCAATTTCGGCAAGTCTAACGGGAGTACCCCATCGTGCTTTACGTCATTTATGCGGAAGATACCGCAGATTCACTGGAAAAACGCAATTCCGTACGCCCTGCGCATCTCGCGCGCTTGCAGTTACTGCAGGATGAAGGTCGGCTGATCGCCGCTGGCCCAATGCCTGCTGTCGATAGCAACGATCCGGGTCCGGCAGGCTTTACCGGTTCAGTGATCATTGCCGAGTTTTCCTCGCTGGAAACCGCACAATCCTGGGCTAATGACGACCCGTACATTGCCGCTGGGGTGTATGAGAAAGTGGCGGTCAAACCGTTCAAGCGCGTATTTTAATCGATGTGGCAGTCTGTTTTACTGCTGGTAGCGGTGTTAACGCTGATTGGCAGAGCACTCTGGATTTGGCGTCAGCAAGGCTGGCGCCAGGCCCGGCAGCACATTGTGATGTTAGTCGTGCTGGCGGCCGCATTACAGATCGTCAATGTCTCTCTGGTGTTACGCGGCGCTTAACGGCCGCGTAAGCCATTTACATATTCTGCGTGATGAACAGGATAGATCGGCGATGCTGCTGCGCCACCTGATGACGAATGGCATGGATACGTTTATAGCGACGTGACTGCCCTTCCAGCCAACGTGCACGACGGCGGTGTACCTGACGTAACATTCTCCAGCGTGCCACTTCATTTCTGCTTCGTCTCATCACATCCTCATCAGACAGGCTAAACTCGCCAGGCATTATAAAGATCTGATTGAAAATGCCAAATCGAAAGCTTCATTGAACTGTCATTCACGATTAAAGGTTTCACTAGTGCTATTCAGCACGTAAACTTTCCTCATCAAAGCGCGAACAGGATGTCCACTTAATGACTACATTTTATACCCTAATCAGTTGGTTGCTGCTGTTCGGCTACTGGTTGCTGATTGCGGGTGTCACGCTGCGTATCCTGATGAAACGCCGCGCAGTGACGTCTGCCATGGCCTGGTTGCTGATCATCTATATTCTGCCGCTGGTGGGTATTATCGCGTATCTGTCTTTTGGTGAACTTCATCTGGGTAAACGCCGGGCTGAGCGCGCACGCACCATGTGGCCCTCCACCGCCAAGTGGCTTAACGACCTCAAACAGTGCCGCCATATCTTTGCCACCGAACACAGTGACGTGGCACGTTCATTATTTGAACTCTGTCACCATCGTCAGGGCATTGCGGGTGTCAAAGGTAATCAGCTACAGCTGCTCACTAACTCTGATGATGTGATGCACGCGTTGATTCGTGATATCCAACTGGCTCGGCACAACATCGAGATGGTGTTTTACATCTGGCATCCGGGCGGCCTGGCGGATGAGGTCGCGGAGTCACTAATGGCGGCTTCACGCCGGGGTGTACATTGCCGCCTGATGCTGGACTCTGCGGGCAGCGTGGCATTTTTCCGCAGCCCATGGGCGAATATGATGCGCAATGCCGGTATCGACGTGGTTGAGGCGTTACAAGTGAGCCTGCTGCGTGTGTTCCTGCGCCGTATGGATTTGCGACAGCATCGTAAAGTGGTGCTCATCGATAACTATATTGCCTACACCGGCAGCATGAACCTGGTCGATCCTCGCTACTTCAAGCAGGATGCAGGCGTGGGCCAATGGATCGATTTGATGGCGCGTATGGAAGGGCCGGTCGCGACCACGATGGGCATCGTTTACGCCTGTGACTGGGAGATTGAAACCGGCAAACGCATTCTGCCGCCCGCGCCGGATGCCAACATCATGCCCTTTGAGCAGGAAAGCGGTCATATCATCCAGGTGATCGCTTCGGGGCCGGGCTTCCCGGAAGATATGATTCATCAGGCGTTGTTGACGGCGGTCTATTCCGCACGCGAACAGCTGATCATGACGACGCCCTATTTCGTCCCCAGTGACGACCTGCTGCACGCCATCTGCACCGCTGCGCAACGCGGTGTGGAAGTCAGCATTGTGGTGCCACGCCACAATGATTCGCTGTTGGTGGGCTGGGCCAGCCGCGCGTTCTTTACCGAGTTGCTGGAAGCAGGCGTAAAAATTTATCAATTTGAAGACGGTTTGCTGCATACCAAAAGCGTGCTGGTCGATGGACAGCTGAGTCTGGTCGGTACCGTAAACCTTGATATGCGCAGCTTGTGGCTTAATTTTGAAATCACGCTGGTGGTGGATGATGATGGATTTGGCAGCGATTTGGCCACGGTGCAGGATGACTATATCGCCCGCTCACGCTTACTGGATGGTGCGCGCTGGGCTAAACGTGCGTGGTGGCAACGCATCGTTGAACGACTGTTTTACTTCTTTAGCCCTTTACTGTAAAACGAGCGACAAGATTACCGCCTCAGAGTAAGCAGGAATGACCATGGATTTAAATAATCGCCTTACCGAAGATGAAACGCTGGAACAGGCCTACGACATTTTTCTAGAACTGGCCGGTGATAACCTCGATCCGGCTGACATCATTCTGTTCAATCTGCAGTTTGAAGAGCGCGGCGGTGCGGAGTTGTTTGACCCGTCGGAAGACTGGCAGGAGCACGTCGATTTCGATCTCAACCCGGACTTCTTTGCGGAAGTGGTGATTGGTTTGGGTGAAGCGGACGGCGAGCCGATTACCGATGTGTTTGCGCGCGTGCTACTGTGCCGCGAGAAAGACCATAAGCTGTGCCACATTCTCTGGCGTGAATAATCGCTGACGCATAAAACAACGCCGGGCAATTGCCCGGCGTTTTCTTTTCGACCTTATAAGGGGTCGACCTTCAGACAGGATACTGCGTGGCGGAAACTGCCCTCCAGCAACGGACGCGTTTTTGCACACTCAGGTCCGGCAATCGGACAGCGAGTGCGGAATACGCAGCCCGAGGGCGGATTGATCGGTGAAGGCAGTTCACCCTCCAGTAGCTGGATCTGTTTGTTTTTTTCCAGATCCGGATCCGGAATGGGTACCGCAGACATCAGTGCACGGGTGTAAGGATGCTGTGGATTGTTGTACACCGAGTCATAAGTGCCCAACTCAACCGCATGACCGAGATACATCACCAGTACACGATCAGAGATGTGCTTCACCACCGCAAGGTCATGCGCAATGAAAATGAGCGATAATCCCATTTCACGTTGCAGCTGCTGCAGCAAATTCACTACCTGCGCCTGAATCGACACATCCAGCGCCGAAACCGGTTCATCGCAAATAATCAGCTTGGGTTCGAGGATAAGCGCACGCGCAATGCCAATACGCTGACACTGACCACCGGAAAACTCGTGTGGATAACGGTTGATGAGGTTTGGCAGCAACCCAACCTTCATCATCATGTTTTTTACCTTATCCTTCACTTCCTGCTTTGGCATCTTCGGGTAATAGGTGCGCAGCGGCTCGGCAATGATGTCGCCAATGGTCATGCGCGGGTTCAGCGAGGCCAGCGGATCCTGGAAAATCATCTGGATATCGCTGCGCGCCTGGCGCCACTCATCCTGACTCTGCCCCAATAAATCACGTCCCAGCCAGGCCACACGACCGTCGGTGGCTTTCACCAGGCCGATGATGGCGCGTGCCAGGGTTGATTTACCACAGCCCGATTCGCCCACTACGCCGAGGGTTTCCCCCTCATACAAGCGCAGGCTGACGCCATCCACTGCTTTCAGTGTTTTTGGCGGCTGCCAGAACCACTGTTTGCCGTCTTTAATTTCGAAATGCACCTTAAGATCGGCGATTTCCAGTAAGACTTTCTTCTCTTCGATGACGGTGCTCATGCTAATTCCTCCACCGGTTTGAAGCAGGCACGCAGACGCCCTTCCGCGAAAGGCTCCAGCGGCGGTGACTTGGCACAAACGTCCATCGCAAAGGCGCAACGTGGCTGGAACGGACAGCCCTGTGGCAAGCGCAACAGGTTAGGCGGGTTGCCAGGAATGGTGGTGAGTGACTCACCCTCTTCCGCATCCAGACGCGGCACCGCACTCAGTAGGCCAATCGAGTAAGGATGCGCAGGCTGATAAAACACATCGCGTGCACGGCCATACTCCATGGTACGCCCGGCGTACATCACCAGCACTTTGTCACAGATACCCGCAACCACACCAAGATCGTGGGTGATCATGATGATCGCGGTATTGAACTCGCGTTTCAGCTCGTTCAGCAGCGTCATGATCTGCGCCTGCACCGTCACATCCAGTGCCGTGGTCGGTTCATCAGCAATCAGCAATTTAGGACGACATAGCAGCGCCATGGCGATCATCACACGCTGACGCATGCCGCCAGAGAATTCATGCGGGAACATCTTCATGCGCTTGCGCGCTTCCGGCATTTTCACCGCATCCAGCATACGCACGGATTCTTCAAACGCCTGCGCGCTGCTCATGCCTTTGTGCAGCTTCAGCACTTCCATCAGCTGCTCGCCGACGCGCATGTACGGATTGAGCGAGGTCATCGGGTCCTGGAAAATCATCGCAATCTGCTCTGCGCGCAGCTTGTTCAGTTTGTTCTCCGGCAGGTTAAGGATCTCTTCACCGTTGAATTTTGCCGAACCGCCAATGCGACCGTTTTTTGCCAGCAGGCCCATCAGGGCGAAAGCGGTTTGCGACTTGCCCGATCCCGATTCGCCGACGATACCCAGGGTTTCGCCGGCACGAAGTGAAAAGTTAAGATCGTTGACTGCGGTGACATCACCATCGTGGGTGCCAAAGGTGACGCGCAGGTCTTTAACGTCCAGCAGCAGGTTACTGTTTCCCGCACGTGCAGCCATTGCTGGCTGAAATTCATGTATGGTCATCGGGAAACTCCTTAACGATCTTTCGGGTCGAGGGCATCACGCAGGCCATCGCCGATAAAGTTGAAACAGAACAGCGTGACCACGAGGAAACCCGCCGGGAACATCAACAACCAGGGCGAGACTTCCATGGAGTTGGCGCCGTCACTCAGGAGTGCGCCCCAACTGCTCAGTGGCTCTTGCGTACCCAACCCGAGGAAACTGAGGAAGGATTCAAACAGAATCATGCTGGGCACCAGCAATGAGGCATAGACCACCACCACACCCAGCACGTTCGGTACGATGTGACGCAGCACGATATTGAAGGTCGACACCCCACCCACTTGCGCCGCTTCAATAAACTCTTTGCGCTTCAGGCCCAGCGTCTGACCGCGCACAATACGCGCCATATCCAGCCACGACACCATGCCGATCGCCACAAAGATCAGCAGGATGTTACGACCAAAGAAGGTCACCAGCAGGATCACGAAGAACATGAACGGGAAGGAGTTGAGGATTTCCAGAATACGCATCATCACGGAGTCGATTTTACCGCCGAGATAGCCCGCCAGTGAACCATACAGCGTGCCCACCAGCACCGCGATCAACGCGGAGGCAATGCCGACCATCAACGAGATACGACCGCCAATCGCCACGCGCACCAGCAAGTCACGTCCCGATGAGTCGGTACCAAACCAGTGGCCTGATACCGTATCCGGAGCGGCTGACATCATGGCCCAGTCGGTGTCATCATATTTAAACTGCGACAACACCGGCGCTAATATCACGAACAGGGTAATCGCTAACAGCACCAGCAAACTGATCAGCGCAGCGCGGTTATGGATGAAGCGGCGACGCGCATCCTGCCACAGGCTGCGCCCTTCGACTTCCAGTTTTTCACTGAAGGCATCCAGAGCTTCGCTGTTTTTCTTACTTAACATCATGGGCGAACTCCACCATCAGTAACGGATTTTCGGATCGATGACGGCATACAGCACATCCACGATCGCATTGAACAGAATGGTCAGCACGCCGACCAAAATGGTCAGACTCATCACCAAAGAATAGTCACGGTTCAGGGCACCGTTAACAAACAGCTGGCCGATACCCGGCAGACCGTAAATCGATTCGATCACCATTGAACCGGTGATGATGCCGACGAATGCCGGCCCCATATACGAGAGCACGGGTAACATGGCAGGTTTCAATGCATGACGCAGTACGATACGGCGCAGCGGCAACCCTTTGGCGCGCGCGGTGCGAATAAAGTTGGAGTGCATCACTTCAATCATCGAACCACGCGTAATACGCGCGATGCTGGCGATATAGGCCAGAGACAGCGCCACCATCGGCAGCAGCATGTAATTCCACTGCCCACCGTTCCAGCCACCGCCCGGCAGCCAGCGCAAGGTAATCGCAAAAATCAGCACCAGCAGCGGTGCGACGACAAAGCTGGGTATCACGACGCCCGTCATGGCGACCCCCATTACCGCGTAATCCCACAAACTGTTCTGTTTGAGCGCGGCAATGACTCCTGCCGTCACGCCAAGGATCACTGCAAGGAAGAAGGCGGCGAGGCCGAGTTTGGCCGAAACCGGGAAGGCATGGCCGACCAGATAGTTAACGGAATAATCTTTGTACTTGAACGATGGACCAAAATCGCCGTGCGCCAGCTGCACTAAGTAACTGACGTACTGTTTGCCGATCGGATCGTTCAAATGATATTTGGCTTCGATGTTCGCCATCACTTCAGGCGAGAGCGTGCGCTCGCCGGTAAACGGACTGCCGGGTGCCAGTCGCATCATAAAGAAAGAGATGGTGATCAGGATGAAGAGCGTCGGGATCGCTTCCAGAAGCCGACGCAGGATGAATTTTAACATTGCCGTACCTACCAGGCTGTTGCTTCACAAAGTCAAAAAGGCGGCGCTACAGCGCCGCCACTGTCGATAGCCTGAGTGCTATTAATGTTTAATGATATACAGGTTTTTATCGAGGGTTTTATCCAGCGGATCATTACCGGTGTAACCGCCCACGTACGGTTTCACCAGACGCGCATTCACGTAGTAGTAAACCGGCACGATGGTGCTGTCTTTATCCAGAATCTGCTCAGCTTTCTGGTAATCCGCGACACGGGCTTTATCGTCCACCGCTTTCACCGCGTCGTGGATCACTTTATCGAAGTCTGCGCTCTTATAGTGCGAGGTGTTACTGCTGCTATCAGACAGCATGATGTTCAGGAACGAGGTTGGCTCGTTATAATCTGCACACCAGGCCGCACGAGAAACATCAAAGTTGCCCTGATGACGGGTATCCAGGAAGGTTTTCCACTCCTGGTTCTCCAGCTTGATGTTCACGCCAATGTTCTTTTTCCAGATCGAAGACGCGGCGATAGCCAGTTTCTTATGCAGATCTGAGGTGTTGTACAGCAGGTTGAAGGTCAGTGGCTTATCAGCCGTGTAACCTGCTTCAGCCAGCAGTTTTTTCGCTTCTTCGTTACGCTTGTTCTGATCCCATTTGAACCAGTCTGGCGGCAGCAATTCCATGCCGTCGGTGGCTGGCGGGGTAAAGCTGTACGCCGGTAACTGCCCCTGCGCCAGCACCTTATTCACCATGATGTCGCGATCCAGACCCAGTTTCAGCGCAGTACGCACGCGCGGATCGGTGAATGGCGCTTTCTGGTTGTTGATTTCATAGTAGTAGGTGCAGAGATACGGCTTCACCATCAACTCTTTGCCGTTATCACGCTGCAGTTTTTTGAACAGCTCGATCGGCATGTTGTTATAGGTGATGTCACTGCCGTTCTCAGAGAAGTAACGGTTCACGTCACTGACTTCTGAGTTGATCGGCAGGAAGGTCACTTTGTTCAGTACGGTGTGCGCGTTATCCCAATATTCCGGGTTACGTACGAGGGTGACACGTTCGTTGATGACGTGTGATTCCAGTTTAAACGCACCGTTGCCCACCCAGTTTTGTGGCTGCGTCCACTGATCGCCAAACTTATCGATAGCAGGCTTATATACCGGTGACATCACGGAGTTGATCAGCAGCTTGTAGAAATAAGGTACCGGCTCGCTGAGGGTCACTTCCAGCGTATGGTCATCAATGGCTTTCACACCCAGATCGGTGATCGGTTTATTACCGGCGATGATGTCATCAACATTCAGGATGTGGCCGTATTGCGGATAGCTGGCGTAAGGAGAAGCGGTTTTAGGATCCACTAAACGCTCCCAGCTATAGACGAAATCTTGTGCCGTGACTGGCTCGCCATTGGACCATTTGGCATTTTTGCGCAGATGGAAAGTCCAGACTTTAAAATCTTTGTTTTCCCAGCTTTCTGCCACGCCCGGAATCGGTTTGCCATCGCTGTCGCTAATGATCAGACCTTCGTAGAGATCGCGTGCGATGTTGTCTTCCGGCACGCCTTCAATTTTATGCGGGTCAAGCGATTGCACTTCATCGCCATTACCACGTACCAGCTCCTGTTTTGCTGCCAATTCAACGCCTGCTGGCACTGCGGCCAAAGCAGCATTCCCTGCCAGTGCGCTGATTGCTGCAAGAACGCCTGCAGCAATCAGGCTTTTTTTCGTGATGTTGTTCATTACTTAGCTCCAGTTTTATTATCGTCACCGGGTCAGTGAACTGCCCGGCGTACCCCGTTTCCGGGAGATCTCTGCCTGTCTGAACAGAGACCACTACCACCCTTCAGGGTTTACCACGTTAATGTGCCGTCCGACTGTAGCGCCGGTTCCACACATTACTCAATGTTTCTTTATGTAATAGTATTTCAATGCCAGCATATCCTGCGGATCTTTACCGGTAAAACCGCCTACCCAGGGTTTCACCAGACGCACGCTGACCCGATAGTAAACCGGCACGATGGGTGAGTCCGTATCCAGCTGCGCTTCCGCCTGCTGATACAATGCGGCACGGTGTGTGTTATCGGCAGCCGTCAGAGTTTGCGCCATCAATTTATCGAAGGCATCGCTGTGATAGAACGCGGTGTTAATCGAGGAACCACTCAGCAGCATATTGAGGAAGGTTGAGGGCTCGTTATAGTCCGAGCACCAGGTAGCGCGCACCACATCGTATTGCGCCTGATGACGCGTCTCCAGCAGCGTTTTCCACTCTTGATTTTGTAGCGTCACCTCGGCACCGAGGTTCTTTTGCCACATCGAGGCGGCGGCGATAGCCTGCCGTTTATTCTGCTCAGAGGTGTTATACAACAACGTGAAACGCAGCGGGTGCTGAGCATTAAAACCGGCATCGGCCAGCAGTTGTTTGGCACTGGCGTTACGTTCGGCCTGGGTTTGCTTCGACCAGGCAGGGGCTTCAGGCGAGATGCCGTGCGTAAATGGCGGCGTCAGCGCATAGGCGGGGATCTGCCCCTGCCCCATGATCTTGTCGGCGATGATGTCACGATCAAGCGTCAGCTTCAGGGCTGTACGGACTCTTGCATCATCGAACGGCGCCTTTTTGTTGTTCATTTCATAGTAGAAGGTGCAGAGTAAAGGGCTGACTTTGACCTGATTACCTAAATCCTGCTGCAACTTCTTGAATAAATCCGGTGGCACCACGCTGTTGGTCATATCTGTGCCACCGCTGCGATAGCGATTGATATCACTGTTCTCGGAGCTAATCGGCAGAAAAACGCCCTCATCAATCACGCTTCGCGCGTTATCCCAATATTGCGGGTTACGCTTCAGAACGATCTTTTCATTCACTACCCAGTCAGCTAGCGTGTAGGCACCATTTCCCACATAGTTCTGCGGTTGGGTCCACTGCTCGCCGAATTTTTCAATCGCCGCGCGGTACACCGGCTTCATCGCGGTATGGGCCAGCATGTCGACAAAATAGGGAACAGGCTCAGTGAGTGTCACTTCGAGGTGATGCGCATCAATCGCTTTCACGCCCAGTGAATCCGGCGAGGCTTTGCCCGCCAATATGGCGTCGATGTTGGCGATATGGGCAGCTTGCAGATAACTGGCATAGGGTGAAGTTGTTTTCGGATCGGCCAGACGCTGCCAGCTGTAAACGAAATCTTGCGCGGTGACGGGTTCACCGTTGCTCCAGCGCGCATCTTCACGCAGGGTGAAGGTCCAGATACGCCCCTGCTGGTTGCTCCACTGCTTTGCAACGCCAGGCACAATCTGACCATTGTTATCGGTCTCGACCAGCCCCTCTAACAAATTGCGGATGACATTAGATTCGGGAACCCCTTCCGTTTTTTGCGGATCGAGCGAGGACACTTCACTACCGTTATTGATGACAATGCGCTGTGTTGCAGATAATTGCGTCCCTGCCGGGATGTCAGCCGCCTGACTATGAGAGATAAAACCTACCAGACAAAGCGCCAGAGACGTACGCGCAACTTTTTTCGCTACCATGCTCTTCATCAACAAATATCAACCTTAAATAAAACCTGATAGCGAGTAAGCAAGAAGCGTACACATTTGTCGCGAACAGGAAAAAAATTTGTGATGAGCCGAAAATTATCAGAACCGATGCCCGCACGCCAAAGCTAAACAGCAAAAATGTTAGCTAATTCTCTTTTATCATGTAGATCGCGACAGGAGAAGTGTTAATTTTCATACTGAAATATTATTCAACCATATGTTTTATAAGCAATAAGTCAATATTTCGTCGATTTTATCGCCAATAAAGCCCTGTAATCCGCTATTTTACTGTTAATGCTGCCAAACTCTCAGCTAACAATATGAAACGTTATTTGAGGTGATATAACTTCCGAATAGTTACTGATTAAAATGAATATGGCAGTGAAATATACTGTGATAATTATCACATATATTTGTTGATGAACTGGCGCGGGTAGGAAAAGTAGTAGCAAAAGTGATGATAGTCAGATCAAATTAAGCCAGGCGAATAACCTCACCCTATTGGTGCAAAATACTAGCCCATTGCACCAATATGGATCACAAAAGTTATTTTTTAACTGAAAACACCGACAAATTAATTCAGCAAACCCGGAAATATCGCCTTCATCCCGGTGACAACAAACTCAATCCCCAGTGCCATTAGAAGCAATCCCATGATTCGGGTAATCACGTTAATGCCTGTTTGTCCTAAAACGCGCACCATTAAAGGGGCAGCTCTAAACAATAACCAACAGCAGAGCGCGAAAATCGCAATGGCGATAGTGAAACCGAGCAGGTTTATCCAGCTGTGGTAACGCGTGCTCCAGACGATAGTCGAACTGATCGCACCCGGGCCGGCCATCAAGGGCAAGGCCAGTGGCACCACACCAATACTTTCACGAATCGCGGTCTCTGACTTTTCCTGCTTGTTTTGCTTATCCTCGCCCAACTTGCCGCTGATCATCGACATCGCGATGGTTACCACCAGAATCCCCCCGGCGATACGGAATGAGTCAATGGAGATGCCGAAGAGATGGAGAATAGCGTCCCCGAGGAACAGCGAGGTCCAGAGAATGATCGCTACAGCCAGATTTGCCGTGAAGTTGGTTTTATTCCGCTCAGCGACCGCCTGATAGCTGGTCATGCTGATAAACACGGGGATGATCCCCACGGGATTGACCAGGGCAAATAAGCCGACAAAAAACTTAACGTAGCCGGAAAAATCAAGTAGCACGGGGTTCACGGTGAGCTCCACGAAGGTAGTGTTTCAAATCGCGCTTAATGTAGTGCATAAGCCGGAGGGAAAACCAGTAGGTTAAGCGGAAATATATGCTGCTATTTCCCCTTACTTCCAGTTTATTCCTCTGCGAACGATGGCTCGTCGCCCACCTCACGTCATCTCCATCAACTAAAACCGCTTAATGAGTTACTTTAGTTGCTAAAGTGGGTGCTGAAAGGTGTCAGCTTGGCTCCGGATTGATCCACATCAAAATTTGCCTACCTCATCAGGGGTAATCTTACCCCATCGAAACTATTGATACAGGCGTCAGCATCTTATCCTGGAAACCCTTTTAGTAAGCAACGGAAATCTACTCGCCACTCTGAACAACGTATAAGCATAGCGCGACTATACTTTCCGACTCAGGCTTGCTTACTAAAAGAGTTTAACTTCCTTCAGGAGAGCACTATGGCCGTTACAAATGTTGCCGAACTTAATGCACTGGTTGAGCGTGTTAAAAAGGCACAGCGTGAATACGCCAACTTTAGTCAGGAACAAGTTGATACCATTTTCCGCGCTGCTGCACTCGCCGCTGCTGATGCCCGCATCCCTCTCGCCAAAATGGCCGTCGCCGAGTCCGGCATGGGCATCGTTGAAGATAAAGTGATCAAAAACCACTTCGCTTCTGAATATATCTACAACGCCTATAAAGATGAGAAAACCTGTGGTGTGCTGGATACAGATGACACCTTCGGTACTATCACCATCGCTGAGCCAATTGGCCTGATTTGCGGTATCGTCCCAACCACTAACCCGACCTCTACCGCCATCTTTAAAGCGCTGATCAGCTTAAAAACCCGTAACGGTATCATTTTCTCACCACATCCACGTGCCAAAGATGCCACCAACAAAGCAGCCGACATTGTGTTGCAAGCTGCCATTGCGGCTGGTGCGCCGAAAGACATCATTGGCTGGATTGATGTCCCTTCAGTAGAGCTGTCCAACCAGCTGATGCACCACCCTGATATCAACCTGATTCTGGCCACCGGTGGCCCAGGCATGGTAAAAGCCGCATACAGTTCCGGTAAACCGGCGATTGGTGTCGGTGCCGGTAATACGCCAGTGGTTATCGATGAAACCGCCGATATCAAACGCGCAGTCGCTTCTATCCTGATGTCCAAAACCTTCGATAACGGCGTCATTTGTGCGTCAGAGCAGTCTGTCATCGTGGTGGACTCGGTCTACGATGCGGTTCGCGAGCGTTTCGCCAGCCACGGCGGCTATCTGCTGCAGGGCAAAGAGTTGAAAGCCATTCAGGATATCATTCTGAAAAATGGTGCACTGAATGCCGCTATCGTGGGTCAGCCTGCGGCAAAAATTGCTGAACTGGCGGGTATTAGCGTCCCTGCGACCACCAAAATTCTCATCGGTGAAGTGAAGCTGGTGGATGAATCTGAACCCTTTGCCCACGAAAAACTGTCGCCAACTCTGGCGATGTATCGTGCGAAAGATTATTACGATGCGGTGGATAAAGCAGAGAAACTGGTGGCTATGGGCGGTATCGGCCATACCTCTTGCCTGTACACTGACCAGGACAACCAACACGAGCGCGTGCACTTCTTTGGCGACAAAATGAAGACCGCCCGTATTCTGATTAACACACCAGCTTCGCAAGGCGGTATTGGCGACTTGTATAACTTCAAACTTGCGCCATCGTTGACGCTGGGCTGTGGTTCCTGGGGCGGTAACTCAATTTCTGAGAACGTCGGACCTAAACACCTGATCAACAAGAAAACCGTGGCCAAGCGAGCTGAAAATATGTTGTGGCATAAACTTCCGAAGTCTATCTACTTCCGTCGTGGTTCACTGCCGATTGCCCTGGAGGAAGTCGCCACCGACGGTGCTAAGCGCGCCTTTATCGTCACTGACCGCTTCCTGTTTAATAATGGCTATGCCGATCAAGTCACTCACGTGTTAAAAGCGCACGGCATCGAAACTGAAGTGTTCTTTGAGGTGGAAGCGGACCCAACACTCAGCATCGTACGTAAAGGTGCTGAGCAGATGAACAGCTTCAAACCCGATGTGATTATCGCCCTGGGCGGCGGTTCCCCGATGGATGCCGCGAAAATCATGTGGGTGATGTACGAACATCCTGAAACCCACTTCGAAGAACTGGCGCTGCGTTTCATGGATATCCGTAAACGTATCTACAAGTTCCCGAAAATGGGCGTGAAAGCGCGCATGGTGGCCATCACCACCACTTCCGGTACCGGTTCTGAAGTTACACCATTTGCGGTAGTGACTGACGATGCCACAGGCCAGAAATATCCTTTAGCGGATTATGCACTGACGCCTGATATGGCGATTGTGGATGCCAATCTGGTGATGGATATGCCTCGCTCACTCTGTGCGTTTGGTGGTCTGGATGCGGTAACTCACTCGCTGGAAGCCTATGTCTCTGTGCTGGCTAATGAGTACTCTGATGGCCAGGCGCTGCAGGCGCTGAAACTGCTAAAAGAGAACCTGCCGGCCAGCTATCGTGAGGGGGCGAAGAATCCAGTGGCGCGTGAACGTGTGCATAATGCGGCTACAATCGCCGGTATCGCCTTCGCCAACGCCTTCCTCGGTGTGTGTCACTCCATGGCGCATAAGCTGGGCTCGGAGTTCCATATTCCGCACGGTTTGGCCAACGCCCTGCTGATTTGCAACGTCATCCGTTACAACGCGAATGACAACCCAACCAAGCAGACAGCTTTCAGCCAGTACGATCGCCCACAGGCACGTCGTCGCTACGCTGAAATTGCCGACCATCTTGGATTGAGTGCACAGGGTGACCGCACTGCCCAGAAAATTGAAAAACTGCTGGCATGGCTGGAAGAGATGAAAACTCAACTCGGTATCCCAACCTCTATCCGTGAAGCTGGCGTGCAGGAAGCCGATTTCCTGGCGAAAGTCGATAAGCTGGCAGACGACGCGTTTGATGACCAGTGTACCGGTGCGAATCCGCGTTATCCGCTGATTGCTGAATTGAAGCAAATCATGCTGGATACCTTCTATGGCCGCGAATTCTCTGAAGCTGAAGGCCCAGTGGCTGAAGCCGCCGATGATAAAACGGTGAAAATCGAGAAAAAAACCAAAAAAGCCTAACCGGCTAAAAACAAAAAACCCGCTGCGGCGGGTTTTTTTATCGCTAAATAATCAAGCGTGCGGAGATTGCGCACCATAGATAGCTTTTAACGATCCTTCATCAATCGCCTGTTTATAGTGTTTACGGCAGACAGAAATATATCGCTCATTGCCGCCAATCACCACCTGCTCTCCTTCGCTGAACGGTTTACCGTTGGCATCAAGGCGCAATACCATGCTGGCTTTACGACCGCAATGGCAGATGGTTTTAAGCTCAACCAGTTTATCTGCCCATGCCAGTAAATATTGACTGCCGGTAAAGAGCTCGCCGCGAAAATCTGTGCGTAATCCATAACACAATACGGGAATATCCATATTGTCGACCACATCCGATAACGCCCTGACTTGCTCACGTGTCAGGAACTGACTCTCATCCACCAGCACACAATGAACCGGTTGCTTCGCATGCTCCCTGGCTATTTCCTGATTTAATTGTGTCGCAGCGTTATATAAAAATGCAGGAGACGAAAGACCAATCCGCGAGCTTACCTTGCCCGCACCAAAGCGGTCATCAATCTCGGCGGTATACACCAGAGTGCGCATGCCGCGCTCCTGATAGTTATAGGAGGACTGAAGCAAAGCAGTGGATTTACCTGCGTTCATCGCGGAGTAATAAAAATAAAGTTGGGCCATATGCAGAATCTCATCGCAGCACAAATCTGATGGCGCGCAGTCTACCATAAACAAGTAAACCTGTAGCGATGCATTATTTTTATCATTTGCTCAAATTAACGACAATGGCAGGTACGTGATTCATCATCGATGTTAAAACAGCACTTTTTGGCAAAGGACAATCTATGCTGAGAATTTATTCAGCATTATTACTGCCAAAGTGTAAGGATTAGCACAACGTCACGGTGGCAAACGCGGATAATCAAGGCTTCAGATCTAAGCGCTAACGGTAAATATATTTGTAAACCGTAATACAATGTGATTTCTGGTTTTTACTTAACGTTTTACTTTTTAATCTGACTATTGCAGTTATTTTCTAGCCCCACTATTATGAGTCGGCAGAACAACTCCCATTTATTATATTTTGAGATTAGGACAATGAGCGAAGCACTTAAAATTCTTAATAATATCCGTACATTGCGCGCGCAAGCTCGGGAATGCACTCTGGAAACACTGGAAGAGATGCTGGAAAAACTCGAGGTTGTGGTCAATGAGCGTCGTGAAGAAGAAACTCACGCGCAGGCTGAAAATGCTGAACGTAACCGCAAACTTGAACAATACCGTGAGATGCTGATTGCAGATGGTATCGATCCAAACGAATTGTTACAGGCACTTTCTGAGACCAAAGCACCGGGAAAAACCAAGCGTGCTGCACGTCCTGCCAAGTATTCTTACGTTGATGAAAATGGTGAAAACCGTACCTGGACTGGTCAGGGTCGTACACCAGCCGTGATTATAAAAGCGATTGAAGAACAAGGTAAACAACTGGACGATTTCCTGCTGTAATTTTCCAGTGCTTCGAATTGTGAATAGCGCTAACGTGAGTTCACTTTACACCGGGTAAGAAAAAGGAAGCCGCTGGCTTCCTTTTTTAATGCGTCTTTATTGCTGATAAAAGCGACGATACCAATCAACAAAGTTCTGCACGCCCTGCTCAACCCTGGTTTGCGGACGGAACTGAATCGCATCATATAATGGCTGAGTATCCGCACTGGTATTGAGCACATCTCCCGGCTGCATCGGCAGCATATTTTTCTTCGCTTCAATGCCCAACGCTTTTTCCAGTGACTCGATATAGGTCATCAGGCTGGTCGGCTGGCTGTTGCCGATATTGTAAACCCGGTATGGCGCAGAACTGGTGGCCGGCGATCCCGCTTCCACGGTCCAGTTTTCATCAGCCTGCGGAATCACATCCTGCATACGCACGATAGCTTCTGCAATATCATCAATGTAAGTAAAATCTCGGGTCATTTGCCCACGGTTATAGACGTCAATTTGCTCACCGGCCAGCATTGCGCGGGTGAATTTGAATAACGCCATATCCGGACGTCCCCACGGACCGTAAACAGTAAAGAAGCGCAGACCGGTGGTGGGCAACTGGTACAAATGGGAATAAGTATGCGACATCAATTCGTTGGCTTTTTTGGTGGCCGCATACAGAGAAATAGGATGATCAACAGAGTCATCCGTTGAGAAAGGCATTTTTCGGTTTAGCCCATATACTGAGCTGGATGACGCATACAACAGGTGGCCAACTTTATGATGGCGGCACCCTTCGAGAATATTGAGGTGGCCAATGAGATTGGCATCGGCGTAAGCGTGTGGGTTATCAATTGAATAACGAACGCCCGCTTGCGCACCCAGATGGATCACGCGATCAAATGCATGATCTTCGAATAATGAAGAAATGGCCTGGCGATCTGCCAGGTCCATTTTCAGGAAAATAAACTCGGGATGCTGGAGGATCTGGTCTAAGCGCGCTTGTTTCAGGCTGACATCGTAATAGTCATTCAGGTTATCGATACCGACGACCTGGTGACCGGCGGCCAGCAAACGCTGACTCACGTGAAATCCAATAAAACCTGCCGCACCGGTAACCAAAAACTTCATACATCCCTCATTTATTACACAATTTGAATTGATGCTCCGCGGCCGATAGCGTAATACGTAAAGCCGCGTTTGCTGATACGCTCCGGATCATACAGGTTACGACCATCAAAAATCACGGGTTGTTTTAACGCGGTTTTGATAACGTCGAAATCTGGCGCACGGAAGTTCTGCCATTCAGTACAAATCACCAGGCCATCAGCACCTTGCAACGCCGCTTCTTTGGTACCGGTCAGCTTCAGGTCGTCGCGGTGGCCATAAATACGCTGCGCTTCTTCCATTGCTTCCGGGTCAAATGCCTGAATGGTCGCACCCGCTTCCCATAGCGTTTCCATCAGCACACGGCTGGAGGCTTCACGCATATCGTCGGTGTTAGGTTTGAACGCAAGACCCCAGAGAGCAAAGGTTTTGCCACGCAGATCGTCGCCAAAATGACGCTTGATGAAGCTCGGCAATTTGTTCTTCTGTGAATCATTCACATCTTCTACCGCCTGCAACAGACGCGGTGTGTAACCAATCGACTCAGCAGTACGAATCAGCGCCTGCACGTCTTTCGGGAAGCACGAACCACCGTAGCCACAGCCAGGGTAGATGAAGTGATAACCAATGCGAGAATCTGAACCAATCCCCTGACGGACTTTCTCAACGTCGGCTCCCAGACGTTCTGCCAGGTTAGAGATTTCGTTCATGAAGCTGATTTTGGTCGCCAGCATGCAGTTCGCTGCGTACTTGGTCAGCTCTGCACTGCGGATATCCATCAGAATCATGCGATCGTGATTGCGGTTGAATGGCTCATAAAGCTCACGCAACAACTCAACCACGTCGTCGTTATCAGTGCCCACCACGATGCGCTCAGGACGCATGCAGTCGTTTACTGCAGCCCCTTCCTTAAGGAATTCAGGGTTAGAAACCACATCAAACGGGATGTTCACATCACGTTTTTGCAGCGTCTCGGCCATTACTGCACGCACACGATCAGCCGTTCCGACAGGGACGGTAGATTTATCGATCACCACTTTATGATCGTTCATGTGCGCTGCAATTGTCCGCGCAACCGCAGTCACATATTTCAGATCGGCAGAACCGTCTTCATCCGGCGGCGTACCCACAGCAATAAATTGCATGACACCGTGGTTAACACCCTCTTCTGCATTGGTGCTGAACTTCAGGCGACCCGCTTCATAGTTAGACATCACCAGCGGCGTCAAACCCGGTTCGAAAATCGGAATATGGCCTTTTTTCAGGTTTTCGACTTTCTTTTCATCGACATCAATACAGAGAACGTCATGTCCGACTTCGGCTAACACCGCAGCCTGAACCAGACCGACATAGCCGATACCAAATACAGTGACTTTCATTGAATTATCCTGTGTTTAATGAATTACTTTTTGTTGCCTACAGCGCCTTCCAGCCATTGAGTAAAGTCTTTACCCAGTACTGGATGACGAACGCCATACTCAACGAAAGCCTGCATATAACCCAGTTTGTTACCGCAGTCATGGCTTACACCGGTCAGGTGATAGGCTTCAACGGTCTCTTTTTCCATCAGCATGGCGATGGAGTCAGTCAGCTGAACTTCGCCGCCAGCACCTGGAGGGGTTTTTGCCAGCAGTGGCCAGATATCAGCAGACAGCACGTAACGACCCACAACTGCGAGGTTAGAAGGCGCTTCAGAAGCTTTAGGCTTTTCAACCACACCCACCATTGGCGCGCTCTGGCCTGGCGCCAGGTCAGCACCTTTGCAGTCAACGACACCGTAAGCGGTCACATCAGCAACCGGCTCTACCATGATCTGGCTGCGGCCGCTTTCTTCGTAACGCGCCAGCATTTCTGCCAGGTTGTCTTTGGTTGGGTCAGATTCGTACTCATCGATGATCACATCTGGCAGAATCACGGCAACCGGCTCATCACCGACCAGCGGATGTGCACACATCACTGCGTGGCCAAGGCCTTTCGCAATACCCTGACGCACCTGCATGATGGTCACGTGTGGAGGACAGATAGACTGGATTTCATCCAACAACTGACGCTTAACGCGTTTTTCCAGCATGGATTCCAGCTCAAAACTGGTATCAAAATGGTTTTCGATGGCGTTTTTAGAAGAGTGCGTAACCAACACGATTTCGTTAATGCCCGCAGCAATACACTCATTCACGACATATTGGATCAGCGGCTTATCGACCAGCGGTAACATCTCTTTTGGAATAGCTTTAGTAGCAGGCAGCATACGCGTACCCAGACCTGCAACCGGGATTACCGCTTTTTTTACTTTAGACTTATAGGCAGACATCTAAATACCTCTCTTAATAGGCCGTTCAAGTTAATACTTGATATGTCGGTTTAAAAACGAAATGAGTATATCAGTTACTATCAGACGGATTTATCCTGGATGGAGCTAATCCGCGGAATTTAAGACTATTACCCAAGTGTAAAGCTTACCCCTGGCCCTGTCTCCAGCCCGCAAAAAATATAAATCCAATCGCTTATTCTTCAGCCGATAACATCAGCCGTAGCCTGCCACCCGCGCCCCACACATGGCACTGCCAGGCATCAGCGCGTTGACTGATCTGATTGAGGTGCGTACTGCCCATAGTACCAAGCGGCACGCCATTACTGAGTTGAATCTGATGGGTGTTAATGTGCAATGTGGCGTTGAGGCCAGCGGAGACCAGAATCAGGTTTTTCAACTGACGGTGGTAGTACCCCACCAGCAAGGGGAACTGGCCACTGAGATTGGCCTGGCGTAACAGCATATTGACCTGGCGCAGCAGGCCGTTTAACTCCGGCAAGCGCTGCTTCTGTCCGGAAAGTTGTTCCTGTAACAGACCATTAAACAGCGCGCGCAACAGTAAGGCGGCCAACACGCCATTATCGCCTGCTCGGGTCACATCAAGACAGTAAAAGGCCAGATCCTTGTCGGACAACGCGGCAATATCCAGCACCAGCCCTGGCTGTTCGGCCATGGTCAGTTGGCGATAGTTAATGCGGCAATTGGCGATGGTTTGCTGAACCGGAGGTTGCAACTGCTTCAGTAACTTAGACGCAGCTAAAGGATCGCGAACCAGTGCATCCCAATCCTGAAACAGCTGTTCATCTTCCTCAACTTTGGAAGTGAACATTGAAGGATAAAGGCACTCATAAACAGCTTCACGAAAACGTTCGAGGTTTCTGAGCGGCTTAAGCAGAACATCCTGAACCCCAAGGCGCAGGACATGCGCAATATCAGCCATGTTCTGCGTGGCGGAGATGATCAAGATTGGCACGCTATTACCGCGGCTGCGGATACGTTCGACGAACTGAAGCCCCCCCATGCGCGGCATCTCCAGATCGCAAATCACCAGATCCACGGCTTGAGCCGACAGCAAGGTTAAGCCATCGAGGCCATCTCCCGCTTCCAGCGTGCTGGCTCCCAGCCCCACCAACATAGTGTCTAACATCGAACGGAAAACGACCTCATCTTCGACAATGAGTATCTTTTTGCCGATTAGTGGTTTTTCCATTCTCTCCCCCTGCGTACCAGATATTTCAATAGTGGTTCATAAAACGCAGTTGCGCCTTTCAGAATTGACTGAAGTCGCACTGCCTGAGAATGAACAACCTGATTATCTGCCTCGGACCAGCGGTAATAGTTCATCCATTTTTTTCTCGACGGCGGCTTTACCTGCCGCAATGGCTTCTTGTGCACGATGAAAATCCAGTGTGGATATCTGCGGACAAAACGGTTGAATCAGCACATCCGGTGGATCGCCCGCCATACGATTACGTTTAAGGCGGTTTTCCAGAATCTGGATGGATGTGGACATGATCTCCATGGCGCCCGGCGTTTGATTGGCCCGGCGGTGCGTCAGACCCAGTATGCGCTGGCGCAATTTTTTGCCCCAGCTTAATGCCTCAGCCGCAGCCTCTTCTTCGCCGCTCTGAGGTGTCACCGATAATAAATCCTGCTGCATTAAATGCGCGTCATGCTGTAAATCCACCGCGATGACAATGTCGGCGCCAAGGGCTCGTGTCAGAGATATCGGCACCGGATTGACCACGGCACCATCCACCAGCCAGTAACCATTGTAGCCAACAGGTGGTAATAAGCCTGGCATACTACAGGACGCACGTACTGCCTGATGCAAATCGCCTTCGGTTAACCACAACTCACGGCCGGTACTTAAATTCGAGGCCACCACGCCAAAGGGTTTATTGCACCCCTCAATCAATTCATTGGGGATCAACTGACGGATGTGGCTGAACACGCGGTCACCGCGCAGCAAACCACCACGCTGCCACGACAGATCCATCAGACGGATTACATCCCAGTAGCGGAATGCGCTGACCCACTTTTCCATCACTCCCAGCCGATTATTGACGTACGCCGATCCCACCAGCGCGCCGACAGAGCAGCCTGCAACCACATCTATTTCAATGCCGGCACGCTCCAGCGCATTAATCACACCAATGTGCGCCCAACCTTTGGCGGCACCTGAACCCAGGGCCAGCCCGATCCTCACCTTTCTCATCGCACCTCGTGATTAGTCTGGTACGTAGCATCCCGCTCAGCAGTCGGCTACCATAGCGCACACTTTAATTAACTTTAATCACTCACAGGAGATGACGTGTCTGAAAAGTGCCCCTGCTGCAGCGGAAAGCAGTATAGCTTATGTTGCCAGCCCTTTCTGAGCGGTCAGGCATTCCCTGCCAGCGCTGAACAATTAATGCGTTCACGCTACACCGCTTATGTTGAAAAGAACGCGGGTTATCTGGCTGCGACCTGGCACTCCAGTAAGCGTGTGGCCGACCTTGAGACGTTATTATCTGAAAGTTTTTCCGGCACTGAGTGGCTGGGCTTGAATGTAACCCGTTGTAATCATGGAAGCCACGAGAATGAAGCCTTTGTGACCTTTTTTGCGCGTTACCGCGAAAAAGAGCGCACTTCGGCCATCTATGAATGTTCACGCTTTCTCTGTGAGGATCAACGCTGGTACTATATCGACGGAACGGTGCCCGAGCTGGGGCGCAACGATCGCTGTCCTTGTGGCTCCGATAAAAAATACAAAAAATGTTGTGGTTAATCTGGACAGATGCACAACGGCTTTACCATTCATCGCTTTGACAGGACTCTGATCGAGATGCAAGCGCAAAACACGCAACGAAAAGTTTTACGGACCATTTGCCCTGATGCGAAAGGTCTGATCGCCAAGATCACCAACATTTGCTACAAGCATGAACTCAACATTGTGCAAAACAATGAGTTTGTCGATCACCGTACCGGGCGCTTTTTCATGCGCACAGAGCTGGAAGGGATTTTCAACGACAATACCCTGCTGGCGGATCTCGACAGCGCGTTACCGGTAGGTTCGGTGCGGGAACTGCAGAGCGCTGGCCGTCGTCGTGTGGTGATTCTGGTGACCAAAGAGGCGCATTGCCTGGGCGATCTGCTGATGAAATGCGCGTTTGGTGGTCTCGATATGGAGATTGCCGCCGTCATTGGTAACCATGAAACGCTGCGCTCGCTGGTTGAACGTTTCGATATTCCGTTTGTTCTGGTCAGCCATGAAGGCCTGACGCGTGAAGAGCATGACAACCGCATGGGCGATGAAATTGATCGCTACCAGCCGGATTACGTGGTGCTGGCCAAATATATGCGCGTGCTGACGCCTGCTTTTGTGCAGCGTTACCCGAATCAGATCATCAATATTCACCACTCGTTCCTGCCTGCCTTCATCGGCGCGCGTCCTTACCATCAGGCTTACGAGCGTGGTGTGAAAATTATCGGTGCTACCGCGCACTACGTGAATGATAACCTCGATGAAGGTCCGATCATCATGCAGGACGTGATCAACGTCGATCACAGCTACACCGCAGAAGAGATGATGCGTGCCGGTCGTGATGTCGAGAAGAATGTCCTCAGCCGCGCGCTGTATAAAGTGCTGGGTCAGCGCGTGTTCGTTTACGGTAACCGCACCATCATTCTGTAAGCGTCCTGGCGCTGAATTGTGCAACTCTTCAGCGCCACGGATGAAAAGTGGGCAAACGATTCATATTTTTGTTTTCAGCGCTTTACAGTCAGAACGCATTTGGTATCATGCGCCCCGCTTTCAGGCACATTATTCAGGCCAGTGGCGGGATTCCCGAGCGGCCAAAGGGAGCAGACTGTAAATCTGCCGTCATCGACTTCGAAGGTTCGAATCCTTCTCCCGCCACCATCGCTTTTCCTATTGCTTACATCGTTATTTCCCCCCGATTCAATCCATGACATTCTAACGAAAACTCGTTACCATCCCGGCATACTTTTGCGGATAAGAATGGCAGCGAAATGAAATTCATCTCTTTCAACATCAATGGCTTGCGCGCACGCCCTCATCAACTTGAAGCCCTCGTCGAACAGCATCAGCCAGACGTCATCGGCCTGCAGGAAACCAAAGTTCACGATGACATGTTCCCGCTCGAAGACGTCAGCAAGTTGGGTTACAACGTGTTTTATCATGGTCAAAAAGGCCACTACGGCGTCGCGCTGCTGACCAAAGCGCAGCCTGTTTCGGTACGTCGTGGTTTTCCCGGTGATGATGAAGATTCACAACGCCGCCTAATCATGGCGGAAATCCCCAGCCCGATTGGCGACATCACCGTGATTAACGGTTACTTCCCGCAGGGTGAAAGCCGTGACCATCCAACTAAATTCCCGGCGAAAGAGAAGTTCTACCGTGATTTACAGGATTATCTGGAACAGCAGTTGGCGGTTGATAAGCCGGTGCTGATCATGGGTGACATGAATATCAGCAGTACCGATCTTGATATCGGCATTGGCGAAGATAACCGCAAGCGCTGGCTGCGCACCGGTAAATGCTCATTCCTGCCAGAAGAGCGTGAGTGGATGGATCGCCTGTTGCATTGGGGGCTGGTCGATACCTGGCGCGCGAAATACCCGGAAACGGCTGACCGTTTCTCCTGGTTCGACTACCGTTCAAAAGGTTTTGATGATAACCGTGGTCTGCGTATCGACCTGTTGCTGGCCAGTCAACCGCTGGCAGCGCGTTGCATTGAAAGTGGCATTGATTACGAGATCCGCAGTATGGAAAAACCATCGGATCATGCACCTGTCTGGTCGACGTTCAATCTGGAAAAATAAGTAAACTGCGTGGCGTGAGAACGCCACGCACCTTTACTTGATGATTTTCCAGATAAGCGGGTTAGTGCCCATCACTTTCTCATCACGCCCACACTGCAGCAGCACGCCTTCCGCTTTCACTACTGCCCCTTCAGAGTAACTGCGATTCTCATAAGTGCAGCACTGCAGACAGTTGCTCTGCTGATTATTCTGTCCCTGTGTCCAGACTTCCGGTGGCATATCCACCACCACATCCGTATTGCCCGTGCGACTGTTTTCCGGCTGGCGGTTCGCCAGCGCCGAATTCATGCACAACAGCAGCCCGCTAAGCGCTAATAGGATATAACGCATCACTCTGTCTCCTTGGTTTTACGCCGGGTCGATTTCGGTTTTGCTTTACGTTTAGCGGCCGGTGCGGCAATGCCTCTAAATGATTGCAACGAGGGTCGCTGACGCGCTTCGCCAATTAACCCGATCAGCGTGGCAACCAGCGGCTGCATAAACTCATCGTAGCGGCAGGCCTTTTCACTGATGCGTGTTAATGTCGATTCCCATTGAGCCGTCATATCTGGTCGGGCCGCCATTTCTGGTAACGCATGGATCAGCGCCCTGCCCGCGTCCGTAGAATGAATATAGCGGCCTTTCTTCACGAGGAATGTCCGGCGGAACAATAATTCAATAATGCCGGCTCGCGTCGCTTCCGTCCCTAAACCATCGGTCGCACGCAGCACTTTCTTTAGTTCTTTATCCTGAACAAAGCGCGCGATGCCGGTCATGGCGGATAACAGGGTGGCATCGGTAAACGGGCGCGGCGGCTGCGTCTGCTTGGCATGCACCTCACCGCGCTCACACAGCTGCTCATCGCCCTTTGCCACCACCGGTAAAGGCGTGCCATCGTTCTCTTCATCGCGTTCTTTACTGCCGAGTAAGGCACGCCAGCCCGCTTCTGCCAGAAAACGCGCTTTGGCAACAAACTTGCCCCCGCCAATCTCGAGATCGATAACGCATTTGCGAAAAACCGCGTCTGGGCAAAATTGCATCAGATACTGACGTGCCACCAGGCCGTAAATATTGGCTTCATTCTCCGTGAGGTTCACTTTACTGGCGCGGGCGGTAGGGATGATCGCGTGGTGCGCATCCACCTTTTTATCATCCCAGCAGCG
The DNA here is from genome assembly GCF_030053335.1 of Pantoea sp. EABMAA-21. NCBI lineage: Bacteria > Pseudomonadati > Pseudomonadota > Gammaproteobacteria > Enterobacterales > Erwiniaceae > Pantoea > Pantoea sp. EABMAA-21. Next base: position 421,536 of record NZ_JASGBX010000001.1, read on the forward strand.
GTTCTTCTGATCAGGGTTAAAATCCGTAGGCGGTGTCAGATTGGGTTGGTGCGCCTGTATCGCATTCAGCACCGCATGCCGTCCGGCAAAATGTTCATCCGGCAAATACCGGCTGTCTGAACGCGGATAGGTAATCAACTTATGGGTTTCATACAGACGCTGGCAGCAGTCCAGTACGTTTTGCGCACTCAGGCCGAAACGCTTTGCCGCCTCGATCTGCAGGCTGGAGAGCGAAAACGGCAATGGTGCGGTATCAGATTCCCGTTTGTCGTTATAGCCTGTCACTATCGCCGGCTTACCGTTGATGCGCTCTAAAACATGATCGGCCAGCGAACGGTGTAACAGGCGACCTTCCTCATCCTGCCAGGGTTCGCAGGCGTCGCTGGGTATCCAGCTGGCAACAAAACGCTCATCTTTCGGCGTCACGATATGCGCTTTCACTTCGAAGTAATCTTTAGGAATGAAGTTTTCGATCTCTTCATCGCGACGCACCACCAGACCGAGCACCGGCGTTTGTACGCGTCCGACCGACAGCACACCATCATAACCGGCATTGCGGCCTAACAGCGTCCAGGCACGGGTCATATTGATGCCGTAGAGCCAATCTGCGCGGGCGCGGGCCAATGCGGAGACGCAAAGCGGGATAAACTCGCGATTCTCACGTAAACGGCTGACTGCTCGCTCCACGGCGGAGGGGTTGAGATCGTTAATGAGACAGCGCTGCACTTTCTGCCGCTTTTCCGGCGCGAGTTGCAGGTAGTCCAGCACTTCATCCACCAACAGCTGACCTTCTCGATCCGGGTCACCGGCGTGTACCACTTCACTCGCCTGTTGCAGCAAACCCTCAATCACTTTGAGTTGCTTAGCCACCGACGGACGTGGCTGTAAACGCCACTTTTCCGGAATGATCGGCAGGTCGGCAAGATTCCAGCGCGCATAGCGGCTGTCATAGCTGTCCGGCTGCGCCTGTTCCAGCAAATGCCCGACACACCAGGTGACCATCTGATCGTTGCCACAGGCAATAAAACCGTCACCGCGTCGATGCGGTTTCGGCAGTACATCAGCAATGGCACGCGCCAGGCTGGGTTTTTCAGCAATAAACAAACGCATGTCTGGCGTCGTTCCTTCTACGTCAATTCACGACGGTAATTAATGGACAGGAAGGATCGGCAGCGAAGAGTTCACCCACCGCCGTCGCCTGCACGCCGGCCAATATTGCGCAGCGCTGGAAGGCTTCGACCTCGCTGGGTTGCACCGCCACCAGTAAACCACCCGAGGTTTGCGGATCGCACAGTAACGCGCGAGTTGCATCGTCCATCGCGGAAATCAGGGCGCCATAGCTGGCAAAATTGCGCTGAGTGCCGCCGGGCACGGCACCTTTGGCGATATACTCATCGACACCGGGTAAGCGCGGAACCTGTTTGGCGTGGATTTCCGCACGCAAACCTGATCCCTGGCAAATCTCACTCAGATGTCCCAGCAAGCCAAAACCGGTGACATCGGTCATGGCGCTGACGCCATCCAGTTTGGCGAACTCGGCACCGGCTTTATTCAACTGACACATCACCTCCGCCGCTAATGACTGGTGTTCTGGCAGCAGAAGGCCTTTTTTCTCGGCGGTGGTCAGGATGCCAATTCCCAGCGGCTTGGTGAGAAACAGCTGGCTTCCTGCCTGCGCGGCGCTGTTCTTTTTCACCCGCGCCACATCAACAATTCCCGTGACGGCCAGGCCAAAAATCGGCTCCGGCGCATCGATCGAATGCCCACCCGCCAGCGCAATACCAGCAGCCTGACAGGCCGCACGACCGCCTTCAATGACCTGCTGAGCCACTTCCGGGCTCAGCACGTTGACCGGCCAACCCAGGATGGCAATCGCCATAATCGGTTTGCCGCCCATGGCATAAATATCACTGATAGCGTTGGTGGCGGCGATACGGCCAAAGGTATGGGGATCATCAACAATCGGCATGAAGAAGTCGGTGGTGCTGACTACCGCTGTGCCGTTGCCAAGATCGTATACGGCAGCATCGTCACGTGTTTCGTTGCCCACCAGCAACTGGGGGTCATGAAAAGGGGTCAGCTCACTATGAAGAATGGTTTCCAGTACCTGCGGCGAAATTTTGCAGCCGCAGCCAGCTCCATGGCTGTATTGCGTCAGACGAAGAGGTTCACTCATGGCGGGTTCCTTATGCGCTGAACAGAAGGCTGTATGTTAGCCTGGCTGTCAACCGGTGGTAAGTGTTGCGCGGTTTAAGCTCGATCTTTCGCACACGCGGTGTGCAATCTTTGCAACACGCCTCACCCTGCCGAAGAAACCCGCCGATGTCTGTCAGAAATAACTGACAAATTGCGCGGTGTCCGGTGCGACTACTGTGGTATTCGCTTTGAGTTGCGGTGTACCGAGATACAGGAATCCGACAATCGCATCCTGCTCGCGGCAACCAAAGGCTTCGCGCACTGAAGGATGGTCGGTCCATGGACCGCTGCGCCAGATACCGTTAAAGCCCTGCGCCACCGCGGCCATTTGCATCGCCATCACGGCACAACCTGCTGAAACCAACTGTTCCCAATGCGGGACTTTGGCATGCTCTTCACAGTGCGCCACAACAGTGATAATCATCGGCGCTCGAAACGGTGCGGTGGCGGATTTTTCAATCGCCTTTTCATCGAGGTTGCTGTCACGCGCCGCTTGTTCAAGCAATTTACCAAAACGCTCACGCCCTTCATTCTCTACAATGATAAAGCGCCACGGCTGCAACGTACCATGATCCGGTGCACGTAAGCCTGCGTGCAAAATGTTCTGCAAGACTTCGCCCGCTGGTGCCGGTTCTGCCAGACGCGAAGCCGAGCGGCGGTTAATTAATAAATCCAGTGCATCCATCATTATTCTCCCGTGAATAAAAAGCGTGGGCTAATCCTGGCACAGCAAGATCTTTTGTAACAGTCTGGCGCGATTTCCTGCTGACATTTCGCACGCTGCTCTTTAGGATGAACCCGACATCGGGGCAGACCGCGTGGCGACTGCCCTGTTACGTGAATATGGAGAGTTTATGCGCACATTGTGGCGAATTATTGCTGGCCTGTTCCGCTGGAGCTGGCGGGTGTTGAATTTTATTCGGGAATTCATTCTTAATTTATTCCTCATCGTCTTAATCCTCGCCGGTGTCGGTATCTGGTTACAGCTTTCCAGCGCCAACAGCAGCGAACCGGTGCAACAGGGTGCACTCAAGGTGGATTTAAGCGGTGTATTAGTGGATAAACCTTCCGTCAGTAATCGCCTGAGTCGCATCAGCCGTGAGTTGCTGGGCGCGAGCAGCGATCGCCTGCAAGAGAATTCATTGTTCGACGTGGTGGATGCGGTTCGTCAGGCGAAAACTGACAAAAACATCACCGGGATCGTGCTTGATTTGCGTGATTTTGCTGGCGGCGATCAACCCTCATTACAATATCTGGGCAAATCGCTGCGTGAGTTCCGTGATGCGGGCAAACCGATATACGCCATTGGTGATAGCTATAGCCAGGCGCAATACTACATCGCCAGCTATGCCACCAAAATTTATCTGTCACCGCAGGGCACCGTTGATCTGCATGGCTTTGCTACCAATGGGTTGTATTACAAATCCCTGTTAGAGAAGCTCAAAGTCAATTCTCATGTGTTCCGTGTGGGCACCTACAAATCTGCCGTCGAGCCTTTCCTGCGTGACGATATGTCTCCGGAAGCACGTGATGCGGATAGTCGCTGGATCGGCCAGCTGTGGCAGAACTACCTGAACACCGTTTCCGCAAATCGCCAGATTACCCCGAATCAACTGTTCCCGGGAGCAGCCGGCGTCATCAGCGGATTGCAGGCTGTTGACGGCGATACCGCAAAATATGCGCTGGACAGTAAATTGGTTGATGTGCTGGACAGCCGTGCGGCTGCTGATCAGGAACTGGTGAAAACCTTTGGCTGGGATAAAGCCAATAACGATTATCGCAACGTCAGCATTTACGATTACACCGTAAAGCAGCCTCAGCAGGATCAGGATGGCAATATTGCGGTGATCTTCGCCAGCGGTGCGATTATGGACGGTGAGGAAACCGCCGGAAACGTGGGTGGCGATACCACCGCTTCGCAGATTCGCGATGCGCGTCTCGATCCGAAAATCAAAGCGATTGTACTGCGCGTCAACAGCCCAGGTGGCAGCGTGTCGGCATCGGAAGCGATTCGTGAAGAGTTAGCCGCAGCCCATGATGCCGGCAAGCCAGTGGTGGTCTCAATGGGCGGCATGGCGGCTTCAGGCGGCTACTGGATCTCGACGCCAGCAGACTACATTGTGGCCGCACCCAGCACCTTGACCGGTTCAATCGGTATTTTCGGCGTGATTAACACGGTTGAAAATAGCCTGAACAGTATTGGTGTGCACACGGACGGCGTGGCCACTTCTCCGCTGGCTGACGTTGCCACCACCAAAGCCCTGCCGACGGAAGTGCAGCAATTGATGCAACTGACCATCGAAAACGGCTATCGTAACTTTGTCGGACTGGTCGCGAAGTCGCGTCATAAAACGCCAGAACAGATCAATGATATCGCTCAGGGCCATGTCTGGACCGGCAGTGATGCTAAAGCCAATGGCCTGGTGGATGCGTTGGGTGATTTTGACGATGCCGTGGCGAAAGCGGCTGAGTTGGCAAAAGTCGCCAAGCCGAAGCTTAGCTGGTATCAGGACGACCCCGGCATGATTGACCTGCTGCTAAATCAGATGAATGCCTCTGCACAAGCGATGCTGCCAGCAGCACTGAAGGTGTGGCTGCCCGCGCCGATGCTGGACGTAATGAGTGCAGTGAAAGATCAGCCTGGCCTGATGAACAATCTTAATGATCCGCAAAATCGCTACGCCTTCTGCCTGAACTGCGGCAACGTACGCTAATCTTTACAGCCCGGCCGCTGGTCGGGCTGCTTTTCGCTGTTAATCCCCTTATACTGCGCGTTTTACGGCAAGTCTGAGTTCTTCCATGCAAAAGAAAAATATCTATGTAGCCTACACGGGCGGTACCATCGGTATGCAGCGCTCCGCGCACGGCTACATTCCGGTTTCCGGCCACCTGCAGCAGCAACTGGCCAACATGCCAGAATTCCATCGGCCTGAGATGCCGAATTTCACCATCCACGAATATCAGCCTCTGATGGATTCGTCAGACATGACGCCATTGGATTGGCAATCGATTGCTGATGACATTAAACAGAATTACGACAGCTATGATGGTTTTGTCATTCTGCACGGCACCGACACCATGGCATTCACTGCCTCGGCGCTGTCATTCATGCTGGAAAACCTGGCGAAGCCGGTAATCGTAACCGGCTCGCAGATTCCACTGGCAGAATTGCGCTCAGATGGTCAGCAGAATTTACTCAATTCGTTGTACGTGGCCGCTAATTATCCGATCAATGAAGTGGCGTTGTTCTTTAACAACACGCTGTTCCGTGGCAATCGCACCACCAAAGCCCATGCCGACGGCTTCAACGCCTTCGCTTCACCGAATCTCCCTCCTTTGCTGGAAGCCGGTATTCACATTCGTAAACTCAATACGCCGCCGGCACCACAGGGCCGCGGCGAGTTGATTGTGCATCCGATTACCCCACAACCGATTGGCGTGGTTACCATTTACCCCGGGATCTCTGCCGATGTGGTGCGTAACTTCTTGCGCCAGCCGGTGAAAGCACTGATTCTGCGCTCTTATGGTGTCGGCAACGCGCCGCAAAATGCAGAATTCCTGGCTGAACTGCAGCAGGCGAGCGAACGTGGGATTGTGGTGGTGAATCTGACGCAATGCATGTCCGGAAAAGTGAATATGGGGGGCTATGCCACCGGTAATGCGCTGGAACATGCGGGGGTGATCAGCGGTTTTGACCTTACCGTTGAGGCTACATTAACAAAACTGCACTTTTTGTTGAGCCAAAACCTCACCAACCCGGAAATTCGTGCCAGAATGCAACAGAATTTACGCGGCGAACTGACCGACGACTGATACGGAGCGAGATGTAATGAAGCGGGCATTGATAATCATCGATATTCAGAACGATTTTTGCCCCGGCGGCCCAATGGCGGTGCGCGAAGGCGACCAAACGGTTGCCGTTGCCAATCGCTACGCACGCGAGTTCCGCGATCGGGGAGAATGTGTAGTGGCATTGCAAGACTGGCATCCGGCAGATCATGGCAGCTTCGCCTCCGTCTCTGGCGAACCAGTGTATACCCTGGGTGAATTGAACGGTCTGGCGCAGATTTGGTGGCCCGATCATGGAGTCGAGAACTCAGTGGGGGCGGATTTCCACCCAGAACTGGACCGCACACTGATTGATGCGGTGTTCCATAAAGGGGGCGACGCGGATGTGGACAGCTACAGTGCTTTCTTCGATAACGGCCATCGCCGCAAAACGGAGCTAGACAGTTGGCTGCGTGAACGCGACATCAGCGACCTGGTGATGCTGGGGCTCGCTACCGACTATTGCGTCAAATACAGCGTGCTGGATGCGCTGGAGCTGGGCTACAACGTTGAAGTGGTGAAAGAGGGTTGCCGCGGCGTCAACCTGAATCCTGATGATAGCGATATTGCCATCGAACAGATGCAAGCTCAGGGTGCGGTAATAATCTGAAAATGAGGGCTGGTGAAAACCAGCCCTTCTGCGTTCTAGTGCAGGTTAATGCGCGTGATGTCCGGCTCGATACCGAACTCTTCCTTAAGCTGCTTTTTCGACTTCATCACCATCTCCCCCCCTTTGCCAATGGTCATATGCTGCGGGTCGTCGTTGTGACGCGCCTGCCACAGCATCACCAGCTGCAGGCAATTATCGCGCTGCTCTTGCGTCAGCGCGACACCGTCCGGCCATTTACCGGTTTCCACTGCGGTGGCGAGCCGCTCGTAGACTTCCGGCGTCATCGCCGCCAGCATGGCTTCCAGTTCTTGCTTCATGCTCAGCCCTCTTGTTGCTTGCCCTGCTCATCGGTAAAGCTCAATGAGGCAGAGTTAACGCAGTAGCGCTCACCGGTAGGCTGCGGGCCATCGGGGAACACGTGGCCGAGATGCGCATCGCAATTGCCACAGCGAATTTCCACGCGGTGCATGCCGTGGGAATCATCTTCCAGATAACGAATCGCTTCGTCGCTGTAAGGCTGGTAAAAGCTCGGCCAGCCGCAGCCTGAATCATATTTAGAGTCGGAGAGGAACAGCGGTGAATTGCACACTAAACAGTGGTAGATGCCCTCCTGCTTGTTGTGCAGTAGCGCGCCACTGAAAGGAGGTTCCGTGCCGCGATGCTGTGTGACATAGCGCTGCATCTCAGAAAGCTGCGCGATTTTTGCCTCGGGTGCGGTGTCTTTAGCCATTTTGAGTTCCGGAGTGTCATTCTGTAAAAATCGACTAGTATTCTAACAAACGAACAACATCATCATGGTCTTTTTTCGTGCGAACCCGTTCGCCACGACTGCCACAGCGCAAAATTGTGACGTCGATCACCCTTTGCAAAAGTCATCCCTTTTCGGTCGGTATTCGGCGTAACATAGGCGCGCAATAAGGGTGCTGCGTAAGCGATTGCGCAACCAATTATTCCTGGCGTTGGAATTGACCTGTCGCAACAATTGACACGATTCCGCTTGACGCCTGGTAAGGTTTTTGTAATTTTACAGCCAACCTTTTATTCACTAACAAATAGCTGGTGGAATATATGACTATCAAAGTAGGTATCAACGGTTTTGGCCGTATCGGTCGCATCGTTTTCCGTGCTGCACAGCAGCGTTCTGACATCGAAATCGTCGCGATCAACGACCTGCTCGACGCCGATTACATGGCTTACATGCTGAAGTATGACTCTACGCACGGTCGTTTCGACGGCACCGTAGAAGTGAAAGACGGCGCGCTGATTGTTAACGGTAAGAAAATCCGTGTTACCGCTGAGAAAGACCCGGCTAACCTGAAATGGGACGAAGTGGGTGTTGACGTTGTTGCAGAAGCAACCGGTATCTTCCTGACCGACGAAACCGCTCGCAAACACATTCAGGCTGGTGCGAAGAAAGTGGTTCTGACCGGTCCTTCTAAAGATGCGACCCCAATGTTCGTTCGTGGCGCTAACTTTGAAAAATATGCTGGCCAGGATATCGTTTCTAACGCCTCTTGCACCACTAACTGCCTGGCACCACTGGCTAAAGTGATCAACGACCACTTCGGTATCGTTGAAGGTCTGATGACCACTGTTCACGCCACCACCGCTACGCAGAAAACCGTTGATGGCCCGTCTCACAAAGACTGGCGCGGCGGCCGCGGCGCAGCTCAGAACATCATCCCATCTTCTACCGGTGCTGCTAAAGCAGTGGGCGTGGTTCTGCCAGAGCTGAACGGTAAACTGACCGGTATGGCGTTCCGCGTTCCTACCCCGAACGTGTCTGTTGTTGACCTGACTGTACGTCTGGAAAAACCAGCCACTTACAAAGAAATCTGTGCCGTGATCAAAGCTGAATCTGAAGGCAAGATGAAAGGCGTTCTGGGCTACATCGAAGACGACGTTGTATCAACTGACTTCAATGGCGAAACCCTGACTTCAGTATTCGATGCTAAAGCCGGTATCGCACTGAACGACAACTTCGTGAAACTGGTTTCATGGTACGACAACGAAACTGGCTACTCACACAAAGTTCTGGATCTGATTGCACTGGTTGCTTCTAAGTAAGCGACTGGCGAAACAGACAAGGGGTGACTTCGGTCGCCCCTTTTTTTCATTTGGAAGAAGAGAAGGTCTGACGATGCAAGATACGCTTTATAGTTTACCAGTGGTGAATCAGATCACCCCTTACCTGTCTCAGCGCCAGGTGGGCGATTTGCCGATCGTGGTTGTGAGCCATCCTAAAGTTCGTGCGGCGATCGCGCTGCAAGGCGCGCATCTGCTCTCATGGCAGCCCAGCGGCCAGCAACCGGTGATCTGGTTGAGCGATAAGACGCCGTTTGCCGCAGGCAAAGCAATCCGTGGAGGCGTGCCGATTTGCTGGCCTTGGTTTGGTCCGGCAGGTGAACCGGCGCATGGTTTCGCCCGTAATCAACCCTGGACATTGACTGCACACGATGAGAACGAAGATGCCGTAATGCTGACGTTCACACTGGAAAGCAACGCGCAAACGAAGAAGCTGTGGCCGCATGATTTCACCCTGCTGGCCCGTTTTCGTATCGCCGAACATTGTGAAATTGAGCTGGAAGCCTGGGGCGATTACCAAGCCACCGCAGCCTTGCACACCTACTTCCAGATCGCCGATATTGCTCAGGTGGAAGTGAGTGGCTTAGGAAATAGCTTTATCGACAAGGTGAACGCTAACACGGTAGGCAGTTTGGCTGATGGCAAGCAAACCTACCCTGACCGCGTCGATCGGATTCACACCGCCGCCGAAGATTGCAGTGTGATTCACGACATCGCAGGAAAACGTCAGATTGGAGTGTATCACCATTATCAAAGTGACGTTGTCACATGGAATCCAGGCCCAGAATTGTCCTGCAGCATGGCGGATATGCCTAATGAGGGTTACAAAACTATGGTCTGCGTGGAAACGGCTCGCATCAACAAGCCGATGAAAAGTGCCGGTGAATCCCCTGCTCGCCTCGGTACCACCCTGCGCGTGCGCAATAAGTAGGTTTGCGGCGCAGATGCGCCGCTATACCACGTCTAAGCCCGTTTTATGTTGCGGTGCTGGAAACGCCCGGTCAATGACCGCCAACTCTTCAACACTCAAATGCAGGTCTAACGCAGCCGCATTTTCCGCCACGTGTTGTTGGCTGCTGGCCTTGGGAATGGCGATCACGCCTGGCCGACGAATCACCCACGCGAGCAGTAATTGCGCCACGCTGATGCTCTTCTGTTGTGCAATTTGGTGCAAATGGGGATCTTCAAACAGTGACTGACGTAAACGTCCCGCCTGTGCCAGAGGGCAATACGCCATGATCGGCATATCACGTTGCTGGCATGCCGCTAACAAATCGTATTCGATTCCTCGTGATGCCAGGTGATACAGCACCTGATTGGTAGCGCAGTTTTCACCGCCCGTCTCACTCCACAGTTCATGCAGATCGTCCGTGTCGAAATTGGATACCCCCCAATGCCGAATTTTTCCCTGCTGCTGTAAGGTTTCCATGGCGCGAATGGTCTCTTCCAGTGGCACATTGCCACGCCAGTGCAGTAAATAAAGATCAAGATAATCGGTCTCTAAGCGCTGTAAGCTGCGCTCGCAGGCCTCTATCGCATCCACTTCCCCGGCATTCCACGGATAGACTTTTGACACCAGCCAGGCCTGATGGCGGCGTCCGCGTAGCGCTTCGCCCACCACCTCTTCCGCCCCGCCTTCGGCGTACATTTCTGCGGTATCAATCAGTCTCAGCCCCAGATCCAATCCAGCCTGTAACGCCGAGACTTCCTGACGACGCAGCGCTGCATTCTCCCCCATATACCAGGTTCCTTGCCCAATAGCGGGTAAAGTTGATTCTCCACGGAATTGAATCGTCTTCATTACGCCTCCTGATGCGCCATGATGGGGCGCGTTATTGGTGCAATGTAATAAAAACGCCTCATTACGAGGCGCCATGTAAAACCATTAGAAGCTGTAGCTGATGCCGGTCCAGAGAGTGAACTGACCACTTTTGTCCACCATTGGACTGTCTTTGATTTCGCTATCAAAGCGGGTGTAACGCCCGGACAAACTGGCATTCCAGCTATCGCTAATCTGGTAGCTGGCATTCATTTCCACATAAGGAGACCAGCTGTCATCCGGTTGATATTCAGCAATACCTGTCCGCGCGCTTTCGTGCGAAGACACGCCATAGTAGTAGCGGTTTTGATTGGCGCTGTTCCACATTGCACCGATGCCTGGCGTCAGGCTGAACGCGCCAAAATCGAAGCGATACAGATAGGTAAGATCCCAGATGATGCCATTACTGTTGTTCAGCACATCGCCCAGCAGAGCGGTACGCACGATACCCCAATCGGCAACATGGCGATAGGTGGCACCTGCCATCAGAGTCATCCGGCGCTTATCCAGAGCCTTCATGTCACCCAGATCGTTATCCTTGGGATCATACTGTTGCGGTGAACCCAACAGGGTTAATGACAGTTGATCCTGCTGGTCTTTCCACAGGTAGTAGCCGCCCTGCAAGCTACGGAACCAGAAGTTTTCGCCTTCATAATTGATGACCGGGATGGGGATGTATCGGTCCTGTCCACCGCGATAAGGTGACTGGGCATAAATAACCGAAGCCCCGAGAGATAAGGGTTCTGCATGAGTGCTGAACGCCGCAAAATAACAAGGGACAACACAAGCAAGCGCTTTAAGTTTGAATTGGTTCACAATTTAATCAGTCCATTAATATAACAATCACACGCAGAGTCTAACTAAAATTTCGCGCTGGGTTAACGTTAAATCAGGGATGTTTATCACCCATGCGGAATAGTCTGAAGCAGGCTGCAGTGGTAGACATGCAAACGGAATGCCTTAGTGCTTATGAGACTTTGTTATTGATATATCGCTAAATAAGGAGAAAAGTGGCGGCAGATTTTCTGAATGCCTTCTACAGTTAAAAGTAAGCCGAGACTTTTTGTACGAGCAGAGTAACCATAAGAATTGTGTATCCCGATAAAAAAACGTCAGGTTGGCATAAGGGTTGCTGTACTCAATAAAGAATATCTTCCGGGAGCTGCAAACGTATCTAATTTCGCTCCTTTACCTGTGCTAAAAACGAAAGGACGGGCATCGCTATGAATATATTCGATCACTATCGTCAGCGTTATGAAGCTGCCAAGGACGAAGAGTTCACACTGCAGGAATTTCTCGCAATCTGTAAGCAGGATCGCAGTGCATACGCCAACGCTGCAGAGCGACTATTGATGGCTATCGGTGAGCCGGTGATGGTTGACACGGCGCAGGAGCCACGCCTTTCCAGAATCTTCTCTAACCGCGTCATGGGACGCTATCCCGCCTTCGAAGAGTTTTATGGTATGGAGGAAGCGATTGAACAAATCGTCTCCTACCTGAAACACGCTGCGCAAGGCCTGGAAGAGAAGAAACAGATTCTCTACTTGCTGGGGCCGGTCGGTGGCGGTAAATCGTCACTTGCTGAGCGTTTGAAAGCCCTGATGCAACGCGTACCGATCTACGTGCTGAGCGCTGATGGCGAACGCAGCCCGGTCAACGATCATCCTCTATGCCTGTTCAACCCGCAGGAAGACGCCAATATTCTTGAGAAAGAGTATGGCGTGCCGCGGCGTTACCTGGGCACCATCATGTCGCCGTGGGCAGCAAAACGCCTGCATGACTTCGGCGGCGATATTACCCGCTTTAAAGTTGTCAAAGTCTGGCCTTCTATCCTGGAACAAGTGGCCATCGCCAAAACGGAACCGGGTGATGAGAACAACCAGGATATCTCTGCATTGGTCGGTAAGGTGGATATCCGCAAACTGGAAAACCACGCGCAGAATGATCCCGACGCTTACGGTTACTCGGGCGCACTCTGCCGCGCGAACCAGGGCATCATGGAATTCGTCGAGATGTTTAAGGCACCGATTAAAGTGCTGCATCCATTGCTGACCGCCACTCAGGAAGGTAACTACAACGGTACTGAAGGGATCTCTGCCCTGCCGTTTAACGGCATCATTCTGGCGCACTCCAACGAGTCAGAATGGGTGACTTTCCGTAACAACAAGAACAACGAAGCGTTCCTGGACCGTGTTTACATCGTCAAAGTGCCTTACTGCCTGCGAGTGTCGGAAGAGATTAAAATCTACGACAAACTGCTTAATCACAGTGAGCTGACGACGGCGCCATGTGCACCAGGCACGCTGGAGACCTTAGCGCGCTTCTCTATCCTGTCGCGTTTGAAAGAGCCGGAAAACTCCAGCATCTATTCAAAAATGCGCGTCTATGATGGTGAAAGCCTGAAAGATACCGATCCAAAAGCGAAATCATGGCAGGAGTATCATGACTACGCTGGCGTGGATGAGGGCATGAACGGCCTTTCGACCCGTTTCGCGTTCAAGATTCTGTCGCGCGTGTTCAACTTTGACCATGCCGAAGTGGCGGCCAACCCGGTACATCTGTTCTACGTACTGGAGCAACAAATTGAGCGCGAGCAGTTCCCGCAGGATCTGGCAGAGAAATACCTTGAGCACCTGAAAGGTTATCTGATTCCGAAATACGCGGAGTTTATTGGCAAAGAGATTCAGACCGCCTATCTGGAGTCTTATTCAGAATACGGCCAGAACATCTTCGACCGCTACGTAACCTACGCCGACTTCTGGATTCAGGATCAGGAATACCGTGATCCCGATACCGGACAGTTGTTTGATCGTGAATCATTGAACGCCGAGCTGGAAAAAATCGAGAAACCTGCCGGGATCAGTAATCCGAAAGATTTCCGTAACGAGATCGTCAACTTTGTGCTGCGTGCCCGGGCGCAAAATAGTGGACGTAATCCCAACTGGACCAGCTACGAAAAACTGCGCACGGTTATTGAGAAGAAAATGTTCTCCAATACCGAAGAGTTGCTGCCGGTGATTTCGTTTAATACCAAGACCTCAACGGACGAACAGAAAAAACACGATGATTTTGTCGATCGCATGATGGAGAAAGGCTATACCCGCAAGCAGGTACGCTTGCTGTGCGAATGGTATCTGCGCGTGCGTAAATCGTCTTAATCGTTACCTGTAAGCTACGCGGCGCCGCGACGCCGCAACAGGAGGCCGGAGTGGTTCCGGCCTGGCTTACACTGTAGTTTGGGGGATATGTATGGCCTATTTTATCGATCGGCGTCTGAACGGTAAAAACAAGAGCGCGGTCAATCGGCAGCGTTTCCTGCGCCGTTACAAGTCGCAAATCAAGCAGTCGATCTCCGAGGCCATCAACAAGCGGTCGGTCACCGACGTGGAGAGTGGCGAATCTGTCTCGATTCCTATCGATGACATCAATGAGCCCATTTTCCATCAGGGACGCGGCGGCAGTCGCCATCGCGTGCATCCGGGGAACGATCATTTCGTCCAGAACGACCGCATTGAGCGCCCACAAGGGGGCGGTGGTGGCGGTGGCAGCGGTCAGGGCAACGCCAGTCAGGACGGTGAAGGTCAGGATGAGTTTGTCTTCCAGATATCGAAAGATGAATATCTTGATTTGCTGTTTGAAGATCTTGCCCTGCCAAATCTGCGTAAAAATCAGCATCGCCAATTGAACGAATATAAAACGCACCGCGCGGGCTTCACCTCAAATGGGGTACCGGCCAACATCAGTGTGGTGCGTTCGCTACAAAATTCACTGGCGCGTCGTACTGCCATGACCGCCGGTAAACGCCGTATGCTGCACGAACTGGAAGCCACGCTGACGGAAGTGGAGAACAGTGAACCGGCTCAGTTGCTGGAAGAGGAGCGGCTGCGCAAAGAGATTGCCGAACTGCGGGCACGCATTGAACGCGTACCCTTTATTGATACCTTCGACTTACGCTACAAAAACTTTGAGAAGCGCCCTGAGCCTTCCAGCCAGGCGGTGATGTTCTGCCTGATGGATGTTTCCGGTTCCATGGACCAAGCCACGAAAGACATGGCGAAGCGTTTTTATATTCTGCTCTATCTGTTCCTGAGCCGAACCTATAAAAATGTGGAGGTGGTGTATATCCGTCACCATACGCAGGCGAAAGAAGTCGACGAGCAGGAGTTCTTCTACTCGCAGGAAACCGGCGGCACCATTGTCTCTAGCGCATTGAAGTTAATGGATGAAGTGGTTAAAGAGCGCTATGACCCTGCGCAGTGGAATATATATGCGGCACAGGCCTCTGATGGTGACAACTGGGCGGATGACTCTCCGTTATGTCATGAGATTCTGGCCAAACATATTTTGCCGGTTGTACGTTATTACAGCTACATTGAAATCACGCGCCGTGCGCACCAGACGCTGTGGCGTGAGTATGAACATCTGCAAGCCATGTTTGATAACTTCGCGATTCAGCACATCCGCGAGCCAGAAGACATTTACCCAGTATTTAGAGAACTTTTCCACAAACAGGTGGCAGAAGCCTGAACATCAAGCCGGTCATTGACCGGCTTTTTCTTTTCCGCGCCACCGCTCATTCGCCTGAAATCCCCGCTGATTTTTCACACAATTTTAACGATCTATGGGATAGCGCTCCGCAGATTGAAAAAATATGCAATTAAGCGCTGACAAGCTATTGATAAGGCATTATCTTTTCACCTTGTCTGTGTGAATCCCCCGCAGTTTGTCATTTCCGCTTGTACCGCAGGAGAACGCCGTTGAATGCCAGCATGATTTACAGTTTGTTTATTATTGGTTCCGTGCTGGTCGCAGCAAGTATTCTTCTGAGTTCATTCTCGTCACGGCTTGGCATCCCTATTCTGGTAATCTTCCTTGCGTTAGGCATGTTGACCGGCGTTGATGGGATTGGCGGCATCGCTTTTGACAACTACCCGGTGGCGTATCTGGTTTCTAACCTCGCGCTGGCGATTATTTTGCTGGATGGCGGCATGCGCACCAAAGCCAGCTCATTCAAGGTGGCACTGGGGCCCGCATTATCACTCGCCACGGTCGGTGTGATGATAACCGCCGGTTTGACCGGTTTGGCTGCAGCCTGGCTCTTTAAACTCGATTTGATGCAAGGTTTCCTGATTGGCGCGATTATCGGTTCCACCGATGCCGCCGCCGTCTTCTCGCTGCTGGGGGATAAAGGGCTTAACGAACGTGTCAGCTCCACGCTGGAAATTGAATCCGGCAGTAACGATCCCATGGCGGTATTCCTGACCATCACGCTGATTGACATGATCCAGCAAGGCCAGTCAGGCTTAAGCTGGATGTTTGTGGTACATCTGGTGCAACAGTTCGGTCTCGGTATTGTACTGGGGCTGGGCGGCGGCTGGGCACTTCAGCAACTGATTAACCGTATCAATCTGGCGCAAGGTCTCTATCCCCTGCTGGCGTTAAGTGGCGGCATCATTGTGTTTGCACTGACGACGGTGATGGAAGGCAGCGGTATTCTGGCGGTTTACCTGTGTGGCTATCTGCTGGGTAACAGCCCGATCCGCAACCGTCACGGTATTCTGCAAACCTTCGATGGTATGGCGTGGTTGAGTCAGATCGGCATGTTTATCGTGCTCGGCTTACTGGTGACGCCATCTGATTTGTGGCATATCGCCGTTCCTGCCATGATTTTATCTCTCTGGCTGATTTTGGTGGCGCGTCCGCTTTCAATTCTGGTGGGCCTGTTGCCATTTAAAGGTTTTACCGGCCGCGAACGCATCTTTATCAGTTGGGTTGGCCTGCGTGGCGCAGTACCCATCATCCTCGCGGTGTTCCCGATGATGGCCGGGCTGGAAAACGCCAAGCTCTACTTCAACATCGCCTTCTTCGTGGTTCTCGTGTCGTTGATGCTGCAGGGCACCTCACTGGGCTATGCGGCCAAACGCGCCAAAGTGGTGGTTCCCCCTACTGCATCACCTATCAGCCGCGTCGGACTGGACATCCACCCTGAAAACCCCTGGGAGCAGTTTGTTTACCAACTTAGTGCTGATAAATGGTGTATTGGAGCCGCGCTGCGTGATTTGCAGATGCCACGCGAAACGCGCATCGCTGCCCTGTTCCGCGATAACGCGCTGATGCATCCCAACGGTAGCACGCGCCTTAAAGAGGGCGATGTGCTATGTGTGATTGGACGTGAACGTGATTTGCCCGCTTTGGGTAAAATGTTCAGTCAGTCTCCACCCGTCGCGCTCGAGCAACGCTTCTTTGGTGACTTCATTCTGGATGCCGAGGCACGTTTACGCGATGTGGCGCAAATTTATGGGCTGGAACTTGATGAAACCACCAACGATCAGCAATCCCTCGGTCAACTGGTGATGGGCCTGCTGGGCAGTACACCGGTGGTGGGCGATCAGGTGGAGTGGAACCAATTGACCTGGACCGTGGCGGAGAAAGAGGACAACCAAATCGTTAAAATTGGCGTACGTGTCATGGAAGACAAGGAGTAATCCTAACCGCGAATACGCCAAAACTGCGCGTGAGCGACTATGATCACTGTTCCACCCAGCACAAACGGGAGAAGCGCATGGGACACGTGGTAAAGATTGGTCGTTACGAGATCGTTGATGCAGAACTGAATGCTGAAAAGCTCGATACCATCAGCATTCCCTGCAATACCAACCCCGGCCTGAGTTACCAACTCGATGGCTGGGATCATGAAACCAGCGTGCCGGCGTGGATTGATGGCGAGCCCGTCGATCTGCAGATCGGACACTATGACAAGCAACAAGACCGCTGGGTATTAAAAAAACCCGCCTGATGTACCCCCGCCGCCATCCGCTTCGTATGGCGGTCATTCCTAAAAGCAGTCTTAAAATGAAGCGTTCTATCTGTGTTTTTTTTAGTTTTAACCATGTATTTCAATTAGCTAACTCACTATTTCACGCAGCATTTATTTCCTTTTAAGACTATTTCCATATTAACTCTGTCAAATAACTCCTGCATACTCTTAAACGTTGCTGCAGCTTTTCGTGACGTACATCACGTCTCAAACGGCCCTTTCCATGCAGCGCTTATGGCAGCATTGACTTATATCGCACTGAAAAATTATTTCTTTTTATTTTCGGTGGACAACTCCTGAGCGCGTACTTGATTCTGGTCAGGCCATCTTTTACTTAAGAAAAGAGAGCAGGTTTTATGGCAAGTACATTGGTAATGAATGATGCAACCCGCTCGTGGAGCGGATTGCGTAAAAATCTCATCGCAAAAGTCGCTTTAAGCTTTTCGGATTTAATTGCTCTGAATCTGGCTTTGTTTTTATCTGCAGCAACCGTTCAGGGTATTTGGGGAGAACTGGACACCTTTATTCCGCCGCAGCAGATTGAGTACCGCTTCATCGCTCAATTAGGGCTTTCTGTACTTTGCACCGCGTGGTTTTGGGTGCGCATGCGTCATTACACTTACCGCAAACCGTTCTGGTTCGAGTTAAAAGAGATTGTTAAAACCCTGTTCGTCTTCTCGCTGCTGGATTTGGCGCTGATTGCCTTCTCCAAGTGGGATTTTTCGCGCATGGTTTGGGTGTTTAGCTGGACTTACGCACTGCTACTGCTGCCGCTGATGCGTGCGGTGGTCAAGCGTGCCATTAACCGCGCAGGTCAGTGGCAGAAAGAGACCATCATCATTGGTTCAGGCAAGAATGCCATGGAAGCTTATGCAGCCCTGCAGAGTGAGGAAATCCTCGGCTACAACGTCCAGGCTTTCATCTCACTGGAAGATGAGCACCACCCTGAGAACGTGAATGGTGTACCCGTGATCACCTGGAAAGACATCAACTGGCAAACGATGGATCGCGACAACACGCAATTTATCGTCGCCACTGAGTTTGAACAGCAGGTGGTGCGCGATAAATGGCTGAAGTTCCTGTCCAAAATGAAG
Organism: Pantoea sp. EABMAA-21; assembly: GCF_030053335.1. Lineage (NCBI taxonomy): Bacteria > Pseudomonadati > Pseudomonadota > Gammaproteobacteria > Enterobacterales > Erwiniaceae > Pantoea > Pantoea sp. EABMAA-21. The sequence goes on from NZ_JASGBX010000001.1 coordinate 439,985, forward strand.
TGCCGCTCCATCTCCGTGATTCCAACCCTGCGCGGTGTGCCGCTGTATGGCACTGATATGTCATTCATCTTCAGCCACGAAGTGATGATCCTACGCGTCAGCAACAATCTGGCGAAACGCTCATCCCGCTTCCTCAAGCGTACTTTCGATATCGTGGTGGCATCACTGTTGCTGCTGTTCCTTGCCCCGGTATTTGGTCTGCTGTGTGCGATGGTGAAACGTGATGGCGGCAATGCCATTTATGGACATGAACGCGTTGGGCAAGACGGTGTGAAGTTTAAATGCCTGAAGTTCCGTTCGATGGTCACTAACTCCCAGGAAGTATTGCAAAACCTGCTGGCGACCAGTGAAGAAGCGCGTGCCGAATGGGATCGTGATTTCAAACTGAAGAACGATCCACGCATCACCAAAATTGGCGGCTTTCTGCGTAAAACCAGTCTCGACGAATTGCCGCAGTTGTGGAATGTGATTCGTGGTGAGATGAGTCTGGTGGGACCACGTCCGGTTATCGAAGCTGAGCTGGAACGCTACGCAGGGGATGTCGATTATTACCTGATGGCGAAACCAGGCATGACGGGGCTGTGGCAGGTGAGTGGTCGTAACGACATCGACTACGACACCCGCGTCTATTTCGATTCCTGGTATGTGAAGAACTGGGCGTTGTGGACCGATATTGCCATTCTGTTCAAAACCGCAGGCGTAGTGTTACGCCGTGACGGCGCTTACTGATCCTACCCTCGAGGCGATGTCTGTGTTGGTCCAGCAGACATCGCTTTTTTATTCCTTTCTTTTTCCCGGCTAAGTCATTACCCTTCCCGCTTGTTTAACAGGACGTTTCTGGTTTCAGATGCAAAAATTTACCCTGCTGCTTTTAAGCCTGGTGCTGCTGGCACCGCTCGGCATCGATCTTTACCTTCCCACTCTGCCGCAAATCGCTGAAGGCCTGAACAGCCCGGTCAGTTTGATTCAGATTACCATTCCGCTGTTCTTACTGGTGATGGGCATCGGCCAACTGGTGACCGGACCTTTGGTGGATAATTTTGGCCGTAAGCCGATTGCGCTGATTGGCCTGGCACTCTATATCGTGGGTAGCGCTGTGGCTGCGACCGCCACCGTATGGCCGGTGTTCTTCCTCGCCCGTTTGATTCAGGGCTGCGCGGTCTGTTGCAGTGCTGTGGTGGCCTTCAGTGGCGTGCGCGATCGTTTAAGCGGTGATGAAGCCGCACGCGCCTATGGTTTCCTGAATGGTGCACTGAATATTGTGCCGGCACTGGCGCCACTGCTGGGCGGCATCCTTGCTGAAGCCTATGGCTGGCGTGCGCCCTTCTGGTTCCTGTGTGGCTATGCTGCCATGATTGGTTTGATCGTGGTGTTCTGCCTGCCGGAAACCCGTCCTGCCGATACGCTGCGAGTTAAAGGATTGCCGCTGGCGCAGTACGCGTCTATTGCACGTGAACCGCGTTTTCTTGCCTTCGCCTTTGCCAATGCGGGCGCGCTCGGCATGGTGCTGACTTATGTGTCACTGGCACCCCACGTGCTGATGACGGAAGGGGGTCTGACGCCCCTGCAATTCTCCTTTGCCTTTGGTGCTAACGGCTTTTGGATCATGCTGGTGAGTGCGTTTGTGAATAAGACCATCCGTAAAGCCGGACGCCCTTTCTGCCTGGCGATGGGCTTCGTCACCATGCTGATGGGTGCCATTCTGCTGCTGGCGGGAATGACGCTGTTGCCTGCCGTATGGCAGACACACTGGGCGCTGTATATGATTCCAGTGGCGGTGTCGGTTGCGGGACTGGCCTTTACCGTTGGCCCCGCCACCAGCTACGCATTAGAGCCGTATCAGCAGCAGGCCGGCGTTGCCGCGGCATTGCAGGGCTTTATTCAGATGGCTTGCGGCGCAGGTGGCAGCCTGATGATTGTCGCGTTACCGGTCGCCGAGAAATCCTCACTGGCCTTAATGATGCTTTTAGGTGCAGCGCTGGCCCTGATTGCCTGGCGCTGCAGTAAGAAGATGCACGGCAGCGTGACCGCGCTTAAATAACCTCAACCGGCACACGGGGCGCGAGCGCACACATCAGCTCGTAACCCACCGTGCCGGCGGCTTTCGCCACCTCATCGATTTTCACCTGATTGCCCCACAGTTCCACTTTGGAACCAATCCCGGCCTGCGGGCACGGTTCGAGGTCAATCATCATCATATCCATTGATATCGCGCCCAGCGTCTGGGTACGAATTCCGTCGACGCTCACCGGCGTGCCGGTTGGCGCATGACGCGGATAGCCGTCGGCATAGCCACAGGCCACAATTCCGATAAGCTGCGAGGACGTAGCGTGATAGCGATAGCCATAGCCCACACCATCGCCAGCACTGAGTTGCTGCACACCAATGATTTCACTGTTTAAGGTCATTACCGGCTGCAATCCGGTACTGGCAATGTCCTGCCAGTCACCACTCGGCGATGCGCCATAAAGAATGATGCCTGGGCGCACCCAATCAAAGTGCGCTTCTGGATGCCACAAGGTGGCAGCAGAGTTGGAGAGCGAGCGTAGGCAATCCAAACCTTCGGCAGCCAGTTCAACGCGCTTCATCGGCTCGATCAGACCTTCCGGATTTTCCGCGTCCGCAAAATGCGCCATCAGCGTCATCTCGCCGACGTTGGGCAACGCACGCAGTTTCTGCCACGCAGCCTGCACCTGTTCCGGACGGAAACCCAGACGATTCATGCCGCTGTTCATCTTCAGATAGATATCAACTGGCGCAGAAAGTGAAGCTTTGGCCAGCGCCTGAATCTGCCAGTTGCTGTGCACGCTGGTAGTCAATCTATAGCGATCAATCAGCGTCAAATCTTCCGCATGGAAGAAACCTTCCAGCAACAGAATCGGTTTTTTCCAACCCTGCTCACGCAACAGAATCGCTTCTTCCATATTCAACAGCGCGAAACCATCGGTCTCTGCCAGACTTTGCCAGACACGCGCGATACCGTGCCCGTATGCATTGGCTTTGACCACTGACCAAACCCGCGACTGTGGTGCAGCCTGCCGTACAATCGCCAGATTGTGGCGCAGCGCCTGTTGGTTAATGGTGGCGCCAGTAGGACGTGACATGCTTGTGCTCTCCCTGAGGTCTCAACGCGCCGCGTTAGCGTTACGCAACGGCGATGAATGGGGTTCGAAACCCGGCAGGTAGCGCAGTACTGACAAATCGTCTGCGGCAATCGCCGGTTTCTGACCGGAAATCAAATCAGCCAATAGCTGACCGGAACCACAGGCCATGGTCCATCCCAGCGTTCCGTGACCGGTGTTGAGATAGAGATTGGACAGCGGCGTACGCCCGACAATCGGCGTGCCGTCCGGCGTCATCGGACGCAATCCTGTCCAGAACGTGGCCTGTTCAACAAAACCGCCTTCAGGATAGAGATCGCTGACCACCATCTCCAGCGTTTCACGTCGTGCAGGCGTCAGTTTGGTGTTAAAACCAACAATTTCCGCCATGCCTCCCACGCGAATGCGATCGTCAAAGCGCGTGACCGCCACTTTGTAGGTCTCATCGAGGATGGTGGACACCGGCGCAGCGTCGGGATTCTTAATCGGAATGGTGAGGGAATAACCTTTAAGCGGATAAACCGGAATTGAGACAATATCTTTCAGTAACGCGGTCGAGTAGGAACCAAAGGCCACCACATAGGCATCCGCTTTAACCACCTCATCACCACACTTCACACCGTAAATGCGATTGCCTTCACGCAGCAGTTGATCAACCTGAGTGTCATAGCGGAAGGTGACACCCGCAGCGGCTGCCATCTCGGCCAGGCGCTGCGTAAACAGCTGGCAGTCTCCGGTTTCATCGTTCGGTAAACGCAGCCCACCGGTCAGTTTGTGTGCGGTCGTGGCCAGCGCCGGTTCAACGCTGTGGAGCTGGTGTGCTTCCAATAGTTCGTATGGCACGCCGGCTTCTTTGAGCACGGCAATATCTTTGCTGGCGCTCTCAAACTGCTGCTGAGTGCGGAACAACTGCAAGGTGCCACCCTGCCGGCCTTCATAGGCGATACCGGTCGAGGCGCGCAATGCTTTCAGGCAATCACGACTGTATTCCGCGATACGTACCATGCGTCCTTTGTTTTCCTGATAATGGCGCATGTCACAGTTACGCAGCATGTTCCACATCCATTCCAGCTGGAACTTGCTGCCATCGAGGCGGACGGCCAATGGCGCGTGACGCTGGAACATCCATTTTACCGCTTTCAGTGGCACGCCCGGTGCCGCCCAGGGCGCCGCATAACCTGGAGAGATCTGGCCAGCGTTGCCGGCACTGGTTTCCAGCGCTGCCCCCGGCTGGCGATCAATGACCGTCACCTCATGTCCAGCCTGCGCCAAATACCAGGCACTCGCCACTCCCACGACACCACTTCCAAGAATCACTACGCGCATAAGCCCCTCGCCGCGGCAAAAGCATAATCAACTATGAATGCTGCCTGAATCAGCATAACCAGACAGCACTTCTTATCTTATATTCGACAGACATATTTCACATGTTTTTCACCTTCCTGCACACAGAAATCATGAGCTAGTGCAAAAATCAGGATTTTTTATGCCATAAAACCATTAATCAGCAATTTATTATGCGCAAGGGAGTGCTTTTCTCTTTTTTCAGGAGAAAGCGCCGCAGTCATACAATGCACTTATAAACAGAACTTTATTCTGCAACTTAGATAAAAACCAACAGTTGTCATCAGTAATGACTTAAGCGACGATTTTTGAATGATTTTCTGCCAAAAGAATTCGATTGAGTTCCGGTTTCGGATAAGCGACAGTGGACTATCATTGAAGTGTTCGCTCAGTTTTATTGGGCTGTCTTTCTCAGGATGAAGCCTTAAACGATCGTGACAGGTGACACTCCGTTGCCTGCCGCTTGCAAAACAGAGGTGCGCTATGACGACAATCTTTGACGAGCCAACCCGGAGCAGTAAACGACTCAGTGATGGACCCGACTGGACCTTTGAACTGCTTGATGTTTATCTGGCAGAAATTGACCGTGTAGCGAAAAGCTATGGGCTTGATACCTATCCGCATCAAATCGAAGTCATCACCTCCGAACAAATGATGGATGCCTACTCCAGCGTGGGTATGCCGATTAACTACGCCCACTGGTCGTTCGGTAAAAAATTCATTGAAACCGAACAACGCTATAAACATGGCCAGCAGGGCTTAGCGTACGAGATCGTCATCAACTCCAATCCTTGTATTGCCTATCTAATGGAAGAGAACACCATGACCATGCAGGCGCTGGTGATGGCGCACGCGTGCTATGGGCACAACTCTTTCTTTAAAAATAACTATTTATTCCGCAGCTGGACCGATGCCAGCTCCATCGTCGATTACCTGTTATTCGCGCGTAATTACATCACCGATTGTGAAGAGCGATATGGCGTCGAAGAAGTGGAGCGGTTGCTCGACTCCTGCCATGCTCTGATGAACTACGGCGTGGATCGCTATAAACGTCCGCAAAAGATCTCGCTGCAGGAAGAGAAAGCGCGGCAAAAAAGCCGTGAAGAGTATCTGCAAAGCCAGGTAAACACCTTATGGCGCACCCTGCCGCGTAAAGAGAAGGAGTCTGTGCACGTGGAAGCGGCGCGCTATCCTTCGGAACCGCAGGAAAACTTACTCTACTTTATGGAAAAAAACGCCCCGCTGCTGGAGTCCTGGCAACGCGAGGTGCTGCGCATCGTGCGCAAGGTCAGCCAGTATTTCTACCCGCAGAAACAGACCCAGGTGATGAACGAAGGATGGGCGACGTTCTGGCATTACACCATCCTCAACCATCTCTACGACGAAGGGAAAGTGTCGGAACGTTTTATGATGGAGTTCCTGCACAGCCACACCAATGTGGTGTATCAACCACCGTATAACAGCCAGTGGTATAACGGCATAAACCCTTATGCTTTGGGCTTCGCCATGTTCCAGGATATCAAGCGTATCTGCCAGTCACCGACGGAAGAGGATCGCTACTGGTTCCCGGATATTGCGGGTTCCGACTGGCTAAAAACGCTGCACTTTGCCATGCGCGAGTTTAAAGATGAGAGTTTCATCAGCCAGTTCCTGTCACCCAAAGTGATGCGCGACTTCCGCCTGTTTACGGTAATGGATGACGATCGCAATAACTTCCTGGAAATTGCCGCGATCCACGACGAAGCAGGCTATCGTGCCATCCGCCAGCAGCTGTCAGCACAGTACAACCTGAGCAATCTGGAGCCTAACATTCAGGTCTATAATGTGGATCTGCGCGGTGACCGTTCGCTGACCTTACGCTACGTGCCACAGCAACGTGCGCCTCTGGATAAAAGCCGCCGCGAAGTGCTGAAGCATGTGCATCGGTTGTGGGGTTTCGATGTGATTCTGGAACAACAGAACGAAGATGGCAGCGTTGAGCTGCTGGACCGCTCGCCAACACGTGGACCCGCACTGTAAACATAAAAAAACCGGACTGTTAAAGTCCGGTTTTCTTTTAGCGCTTGCTGGCTAAATCATCGGGCATGCTTTTTTGCATGCTGTGCCAGATCTCTCCACTGCGACGACCATACTCACGTACCGTATCGACAATCTGGTCCTGCGTGGGATTCGCACTGCACAAATCCGCCAGTTGACGATAGAAGCTACGAGCCTGCTGACGCGCCTCGGGATTAGAGAAGTAGTGGCGCCCCACGCGGGTGTACAGCCCTTTCAAACCGTTCAGGATCAAACCATAAATCGGGTTACCGGAGGCAAAGGCCAAACCACGGAACACGCGATAATCCAGTTCGGTGTAGGCTTCTGCTTTATCCTCTTCGCTCAGTGCAGTTTCCAGCACCTCGCGCGCTTTGTCCGGATGATGGCGCAGTGCGCGGCTAATAAAAATCGATGCGATATTGGTACGCACCGACAGCAGATTATCAATCAACTGCGGTACGCTATCGTGATCGAGGCGGGCAAGCGTTTCGAGAATGTTTAGACCGGAGGTTTCCCAGAAATCATTCACGCGCGTGGGTTTACCATGTTGAATGGTTAACCATCCATCGCGTGCCAGACGTTGCAAAACTTCACGCAGCGTAGTGCGTGTAACGCCAATCAGTTCAGAAAGCTCACGTTCAGCAGGCAGAATAGACCCCGGCGGAAAGCGACTGTTCCAGATGCTTTCAATAATATACTCTTCAGCAAATCCTGCGGGGCTTTGCGCCTTAATCACCATAGCATTTATTTCTCATTGCTTTCTTTGTCGTAATGGCACTCATCATACCAGAGCGGCTATAGCGGAAATAGACTGACAACCTATTAAAAGCGCGCGCTGGCGCAAAATTCAGCGGTGTTTTTAACCGGTCAGACGGCAACGCACTCGTTTGCGTGGTATGGACCTTCTGCCACCTCCGCTTGATCAGTAAATGCGCTTTTTATGGCCTGGATCAGGCTTAAGTCATTTTTGTACATGATTTTTTCCCCTTACCTGGCTGGCACGGTTACGCTTTTGGTTTACACTGCGAAGCATTAATGGTTACAGGATAAGCAATATGTTGCGATATTTGAATCAATGCTCACGAGGACGCGGGGCATGGTTATTGCTGGCTCTGACAGCACTGGCTTTTGAACTGACTGCACTCTTCTTTCAACACGTCATGGGACTGAAGCCCTGCGTGATGTGTATCTACGAACGTTGTGCGCTGTTTGGCGTCATGGGCGCAGGTATCGTTGGCGCGTTCGCCCCGAAATCCCTACCACTGCGCTGGGCCGCTATCCTGATTTGGCTTTACAGCGCTTATAAGGGATTAATGCTTTCGATTGAACATACGAATATTCAGCTGCACCCGAATCCGTTTGTTACTTGTGACTTTGCCGCACGCTTCCCGACCTGGCTGCCGTTGGATAAATGGCTGCCATCAGTATTTGTCGCCAGCGGTGATTGTGCCGAACGCAGCTGGACATTCCTGACCTGGAGCATGCCACAATGGATGATCGTCATCTTTGCCGCGTATCTGCTGGTTGGCGCACTGGTGCTGATTGCCCAGCCGTTTAAGCCAAAACGCCGCGATCTGTTTAGCCGCTAATCAAAATAAAACAGGCAGCTCTCGCTGCCTGTTTTCACGTCAACCGTTACGGTCGGGTCGATCGATAATGTGATCTTCCCAGTCGCGTACTTCACTTTCCCGCACCGCAATGTAACGCACCGAGATACGCTGCGCATGCATCGCCTTTTTCGAACCGGCCACCAAGGGATGCCAGGCAGGCAATGTGCCGCCTTCGCCTAACAGACGATAGGCGCAGGTACGCGGCAGCCAGTTAAAGGTTGTGAGGTTTTCACGCGTGAGCTTGATGCAGTCCTCTTCGTACTCAAACCGGCGCTCATAGTTACGACACTGGCAGGTTTTAATATTCAGCTGATTGCAGGCCACATTGGTGAAATAGATTTCATCGGTATCCGCATCCTGCAACTTGTTCAGGCAGCACTGGCCGCAGCCGTCGCACAGTGATTCCCACTCTGCATCGTCCATTTGGTCAAGGCGTTTTGTCTGCCAGAAAGGTTGTTCAGTCATGATCGCGGTCCGGGTTGTGCAATAAGACCGCACCTTATAAAGGGTTAGGTGCGGTGATGCAAGTTTTACAGTACGCGGGTGGTAATTCCGTGACCGGCCAGCGAGATTTCGAGTTTATCGCCACATTGCATTGGCCCGACACCTTCCGGGGTGCCCGTCAGGATCACATCGCCGGCGCGCAGCGTAAAGTACTGGCTCATGTAAGCAATCAGCGGCAGGATTTTGTGAATCATATCCGCCGTGCTGCCATGCTGGCGCACTTCGCCATTCACCACTAGCTTCAGTTCAGTATCCTGCGGGTCGCCGCTGAATTCAGAAACTGGAATGAAACCTGACAGCGGGCAAGAGTTATCGAACCCTTTGGATTTTTCCCACGGCTGACCGGCTTTTTTCAGCCCCGCCTGCACATCACGCAGCGTCAGGTCCAGGGCCACACCATATCCGGCAATCGCTTTCACCACATGCTCTTCCGTTGCCTGCTTCAGCGTGGAGCCTATCAGCACCGCCAGTTCCACTTCGTGATGCACTTCGCCGAAGTTGGCTGGAATCGAAAGCGGCTGGCGCAGATCGCACACCGCCGTTTCCGGTTTGATAAACACCACCGGTTCTGTCGGCGTGGCACTGCCCATTTCCTTGATGTGCTTCGCATAGTTGCTGCCCACGCAAACCACTTTGCTGACGGGATAATCCAACAAAGCGCCCTGCCAGTTACGATGCTGATACATGCTGTTCCCCTGCATTAGTTGTGTTTGATGCCAGTCTGACTGGCGGATAGGTCAGGTTCAGTGCCGGAACGCGGCAAGCTGAGGAGGATTATATTAGCGGTTTTATGGCAGCAGACGTGGCGGAAATTGTCAAAAGTCGTTAATCATACGCAACAAACAGGATCACAACCTGGAATTATTGCCCGCAATAATGCTTTAAAGCGGGCGAATAATTAATGCAAATAACACTGAGGATTTTTACAGGGAATATTTACAGATGAATCCGAATTAAACTTTTTTACTCTGATCAAGATGAATGTTGAGCAGACTTTCAACCGGTGGTGGGATCTGTAAATAATAGCCTTGATCGCTCAAACCTTGCTTAACTTTATTGATATCTGCATTAGCCAGTTTGTCGCGTTTGTCCAGTGATAGCACCATTGCTAGCTGGGGTTTACCAAAGCCACGCAGCAGTTCTTCCGGAACGCGCGAAAAATCGTCTTTTTTTTCAACATAAAGATAAGTTTGTTCACGTTGCGGGCTTCTATAGATCACACAAAACATATTTTTTACTCGAATTAACCTATGGCGTCACTTGCCTGAATATAGCAGTAACTATAACATGCTTGCAGAACTTCGAATATTGACCGTTTGATGTTAATGACGATTTTATCGGCGTACATCTTAGGGTCGTAAAACAGGACTGAGTCAGGACAGATGTCGCAAACGCCAATCGAATTCAAGGGAAGCAGTTTTACCCTGTCAGTGGTTCATCTGCACCATTCGCAACCCGAGGTGATTCGTCAGGCGCTGCAGGACAAAATCGACCAGGCACCTGCGTTTTTGCAGAATGCACCGGTGGTGCTCAACGTGTCAGCACTGAACGGTGACATCAACTGGAAACAGATGCAGCAGGCGGTCATCGCCACCGGTTTACGCATTGTCGGTGTCAGCGGTTGTAAAGATGAAGCCCTGAAAAAGATGATTGCCCGTGCAGGCTTGCCGGTGTTGTCAGAAGGCAAAGAGAATCGCAAGCGTGCGGAAGCGCCAGTGGTTGAAGAAGCCCCGCCTATTCTGGCGCCGGTCGCTGAAACCGCCAGCAAAACCCGCATCATCAATACGCCAGTGCGCTCAGGCCAACAAATTTACGCACGGAATGCCGACCTTATCGTCACCAACAGCGTCAGCGCCGGTGCCGAACTAGTGGCGGACGGCAATATTCATATTTACGGCATGATGCGTGGTCGTGCGCTGGCGGGTGCCAGTGGCGAACGTGACAGCCAGATTTTTTGTACCAACCTCGCAGCCGAGTTGGTCTCTATTGCCGGGGAATATTGGATCATGGATCAGATTCCGGCGGAATTTTTTGGTAAAGCCGCGCGCCTGTGCCTTAAAGAGGGCGCGCTCACCATTCAGACACTTTATTAGGCCCCTTTTCTTTCGTTAAGGAAATCAACATTTATGGCACGCATCATTGTAGTTACATCGGGTAAAGGGGGCGTTGGCAAGACCACGTCAAGCGCGGCCATCGCAACCGGTTTAGCGCAGAAGGGCAAGAAAACTGTCGTGATCGATTTTGATATCGGTCTGCGTAACCTCGACCTGATCATGGGCTGTGAACGCCGTGTGGTTTATGACTTCGTCAACGTCATCCAGGGCGATGCAACCTTGAACCAGGCACTGATTCGTGACAAGCGCACGGAGCAACTCTATATCCTGCCTGCTTCACAAACACGTGATAAAGATGCGCTGACCCGCGAAGGCGTGGAAAAAGTATTAAACGACCTGGCCGCGATGGAGTTCGACTTCATCGTATGTGATTCCCCTGCGGGGATCGAAACCGGTGCGTTGATGGCACTGTACTTTGCGGATGAAGCGATTATCACCACCAACCCGGAAGTCTCTTCCGTGCGTGACTCCGACCGCATCCTCGGCATTATCTCTTCTAAATCGCGTCGTGCTGAAAATAGCCAGGACCCGGTGAAAGAGCATCTGCTGCTGACACGTTACAACCCAGGCCGCGTGACGCGTGGCGACATGCTGAGCATGGAAGACGTGCTGGAGATTCTGCGTATACCACTGGTGGGTGTGATCCCGGAAGATCAGTCGGTACTTCGTGCTTCTAACCAGGGTGAGCCGGTCATTCTCGACGCTAACTCTGACGCCGGTAAAGCTTACGCTGATACCGTAGATCGCCTGCTTGGCGAAGAACGCCCCTTCCGCTTTATTGAAGAAGAGAAGAAGGGTTTCCTGAAACGCCTGTTCGGGGGATAACCAATGGCATTATTAGATTTCTTTTTATCCCGTAAGAAGAACACAGCCAACATAGCCAAGGAAAGGCTGCAAATTATCGTAGCCGAGCGCAGAAGGGGCGACAGTGAGCCCCATTATCTGCCGCAACTGAAGCGCGATATTTTGGAAGTGATCTGTAAGTACGTGAAAATTGACCCGGATATGGTGACCGTTCAGCTGGATCAGAAAGGGGACGATATCTCCATCCTGGAACTCAACGTCACACTGCCGGAGACGGAGACGGAAGACGTTCCTAAATGATTGTAGCGGGTTCCTGATTTTCCCCTGCGTTGTGCGCAGGGGAAACCATTCCGCTTATAGCGCCTGCAGGATCTCGTCGATTCGCTTTTGCAGCAATTCACCACGCCAGCCAGTCAGTAATTCTGGTGTACGGCATCCGCTTTTCAAGCCCCAGTATACGCTTAACACCTGATTGATTTGGCGACGTGAAGCCAATAGCTCCTGACTGAAACCCGTCTCTTCGCTTACCTGTAACACCAGCGCTTTGATAGCTTTAAATGCCTGTTTGTAATGCGGATGGTCAATCAGATTGGGCAACGGTTGTGGCAAGGTCGCTTCATCCTGAGCCTGAGCTTCCGCCACCAGCGCCACCATCGCTTTCCCGTGGAAGCGAATCTCGTGACCGTTCAGGCCCAAATGATCGAGCTCACCCAGGCTACCCGGCATAAAGCGCGCCACTTTCCACAGATTCTCTTCACGCACCACAAAATTCACGGCCATGTCTTTCTGACGGGCGATGTTCAAACGCCATGCCGCCAGGCGTTGCAGCGCTGCTAACTGGCGCGGTCGCAACTGCCATGCGTTGGTGATGTCGCGCCATGCATCCTCTGGCTGTAAAACGTCAAGACGACGCTGGCAAAGATTATCGCATTCGCTCAGCGCGGCAGCCATGTTGCCTGCGGCTTGCGTCTGCTCAACTAACTGATGGGCAATCGGCAGAAGATAAGCGACATCTGCTGCGGCATAGTCGCATTGACGCTCAGTGAGCGGGCGCGCCAGCCAGTCAGTACGGGATTCGCTCTTATCCAGTTCGATTTGGTGAAAGTGATTAACCATCGAAGCGAAGCCCCATGACAGCGGCTGCCCAGCGAAGGCCGCCAGGATTTGGGTATCGATCATCGGATCAGGCAGGCATTTAAAACGATGCAAGAAAACTTCAAGATCTTCGCCACCGGCGTGCAGGAACTTCGTCACCTGCTTGTCTTGCAGCAGTGCGATGAACGGCGTCCAGTCACTGATGTTGAGCGGATCGATCAGAACCAGTTGTTCACCATCGAACAGCTGGATCAGACCCAACTGCGGATAGTAAGTGCGCGTGCGCACGAATTCAGTATCCAGCGCAACGGCATTATGCTGGCGCGCTTGTTCGCACACGGCAGCCAGCTGGCTGTTTTGGTCGATCAGGGTGTAATTCACGTATTCATTCTCGCTGCGGCACACTTCGCGCAGCGCTCCATGTTAAAAGCAATAAAAACGCCGGACTGAGCCGGCGTTAACCTGGAGAGAAAGGCAGCTTACTGCCCTTCTCGCTTCGCCTCGTCACGCAATTCGCGGCGCAAAATTTTGCCCACGTTGGTCTTCGGCAGCTCGTCTCTAAACTCGATAATCTTCGGCACTTTGTAGCCGGTGAGCTGACGGCGGCAATGATCCAGCACTTCCTCTTTCGTCAGTGAAGAATCCTTTTTAACGATGCACACTTTCACCGCTTCACCGGAAAGGTCGCTGGGAACGCCGATTGCGGCGGCTTCGCGCACTTTCGGATGCTGCATCAGCACATCTTCGATTTCGTTAGGATACACGTTAAAGCCTGACACCAGAATCATGTCTTTCTTACGATCGACGATGCGAATAAAACCTTCGCCATCAACGGTAACAACATCACCGGTGTGCAGCCAGCCATTTTTCAACACTTCTTCGGTAGCATCCGGTCGCTGCCAGTAACCGACCATCACCTGTGGACCACGAATACAGAGTTCACCCGGTTCACCTGGCGCCACATCGTTATCTTCGTCATCGACGATACGCACATCCGTGGAGGGTACAGGAAGACCGATGCTGCCGGTGTGGCAAGTGATGTCATACGGATTGACCGATACCAGCGGTGAACATTCAGTCAAACCATAACCTTCGAGCAGATAATGCCCGGTGAGTTTTTCCCAACGCTCAGCCACGGCCTTTTGCACGGCCATGCCGCCGCCAGCAGAAAGACGCAGCGTGGAGAAATCGAGCTTATTAAAGTTTTCGTCGTTGAGCAGCGCGTTAAACAGCGTATTGACGCCGGTAATGGCGGTGAACGGGAATTTGCTTAGCTCTTTGACAAAACCGGGGATATCACGCGGATTGGTGATCAGCAGGTTGGTACCGCCGAGATCGAGAAACAGCAGGCCGTTTACCGTTAACGCAAAGATATGGTAAAGCGGGAGTGCCGTGACCACCTGCTCTTTGCCTGCACGCAGCAGTTTGCCATAGGTGGCTTTGGTCTGCTCCAGGTTTGCCTGCATATTGCCGTGAGTTAGCATCGCGCCCTTGGCGACGCCGGTGGTGCCGCCGGTGTATTGCAGGAATGCCAGGTCACTGTTAGTCAGCGTCGGACGCTGGTAAGTCATCTGCGCACCCTGCTGCAACGCGCTGCGGAACGGCACCGCACCGGGCAGATGGTATTTCGGCACCAGCTTCTTCACATACTTCACCACGAAGTTGACCAGCGTGGCTTTGACCGGGGCAAGTTGGTCACCCATGCGCGTCAGCATCACGTGCTTGATCGGTGTTTCCGCGACGACTTTTTCAAGCGTGTGGGCAAAGTTGGACACAATGACAATCGCACTGGCACCGCTGTCATTCAGCTGATGTTTCAGCTCACGCGGCGTGTAGAGCGGGTTAACGTTGACCACCACCATACCCGCACGCAGCACGCCAAACAGCGCCACCGGATATTGCAGCAAGTTTGGCATCATCAGCGCCACGCGGTCGCCCTGCTTCAGGCCCAACCCTTGTTGCAGCCAGGCCGCAAAGTCGCGACTTTGCTTATCCAGCTGACGATAGGTCATCGGCTGACCCATATTAATAAACGCCGTTTGATCGGCATACTGCAATGCTGCGTGCTCGAAAAGTTCGACCAAAGAGGTATAACGGTCCGCATTAATCTCCGCAGGAACATCTGCCGGATAGCGTTTAAGCCAAACCTTATTCAAAGAATCACCCCGATATTCTTGTTGCGTAGCCATCGCCGCCTCTGCAATCAGTGTTGTTAACAATATTTTAACTGATTGTACCAGTTTGCCTGTTTCGGCATTTTCAGGTTGCGAAGCGCATCACTAAATTTCGCGCATCGGTTGCGCGCCCAATAAAAAAGCCCGGTCGCGAGCACCGCGACCGGGCCGTCAAATAATGAAGATGAATTATTCGGTCAGGATAGTTTCCACCTGCGCGGGACCGGTATTCATGTTCATCCCCCAATAAGGATTAGGCCCCCAGTAACCCGGATGACGACGCGTTGGCCCATACCAAATCCAGGGATCGATAGGCTGCGGTGGCGTCATCACCTGCTGTGTCAGATGCCAGCGCTGATAGCCACGGACATCCACCACCACAAAGTTGTAGCTGGCTTTACCAATTTCACCTTTTTCGGTGCCTTTGATATTACCCAGTACCGTGACGTACTGATTGTTCAGATCCACCGGATCAACAAAACCGCGAATGTCGGCAAAGATACGCCCAACCGATGCGGAACCTAAACGCGGCCGCGCACTGTCATCCAGCGGTTGGGTGGCGATCTCCAGGCGCGTCACGCCCGTCAGATTGGTGACTTTCACCACTTTACCGCCAAAACGTGACTCCTGGCCGACATACAGCTTAGGCGCATTCATCACGCGTAATAAATCTTGCTGTGGAAGTTGAGAACTCCCTTTAATGGAATCTGGCACCGAAACGCAGCCGCTGAGCAACAGCGCGCAGGCTAACAGAGCGCCAGACATCCCTTTACGACTTATTGGCATAGCACTTCTCCTGTTATTTCTCAGTTAGACTGGGCGCTTACGGAATAGTTGCGTGGCGCTTAACGGCCTGGCAACTTTTTCCATGCCACTTCATTACGCAGGTAAACCGGCTCGGCATTCTCCACCGCTACCGACTCACCGCGCTGCCAGGCACTCAATGCCAGCGGCAGCATATCCTCCGCTGCTGGCAGAGTTACTTCTGTGGTCATTAAGGTTGCGCCCGTCGAGCTTAACAGATGCGGATAAGCCGCCCAGCCGGTGCCGACCGTTGCCCACTCGCCGCTTAGCTGGCCGATGCGCGCCTGCACATCTTCGGGTTTCAAAACGGCTTCCGAGTCCGCACCTTGCCATTCACCGTTAGCATCACGCTGATATTCGGCCCAGTAAACTTCGCCCATGCGCGCGTCGATGGCAGCCAGCACGCGGTTAGCGCCGGTTAAGCGCCATGCGCCCTGAGCCATAGTCGCGAGAGAAGAGACGCCGATCATCGGCAAGTTCGCACCCAGCGCCAGCCCTTGCGCAATACCAATGCCAATGCGCACGCCAGTGAAACTACCCGGTCCACGGCCGAACGCCAGCACGTCAAGCGCGGTCAGATCCAGCTGCTGCGCCTGCAACAGCTCTTGTACCAGCGGTAAGATGCGTTGGGTGTGATCGCGCGGGGCGATTTCAAAGCGGGCATCGATCTGCTGCTGATTGAGCAGCGCGGCAGAACAGGCTTCTGTCGCCGTGTCCAGAGCTAAAATTCGGGCGGACATAACAACCTCTGAAAGTCAAAATGGCGCGCATCTTAACACAGCCTGGCACAAATTAGTGCTTCTCTGGCTGGCGGACGAAAGCGATGGCACGCTGTAAATCGCGGGTACGCGGCGTGGGTGGCAGACTATTGAGGAATAACCCACCGTACGGGCGCGACACCAGGCGCTGATCGCAAATCACCAGCACGCCACGGTCTTCCGTGTCGCGGATTAAACGGCCAACGCCCTGCTTCAGGGTGATCACGGCATCCGGCAGTTGCACATCATTGAAGGGATCGCCACCGCGTAAACGGCAATCTTCCATGCGCGCTTTCAGCAACGGATCTTCCGGCGAGGTAAACGGCAGCTTATCGATAATCACCAATGACAGCGCATCACCTCGCACATCAACGCCTTCCCAGAAACTGCTGGTCGCTACCAGTAAGGCGTTACCGGCCTCAAGGAACTGCTTCAGCAGCTGGCCTTTACTGGTTTCTCCTTGCAACAACACCGGCAAAGTCATCGAGGCGCGGAATTCGGCGGCCAGTTCGCGCATCATCTTGTGCGAAGTACAGAGGAAGAAGCAGCGTCCTTTATTGGCATCGATCAGCGGTTTCATCATCTGTGCCAGCTTACGGGCACCGCCGGGTTGATTGGGTTCCGGCATATTGCGAGGCACACATAACAGCGCCTGCTGGGTGTAATCGAAAGGACTGTCGAGAATCATGGTGGTGGCTTTGTCGACGCCCAATCGGCTGGAGAAGTGGCTCATCTGCTCATTCACCGCCAGCGTGGCGGAGGTGAATACCCACGCCGCTTTACGGTTATCCATCACTTCACGAAAACGTTCGGCGACCGATAGCGGGGTTAACGCCAGCGTAAAGTGGCGGCTGGTGCATTCATACCAGTAGCTAAAGCCGGGTTCATCAATGGCGCGCAGACGTTTAAGGCGAGTGCGATATAACGCGGCGCGCTCAAACGCCGCATCCAGCAACGCCGAGCGCCCCAGCGACAATTTAATCACGTCGTAGCAAAGCTCCAGCGCATCATCCAGCAGGGTCAACATGCGCATGATGTTGTTGTCGCTTAGCAGGTCACGCAGATTGCCGCGAAAACCCGGCTCGCCGAGCGTTAAACGGAAATCCTGCGCGCACTGTGCCAGACGGTCGGCTGATTTCTGTAGCTGCTGCACGTCGCGCACCTCAGTGCGATAGGCAATAATGATGTCTTTGGCGAGGTCCTGCAGTTGGCGGCTCGAAAGCTGCTGACCAAAGTACTGACTGGCGATATCGGGTAGCTGATGCGCTTCATCGAAGATCATCACATCAGCCTCAGGAATCAGCTCGCCAAATCCGCCCTCTTTCACGACAAGATCGGCAAGGAACAGATGGTGGTTCACCACCACCACATCGGCATCCATGGCTTTTTTACGCGCTTTCACCACAAAGCAATCTTTGTAGAGCGGGCAATCGCTGCCAAGGCAGTTATCGTTAGTGCTGGTGACAAAGGGCCAGATCGGACTGTCTTCGGCCACGTCGGAACAGCTGCTGACATCGCCATCCGAAGTTTGATTTGACCAGCTGCGCACATTAATTAAATCCCCGAGCGCCTGCACGGTGAGATCGCCACCGGTTTGATTCTGCTGCTCCAGACGTTCGAGGCATAAATAGTTGGAACGCCCCTTCAGCAGGGCAGTTTTACCGCTGAACTTCAGGGCACGAGCGATGGTGGGCAAATCGCGGTTATACAGCTGATCCTGTAAGGCTTTGGATCCGGTCGAGATAATGACCTTTTTTTTCGCACGCAATGCGGGTGCCAGATAGGCATAGGTTTTACCGGTACCGGTGCCGGCTTCGACCACCAGCTCACCGCCCTTCTTCACCGTTTCCATGACCGCTTGCGCCATTTCACGCTGCGCGGCACGCGGTTTGAAACCTGGAATAGCCTGCGCCAGCGCGCCATCTGCTGCAAAATCGTCTGCCACACATCCTCACCGATTGGTCAAAAACACTGTAATTATGTCAGGATTCCCCTGAGGCGACCACAACAGATGACAGCGCCCTACTGGATATGGCAGGCTAGCGCAGCGAAATAACAGGAGAACACCATGACCATTACGCGTATTGATCCCGCACCCCGCATGTCAGAAGCCGTTGTGCATAACCAGACCGTCTATTACACCAGCGTGCCAGAAAATCTGGATGACGATGCCGAAGCGCAAACCGCCAACGCGCTGGCGGTGATTGACGCGATTCTGACCCGAGTCGGATCAGACAAAAGTAAGATTCTTGATGCCACAATTTTCCTGGTCGATAAAGCTGACTTTCCGGCCATGAACCGTGCATGGGATGCGTGGGTTTCACCTGACAACGCGCCAGTGCGTTGCACCGTGCAAGCCGAGTTGATGAATCCGAAGTACAAAGTGGAAATCAAAATCATCGCCGCACTGTAACCCTTTCGGGCGTTATTCGTCTTCTTCGTCGTCTTCGAACATCGCCCGAATCGATTCACCCTGATAGCTCTGACGGATCTCGTGTGCCACTTGCGCAATCGCCTGACCACTCGCCATGCCACCCGCCATCAATTCCTGGATACGTTCCACAGCTTGCTGCTGCTGTTCATGAGATAAAGCCGGAAGACCTGTAAACATTATTTGCTCCTGGTGCAAAAGGGGACGCATTATTCCATGAGGAACAAACAGGTGCCAGCGACAAAAAAATGTGCCAGGCTACGCGCCTGCTTGTTGGATTAATTAGCCCGATGATCGTAAAAACCCTTAACCTGAAGTATACGCCGGATGCGCTGTTGCACCGTTTTTCTGCGCTTGCTCATCGTCCCTGGGCGATGTTGCTCACCTCTGGCAATGCCAACCACGCCGATAATCGTTTTGACATTTTAACGGCGGATCCCCGTGCCACGCTTACCACGCGCGGCGAGATGACGGAAATCGACTGCGACGGCAAGGTGATCCTCTCCGCCGATGATCCACTGCACCTGGTGCAGCAACAGTGCGAAATGCTGGGCGCGACTCCACTGTTTGATGCTGATCTGCCTTTCCAGGGCGGCGCGCTGGGTTTGTTTGGTTATGATCTGGGACGCCGCTTTGAAATCTTACCGCAGCGCGCTGAGCAGGATCTGACAACGCCGGATATGGCAGTCGGCATCTACGATTGGGCTTTGATCGCGGATCATCATCAGCAAAAACTCACCCTGATTTCACTCACCGATGCCGGGCAACGCTGGCAGTGGCTGCAGGCGCAGGCGATTCCGCAGCCTAAAGCTTTTGCGCTAACCAGCGACTGGCAGTCAAACCTTAGTTTTGATGAATACGCCGCGCGTTTTGCACAGGTTCAACATTACATTCAGGCCGGTGATTGCTATCAGGTGAATCTGGCGCAACGCTTTCAGGCTCGCTATCACGGCGATGAGTGGCTGGCCTTTTTACGACTCAACCGCGACAACCGTGCGCCTTTTAGTGCTTTTATCCGCTTACCTAAAAGCGTCATTCTCAGTCTGTCACCGGAACGCTTTCTCTCGTTACAGCAAAAGGGGATTGAAACCCGTCCGATCAAAGGCACTTTGCCACGCTTAGCCGATCCAGAAGCCGATCGCTTGCAGGCTGAGAAACTGGGCCATGCGGAAAAAGATCGCGCCGAGAACCTGATGATTGTCGATTTGCTGCGCAATGACATTGGCCGCGTGGCAGAACCTGGTAGCGTTAGCGTCCCTGAGTTGTTTGTAGTGGAACCTTTCCCGGCGGTGCATCATCTGGTGAGCACAGTACGAGCGCGACTACCTCAACATCTCGGCGCAACCGATCTCCTGCGCGCCTGTTTCCCCGGCGGCTCCATTACCGGTGCACCAAAAATTCGCGCGATGGAGATTATTGAGGAACTGGAACCGCAGCGCCGCAACGCCTGGTGCGGCAGCATCGGTTACATCAGCCTGTGTGGTCGCATGGATACCAGCATCACTATCCGCACGTTAATCGCTGAAAATCAGCATCTTTATTGTGCGGCAGGTGGTGGCCTGGTGGCGGATAGCGATGTGGAGCTGGAATATCAGGAGACCTTCCACAAGGTCAATCGTATCTTGCCCAGCCTGAGCGGCGAGGTTTAAATGAGCCTGACGCTCGACCAGTTCCTGAACCGCTTTGTCATGCAACCCCCTGTGAGTGCGCCCAAAAGCGTTATCAGCGGGCGGCGAGCGGCCGTGTTGGTACCGGTGATCGACGGTGCTGAACCGGGTTTACTGCTGACGCGTCGCTCATCACACCTGCGGAAACACGCGGGCCAGGTCGCGTTCCCCGGCGGCATGCAGGATGCAACGGATGATTCGCTGATCCACACTGCACTGCGTGAGGCCGAAGAAGAAGTCGGCATTCACCCCGCTCAGGTTAGCGTCGTGGGTGTGTTACCGCCCGTGACCAGCAGCACCGGTTTTGCCGTCACGCCGGTAGTCGGCATTATTCCAGCGGACCTGCCTCTCAATATTAATCCTGACGAAGTGGAAAGCACCTTCGCGATGCCGCTGGCAGAAGCCCTGCGTCTCAGTCGCTACAGTGGACTCAGCTTGCGCCGTGGTCATCGTCAGCATCAGGTGTGGTTATCGTGGTATGAGGATTATTTTATCTGGGGCATGACCGCCGGTATTATTCGCGCATTAAGTCAGCAAATCGCCCTTCCCTGAGTTCCGCGCTGCATGTTACTTCCGCCATAAACTCGATCCACTTTACAACCGCAGAATGGGATAACTATTTCTGTGGCTTATAATTAGTTTATTTCATGCGAAAAGCTGCTCGCTGAGTCACGCGGACGATTACTATTAGCCGCATAAACGGCCTCAGCCGTACAGAATAAGATTTGTGAGGAGTGTCACCGGTGATTAGTGTTTTTGACATGTTCAAAGTGGGCATTGGCCCATCCAGTTCACATACCGTAGGTCCGATGAAAGCGGGCAAGCAGTTTGTTGATCTGCTGGCCGAACAGGGAAAATTGCAAGACGTGACGCGCATTGCCGTCGACGTCTATGGCTCGCTGTCGCTCACAGGTAAAGGTCACCATACCGATATCGCCATCATTATGGGGCTGGCCGGCTTTGAGCCCGCCACCGTGGATATCGATAGCATTCCCGCTTTTATTAAAGACGTCGAGCAGCGCGAGCGCCTGCTGCTGGCGAACGGTGCACGTGAAGTCGACTTCCCACGCGAAGGCGGCATGGTGTTTCGCAGTGAAAATCTGTCGTTGCATGAAAACGGCATGACGGTTTTCGCCTTTGCCGGCGATCTGTTGATCCTGACCAAGACCTACTACTCGATTGGCGGCGGATTTATCGTTGATGAAGAGCATTTCGGCCAATCCGTACTGGATGAGGTCTCGGTGCCGTATGCGTTCAACTCTGCCAAAGAGTTGTTGAGCCACTGCCATGAAAGTGGATTGTCCCTTTCCGGTTTGGTGATGAAGAATGAGCTGGCGCTGCACAGCCGTGAAGACATATATGCCTATTTCGGCAACGTCTGGCAAACCATGCAGGCCTGTATCGATCGCGGCTTAAATACGGAAGGCGTATTGCCGGGTCCACTGCGCGTGCCGCGCCGCGCTGCCTCGTTGCGTCGTTTACTGGTTTCTTCTTCCAAGCACTCCAATGACCCGATGAACGTGATTGATTGGGTCAACATGTTTGCCCTGGCGGTCAATGAAGAAAATGCCGCCGGTGGACGGGTGGTCACCGCGCCAACCAACGGCGCCTGCGGTATCGTCCCTGCGGTGCTGGCCTATTACGATCACTTTATTGAGACCGTGACGCCGGACATCTTCATCCGTTACTTCCTGGCCTCGGGTGCCATTGGCGTGTTGTATAAAATGAATGCCTCGATTTCAGGTGCTGAGGTGGGCTGTCAGGGCGAAGTCGGTGTGGCCTGTTCGATGGCTGCCGCTGGCCTGGCGGAGTTGCTCGGCGCCAGCCCGGAGCAGGTGTGTGTCGCCGCTGAAATCGGTATGGAACATAACCTGGGATTGACCTGTGACCCGGTGGCAGGTCAGGTGCAGGTGCCGTGTATCGAACGTAATGCTATCGCCTCAGTGAAAGCCATCAATGCTGCGCGCATGGCGTTGCGCCGTACCAGTGAACCACGTGTTTCACTGGATAAGGTGATCGAAACTATGTACGAAACTGGTAAAGACATGAATGCCAAATATCGTGAAACCTCACGCGGTGGCCTGGCGATCAAAGTTCAATGTGATTGACCAGGTGTGTTGAAAAAATAATCAATTAGATTTTTTTCTGCATCTCACGCTACCTCCCTGTGAGTAAACCAGATACATTAATTTGCGCGCGGCCCTTAGTGGCCGCGCTGTTTTTTAGTGCCGCTTTTTTTCTCTGCGGTGCGCTAAACCTGGCCGCCTCAATGCCGATAACCTACACGTTAATTTGGCTTCAATTTTTGTTTTGCAAGGTGGTTACTGATGCTCATTCCCCAGCAATTTGTCGGTCAATTTCGCCGTAAGCGTTTGCTTATCGCGTTGGTGATCGCGGCGCTGGTTCTGATTCTCACGCTGACTTTTCGTTATATCGAAGAGAAATCGCGTATTGAGCAGCAGTCCCTGAATTTTGCCAGTCGCGCCATTGAGCGCTTTGACCGCATGTTCTCCCCGCTGGATGTCTCCGCCAACAACACGCTTGGGCTGGTTGGCGTGCCTTGCGCACAAGTTCGCTATCCGTTAATCGAAAAGATTTCTTCATTGCAGACCGTGCGCACCATCCTGCTGGTGCAGGATGACAGTATTTACTGCTCCAGTATTTACGGCCCGCGCAATATTTCGTTTAGCCAGACCTATCCAGAGTTGGCGATTAATAATCAGCGCATGATGCTGACCACCGATAATTATCTGCTGAAAGGCTCACCGGTCTTGCTGCTGTGGACACCCAAATCGCTGGATAATCGCGATGGGCTGCTGCAGGTTATCAATGTGGAATTGATGACGAATTATTTGCTAGAGCCACAGTTACCCTGGGTCGAACGGGCCATTTTTAATGTCGGCGGACAGAGTCTGGAATATGGCAATCCGCTGATTGAAGAGACAGTGCCATCGGAAGATGAAGTGGCTTTTGATCAGGCTTCACTGCGTTACCCCTACAGCATTACCTTGTATGGCCCTTCTCCAGCGCGTCTGGCGTTGCATACGCTTCCTTCACAGCTACCGTTGGCGGTGCTGCTGAGTTTGCTGATGGGCTATATCGTTTGGTTAGCCACCGCGAACCGCATGAGCCTCAGCTGGCAAATCAGCTATGGCATTACCGCGAATGAATTTATGGTGTATTGCCAGCCGCTGATTAACGCCAAAAGTGGTGAGTGCGATGGCATGGAGTTGTTGCTGCGCTGGCACAATGCGCGTCAAGGCTGGGTTGCGCCGGATGTGTTTATCCCGCTAGCTGAGCGTCAGAACCTGATAGCACCACTGACGCGCTTTGTGTTAGCCAAAGTGGTGGATGAGTTGCCTAACCTGCCGCAATGTTCTTCTTTCCATATTGCGATTAACGTTGCCGCCAGCCATTTCCGCGATCGTGCGATTGTCGAGGATCTGCAAAGTATCTGGTGGCCCGCTAACCCGCTGCCGAAGCTGGTGGTCGAGTTGACCGAGCGCGATGCGCTGCCGGTGATTGATCAATCTGTGGTGTCGCAGTTGCATGAGATCGGCGTGCGCCTGGCGATTGACGATTTCGGTACCGGACACAGTTCCCTCGCCTACCTGAAAGACCTGAAGCCGGACGTGCTGAAAATTGACAAGATTTTCACTGCGGCTATCGGCACCGACGCGATTAACGCCACGGTGACAGATATGGTGATTTCGCTGGCGCAGCGTTTGAACATTGCGTTAGTGGCTGAGGGCGTGGAAACCGCGGAGCAGGCACACTATCTGCGTGAGCGCGGCGTGGATCATTTACAGGGCTATTATTACGCCCGTCCAATGCCCATCGAAGATTTCCCTGTGTGGCTGGAGCAGCATCAGGCGCATTTGAGGGCCTGATGTTGGGTAGGGTTGTTGTGTCTGATGCTGGGTTGGGTTGGATTGCTCTGTTTGATGGTGCGTTCGATTGCTGTGTCTTAGGGTGCGTTCCAGCCAGTAAAGGGGGATGTTCCGTAAAGACGGCGTGAATACATCCCTGTAGCCTCGGACGCCGCATCCCTGCGGCGTACGCTTTACTCCTCATCCCCCTTTACCGGCTTCATGTGGCATTTTTGCGGTCTGCATAGCGCTGTACCTGGAATGGGTCAATCGCGTTGTGCGTTCAACCTATTCGTTCATTACCTATTTCTCAGTGTGAGTGTGAAAGGTGCCAACGCCATTTATGGCGAACCACTTACTGCTTAATCACATCCCCTCAGTGAGTGAATAAAATGTGCCAACGCTATTTAGGACGGGTCACAGAAATAAAAAAGGCCGATATCGTGGATATCGGCCTTTTCGATGACAATTAACTTAGCGCTTACGCCTCATGCTCTTCATCTTCATGCGGCTTATCTTTGGTTACGCGCACCAGGTCGATACGATAATCCGTAGCCTCAATGATTTGGAAGTGCAGCGGCGGCAGGTCGATGATCTCACCAGGCTGCGGCAGTTGGCCTTTCTGGGCAATTAACAGACCCGCCAGCGAGGCATGATCTTCTTCCCGATCCACCAGCTCATGGTGGTCGAGCAACTGCTGCAGTGAGTGCAGATCGGTACCGCCCTTCACTAACCAGCCATCACCATCCGCGATAATATCGGGCGTTTCATCTTCATCCGGGAACTCACCGGCAATCGCTTCCAGCACGTCCAGTGGGGTAATCAAACCTTGCACCACACCAAATTCGTTGGTGACGATGACAAAGCTGCCTTTAGCGCGGCGCAGCACGCCCAGCAGGTTGATCGGATCCAGCGTTTCAGGCACCACTATCGCCGGAGTGGTAGCAGCAAACGTCGCCACGTCCATACCATGCTCCAGCGCCACCAGCAGTTCTTTAGCACGCACCACGCCGATGATCTCATCCAGCTCACCGCGACATACCGGGAACAAACTGTGCGGCGTGTCGAGGAGCTGAATACGGATTTCATCCACCGGACGTTCAGCATCAACCCATGAGATATTGCCGCGTGGCGTCATGATGCTACGAATGGAGCGCTGTGACAGCGTCAACACGCCGTTGATCATATAACGCTCTTCGTCTTTAAATGCTTCCTGTGGCATCGCCTGCGTCAGCGCAGCTTCTTCAGTGGTCACCAGCTGATGACGCTGGCGACCGCCCATCAGGCGCAAGATCGCTTCAGCCGTACGTTCTCGCATCGGCCGATGTTCCTGATGGCGAATAAAGTTACGACGCGCAATTTGGTTGAACAACTCAATCACAATCGAGAAGCCAATTGCGGCGTACAGATAGCCTTTCGGAATGTGGAAACCGAAGCCTTCCGCCACCAATGACAAACCAATCATCAGCAGGAAGCTTAAGCAAAGCACCACGACCGTCGGATGGGCATTGACGAAGTTGGTCAACGGCTTCGAAGCCAACAGCATCACACCCATGGCAATCACCACGGCGGTCATCATCACCGGCAGATGGTTGACCATCCCCACTGCGGTAATCACCGCATCAAGCGAGAATACTGCGTCCAGCACCACAATCTGGATCACCACGGCCCAGAAGCTGGCATAACCTTTGTTGCCCTGATGTTCCATGCCGCGGTTTTCCAACCGCTCATGCAGTTCCATGGTTCCCTTGAATAACAGGAACAAACCACCGAACAACAGAATTAAATCTCGCCCGGAAAAACTGAAATCGCCTACGCTGAATAGGGGTCGCGTCAATGTCACGATCCAGGAAATCAGCGACAGCAGGCCCAATCGCATCACGAGAGCGAGTGACAGACCAATCAGACGCGCTTTATCACGCTGTTTCGGTGGCAACTTGTCCGCCAGGATGGCGATGAACACCAGGTTGTCGATGCCGAGAACGATCTCCAGCACGATCAGCGTTAGCAAACCCGCCCAAATTGAGGGGTCGAAGAGAAATTCCATCAATGACTCCTTACAACACAGAGGGGCGAACGAGATTGAGCCTGCGCGGTGAAGCGAGACGAGAGATCGTTAGCAAATGAGGTCACGCTGAAGAGCGTTGTAGTGTGCGCCAGAAAGCGCTGAGAACATGTTGAGCGACGTCGGTGACGGTCCATATAGGTGAGCTGAAGCCCGATACTCCTGAATATTAAACAGAACGCTAATGTATCAGTTACATCAACAACGTCAAAAAATTTTATTACATTTACAAACAACTGCACAAACGCAGGAATAACGAACATAAATGCAATTTTGCAGCGTTACGCTCGAAATAGCTGACAAACATCACATAAATTATTTTTTCGCACACTAAAATAAATCGCGACCTTACTGCTGTGCAGCGGACAGTTTCGGAACATTTATTGATGCGACTCTTCATCTTAGACCCAAACGATCCACCTGAATCAACAACGGTAATTCTCAATGATTCCCGGCAATGCCAGAGAATCTCTCATGCGAACGGAGGTAGCAAGTGACCATTGCTATTGTAATTGGTACACATGGCTGGGCGGCAGAACAGCTGCTTAAAACAGCAGAAATGTTGTTGGGTGAGCAGGAAAATGTCGGATGGATTGATTTCGTGCCCGGCGAAAATGCAGAAACGCTAATCGAAAAGTATCAGGCGAGACTGGCAGAACTCGACACGTCGAAAGGCGTGCTGTTCCTGGTGGATACCTGGGGTGGCAGTCCATTCAACGCGGCCAGCCGCATTGTGGTGGATAAGCCGGATTATGACGTCATCGCCGGGGTGAACATCCCGATGCTGGTGGAAACCCTGATGGGGCGCGATGATAATCCATCCTTTGAGGAATTGATTCATATTGCCGTGGAAGCCGGCCGCGAAGGTGTTAAAGCCCTCAAGACCGAAACCCCTACCCCGGAAGCTGCAGCACCCGTTGCCGCACAAGCCCCGGCGCAACCGCAAAAGCCTTTGGCACCAGGCGAGCACATGAAGATCGGCCTGGCGCGCATCGATGACCGTTTAATTCACGGCCAGGTGGCAACCCGCTGGACCAAAGAGACCAACGTGACTCGCATCATCGTCGTCAGTGATGAAGTGGCTAATGACCATGTGCGTAAAACGCTGCTGACGCAGGTGGCCCCTCCTGGCGTGACCGCACACGTGGTGGATATTGCCAAGATGATCCGCGTGTGGAACAACCCGAAATATGGCCGTGACCGCGTGATGCTGCTGTTTACCAATCCTACCGATGTGGAACGGATTGTTGAACAAGGCGTGGATATCAAGTCGGTCAACATCGGCGGCATGGCATTCAAACAGGGTAAAACCCAGGTCAACAACGCAGTTTCGGTCGATCAGAAGGACATTGAAGCCTTCCGTAAACTGAATGAACGCGGTATTGAGTTGGAAGTGCGTAAAGTTTCAAACGACCCAAGACTGAAAATGATGGACCTGATTGCCAAGGTCAATCAGTAGTTCGCTTTTGCCTGCGCTGGCGGGCGAATACTTGAGACCTTGCTGAGGAGAAAAGCAATGGAAATAACCACGCTACAAATCATCCTGATATTTATTGTGGCTTGTATTGCCGGGATGGGATCGATTCTTGATGAGTTCCAGTTCCACCGTCCACTGGTGGCCTGTACCTTGATTGGTGCGGTTCTGGGTGACATGAAAACCGGTATCATCATCGGTGGTACCCTGGAAATGATCGCGCTGGGCTGGATGAACATCGGTGCGGCGGTTGCACCCGATGCGGCACTGGCCTCCATCATTTCGACCATTCTGGTTATCGCAGGTGGCCAAAGTGTTGGTGCGGGTATCGCACTGGCGATTCCACTGGCGGCAGCCGGCCAGGTTCTGACCATCATCGTCCGTACCATCACCGTTGCCTTCCAGCACGCTGCCGATAAGGCCGCCGAGAAAGGCAATCTGAGCGCCATCAGCTGGATCCACGTCTCCGCACTGGTATTGCAGGCGATGCGTATTGCAATTCCAGCCCTGATTGTGGCGATTTCAGTGGGTACCAGCGTGGTACAGGAACTGTTGAGTTCAATTCCAGAAGTGGTCACCAACGGTCTGAACATCGCCGGTGGCATGATCGTGGTGGTCGGTTACGCGATGGTCATCAACATGATGCGCGCAGGCTACCTGATGCCGTTCTTCTATCTGGGCTTTGTGACGGCGGCCTTCACCAACTTCAACCTGGTTGCTCTGGGCGTGATTGGTGTGGTCATGGCGGTGCTGTATATCCAGCTGGCGCCGAAATATAACCGTACAGCAGGCGCGGCCGCTGCCGGCCCTGCACACAATGACCTCGACAACGAACTCGACTAGGAACAGGTGAAATCATGGTTGATACAACTAACACGCAAAAGAAACTCACCCCGAGCGATGTCCGTGGTGTGTTCATCCGCTCTAACCTGTTTCAGGGTTCATGGAACTTTGAACGTATGCAGGCGCTGGGCTTCTGCTTCTCAATGGTGCCGGTGATTCGTCGCCTCTATCCTGAGAACAACGACGATCGTAAACAGGCGATTAAGCGTCATCTGGAATTCTTTAATACCCATCCATACGTGGCAGCACCGGTGCTCGGCGTTACCATGGCGATGGAAGAGCAGCGTGCTAACGGCGCGGCGATTGATGATGCCGCGATTAACGGCATTAAAGTCGGCCTGATGGGACCGCTGGCGGGGGTGGGCGACCCGATCTTCTGGGGTACCGTTCGCCCGGTGTTTGCTGCACTCGGTGCCGGTATCGCGATGAGCGGCAGCTTGCTCGGTCCCCTGCTGTTCTTCATTCTGTTTAACGCCGTGCGTATGCTGACGCGTTATTACGGTGTGGCGTATGGTTATCGCAAAGGCGTGGATATCGTCAGCGATATGGGTGGCGGCTTCCTGCAAAAGCTCACGGAGGGGGCGTCGATTCTCGGCCTGTTTGTCATGGGGGCGCTGGTCAACAAGTGGACACACGTGAACGTGCCGCTTGTGGTGTCCCGCATTACCGATCACACCGGCAAAACCACCGTGACCACCGTTCAATCGATCCTCGATCAGCTGATGCCGGGCTTAATCCCGCTGCTGCTGACCTTCGGCTGTATGTGGCTGCTGCGCCGTAAAGTTAACGCACTGTGGATTATCGTGGGCTTCTTTGCCCTGGGTATCTTTGGTTACTGGATCGGCCTGCTCGGTCTGTAATCATCTCGCCGGGGGCTTCGGCTCCCGGCAGTTTTCAGCGAAGTTACCTGAGCGCCAACGTTGAGGTAAATTCGGTTGAGGAAGAAAATGTAATGTCACTGACTGACGCTCTGATTGCCCTGCTGATCATCGCTTTCGCCCTGTTCGCAATTTACGATGACGCTATCCTGCCGCGGCGCAAGGGGCCGACCAAATTGCGTGTCGCGCTGCGTCGTCGCCATAAGATCGACAGCGGCATTTTTATCGTGTTGCTGCTGATTTTGCTGTGGAATAACGTCAGCAACCATGGCCCGCAGCTCACCACCACGCTGCTGATGGTGCTGTGCTTTATGGCAATCTGGCTGTTCTGGCTACGCACGCCGAAACTGTTGATGAAGACAGAGGGACTGTTCTTCGGCAGCGTGTGGATCGACTATCGTCGTATTCAAAGTATGAACTTGTCTGAGGATGGCATTTTAGTCATGCAACTGGAACAGCGTCGCCTGCTGATTGCTGTGCAACAGCTCGACGACCTGGAACGTATCTACAATACGCTGGTGGAAGCGCGTTAAGTGCGCTGCCATAGCGTCAGCATGAAGTCGGCATCGCAGCTAAAGCTATCGGCTGCCACCAGCTGTTGCCAGACTTCTTCGCGCGCGCGCCAGGCAAAAGGCGTCATCTGCAGCAAGCTCACCGCTTCGGCCCCATTTAACGTCATCTCATAACGCAGATTGTGTTGCCCGACCTGGCTAAAACCTTCGTAAGCCTTTTCTTCTGCCGCGTGCAGCTGCACTTCACGATAAATCAGCGCCTTGAACTGCTGCAGATGATGTGGACCCGGCGTCACCGTCAGCAGATAGCCGCCCGTTTTCACCACCCGGTTCAGTTCGGTTTCATTACAGGGAGCATAGATGCGCACAATGCCCTCCAGCGATGCATCAGCAAAGGGTAAACGCTGGCTGGAGGCGACACAAAATTTCACCGTGCGATAACGTTTAGCCGCCATGCGAATCGCCGCTTTCGCCACATCCAGGCCAAACAACTGCGCCTGCGGAAGGGCTTCTGCCATTGCTGCGGTGTAGTAACCCTCGCCACAGCCAATATCCAATACCTGTGCCGCCTGGCCATTCAGGCGCTGTGCCAGATGTTGCGCCACTGCATCGCGTAATGGCTGATAGTGGCCGGCATCAAGAAATGCGCGACGTGCCAGCAGCATTTCCGCACTGTCACCCGGTTCCTTTGAGCCTTTATGCTGCACCGGCAACAAATTAACGTACCCTTCTTTAGCCTGATCGAATTGGTGACCTGCATCGCAGCGGAAGCTGTTGGCTTGCTGGTGCAAATGTTGCTGGCAAAGGGGGCAAATCAAAGACATAGACAACTCCGGGTTCACGATTCGCGCGCAGTTTACCCTGATCGTCTGGCAACAGAAAGGATAAAAGAAAAGCCCCGGTCAGAGACCAGGGCTTTACAATTCGTGTCAGCGGCGCATGGCACCGAGTCTGAGAACGAAATCAGATAGCAGTAACGTTTACTGCAGCTGGACCTTTCTGGCCGTCCTGAATTTCGAACTCAACAGCCTGGCCTTCAGCCAGAGTTTTGAAGCCGTTACCCTGGATTGCAGAGAAGTGTACGAATACGTCTTTGCTGCCGTCAGCAGGAGTAATGAAACCAAAACCTTTAGACTCGTTGAACCACTTAACCTGACCTTTAATCTTTGCCATTTTTGCAAATTCCTTTGATTGTTAATATTGCCCGAAGGCAGTCTTACAGATAAACCAGAGACGTTACTGAATGAGGCACTAATTTAAGGTTCGGCAAGGAAGCGGAATTCAACGTCAACGTCTTTACTCGTAACTTCTTTACTGAAGATGCCATACATAAACAGAACTGTACCTCGTTTGACCCAAGAGTCGTTATCACATATCCGCAAATTAATGGCAAGCCATTTTTAAACGGTGATCGACATGACGCACATAATTGGCCGTTGCTCTGCACTCTTCTGCCATTAGCATATTGACAGATGACGGAATAACTGCACAAAAAAATGTTATATGTCAGAGTAGTTAGCGCCAGTACTTACATTAGTCAAGCGTAGCGACGCAATCTAAACCAGCACAATTAAAGCGGTCAAGGCTACGCAAAAAGTATTGCATTAATATGGCATTGATAAAATATTTCGCCAAAAAATTAACGTGGAATGCAACATTCGTGCGCTGAGCAAAAGTTGTACAACCCGATTTATTAAGTACAAGTCATTAATTGTTTTGCACCAAAATCAGGAAAATATAAGCGCTCTTGCCCCAAATATTTGCACGCTCGTTTTGGCGGTTATCTTATTTTTAACTAACGACTCTACAATTAAATGTTAAAAAAACGCACTGCGACGCTTGATTTAACAAATCGGGCTTAGGACACATCTGAATCACTATTCTGCAAGCTTCGGCTGGTGCCTATTCTCCATGGCATAAAGCGTGAGTCCCCTTCTCCCGCGGATTGCATTGCTTGCGCCAAAGCGGCAGGAGGTTCATCTAAAGGATCATCCGCCAGTTCAAACACACCCCAGTGGATCGGCAGCGTTAACGGACGCCCTATCGCCTGCCATAAACGCACCGCCTGATCGGGGTCCATATGTTGACCGCGCATGCACCATTTTGGTGCATAAGCGCCAATGGGCAACGCGGCAAGATTAAAGGGCCCGAGACGTTCAGCAATTTCTAACAGGTTTTCGCTATAGCCACTGTCACCTGAAAACCAAAAATTCACACTCTGGTTTCGCACCACCCAGCCACACCACAGTGAGCGATTACGATCCCAGAAAGTTCGCATGCTCCAGTGCCGCGCGGGTACGGCAGTCAGCGTCACTCCTGCGATATCAATGGATTGCCACCAGTCGCGTTCGGTGACATGACGCACGCCACGTTTGCGACACCAGGTTCCCATACCCAGCGGCACAACAAATTGCGCATCCGGGAAACGACGTGCGATGCGCTTTACCGTAGGTCGATCGAGATGGTCGTAGTGATTGTGCGAAATCAGTACCACGTCGAGATGTGGCAACTGTGCAATATGGAGCGGAGCGGGCGTTTTACGCTGTGGTCCAGCAAACGGCAGCGGTGAAGCACGCGCAGAGAGTGCCGGATCGATGAGAATATAGCGGCGATTGAGCCGCATCAACACGGCGGCATGACCTAACCACCAGACGCGATCGTCATCACCGCCCAGATCGCTTTCCTGATACCAGCGGGCAATGAATGCCGGATAACCGGCCTGAGGCGGCAGCGGCAAATGGTCCGCTTTGCGCTCCCGCCGCCAGCGCTGCAAATCCCCTGGCTGGCGCAATTCCGGTTCCGGATTGCGGAAACCTTCTGGCGTGTGATGCGCCAGCGTTGCGTCGTACCAGGGATTTTGCCAGGCCATTACTGCTCCATCATGTGTTTAACGTTCTGGAATCATACGGATGAAGTCGCGCTGTTCTACGGCGTCTTCTTCCTCCTGCTGTTTTGCTGTGGCAGGTTGAGCATCCGCCAGGCGGCGCAACAATGCATTCTGTTTTTTCTGCTCTTCCAGCAGAGCTTCCAGCAAACGAATCTGTTCACTGGCGCGCATGCTGGCCCGGTTAACGAAGAACCAGGCTATCAAGGCCACAACAATAATGATGGCCAGTACACCATAACTGAACAGCGGACTGGTATTTGCGGCTAACTCGTTCATAACTGCCTCTATTGTCAAACATAAAACACTTACACCGCCGCTGATTCTACTCGTTGTGTGCGGAAAAGATAATGGTTGCCGGTGGAAAGCAGATTATCCCGCATCTTGATGGCTTTCAGTTATCTCTGATCGATTTCATGAGCAGGACGCGTCATGCTGCTACTATAGAAATCGCAGCGACTTCAGGATAGCTGCGTTGTGTATCACAAGGAGATAAAATGAAACTATTCATTCGGGCGATAATCGTGGTGGCAGTGGTATGGTTAGGGATGCTGTTTACCGGCTATGGCGTACTGACCGGAAGCAACAAAAACGCCGCTGGACTGGGCTTACAGTGTAGCTATCTCACTGCACGCGGCATGATCACCGCGCAATATCTGCATACCGACAGCGGTATTGTGGGTGTCACCGATTGTCCACTGCTGAAGAAAAGTGGCGAAGTGGTAGATAATTAGTGACTCAAACGGGCTGGCGACAGCCCGTTCTGCTATTCAGAATGGGTAGTCGTGGTAACCCAACTGGTCGGAAATATTGCGCGCGGCACGATGCAGCATCGCCACATACTCGTTTTTTGCTTCTTCAGAGAATCGGATTGTCGGGAACGAGATGCTCAATCCCGCGATCACCACGCCGAAGCGGTCGAAAACCGGCACAGCGATACAGCGTAAGCCCTCTTCCTGCTCTTCATTATCTTCACCGAAACCCTGCACTTTTACCTGATCTAATACTTCAAGCAGCGCTTCAGCACTGACGATGGTGTTGGCGGTACTGCGACGAAACTCGACTTCGCTCAGGATTGCCTGAACTTCAGTGCGATCGCGCCATGCCAGTAACACTTTACCGATGGCGGTGGTATGCAGCGGGTTACGACGCCCGATGCGCGAGTACATGCGCAGGTTATACAGCGAATCAATTTTATGGATATAGACAATGCTGTCTTCTTCCAGCGCACCCAGGTGGATGGTTTCTTTGGTCAAACGCGACAGTTCTCGCATTTCGACATCGGCACTACGAATCAGGTCGACGTTTTGTAGTGCCCTGGCACCCAATTCAAACAGCTTTAGCGTCAGCGAATATTTTTCACTTTCCCCTTCCTGCGCGACGTAACCCAATGATTTCATGGTTTGCAGAAAGCGGTAAACCGTGCTTTTTGACATCATCACGCGTTGCGACAGCTCGGTGATACCATGATCACGATCTTCGCCTAACGCCTGCAAAATGCCGAACACTTTCATTACCGAAGAGACGGAGTCTGGCTGTTTATCGTTATCGCTGCTCGCCATTGCGCGTATCCTTTTTTGACGGTGTTTCAAAAAAAACGGAACAGAAGCGCCAGTATATGCGTTTCAGCCCAACGGCGGCAACGACTGGCAATCTGCGACACATTCCTTCGTAATTTTTTGTCAATGAATGCGGTGCTTTCCGTCACAAAATTGATTAGCATGATGATATTCACTTCCTTCATTTATTTCATTTATGTCCCCTACAGTCTCTCAGGATGGATTACCTGTTCCGCAGCGGTACGGCGCGATTATCACTATTGCGTTAGGCATCATGATGGCAGTGCTGGATGGCGCCATTGCTAACGTTGCGTTACCCACCATTGCACGCGAACTGAATGCCAGTCCGGCGGAATCAATCTGGATTGTTAACGCCTACCAAATCGCCATTGTTATCTCGTTACTGTCGCTCTCCTTTCTGGGCGATATGCTGGGTTATCGCCGTGTTTATCAGGTAGGGCTGGCGTTGTTTATCGCCACTTCACTGTTCTGCGCCCTCTCCTCTTCACTCAATATGCTTACCGTGGCGCGTATCCTGCAGGGTTTTGGCGGCGCGGCACTGATGAGTGTTAACACAGCGCTGATTCGTATTATCTATCCGCAGCGTTTTCTCGGCCGCGGTATGGCGATTAACTCACTGATCGTCGCAGTGTCGAGCGCTGCGGGCCCAACGGTGGCAGCCGCGATTCTCTCCATCGCCAACTGGAAATGGTTATTCCTGATCAACGTGCCGCTGGGCATTGTGGCACTGTGGCTGGCGCTGCGTTTTCTGCCAGATAACACGCAGAAAGCTAAACAGCAGAAATTCGATGTTCCCAGTGCCATCATGAACGCCCTGTTCTTTGGCCTGCTCATATCGGCCCTCAGCGGGTTCTCACAGGGGCAGGATCACTGGCTCATTCTGGCGGAAGTCGTCGCACTGTTGTTGGTGGGCGTGGTGTTTGTTCGTCGCCAGTTGGCAATGCCAGTGCCGCTACTGCCGGTGGATTTGCTGCGCATCCCCATTTTTTCGTTGTCGATGTGCACTTCGATTTGCTCGTTCTGTGCGCAGATGCTGGCTATGGTTTCGCTGCCATTCTTCCTGCAAAACGTGCTGGGACGGGATGAAGTGGCAACCGGGTTGCTGCTCACACCCTGGCCGCTGGCCACCATGGTGCTGGCCCCCATTGCTGGCCGGTTGATTGAGAAGGTCCATGCGGGATTATTGGGTGGCCTGGGGCTGGCAATGTTTGCGGCGGGTCTGTTCTTACTGGCACTGCTGCCTTCACAACCCACCGATATTGATATTATCTGGCGAATGATGCTTTGCGGTGCGGGCTTTGCCCTGTTCCAGTCTCCAAATAATCACACGATTATCTCCTCTGCCCCGCGCCATCGCAGCGGTGGCGCCAGCGGTATGTTAGGGACGGCGCGTTTGGTCGGTCAGAGCAGCGGTGCAGCATTGGTTGCATTGATGTTCAATCTGTTTAACGACAGCGGAACACATGCATCACTGGTTCTGGCGGGTAGTTTCGCCACGGTGGCAGCCGTCGTCAGTATGTCTCGGATGACGCAATCGAGTCAGACGGTGAAGTCATAAAACAACAAAGGTGCCCAATTGGGCACCTTTGTTTATTGCAACAGCCAAACCATTATTTCAGATAGTCACCGTTACGCAGCGCTTCAATACGCTTATCGAGCGGCGGATGCGACATAAACAATTCGCTCAACGATTTGCTTTTGCCGTTAATGCAGAATGCCATCATGCTGCTTGGCTCCTGCGGCTCGTAGCTGGTTTTCAAACGCTGCAGAGCGGCAATCATCTTCTCGCGGCCCACCAGTTTGGCTGAACCTGCATCCGCGTGGAATTCACGGTGACGTGAGAACCACATGGTGATGATGCTGGCGAGAATGCCGAACACCAGTTCCAGCACGGTCGCGACCGCAAAATAGACCAGCGGGTTACCGTTGCTGCTCTCTTCACCGTCACGGTTACCCGACAGGAAGCCCGATGCTACCTGCGCGATAATACGCGAAATGAAGATCACGAAGGTGTTCACCACACCCTGAATCAGCGTCATGGTGATCATGTCACCGTTAGCGATGTGGGCGATTTCGTGCGCCAGCACCGCTTCCGCTTCATCACGGCTCATGTTCTGCAGCAAGCCGGTCGAGACCGCAACCAGTGAGGCGTCACGACGCGCACCGGTAGCAAAGGCGTTAATATCTGGCGCGTGATAGATCGCCACTTGCGGCATCGCAATGCCGGACTGTTGAGCCTGGCGACTGACGGTATCCATCAGCCAGCGTTCTGTCTCGTTACGGGGTTGTTGAATCACTTCACCGCCGACGGAGCGCAACGCCATCCATTTAGACATCAGCAGTGAAACAAACGCACCGCCAAAGCCAAACAGACCTGCCATAATCATCAGACCCTGAACACTGCTTGACTGAATTCCTGTCAGACTCAGAATCAGTCCGAATACCAACATCACCGCCAGGTTGGTGACCAGGAAAAGCGCAATACGCATCATAAACGTTAATCTTCCTCAGTTGTGCTCGCGCTCATGCGCGGATATACATCCTATGTCCATTGCGCAGGTTTTCAAGCAACCTTAATCTTTAAGTGTCTAAAAAGACATAACTTTACATTTGGTAATGATGTGCGCAATTCTGCCCATTAGCCACAATGAACAATACCTTTGGTGCAAAAAAAAACACCGCCGGAGCGGTGCTTTTATTCAGCGAAAATTTATTTCGCGCCTTCGGCAGCAGGCTGGGTTTTCTCCAGCTGTGCCATGTCGTTGGCAATTTTCACGGTTTCGTCCAGATACGGGTCTGGCTCTTTGTAGTCTTTCGGCAAATCTTCAATGCTCTTCAGCGGGGCTTTGCCTTCCGCCTGGTAGCGCGCGTTAATGCGTTCCAGACGCAGTGCATCATCTTCGTGGTTCTCTTTCTCACGTTGAGCAAGATTGAGCGACACAATATTGCGTTTATCTTTCATCGCGTCAAAGCGCGCAATATCTTTCATGATGTACTGGAACTCGCGATCTTTAGCGATACGATCGGCGTGCTCTTTGGTCAGCTGCGGTACCAGCGCGGTGATATCACCGGTTTTGGTGTAAGTCGCGGCATTCACGCTATCCCATGGCAGCGCGTTGTCCTCGAACTTCTCACCGGTTTCCGCCGCTTCTACGCCAGTTGGCATCAGCAGGTCCGGCGTGACGCCTTTACGCTGAGTACTGCCACCGTTAATGCGATAGAACTTCTGGATGGTGTATTGCACTGAGCCCAGCGCCGGCCATTCCGGACGCAGCATCTGATCGTAGATGCGGTTCAGTGAACGGTACTGCTGTACGGTGCCCTTACCAAAGGTTGGTTCACCGACGATCAGTGCGCGACCGTAATCCTGCATCGCAGCGGCGAAGATCTCAGAAGCCGAGGCACTGAAACGATCGACCAGCACCACCAGCGGACCTTTGTAATAAACGATACCGTCGTTATCGCTGTCCTGGCGCACGCGACCGTTGTTGTCACGGACCTGCACCACTGGGCCACTTGGGATAAACAGACCCGACAGTGATACGGCTTCGGTGAGCGCACCGCCGCCGTTGGTACGCAAATCAATCACGATGCTGTCGACGTTCTGCTTCTGCAGTTTTTGCAGCTGCACTTTCACATCGTCAGTCAGGCCAACGTAGAAGCCTGGAATATCCAGTACGCCGACTTTCTCTTTACCGACGTTATGTACGGTGCCTTTCACCGCGCGATCTTCAAGACGAATCTTTTCACGCGTCAGTGTCACGGTGCGGGTTTTGGTGCCCTTGCCAGCAGGCAGGATTTCCAGGCGCACTTTGCTGCCTTTCGGTCCTTTGATTTTGGACACCACATCATCCAGACGCCAGCCAATCACATCTTCCATTGGCTTGCCTGGCTGAGC
This sequence comes from Pantoea sp. EABMAA-21, assembly GCF_030053335.1. Lineage (NCBI taxonomy): Bacteria > Pseudomonadati > Pseudomonadota > Gammaproteobacteria > Enterobacterales > Erwiniaceae > Pantoea > Pantoea sp. EABMAA-21. The sequence goes on from NZ_JASGBX010000001.1 coordinate 478,431, forward strand.
AACACCGACAATACGGTCGCCCACGCTGATGGATTTGCTTTTCGCGGCCGGTCCGCCAGCCACCATAGAGTTGATGACCGTGTAATCATCGTCCATCTGCAGCACGGCACCGATACCTTCCAGCGACAGGCTCATCTCGGTGTTGAACTGTTCGGTGTTACGCGGTGAAAGATAGTTGGTGTGCGGGTCGATTTCATGCGCAAAGGCGGTCATCGCCAGCTGGAACACATCTTCACTGTTGCTCTGCGCCAGGCGACGAATGGCAAAGTTGTAACGCTTAGTCAGCGTTTCACGAATCTCTTTGTCATCTTTACCGGCCAGTTTCAGGCTCAGCTCATCATATTTAACTTTGGCATCCCACAGCGCGTTCAGCTCATCGCTGTTTTTCGGCCAGGGTGATTTTGCACGGTCAATGTCGATGGTGTCATTGCCGGTGAAATTCATCGGGCGATTCAGCACGCTCAGCGCATATTGATAGCGCTCGAAGCGGCGTTTCTGCGCCAGATTGTAGAGATCGTAGAACACATCCAGCTTACCGCTGCGCAGTTCATCACCCAACGTGGTTTTCTTATCGGCGTATTGCGCGATGTCTGAAGCCAACAACACGTTATGGTTGTAGTCGAGCAGATTCAGGTAGCGATCAAAAATTTTCGCAGAGAAATCCTGATTCAGATCGAACTGACGATAGTGAGAACGGGTGAAACGCGAAGTGACGCGTTCACTGACGGTAGGATGCTGCGGGTCTTCATGTAACTGTGGAATCTGGTCGGCGCGGGTAATGTTATCTGCGCCAAAGGTGGGGCCTGCTAACAGCAGGCCCGCGATCATACCGATCTTTAAAATGTTGTTCATGCCGAGGTCAGCCTCCGTTTCAGAACTGCAAGTGTTCTGCGCGCACAATCATTGCCATGCCGGAAGCGAGCTGCACCCGAACGCCATCCTTGGTGATTTCAAGAATGGTGGCGTCCATTGCACTTTTGCCTGCTTTAACTTTGATGTTCTGGCCGGGTTGCAAAGTTGAGGTATCAGTGACAGGTTTAGCTCGCGGTGGGCGCGGTGCAGCAGGACGTTCTGCTGATGCGGCACGCGGTGCCTGTGGACGAGGCTTGCGAGGTGCTTCGCCTTCAGCCGCTTTGCGAGGAGCAGGTTTACGAGGACGACGTTCAGCGGTCTCTTCACCGGCTTCGCGTTTCTTCGCTTTTTGCTGATCGCGCTGCGCCTGAACGCGCGCTTTAGCTTCTTCCAGCTGCTTGCGCGCATGTTCAACGTGTTGTTCGTCCAGCACGCCACAGGCGTTGCCATCAAGATCAACACGGATTGCACCCGCTTTAATGCCGTACAGGTAACGCCAGCTTGAGGTATAAAGGCGCAAGGCTGAACGCAGTTGCGTCTTGCTCAGGCTGTTTTCACCCTGAACGCGCTCAACCAGATCCTGGAAGATACCGATTTTAAGCGGACGCGCTTCACCTTCGGCGCTAAAACATTGCGGAAAACGTTCCGCCAAAAAGGCGATCACTTCTTTACTGCTATTCAACTTAGGTTGATTTTCCATGAAATTTCCTGATTACTACGGGTTTGCCGACCAGAGCAGGCATGAACAGGCGACATTATAATGACAACATCGCCAAATGCTATGTGATCCAGTCGATTAGCTGCGTGACAGTTGAATAAATTTTTCGATGTCACTGCCCGCCAGCACTTCACAAAGCCCGTCGGTAAGGGCCACCAGCCCCGCTTCATCCTCACTATCAAAGCGAGAATAAACCGTACTATCAATGTCTAGCACACCGACAACGGTGCCATTCACTTTCAGAGGAATCACGATTTCAGCGTTGCTGGCCGCATCACACGCGATATGACCAGGGAACGCATGCACATCCTCAACGAGCTGTACTTTATCCTCTGCAATCGCTGTGCCACAAACCCCTTTGCCCACCGGAATGCGTACGCAGGCAATTTTGCCCTGGAACGGGCCCAGCACCAGCGTATTTGGCTCGGTGAGCAAGTAGAATCCTGCCCAGTTCACGCCTTCCAGGCGTTCAAACAACAGCGCACTGCAATTACCCAGTGCTGCCAGGAAAGAGGTTTCGCCCGCTAACAGTGCACGGACATCGCGATTTAAATCCTCGTAAAAGGCTTTTTTGTTCATTGTTTAACCATAACTCGTCACTGTCGTGAGCTTGTTGTCACTCAGTTGTTAAAATAAGCACTAATAATCCAGCCCCATCAGGTGAATCATTGTGTTAGTTACTATACCCTTAGCAGTCGGTGGTTAAGACTATTCTTGTACCACTCCCTATTGCAGTCAGAATGCTCTGAACAGCATGCCGGTAAACGTAACGAACGATGGGCCACTTGCGTCACCTATGAAAATTCACGCTATCAGCCAGACGTTGCCCCACGCACGTTATCAGCGTTGTCCGCAATGCGATACCCTTTTTTCCTTACCGGATGTGAAATCGCATCAGTCGGCGCATTGCCCGCGCTGTCATGCAAAAATTCAAAGTGGCCGCGATTGGTCAATGACGCGACTCACCGTAATGGCCGTGACCATGATCGTGTTGATGCCCTTCGCCTTCAGCCTCCCGTTGGTGGATATTCGCTTGCTCGGCATGCGCATCAACGCCAGCCTGGTGGAAGGCGTGATCCAGATGGCGCAGCAGGGCAACGTGCTGACGGCCTCGATGGTGGCGTTTTGTACCATTGGTGCACCGGTAACCTTAGTCGCGGGCATCTGCTATTTATGGATTGGCAACGCCCTCGGGATGAACCTGCGTCCGGTGTTGCTGATGCTGGAGAAGCTCAAAGAGTGGGTGATGCTGGATATCTATCTGGTCGGTGTGGCGGTCGCCTCTATAAAGGTGCAGGATTACGCCGCGCTGGAAGTCGGCTATGGCCTGGTGGCCTATATCGCGCTGACGGTGCTGAGCCTGCTGACGCTGATTCATCTCAACGTGGAAGAGCTGTGGGAGCACTATTATCCGCAGGCTGTGCCCACCACACCTCCGGAACAGTGGCAGGTGTGTCTGAACTGTCATCAAACCGGCATGCCGGACGATCGCGGACGTTGTACACGTTGTCACACCCCGCTCGATTTCCGTCGTCGCCACAGTTTGCAGAAATCCTGGGCCGCACTGATCGCTTCGATTGTGCTACTGATTCCCGCTAATCTGCTGCCGATTTCAGTAGTTTACGTTAATGGCGCACGCCGTGAAGATACGATCTTCTCCGGCATTCTGGGTCTGGCTTCCGGAAACATCCCGGTGGCGGCGGTGGTATTTATCGCCAGTATCCTGGTGCCGTTTACCAAAGTGTTAGTGATGCTGACTTTGCTGGTCAGCATCCATTTTAAGTGTGAACAGGGCTTAAAAACCCGCATTCGACTGCTGCGTGCCATCACCTGGGTGGGACGCTGGTCGATGCTGGATCTGTTCGTGATTGCGGTCACCATGTCATTGGTGAATCGCGATCAACTGCTGGCTTTTACCATGGGACCTGCCGCCTTCTACTTTGGCGCGGCAGTCATCCTGACCATTATGGCTGTAGAGTGGCTTGATAGCCGCCTGATCTGGGATGCACATGCAACAGGAAACGCCGACTACACCGACTAGCGCGAACCTGCGTAACAAACGCAAGTTTTCGCCGTTCTGGCTATTGCCCATTATTGCCCTGCTGATTGCTGGCTGGCTGTTATGGACCAATTACCAGGAGCGCGGTACCACAATTACCATCAACTTCCAGACTGCGGACGGCATTGTGCCAGGCCGCACGCCTATTCGTTATCAGGGCGTGGAAGTGGGAACGGTGCAAGGTATTGTGCTGAGCGATGATTATCACAGCATCCAGATCAAGGCCAGTATCAAGAGCGATATGCGCGATGCGCTGAAGGACAATACGCAGTTCTGGCTGGTCACGCCGAAAGCCTCGCTGGCAGGTGTTTCTGGACTGGATGCGCTGGTGGGCGGTAACTATATCGGCATGATGCCGGGCGGCGGCAATCCGCGTGAGCACTTCACCGCGCTGGATACCCAACCGAAATATCGCGTTAACACCGGCGAATTGCTGATCCATCTGCACTCTCCCGATTTGGGTTCGCTGAACACCGGGTCGCTGGTCTACTACCGCAAAATCCCGGTGGGACGCGTGTATGACTACAGTATCAACGGTAATACTGATGGCGTCACGGTCGACGTACTAATTGAGCGTCGTTTCGTCAATCTGGTGAAAAAGCAGAGCCGCTTCTGGAACGTGTCCGGCGTAGACGCTGACGTCAGTCTGAGCGGTGCCAAAGTGAAGCTGGAGAGCCTGGCCGCGCTGGTGAATGGGGCGATTGCCTTCGATTCTCCGGAAGAAGGTCAGCAGGCTAACAGCGACGAAAACTATCAGCTCTACCCCGATCTGGCGCGCAGCCAGCGTGGCGTGCAGATCAGTCTGGATTTACCGAGCGGCGATAACCTCAAAGCGAATAGCACGCCACTGATGTACCAGGGTCTGGAAGTCGGTACCTTGACCAAACTTAATCTGTTGCCGGGCGGCAAAGTCACCGGCGAACTCACCGTGGATCCTTCGGTGACGAGCCTGATGCGCAGCGGTACACGCATTGAAATGCGGGCGCCCAAACTGAGCCTGACCGACACCAATCTCAGCAGCTTGCTGACCGGTAACACCTTCGAACTGGTACCGGGCGAAGGTCCCGCGCAGGATCACTTTACCGTGCTGCCTGCGAGCGAAACCCTGCTGCAAAAACCGGATGTTCTGACGGTAAAACTCAGCGCGCCGGAAACCTACGGTATTGATGGCGGTCAGCCGGTGATGCTGTACGGCATGAAGATTGGGCAGGTCATTTCGCGTCAACTGGATGAGAATGGCATTAGCTTTGCGGTGGCCATCAATCCGGAATATCGCCATCTGGTGCACGCGGACAGCAAATTCATTGTGAATAGTCGTCTCGACGTGAAGTTTGGTCTCGATGGAATGCAGGTGCTGGGTGCCAGTGCGCGTGAATGGGTAGACGGCGGCATACGTCTGGTGCCGGGTGCGAAAGGCAATCCTTCCGCCCGTTATCCTTTATTTGCCGATGCTGAGCGTGCGCAGGAAGGGATTATCGGTGACCAGCCGCCAACCACACTGAAACTGACCGCCAACAGCTTGCCAGATGTGCAGGCCGGTTCAGTGGTGCTGTATCGTAAATTCCAGGTGGGTGAAGTGGTGGACGTGGTGCCGCGCGCCGATGCCTTTGAGATTTCCATCCACATTGAGCCGCAATACCGCAAATTGCTGACCAGCGAGAGCGTATTTTGGGCCGAAGGTGGTGCGAAAGTGCAACTTAACGGCAGCGGTTTAACGGTGCAGGCTTCGCCGCTCAACCGTGCGCTGAAAGGGGCGATCAGTTTCGATAACCTCACTGGCGCGCAAGCGGCGAAAGGCGTGAAACGCGTACTCTATGCCTCTGAAACGGCTGCGCGTGCAGTCGGCAGCCAGATCACCTTGCATACCTTTGATGCCAGCAAGCTGGCTGCGGGCATGCCGATTCGTTACCTCGGCATTAATGTCGGCCAGGTCGAATCACTGGCATTGAGTAAAGACAATAATCAGGTGGTGGCGAAAGCGGTGCTTTATCCCGAGTATGTGCAGGACTTTGCGCGTATCGGCAGTCGTTTCTCGGTGGTCTCACCGGAAATTTCGCCAGCGGGTGTTAATCATCTGGAGACCTTGCTGCAGCCTTACCTCAATGTCGATCCCGGCAAAGGGGCTCAGGCACGTACCTTTGAGTTGCAGGAGAGTACCATCACCGATTCGCGTTACCTCAACGGACTCAATATTTATGTTGATGCTACCGAAGCCGGTTCGCTGTCGTTGGGTACCCCGGTGCTGTTCCGTGGGGTAGAAGTGGGGACGGTAACCGGTACCTCGCTGGGCAACATGGCGGATCGCGTACAGATCGCGCTGCGCATCAGCAAGAAGTATCAGCATCTGGTGCGTAATAACTCCGTGTTCTGGCTGGCGTCTGGCTATAACCTCGACTTCGGTCTGATTGGTGGGGTCGTGAAAACCGGTACCTTCCAGCAGTTCATTCGTGGCGGCATTCAATTTGCTACACCGCCGACGGTGCCGCTGGCGCCACAGGCGGGCGCAGATAAACACTTCCTGTTGCAGGATGAAGCGCCGAAAGAGTGGCGCAGTTGGGGAACGGCGATTCCGGATCCCAATTAAGCAATCGGGCAGCCTGCGGGCTGCCCGTTTTATTTGCACGTGTTACACTTCGCGCTAAATTTGATACCCCGGTAAATGTCCGTGTCCGATCGCTTTCCTGAAGATTTCCTTGCGCTGATGCGCACCAGCCTGGCTGACGAAAATGAACTGCAGCGTTTCCTGGCGATTAGCCAGCAGCCGCTGCGCCGCAGCCTGCGCGTCAATACGTTGAAAATCAGTGTGGAGGCGTTTTTAGCACGCACCGCGCATTATGGCTGGCGCTTAACGCCGGTTCCCTGGTGCGCTGAAGGATTCTGGATCGAGCGGGAAGATGAGACATTGCCGCTGGGCAGTGTGGCCGAGCACCTGAGCGGTTTGTTCTACATTCAGGAAGCCAGCTCAATGCTGCCGGTCACCGCGTTGTTTGATGCCGCGCCAGAAGCACGCAAGGTGATGGATGTGGCCGCTGCACCCGGTTCCAAAACCACGCAAATGGCCGCGTTGATGCGCAACGAAGGCGCGATCCTCGCCAATGAATATTCAGCCAGCCGTGTAAAAGTGTTGCATGCCAATATCAGCCGCTGTGGCGTCAGCAATGTGGCGCTGACGCACTTTGATGGTCGTGTGTTTGGTGCCGCCCTACCTGAGCAGTTTGATGCCATCCTGCTGGATGCGCCCTGCTCCGGCGAAGGTGTGGTGCGTAAAGATGCCGACGCCCTGCGTAACTGGACACTGTCCAGCACTGAAGAGATTGCCGCAACTCAGCGTGACCTGCTCGACAGTGCGTTTCATGCCTTACAGCCAGGCGGCACGTTAATTTATTCCACCTGTACACTGAACCAGATTGAAAATCAGCAGGTCATCGCCTGGCTGCAGCAGCGCTATCCCGATGCAGTAGAAATCGTGCCGTTGCGCGACCTGTTTGACGGTGCCGAGCGTGCATTGACGCCGGAAGGCTTCCTGCATGTCTTCCCACAGATTTTCGACAGTGAAGGCTTCTTTGTCGCACGCCTGCGCAAAACGGCCAGCATCCCGGCGCTGCCCGCGCCCACCTATAAAGTGGGTAAACTGCCCTTCTCGCCTGCCAGCCGCAAGCTGGTTGCTGAAGTGCAACAGGCGGCTGCTAAGGTGGGGATTGAGTGGGATGAGCAGCATTCGTTGTGGCAGCGTGATAAAGAACTGTGGCTGTTCCCGGCTGCGCTGGAAAACTGGCTCGGCAGAGTGCGGTTCTCCCGCATCGGTCTGAAGCTGGCAGAGACCTTCCCGAAAGGCTATCGCTGGCAACATGAAGCGGTGGTTGCCCTGACTAAACCGGGCAGCGCACTGGATTTCGAATTGACGGAAACGGAAGCAGAAAGCTGGTATCGCGGCCAGGATATTCATCCTGATACCGCACCAACTCGCGATGAAGTGATTGTCACCTATCAGCAGCAGCCATTGGGTTTAGCCAAGAAAGTCAGTAACCGCATCAAAAACAGCTATCCACGCGACCTGGTGCGCGACGGGCGTTTGTTCCGTTAACTCTATTGAAGCTGAACCAGCGTTAAGCGATTACCGAACACTGCGCCGGTGTCGATGTAATGCTGGTTCGCCACATTGAGCGGCTGTTCCAGTGGCGTGTGGCCGAAATAGAAATCGCTCGCACCGTCAATACTGGCGGAAGCGCCACGATGATGGCGGCCGAGACGATCGCGGCTCCACACCACCTGATGCCAGTCCACGTCCTGACCCAACTCATAATGGCTGGCTGGATAGTCGGCATGGGCGATCACCACCACGCGGTCGGCTAACTCCAGGTGCAAAATCAGCGGCAGATCGGCACAGCGTTTCAGCGCATGGCGCGCCGCAATTAAATCCGCCCCTTTTAATTGCCAGAACCAGTCACCGCCGTTCATCATCCACAGCATAGGGTCTTGCCCTTCCAGCGCCGACAACGCCATCTGTTCATGATTACCGCGCACACAGCGAAACCATGGCTCCTGCAACAGCTGTAAGCAGCCGGGGCTGTCGGGACCGCGATCGATCAAATCCCCTACCGACAGCAGCAGGTCTCGCTCTTTGTCGAAGTCATGCAGAATGAGCTGCGAGTCCAGTTGAGCGCGGCAACCGTGCAAATCGCCCACCACCCAAATGTTACGCCACGTTTTGGCACTCACCGTTTGGTAAAACATGTAATCTTTCCCGGTTGACTGGAAGTTTAGTGAACCCGGCATAAAGTATAGTCCGGTGAGATGAAGCCAGGGGAGGGAGCAGCGTGAGCAGCCGTAAACAATTTATCGGTGTACTAGTGTTTATATTTCTCGGCAGCCTGTTGTTGCTGGAATCGCTGGCGCGTTTGGTGCATCTGCTGTTTGTGGGCTAATCGCTGTTTCCTGTCGCGCTAAACACCTAAACTCCTTTCGATTCATATAAAGGAGCCAATATGAGCCAGAACATTTACGATAACCCTACCTTCTTTGCCGGTTATGCTACTTTACCCCGCTCGGTGGAAGGATTGGATGGCGCACCTGAGTGGCCCGCATTGCGAGCGATGCTGCCCGATCTGAAGGACTTGCGCGTCGTTGATTTAGGCTGTGGATACGGCTGGTTTTGCCGTTACGCGCAGCAGCATGGTGCCCGTGAAGTCCTGGGGATTGATGTCTCAGAAAAGATGCTGGCGCAAGCGACCGCCATGACTTCTTCACCGAACATTCGCTATCAACGTGCGGATTTAGACACTCTGCAGCTCGATAAAACCTATGATCTTGCCTACAGCTCACTGGCATTACATTACCTGAGTCACATCGAGCCGTTATTCACCACCCTGTTCGATGCATTAAAACCTGGCGGTATGCTGATCTTCTCCTGCGAACACCCTATTTATACCGCTCCGCTTCAGCAGCAGTGGATTGTCGATGATCAACAGCAGCGCAGTTGGCCGATCAACCATTACCAACAGGAAGGTGAGCGCATCAGCAATTGGTTTGCCGATGGCGTGAAGAAGCAGCATCGTAAATTAGCCAGCTGGATTAATGCGTTGATTGGTGCCGGATTCGAGATTGTGCATCTTGATGAATGGGGGCCTGCCGATGAGCAGGTAAAGCAGAATCCGGGCTTAGAAGAAGAACGCGACCGTCCGATGATGTTTTTATTGTCTGCCAGAAAACCTCAATAAATTTCAAAAGCGGCTGCGTCCTGCAGCCCTGATGAAAGTCCCGTCCGGCGCTTATCTCCGGCGCTCATTAAAGGCGTTAGCTCTGTGCGGGACGGCGATCACTTTATCAATCCAGACAATTCCGAACAAGTTAAATGATATTAACTATCATTCTCATCATTGCTTTTTTACGCTTCGCTTACATTAGTGATGTTTATTTTAGCTTTCTTCCTTCCTGCCGATAACGTCCTATCCTCTTTCCTTCTTTATGAGAATATGAAAACGCTTTCTGTTATCACACTTATGCTGTTGCTTGTCAGCATGCCCACTCACGCCAAAAAGCATGTTGAACTGATCGAGCAAGGCAATTACATCAACAGCGAAGGACAATCGATTCATCGTCCCGCACATACGCAAAATAATGATGTTCCCGATGGCGCAACCGCTCGGTGTCGCGATGGGTCATACAGTTTCAGCACCCATCACCGCGGGACCTGTTCTCGCCATGGTGGCGTTGCGGAATGGCTGGCATCTTAAGCCACACGCAATAAGCAGCATGTGCCAGGCTTAAAGGACACTATTTTCTTAAGGAGTGAGCAATGAAAGACTATTATAAAATCGATCTGGAGCTTTTTATGCAAAATAACGTGGACTTGATTCGCGAAATAAAAAGCAAAGCGCCGGTTTATGCGGATGAGTTGGGATTAGAGGTGGTGCAATATATTAACCGTGAAGTGAAACGAGCCCATTTGGATTATATCGAAAGCCTCGGCGTGCGCGATCCTTATGAATATTACATCTCGCAACATGAAGAAGATCGTCAGCTGGCTGACACGCTAATTGCTCAGCATCGTGCCGCTTTACACCACACCGCTTAGCCAACTGATTTGCCACACAAGCCGTGTGGCAAACGGTGTTCTTTAATGCGAGAGAAAGAATATCGCCAGCAGGAAAAATACCCATAATCCGGCAAAGGTCGCAAAGCCGACACGAGGCGTTTTCGTCCGACCGACTACCACACCGATAAAGATGCTTAGTAGCGTTAAGGTGCCAATCATTACCCAGAGAAGATATTGCGCATTTGCCATGAAGGATCCTTATTAATCGGCAATAAAAACAGTGCGCACTCTTATACCATTTTTCACGCTAACTGGCTGCTGTTAAATGTCCGCATCTTTCGTGCTGGCTTGAATTCATTACGCCGTTGGGTGACTGCAACGCACGGCTTTTAATTGTTCCAGCTCATTTAACCGTGCCGAGGCATGCTTGTTGGCGCTAGCCTTAGCGATACCGTTGCCGATGCCAAAATCGCCGATGAAACCAATCACCGTCAGCGCATCAAACTCACCGGTTTTGTCAATCTGCTGCTGCACACTGTGGGATTTCGCAATTTCCTGATCCAGTGCCGCACAGTTGTAGGTTTGCGCTTCTTCATCACTGACTTTAGGTGATTGCGGGTATTGCTTCAGCGCACAGCCGCTGAGCAGCAGGATAGTGGTGAACAGTACAGCAGGTTTGAACATCTCAAGACTCTCGTTTGGGCTGGCAGGGTTGGCGTATTGCTGAGAGGAAATGTAGCACGTGAAGCGAGGCGCGATTGGGTGAATAACTGGGCGATTTGCGGGTATTTTGCGCAAAGATTGGGTTAGGATTGCGGGATGGCGGGATGGCGGGATGGCGGGATGGCGGGATGGCGGGATGGGAAATTGATTCGGAGATTAAGATTTAGAGCAAATTTCGGGCAATTAAGGTAAAGAGCTAAATTTATTTATTGAAATCAATCATGTAAATAAAGACCCAATACTTTATCACTCCATTACTTATCAATAACTTAACTGAGAATGTGGCGATTGAATGGCTACAGCGCCATTCAAGAATGCGCTGTAGCTTTTGCAAAGTCTTTAATTGTTTTTATAAACGCATTCGTGAGTTATAAATTTCATTTTTTCATTATCTCTCTGTGCAATCAAAACATGTTCATCATTGAGAAATGCCACTTTGCCGGGAGGCAAACCGATACAAGGTGATTTATCATACATTTCGAAAGTGTAAATAAATGCCTGCGACTTCGAGTATAAATATTTAGTATAATCATTAAGTATGCTATGAAAAAATGAGTAAAAAAAGACGCAATAGATACCAAGTGACAACACCTGAATAAGTTTAGTTGTTTTATACAAAAAACTTCCATCTCGAGGTTCATAACCAGGAAAAATTATCTTTTTCAAATTATTATCATAAACAAAAAGTATGAACCCCCATATAGGAAACGTTATAAAGATCGCAGTGTAAATGACCAGCATTATAGCTGCAGTCATTAACGGTATGATCGCTATAGATATTAATATCAATGCGTGAGGAAAGTTCGAAGGTGCAACTGTCGTTATATCGTTAATTACGACTCCTGCAATGGACAAAGAGACATTAGTGCATAGAGTAAATCCAATTAGTAGTAAGACCTTACCTACAGTGAATGAATAAAACTTTTTATATATATTTACAGATTCGAATACTACAATTGAACTCCAATAAATAAGAACAATAATAAAGTAAACCTTTCTTTTTTCAGCACCAAAGAAAAAACAACCAACAGAGAAAAAAATCATAATCATTATAAAATTAAGATATAACCTCTGCCGGATATCGAGCCTTTTATAAATTTCAGCAACCTTAGTAAAGGATCTTTTTAACCTGCTACCATTGGGCATAACTACTCCATGTTATTTAAATGAGGTATTAAAATAAGAATAAAAGAGATACTGCGTTATGCATACTCAAAAAGCAAACAGCCAGAACGCATTTGACTTAGTACAATCTCAAAATTTTATTGCCAATGTCGCCACGATTTTAACGCCTGCCTTTCGAGAGATGGTTAGTGACGGGGTGATAGGCGCAAGCTGTTGGCGGCTTTGCAACGATTTAATGCATTAGCAGCTGATACACTAAACAAGCAAAGCGATCAAGAAATCATCATTTAAGTGCATCGATACCATGCGAATCTTTACGCTTTCCTGATAGTGAAGCACTGTTTATATATACAGTACAAATTTGAAAGGGGAGTTAATTCGCTGATGGTATAAGGTAATCAGAGCGAGGCTGTTGCACGAATTCAATTTATTGCCGATGTTTCACTTGTTGTACATTGCAAAGAAGATGAACTAAAAATGGCACTGCCGATGAACAGTGATATGGCCGGAACGATAGACACAGCGATTTATCAGGATGCTATTTACCGACAGGCGGAATGATATCTGCGTGCTTACTGCCCTGCCCTCAGCCACCGTTTTGGTGATTTTTTTCATGGTGCAGTTAAGCGCATTTGTATGCATGATTTAGCATGATCCAGATAGGGATCGCCGATCGCTGTAACACCCGTAGCTGGCGCGGGTTCATGTGGTGCATGCATCTGCATGAAAAGCGATGTTTAAAGCGGGTAGGCGTGGCGGGAATAGCATTGCGCGTCAGTACGTTTTATGGTTTTATCTCATCATAAAAAATCAAACATAAAGGAAGATGATATGTCATTTAAAAGCATAGAATTGAAATTTTCTCAAGCTCAGGATGAGTTAGTACTTCAGCACTCGGATCTATCGTTAAAGTCCGTGACAGATATGATTGATATTGGCTCAATCGATATTAGTCCTAAATATCAGCGTCGAGAACGATGGTCAGAACAAGAAGAATCAGAACTCATAGAATCTTTTTTGCTGAATATTCCAATACCTCCTATCTACTTGGCAGAAGATCAGTATGGAATATATTCCGTAATCGACGGAAAACAAAGACTTACAGCTATACATAGATTTTTAACAAACAAACTAAAATTGCAAAAACTTGAACTCTTTAATGAACTTGAGGGAAAGTTTTTTAAAGAGTTGCCTTTATCATTGGCGAATGCCCTTGCAATTAGACCCTATTTAAGGGTTGTCACATTACTCAGACAATCAAACCCAGAGCTAAAACATGAAGTTTTTCTTAGGTTAAACAAAGCTGGTGTGCCATTAAACTCTCAGGAAATAAGAAACGTAGCATTTCGTGGTGAAATGAATGATATGTTATTTGATGTTTCTGAAAACATCAGTCTCAGAAAAATGCTTAAATTTTCAAAAACATCACCTATGTATAGAGAAATGATTGATGTTCAGTATGTTCTTCGCTTCTTTACCGTAAAAAGTTTTTGGGACGTTTTTCCTGGAAATATGGATAAAGCAATGGATAACTTCATGTCTGAGCATGCAAACGCGCCTAAGATAATCATTGATAGAATGAAGGATGACTTTCTTAGAAGTTTAGCATTTTGTGAAGCTGTTTGGGGTGATGATTCTTTCAAGCGACTGGATAAAAGCACCCGTGTTATACAGGGAATGTTTGATGTTCAAATGGTATGCCCTAGTATGCTTAATACGGCAGAGTATACCAATGCTATTAATAACCCCCAAGTAGTCAGGGACGCACTTAAGAATGCCCTTGATAATGATCCGGAATTTCTTCATTCAGTTACTCAGTTCACTTCAAACCCAGCTAACGTAAATTATAGGATTGGCTGTTTTTCCAACATATTAAAGAGTATTTGACATGTCGGCGAAAGATAAACTTATTTCAAGGATGAGCACGTTAGAAGCAACACTTCTTTTACCTGTTTTGGTTAATCAGACAAATGGAAGTAATTTACAGAATAGTAGCGCCACTCTGTTAAGAAAAGGGTTAGGGATCGTAATATTTAATATTTTAGAAGATTTCATTAAAGAAAGAGCAACAGAAATGTTTTCATCTATTTCTTCTTCTCTGACAAACTTCAATCTATTGCCTGAATACATGCAAGAGGCGGCTACATTGGGTGCTTTAAAAGGAGTTGCGGCAAAAGCTGCATTAGAGAAAAAAACTCAGGGGAACTGGCTCGGATTGATACAACAAGAGGCTATGCATATAAATTCAACATCATTAGTTAACGGATTTACAATCTCAGGTCTTTCATTGATGGCTGTAGGTTCTAACGTATATGTTGAAGATATACCAAATGCAATGAAATGTCTGAACATTGAAGGTGGGTGGGAAACACTACAGAAAATATCAAATTTGACAAATGGGGGTATTCCAAGCCTGAGACAATCATTCATGAACATTTCCTCCAGAAGACATAGCGCTGCACATGTAGCTAATTTTGACTATGAACTTGGATGGTTAAATGATTCTGTTAATGAAATCTACGCTATAGCATCTTCTTTTGATGTAGCCCTCACAGCTCGCTGCCGGGAATTAAGTGCAAACCCTTCAGTAGCCTTAGTTAAAGCTCCAATTCACAACATAATTAAATGTAGATTTCTTGTTCATAACGTTCAAAAGAATTATTATAGCGAAAAAAACTCAATCACCTCACGGTCGATAAAAAATTGGCCAAATTTCAATACCGCCATTCAAACTATTGCACCAAAATGCTTACCAAGAAAAGAATATTTAATAACTTTAAATTCTCAATCGAGAATTACGAATTGGTTTAGTTGATAGAGCGTTCAAAAATAAAATGCTCTATCATTAATTCTAAATCATACCTCTTGAACATATTGAGAAAAAGTTAAGACTGCATTGCAAATCCATTGATTTAACTCTTTCATTCTCTCCTGGAGCGGCGACAGCTCATTCCTCACAAACACCTGCGCCGCATCCCCAAATCCGCCCGTACTGTCCGGGATAATCCCCATCATCTGCAGCGGTACGCGGTGCGCTCTCAACAGGTAGTCACGACTCGCCTTCTTGATGTTAAAGAAGTCATCCCTTGTAGCCACTTCACTCAGCGGCAAAATCTTGTGCCGTCCAGCTTCCCGTTGGGCGCGTACATGAACAGGTTGCGGAAGTTGCCGATCTCTTTTGTGTCGCGCATCGCCTGACCGTCAGCTCGCGCCGTGCGGGCTGCAGGTCGAAATCATCAAACAGTGCCAGGAACAACAGGATGCTGAAACCCAACCAACTGCGCAAAGCGCTGACCGCCAGCCTGCCACTGCTGCAGCGAAATCCTGACAGCCTGAACGTGTATACCGACAATGGGCGCATTGTCTCAACGCTCGCCATCTCGCTGTCGTTTGAGTATCATTAACGGCTGAACATAGTTATCACCAACTACACCGGGGATATCGATGTGCTGGTTGTGCCGATGCTGGAATGGCTGCGGTGAACGAGCCGGACATGATGGCGACGAAAGAAAAGCAGCAGACCGGATTAACCTTTAAAGCAGATGTGATCAGCTATACCGCCAGCGACATTAGCATTGATTTACTTCTGAGCGAGCGCGTGATTGTTCAGCGCATTGGCGACGAGTTGCACGTCAGTCACCTGAATGAAAATCCGCTGCCGGAAAATGACCACCGCCCGTTATAGTTTTATGCCCACGGCGTGCTAATCACCGAGCTTGACCCATGAATGAATTACAGATGGTCAGTGACCAGCTGTATGCGCTTACTGGCAACCTGTCAGCCCCGGCCCGCAAAGAAATGGCGCGCAATATCGCAAAGAAGCTGCGCGCCAGCCTGCAACAGATTATCAAACGGTAGCAGGCCCCTGACGGCACGCCGTTTAAGCCGCATAAGACGCAGCCTATTCGCAGTAAAAAGGGTCGTGTGAAGTGTGAGATGTTCACCAAACTCCGCACATCAAAATATATGAAGGCGCAGGAAACATCCGACGAAGCGGTGATCGAGTTTACCGGTCGGGTGCAGCGTATGGCGCGCATCCATCATTTTGGCTTGAAAGATAGGCCAAAAATAAATATAAAAGAGGTACAGTATAGCCCCCGCCCTTTGCTTGGTTTTAAAGATGAGAGTGTAGAGTCTGTAAGACTTTTCATTATCGAGGCCTAAGCGAAATAAGCTTCCATAAATTTGAGTTAATTTAAATGGCAAAGCCAAGAATTTTCATCAGCTCTACCTTTTTTGATCTCCGCTCCATGAGGGCTAGTCTTGAGAGATTTGTGAAAGAAATGGGTTATGACCCGATTCTTTTTGAACGAGGTCATATACCTTGGGGTAAGGAAGACCCGCTGGAATCTTCTTGTTATAGGGAAATTCATACGTGCGATGTATTAGTTGCAGTAATAGGCGGTAAATTTGGCACGCAATCTCGTAATAATGAATCATCAATTACGCAGAATGAAATAAATGAAGCCTTTGAGAAGGGCAAGCAGGTCTATTTGTTTGTAGATAAATCCGTTCACGCAGAGTACCATACTTATCAAAAAAATAAGCACCTGGAAGGATTTACGCCTATATCTGTAGATAATAATAAAATCTTCGATTTCATTCATGATGTTTATAATATGGATGTAGGTAACCCCGTTGAACCATTTGAAACAGTAGAGGATATTATTAGGTATCTCAGGGAACAATGGGCTGGGCTTTTCCAAAGGTTATTAGTTACAAACTCTCGAAAGTTGGAAGGGGAATTAATTAGTGACATTAAAACCAGCAGTGAAACATTACGAAGCTTGGTGAATGTCCTTGTGAAGGAAAAGAAAAATCCAGCACAAGTAAATGATATTTTAATGCTTCATCACCCAGCATTTGAAGCAATTAAAAAGGCGGCAGGAATTACTTATCGTGTTGTCTTTTATAATCTTGAAGAGCTGAGCAATTTACTCGCTGCTAGAGGATTCGTCCTCGACGAGGATTTCTCGCCAGATGGCTTTCATGACTTCGATAATCATAAGGCTAAAAAAGGAATCCGTGTGGATCAAGAAATATTTGAAAATGGAGCCCTCAAGGTCATGACTCCTGCCGATTGGAGAAGTGAGTATGTCAAAATCATTACTCTAAATCCTCCATCTGATGATGATATCCCTTTCTAACTCAATGAATCAGCCATGCACTCTATGTTTACTTATTAATGATTAAACAGACCTTAACTGCTATTGATGCCGCAGGATAGCAATCTTGCGGCATGAACGAACAACTCTCCGAAATCCTGCGCCTGATGCGCAACCTGATCCGCATTGGCACCATGTCCGCCGTAAAACTGGACGACGGGTTATGCCGCGTGGATACAGGAAATAACACCACTGACTGGCTTCACTTGCTGATCGCTCGTGCGGGTAAAACCCGTTCGTGGAATGCACCGTCAGTGAGTGAGCAGGTACTCGTTTTATGTTTGGGTGGTGAGCTGGATACCGGTTTTGTACTGCTTGGCATTTTCTCAGACAGCAATCCTGTGCCATCGGCGTCGGCTGACGCACTGCACTGGTCGTTTCCGGACGGTGCGGTGATTGAGTATGAACCGGCAAACGGGGCGCTTATAGCGACCGGCATTCAGACGGCAACCATTTAGGCGGCAGTGCAAATCCTGCTGGATTCCCCGCTGGTTGAGTGCACAACGCTATTGAAAACCGCGCAACCTGAAGTGACTTAAGGCGGGAAAATGACCGGCGATGTTGAACACAGTGGCGGCAAGATTAGTTCTAGTTGTGTCGTTGTTGACGACCATGAACACGGCGGCGTGCAGCGCGGTGGCAGCAGAACGGACGGCCCGCAATTACAACCGCAAAATATATCGGCATGAACCGTAAAACCGGCAAAACCCTTACCGACCTCGATCACATCAGTCAGTCGATTCGCGACATTCTGATGACGCCGGAGGGCACCAGCTTAATGCGCCGAGAATACGGCTCGCTGCTGTCGGCGCTGATTGACCATCCGCAAAAAGAATCACTCCGCCTGCAGATTATGTCGGCCCATTATCTGGCGTTGCTGCGCTGGGAACCCCGCGTCAAATTTACCGCCATTAATTTTGAGCCGGAATTTGACGGCACCATGTTATTTGAGCTGACCGGTAACAGAACCGACACGCTGCAGCCTTTTTCACTAGCCGTTCCTGTGAGCTGAGAACATGGCAACTATTGACCTGAGCCAGTTACCCGCGCCCGACGTGGTGGAAACACTGGATTATGAAGTGCTGCTGGCTGAGCAAAAAGCCACGCTGATTTCGCTGTACCCCGAAGAACAGCAGGCGGCTATTGCGCTGACGCTGGAGTCTGAGCCCGTTGTTAAGGTGCTGCAGTAAAATGCCTATCGCGAAGTGAACCTGCGTCAGCACATCAACGAAGCTGCGCGTGCCGTCATGTTGGCTTATGCGATGGACGGTGACTTAGACCAGGTTGGTGCTAACAACGGCGTTGAGCTCCTGATTATCACACATGCTGACGATACCACGATTCCGCCCACAGCGGCTGTAATGGAGGCTAACGACGTTTTTCGCGCCCATATCGCGGGGGCCTTCAAAGGGCTGAGCGTAGCGGGGCCGACGGGCGCATATGAGTATCACGCCCGTAGTGCAGACGGACGCGTGGCTGATGCATCAGCCATCAGCCAGTCACCAGCTGTTGTCACGGTCACCATACTGGCTCGCGAGAGTAATGAAATCGCTGCAGATGATTTGCTGGCTGTGGTCAACGCCGCGCTTAATGATGAAATCGTGCGCCCCGCTGCTGATCGGGTAATCGTGCAGTCGGCAATCAACAACTAACATTGATTATTAAGATATACCTCTCAACCGGTTGTCGTTGGAATGATGCTGTAGCACTTAAGGCGTCGTAAATATCCCCGCTTAAAATTACGTTCATCAATACCAATGGCAAGCGCAATCGCACCGTCCCGATAAGCAAAGAGCTGCATGACGAGTTGAAGGATAAATAAGGCAAGTTTTTCGAAGAGTATTAGCGCCAGTTCTATCGGGTGATCCGCCTCGCCGGAAATGAGCTGCCGGAAGGTCAAATGAGCCACGTTCTACGTCATAGCTTTGCCAGCCACTTCATGATGGCCGGGGGCAACATACTGGTGCTGCAGCGCTTTCGTGGGCACTCAGATATACGTATAAGTATGCGCACTTCGCGCCTGATCATCTGGAAGATGCGATTCACTGCAATCCCCTGTCGATTATGGCTGGCAAAAGTGGCGAAAAATTGGCGGCGGAAGTTATAACAGGGTAGAACGGAGTGTAATAGGATGGGCTGTAACTCATTAATAATCGGATAAGTTATTGATGTTAAATGCTAAAAAAAAAAGACCCAATACGATTCCTGTATCGGGTCCAGGGAAATGGCTCTTTGAGAGCCGTGCGCTAAAAGTTGGCATTTTGAAGGCGAGTTCGCCTTGCCATTTAAAGGTAGTCCAAGGGTGATTATTTTCCAGCCAACCGTCACGATGCGGTCAGGAAGCTGCCAACTCTGTGATCGTGCTGACACATCGGAAAAGCAAGCGTAGCGGCAAAACTGTGCGCTACGCCCGAATTTTGCAGGGATTACTTACCGCACAATTGCTGCGCGCGATCAACGATCGGTTGCAGGCTCATTTTCTGGCCAGGATGCGCTTTGTCTTCCGCCACGATGGTATCGATGGATTGCAGTGTGCCCTTGCCGGCATCAGCGCGTGCTTGGGCTTTATCATTCAGCGGATACTGCAGCAAGGTGCTCGGATTGATGGCAAACAGCGCGCCGTCTTTCTCGCAGGTCAGCATCACCTCTTCGCGGGTGAATGGCCATTTGTCTTTGCCAATTTCAAAGCGGCTGACGGTAATAATCTGCGCGGCCATCGCCTGGCTGCACAGTGCCATCAGAATGCAGGCTGGAATCAATTTCTTCAGCAAAATATCGACCTCATTTTTCATTTATCACAATTCAGGCCGGAGACAGCGTAGCAAACACGCTGACCAATCCGACAACAACAATGGCCAGCAGCAGCTCAAGCTGCGTCAGGCGAATAAACTGCTGCGGCGCGTGACTACCCGCGACGCGAAAACCTGGCACCAGAACATAGCGATTGATCAGCGCAATGCCCACCATCATCATCACCAGCATCACTTTGACCACCAGCATCGCACTCCACAGCGTGGTGCCCCAATTGAGCGGTGTGCCGCCAATCAGCAGGCTGTTGATCAGCCCGGTGAGCAAAGCCAGTGCGACAGCCAGATGACCGTAACGCGAAAAGCGCATCATGCAGCGAATCGCATCGGTGCGATACGTAATCTGACGGGCTTGACGCATTAGCAATAACAGGGGCAGTAAGCCGCCAGTCCAGAACGCGGCGGCAATCAAGTGCAGCGCGTGATTGATCTGCTGCAGCAAGCCGGGTAAACCATCGCGCATCGCGGCGTGCCCGACGCCTGCCAGCGCCGCCAACTGCAACAGACCACTTATCAGCAAGAGCTGTTGGCGCAGTGTGCCACGCAGCAGCAAGGCCAGCGTGCTCAGCAGTGCGAACCCCAGTTCCCAGCACCACACCGCGCCAAAGCGCGTCGCTAAAACCGCCTGCCAGGTTTCCAGGTCACCAACATTGTGCCAGTCACCGCTCATCAAACCGGTTTGCGTGGCGAGCATTAACACCGCACTGAGCAGACTCAATAGCGCTGTCGTGACTAAAATTTTGTGCAAACGTTGCGCCAGCACCGGGCGATAACGCCGCGGTGCCAGCAGAGCCGTATAGAACGCGCTGCCAGCCAGCAATAGCACCGCAATAAAATGCAGGGCGCGCAGGACGATCCACAACGTACTCAGAACCATGGATTACTTCACGCTAAACGCGTAACTTCCCTTGGTTTTGTGACCATCTACCGACAACACATGCCAGTTCACCTGGTAGTTGCCCGACGGCAGCGGCTTGCTGATTGGCACGATCAACTGATCATGCTTTTTGTCGTTGAGTTTGGCTTTTTCCACGGCCATCGGCTGATTCTGCGCATTGAGCACTTCAACACCGCTGAAGGCAGGCTCAACATCTTCAGTGAAGGTCAGCGTCAGATTTTGTGGCGAGCTGTCGATTACCGCTTTATCGGCGGGAACCGGCGTTTTCAGGTGAGCATGTGCCAGTGCAAACTGACTGAAGACCAACGTGGATGACGCCAGCAACAGCGCCACAACCGGGTTTAACGCAGTTTTCTTCATCACTTCTTCCCTTTGCCATGCGGCGCTCTGCCGCAAACGTGGCAGCAGGATACGCCGCTGGCACAGACGTGTCGAGACTTGCGGTGCGATCCAATTTCCTTGATCCGTAAAAGGGAAACCATTACTTTTGCCCCTGTTTATCAGGAGAAATGCATGAGCCAAAACCTTGCCCTGTTGTCGCAGGAAGAGAAAGACAAAGTCAATGTCGATCTGGCCGCCGCAGGCGTGGCCTTTAAAGAGCGCTACAACATGCCCGTGATCGCGGAAATGGTCGAGCGCGAGCAGCCGGAAGCCCTGCGTGAATGGTTCCGTCAGCGCTTGATGGCCTACCGACAGGCATCGCTCAGCCTCTCTCGCCTGCCCTACGAACCTAAACAGAAGTAATTAATCTATGTTACGCGTTATCGATACCGAAACCTGTGGCTTGCAAGGCGGCGTGGTCGAAGTGGCATCGGTGGATGTGATCGACGGCCAGATCGTCAATCCAATGAGCGATTTGATTTGCCCGGACCGCCCTATCAGCCGTCAGGCGATGGCGGTGCATCGCATTACGGAAGCAATGGTCGCCGATAAGCCGACCATTGAAGAAGCGATTGGTCGCTATCATGGCAGCCCCCATTATGTGGCGCACAATGCCAGTTTTGATCGTCGTATGTTGCCGATCATGCCCGGTGAATGGATCTGCACCATGACGCTGGCGCGCCAGCTGTGGCCGGGCATTAAGTACGGAAACCAGGCACTGCGTCACAGCCTGAAGCTTGACGTTACGCCACCTGCTGAACTGCATGCGCACCGTGCGTTATATGACTGCTATGTCACCGCTGCGCTGCTGATCCGCATCATGGAGACCTCCGGCTGGAGCGTCAGTGATATGGTCGGCCGCTGTCAGCCCGCAGAAGTCAGCGGCGATGTGTTCCCGTTTGGTAAATATCGCGGACAAAGCATTGGCAGCATTGCGCGTAAAGATCCCGGCTACTTACGCTGGGTGCTGGAGAATGTGCGCGATTTGCGCCCACCGTTACGGCAGGCGCTGCGCAAGTACGTGAAAGTCGATCAATAATCGACGCGGTCTGGCAAGCTGCCCTGCGCCAGACCGATCAGGAAAGTAAACTCCTGCGCTACCCCTTCATAGGCTTTAAAACGCCCTGATTTACCACCGTGACCGGAATCCATCTCGGTACACAGCAGCAGCAGTGTATCGTTGGTTTTCAGCTCACGCAGTTTTGCTACCCACTTCGCCGGTTCCCAATACTGCACCTGGGAATCGTGCAATCCTGTCGTCACTAACAGATGCGGGTAGGCTTTCGCTTCGATGTTGTCATACGGGCTGTACTGCCGAATGATGTGGTAAAACTCTTCTTGCTCCGGGTTGCCCCACTCGTCATATTCGCCGGTGGTTAGTGGGATCGACGGGTCCAGCATGGTCGTCACCACATCGACAAACGGCACTTGCGCCACAACACCGTGGAACAGTTCGGGGGCAAGGTTCATCACACCGCCCATCAACAAGCCGCCCGCACTGCCGCCCATCGCATACAGCTGCTGCGGATTGCCGTAGCCTTTCGCCACCAGCGCCTGCGTCACATCAATGAAGTCGGTGAAGCTATTCATCTTCTTCTTCAGGCGACCATCGTCGTACCACTGCTGCCCCAGTTCGCCACCGCCGCGCACATGGATAATGGCGTAAACAAAACCGCGTTCCAGCAAGCTAATGCGACTGGTGCCGAAACTGGCGTCCATGCTACTGCCGTAGGCACCATAGCCGTAAGCCAGCAGTGGATTACTGCCTGGTTTGAAATGCTTGCGGTGATAGACCAGCGACACCGGCACTTCAGTGCCATCACGCACGGTGATCCAGTGGTGTTCGCTTTTGTAGTCGTCTGAGTTGAAGCCCGGCACCGGCGTCTGTTTCAACACCCGGCGATCGCCCGTCTCCATATTGAGCTCAAACAACGTGGTTGGCGTGGTCATGGATGAGTAGCCATAACGTAACGTGTCACTTTCCGGCGAAGGATTGTAGGCCAGCCAGGTGACGTAAGCCGGATCGTCAAAGGCGATCCCGATGCTTTCACCGCTTTCCCAGTTGATCTGGCGCAGCGTGTTGACGCCGCGCTGGCGCTCTTCCACCACTAGCCAGTGGCGGAACAGTTGGAAATCCTCCAGCACCACGTTATCGCGTGCCGGAATCAACGCCTGCCAGCGGTTCTCGGCCAGCCATGCGCTGCGATACAGGCCAAAGTTTTTGCCGTCGCGATTCGAGCGAATATAGAACTGGTGATTGTAGTGATCGATGCTGTATTCGTGATCACGGCGACGTGGACAGAACACCTGCGGCTGCGCATCCGGATACTCGGCATCAATCAGCTGGATCTCACTGGTGGTGGTGCTGTACATCGCAATCAGGATGAAGTGCTCGGAGGTGGTTTTGTGCACGCTGAGATGGAAGCTCTCATCCTGCTCTTCATACACCAGCTGATCGTCTGATTGCGGATGACCTAACTCATGGCGCCACACCTGATAGGCGAGCAGCGTTTTCGGATGCTTACGCACGTAGTACAGCGTGCGCGAATCATTGGCCCACGCCACGCTGGAAGAAGCATTGCTTAGCACTTCCGGATACCAACTGCCACTCTCCAGGTTACGGAAACGGATGCCATACTGGCGGCGCGACAGAAAATCTTCCGCCAGCGCCATCACCTGGTTGTCGGGTGAGATCGCCAGTGCGCCCATGGTGTAGAAATCACTGTGAGAAGCTCGTTGATTACCGTCGATCAGCAATTGCCAGGGTTCATTCTCTGGTGCGCTAATCGGCTGACGAAAATAGAGCGGATACTCGTTCCCCACCTCATAGCGACTTTGATAGCGATAACCGTTTTTTACGTAGGGGACGGAGTGGTCCTGCGGTGGAATGCGGTCGACAATCTCTTTTAATACCCGTTCCTGCAAAGGATCTTGCGACGCCATCATCGCTTTACCGTACGCATTCTCGGCGTGCAGATGTGCCAGAATTTCTGGGTTTTCACGCTCGTCATCGCGCAGCCAATAGTAGTTATCGGTGCGCGATTCGCCGTGCAGATTCATGACGTGGGGGATTTTTTTCGCTTGTGGCTGATGCATTCTGGCTCCTTTCCCTGAAAGACAACATTCAGCAAGCGTGGCACTTATCACGCGGGAAGCCAAGCAGCAGCGCACAGGAAGTGTAACGAAAGGAGCGCTTTTTCATGCGCCCCCTCGTCAAGGGTGGTTAACGCAACAAATTAGCTGGAAAATCAGCGGGCAATTCACTGGCCGCACAGGCGATGACCTCATCATTATCGGCACCACAATCTCGCACCAGTGTGATGGTGGCAAATTCGTCGATCACTTCAGTGGGATAAGCTGGACCCGCTTCGCGATAACGATTCATTTCGTTGAGATGTTCATTCTGGAAGCAAACCGTCTGCTGCGGGTTGTTCATCACCCAGCGGGGGAAGAAGATCGTACCGTGAAACAATCTGTCTCCCAGATTCGCGATCAAACTGACGTCAGTGCCGGTGGGTTCAGTCCAGGAAACTTTGTAGACCTCTTGCGCGACTCGCACAATATAGGCGCGCTGGTCCTTAACCCAACGATTACCCACCATCCCGCTATGAATACGATAATCAACGGTGCTGGCATTTTTAATATACAGCTCATAGTTCCAGCCATTGTCATAGGTATAGATCAGGTGTTTGCCAACAAATCCAGCCAAATCATTTTTATCGAAGGTACTCATAATGTGCTCTCCTTTGGTTTGAAGCCAGATTACGCCTTCACTTACCTGATGAATAACGCTATTTTTCGATAAAATTCATTCAAAATTTAGATGATATGCATAAATCAACGTTGGAACAGTGGAGCTTGTTAAATGAGGTGGTGCTGCGCGGCAGTTTCGCCAGCGCGGCTGAGTCGACACATCGCAGCCAGTCTTCGGTAAGCTATAACCTCGCCATGCTGCAAGAACGCCTTGAAGTCACCTTGCTGGAGACCAAAGGAAGGCGCACCGTGCTGACGCCTGCAGGCGAAAAGCTTCTGACGCAGGTCAGGCCACTGTTGAAAGCTTTCTACGCGCTGGAAAGCACCGCCAGCGCTATGCGCAACGGAGAGCGCAGCCGCATCGAACTGATGGTGGATAGCATCTTGCCGCGCGAGCATTTGTTCAGTGTGCTGAGTGAATTCCAACGTCTCTATCCAGGTACGCAGGTTAACGTCACCGAGGTGTTGGAAACGCAGATACCGGATAACAGCCAGGCGGATGTAATGGTATTGAGCCAGCGCCAGCCCGGGACAGGCCGGGGCGAATGGATGATGAATGTGGATTTCGTGGCTGTTGCGCACCATCAGCATGCGTTACATCAATTGAATGGTGCGGTTAGTGCTGAGCAGTTAGCGGAATATCCGCTGATCCGCATTGCCGATCATCAGCATTTTAGCGTACTGCAGGAGCACCATCAGGGAGAGATCTGGGCTTGTTCCACCATCGAGGCCGCAATTGAGGCGGTAATGCATCAGGTTGGTTATGGTTGGTTACCGGAGACCCGTATTCAGTCCGCCCTGGCGGCAGGAACATTGAAGATGCTGCCGCTGCAACAGGGCGTTCGTCGCGTAACAGCGCTGCATTTACTGATCAATAACGAGATCATTGTTATTGATGCACAGTTGCAAACACTGCTCGATCTGATGCGCAATAAAGCCTGGATATGATCCAGGCTTCAGCATCATTACGCCGCTTTCTCCGCCTGAATATCGCGCTGAATGCCGTCGCGCACATCCTGTGGGATCTTAAGGGCATCACCCAGTGCAGAGAGATAGCTGCGCTCCATAAAGTGATCCACATCGATGGCGGCACAGCTGAGGAAGTACAGTTCCAGCGCCTCTTCTTCGTTTTTCACATCGGCTGCCAGCCACTGAGGATCGAGTGGACGGTTCATCGCCTGCTGGATCAGCGTTTCCGCCTGTGAACCATAACCCGCCTGATGGATATTCTGCTCAATAGCGGCACGTTCGCGATCGTCAATATGACCATCGCTTTTGGCGGCGAACACTAACGCCGTCACCAAACGTTCAGCGCGCTGATCCACAGGTGTCTGCAACTGACCAAATTCCGGCTCATCCTGGTGCGTTTCACGCACACGCTGTTTGTATTTGTTCCATAGCACGGCGCCCGCTGCCGCACCGCCGCCGACCAGCAAGGCTTTGCCGCCATATTTGGTCAACAGGCTTCGTGTAGACTTGCTGGCCACCAGCAATCCCGCTAAACCACCCAGCGCGCCGGGTGCCAGCATATCGCTCAAACCACCGGCTTTGCCGTCGCCGCCCTTCTTCGCCAGCACCGACTGGATTTGCTGCAACCAATTGCTCATCGTTTAACTCCTGTTTAAGTTTCCGCGTTCCATGCTGCCGTAGCGAGTGTCAGGTAACGTCAGAGCGGGAAAAGTATGGCAAACCTGATGAAGGCGAATGCGTGAGTACGCAAACGTTTTCGTATATACTGCGCGCGCATTTTGACTGCTAAGGTGAAATTATGACGACTCTCGGAACCGCGCTGCGCCCTGCCGCAACGCGTGTGATGCTGTTAGGTTCAGGCGAATTGGGCAAAGAAGTGGCGCTGGAGTGTCAGCGTCTGGGTGTGGAAGTGATTGCCGTGGATCGTTATGCCGATGCCCCTGCGATGCACGTTGCACACCGTAGCCATGTGATCAATATGCTGGACGGTGATGCGCTGGCTGCGTTAATTGCGCTGGAGAAGCCGCACTTTGTGGTGCCAGAAATTGAAGCTATTGC
Organism: Pantoea sp. EABMAA-21; assembly: GCF_030053335.1. Lineage (NCBI taxonomy): Bacteria > Pseudomonadati > Pseudomonadota > Gammaproteobacteria > Enterobacterales > Erwiniaceae > Pantoea > Pantoea sp. EABMAA-21. Next base: position 505,475 of record NZ_JASGBX010000001.1, read on the forward strand.
CACTGAAAAACTGCTGGAACTGGAAGCACAAGGCCAGAAAGTGGTACCTACCGCGCGTGCTGCGCGCCTGACCATGAACCGCGAAGGTATTCGCCGTCTGGCGGCAGAAGAGTTGTCGTTACCGACTTCAACCTATCAGTTCGCTGACAGCAAAGAGAATTTCGTCGCAGCCGCCAATGAAATTGGTTTTCCGTGCATCGTTAAACCAGTAATGAGCTCATCGGGCAAAGGTCAGAGTTTCATCCGCGAAGCGAGCCAGCTGGATAAAGCCTGGGATTACGCGCAGCAAGGCGGACGTGCCGGTGCCGGTCGCGTGATCGTCGAAGGTGTGGTGAAATTTGATTTCGAAATCACCCTGCTGACCATCAGCGCAGTGGATGGCATCCATTTCTGCGCGCCGATTGGTCATCGTCAGGAAGATGGCGATTACCGTGAATCCTGGCAGCCACAGCAGATGACCGACCTGGCTCTGCAGCGTGCACAAGATATCGCCGCAAAAGTGGTGAAAGCCCTGGGCGGATACGGTCTGTTTGGCGTTGAGCTGTTTGTCTGCGGTGATGAGGTGGTGTTTAGCGAAGTCTCGCCACGCCCACACGATACCGGCATGGTGACGCTGATTTCTCAGGATCTGTCCGAGTTTGCTCTGCATGTGCGCGCGTTCCTCGGCTTGCCAATCGGTGGCATTCGCCAGTATGGCCCGGCGGCTTCGGCGGTGATTCTGCCACAGCTGGATAGCAACAATGTGCAGTTCGTGAACATCGAAGCGGCATTAGGTGCGGGACTGCAGTTGCGTCTGTTCGGCAAGCCAGAGATTGCTGGTCAACGTCGTCTGGGCGTAGCGCTGGCTACCGGTGACAATACCGATCAGGCGATTGCACGTGCCGTGGCGAGTGCCGCAGCCGTGAAAGTAGAGGGCTAATTCCCTCAGCTGCTGACAGCGAAAAAGGGCGGCCACCAGGCCGCCCTTTCAGTTCCAATGATTCGCACCCTGCCAGATGCGTTACTTCGCGCCTTCAACGGCTTCGCGAGCCAGACGCGTAATGCGATCCCAGTCGCCGCTTTCCAGCGCATCGTTCGGCACCAACCACGAACCACCAATACAGAGCACGCTTTTCAGCGCCAGGTAGTCACGATAGTTGGCCGGTGAGATACCGCCGGTTGGGCAGAAGCGCACCTGTGGGAAAGGACCGCCAATCGCTGACAGCGCTTTAACACCACCATTCGCCTCAGCCGGGAAGAACTTAAACTCACGCAGGCCATAATCCATACCCAACATCAGTTCAGAAACGGTGCTGATGCCCGGAATCAGTGGTACCGGACCTTCAACTGCGGCTTTTAGTAACGGCTCGGTCAGACCTGGGCTGATCACGAACTGCGCACCGGCATCAGTCACCTCTTTCAGCTGCTGGGTGTTAATCACTGTGCCCGCACCGACAATCGCTTCTGGCACTTCTTTGATCATCGCACGCAGCGCGTCCATCGCCACCGGCGTACGCAGCGTCACTTCCAGCACACGCACACCGCCGGCCACCAACGCTTTGGCCATCGGCACGGCGTGTTCCAGTTTATTCACCACGATCACCGGCACAACCGGGCCCGTAGTCATGATCTGTTCAGCTGTGGTTTTCCAGTTCTTCATCAGGTTTCCTTAGTGGCATCAGCCCGACTCGCATCCGGCTGTCAATGTTTGGGCTCTACCATACAAGATTGGCTGGAGCGGCGTCTATCGGATATCAAAAATTATTGAAACTCTGGTTCAATTTTAAGAAAAATGAATTTTGGGCACAAAAAAGCCCGCTCATTGGCGGGCTTAAATTTCAAGGCTTATTCAAACTCATTCCACGAACGGCCATCACGCGTAATCATCGCGACGGACGCCACCGGACCCCAGGTGCCAGCCTGGTATGGCTTAGGCGCTTCAGCATCGGCGTTCCATGCATCAATGATGGAATCCACCCAGCCCCACGCCGCTTCCACTTCGTCACGGCGTACAAACAGCGCCTGAATACCGCGCATGGTCTCCAGCAGCAGACGCTCATAGGCATCCGCCAGATGCGACTGGTTGAAGGTCTCGGAGTAGCTCAGATCCAGCTTGGTAGTCTGCAGTTTGTGCTTGTGATCCAGACCCGGCACTTTGTTCAGGATCTCGATATCCACCCCTTCGTCCGGCTGCAAACGAATGGTCAACTTGTTCTGCGGCAGTTCAGCATAAGAGTCTTTGAACAGGTTCATCTCTGGGTTCTTAAAGTACACCACAACCTCAGAGCATTTGGTCGGCAAGCGCTTACCGGTGCGCAGGTAGAACGGCACGCCCGCCCAGCGCCAGTTGTCGATATCAACACGGATCGCCACGAAGCTCTCGGTGGCGCTCTGCTTGTTCGCGCCCTCTTCTTCCAGATAGCCTGGTACTTTTTTGCCCTGCACGAAGCCGGCGGTGTACTGGCCACGCACGGTTTTCTCACGCACGTTGGTCTGGTCAATACGACGCAGCGAACGCAGCACCTTCACTTTCTCATCACGGATGGCATCCGCACTGAGATCGGATGGCGGTGACATGGCGATCATCGTGAGGATCTGCAACAGGTGGTTCTGGATCATGTCGCGCATCTGGCCAGCTTTATCGAAGTAACCCCAACGACCTTCGATACCCACCTCTTCCGCCACGGTAATCTGCACGTGATCGATGGTACGGTTATCCCAGTTATTCACGAAGATAGAGTTGGCGAAACGCAGAGCCAGCAGGTTCAGTACCGTCTCTTTACCGAGATAGTGGTCAATACGGAACACCTGGCTCTCTTCGAAGTACTTGCCAACGCTGTCATTGATCTCTTGCGAGGTCTCGAGCGAGGTGCCGAGCGGCTTCTCCATCACCACGCGCGCCGGTTTAGCATTCAGCTTGGCGGCGCCCAGTCCATCGCAAATGGCGCCAAAGGTGCTCGGCGGCATGGCGAAGTAGTTGATGGTGACACGATCTTTCTGGTCAAGCATCTTGCCCAGTTTGGTGAAATGCGAGGTGTCGTTAACGTCGAGGTTGCAGAAATCGAGACGGCTGCTGAGTTTATCCCACAGCGCTTCGTCGATTTTCTCCTTCATGAAGGTTTCCAGCGCTTCACGCACCACTTTGGTGTACGCGTCTTTGTCCCACTCCGCGCGCCCCACGCCGATGATGCGTGTGGTGTCGTGAATCTGACCGGCTTTCTCCAGCTGATACAGTGAAGGCAACAGTTTCCGGCGAGCAAGATCGCCTTTGGCACCGAAAATAACCAGATCGCATGCCTGGGCTGTTTGTGTTACCGCCATTTTCCTCTCCTCGTTGCAGGATATACCCGGTTTGAGCGTCCTCATCATCCCAGGTCCTTATTGTAATTTTCTTACAGCACAATGTACTTTTTTCCCCGCATCGGAACAACCCAGACGCGGTGTGGCATTAGCCATTACTTTGAACATGATGGCGAACAAAGGTGTGTTGTGGTGTGCGCTTTTCACGCTTTTTCTGTTTCGATGTTTGTCGGGATAAAACCCGGCAACGATCAAAGTATGACAAAAAAAACGCGCTTACATTTGTCCGCTGCTGCGTGCGAGGGTGTATTACACGGTATATTGTTGTGAATTGGCAGCGTTTTATCAGGTGATGAACGCGACGAAAGTGATTGAGGCGCATCGGGTTAACGACATGCTGGAACATATTCAGGCGCAACTTAACGCGCTGAGCAAATCAGAACGGAAAGTGGCAGAACAGATTCTGGCCGCTCCGCAGCAGGCAATGCACTCCAGCATCGCCACCCTCGCCCGCGCCGCCGACGTTAGCGAACCGACAGTGAATCGCTTCTGCCATCGTATGGGCACGCGCGGCTTCCCCGACTTCAAGTTACGCCTGGCGCAAAGTCTGGCGAAGACCCCGAACTGGGTCAGCCGCGATGTGGAAGAAAATGACAGCGTTGAAAGTTACAGCCACAAGATTTTTGATTCCGCCCTCGCCGGCTTAAGTCATGTGCGCCAACAACTGGATCTTCAGGTTATTGATCAAGCGGTTCTAGCCCTGACTCAGGCCCAAAAAATCGCCTTTTTTGGTCTCGGCGCCTCTGCGGTTGTGGCGCACGACGCGACCAATAAATTCCTGCGCTTTAATCTGCCGGTCATCTGGTCAGAGGATATTGTGATCCAGCGCATGAGTTGCATAAATAGTGGACCAAATGACGTTTTTGTTCTCATATCACATACTGGTCGAACCAAAAATATGATAGAACTGGCTCGCCTGGCGCGTGTAAACGCTTCCACAGTACTGGCTATCACCTCTCCGGGTTCACCCCTTGCGGCAGAAGCAACCCTCGCACTGACGCTCGATGTACCTGAAGATACGGATATCTACCTGCCGATGGTTTCCCGCCTTGCGCAATTAACCGTGGTTGATGTTTTGGCGACAGGTTTTACCCTTGAGCGTGGCGCGGCTTTCCGCGAAAACCTGAAACGGGTGAAAGAAGCGCTCAAAGATTCGCGCCTGGAAAAGCGGGTGCAGTAAAATAATTAACATCACATTCACAATGTGAGTCGAATCACAGCCCATCGATCATATAGAATATGCGATTACACCGTGTCCCCTTGAGAGTGACACGAACCTTTGTCAACGGAGTCCTTCATGTCAAGACGTCTCAGAAGAACCAAGATCGTAACTACCCTCGGCCCAGCCACCGATCGCGACAATAACCTCGAAAAAATCATCGCGGCGGGCGCGAACGTGGTGCGACTCAATTTCTCCCACGGTACCCCGGAAGACCACCAGATGCGCGCCAACAAGGTGCGTGAGATTGCCGCTAAGCTTGGCCGTCACGTGGCGATTCTGGGCGACCTGCAAGGTCCAAAAATTCGTGTTTCCACCTTCAAAGAAGGCAAAGTCTTCCTGAATGTTGGCGATCGCTTCCTGCTGGATGCGGATATGGGCAAAGGCGAAGGTGATAAAGAGAAAGTCGGTATCGACTACAAAGGCCTGCCAGAAGACGTGGTGCCGGGCGACATCCTGCTGCTGGATGATGGTCGTGTACAGTTGAAGGTGCTGGAAGTTCAGGGTGTGAAAGTCTTCACCGAAGTCACCGTCGGCGGCCCGCTCTCCAACAATAAAGGCATCAATAAACTCGGCGGCGGTTTGTCTGCCGAAGCGCTGACGGAGAAAGATAAAGTCGATATCATTACCGCCGCGAAAATCGGCGTGGATTACCTGGCCGTGTCATTCCCGCGAAATGGTGAAGACATGAACTACGCTCGCCGACTGGCGCGCGATGCAGGTTGTGATGCCAAACTGGTGGCCAAAGTCGAACGTGCAGAAGCCGTTGCGTCTCAGGAAGCGATGGATGATATCATTCTCGCCTCTGACGTGGTGATGGTCGCGCGTGGCGACCTCGGCGTTGAAATTGGCGATCCAGAACTGGTAGGGATCCAGAAGGCGTTGATTCGTCGTGCGCGTCAGCTGAACCGTACCATCATCACCGCCACGCAGATGATGGAGTCGATGATCACCAACCCGATGCCAACCCGTGCTGAAGTGATGGACGTGGCGAACGCCGTGCTGGATGGTACCGATGCCGTGATGCTGTCAGCAGAAACCGCTGCCGGTCAGTATCCAGCGGAGACCGTGTCTGCGATGGCGAAAGTGTGTCTCGGTGCGGAAAAAATCCCAAGCGTCAACGTGTCTAAGCACCGTCTTGAAGTGCAGTTCGACAACGTGGAAGAAGCGATTGCGATGTCCGCGATGTATGCAGCCAACCACCTGCAGGGGGTTTCTGCCATCATCACCATGACCGAATCGGGCCGTACTGCGCTGATGACGTCACGTATCACTTCTGGCCTGCCGATCTTCGCTATGTCACGTCACGAACGTACATTGAACCTGACTGCGCTGTATCGCGGCGTGACACCGGTTTACTTCGACAGCAACAATGATGGTGTAGCCGCCGCGCATGATGCAGTGAACCTGCTGCGCGACAAAGGTTTCCTCGTCTCGGGCGACCTGGTGATTGTCACCCAGGGCGACGTGATGGCAACCACCGGCACCACCAACACCAGCCGTGTTCTGCGCGTAGACTAAACGCTCACGCACCACTCACAGCTGCTGTAACAACATGGATAAACGCGACTGCCTGGCAGTCGCGTTTTTATTTTTTCTGACAAGGAGGCCAGATGGCCCGCTATCAACCGATTACCCAACTCACCGGACGGGTGCTGCTGTTCCCGCTCGCGCTGGTGTTGTTTGAGTTCGCGACTTACATCGCCCATGACATGATTCAGCCCGGCATGCTGCTGGTCACTTCTGAATTCAACGTCGGCCCGGAATGGGTGTCGACTTCTCTTACTGCTTATCTGATGGGCGGCGTGGTGCTGCAGTGGCTGCTCGGCCCGCTCTCGGACAAATATGGTCGCCGTCCAGTCCTGCTGTTCGGCATTCTGTTCTTTGCTGCGGCCTGCATTCTGACCACCTGGGTCACGAACATCGAACAGTTTGTCACCCTGCGCCTTATTCAGGGCATCAGCCTGTGCTTTATCGGTGCAGTCAGTTATGCCGCCGTGCAGGAAGCGTTTGATGAGGCTTTAGCGGTGCGCATGATGGCGCTAATGGCCAACGTGGCCCTCTTAGCCCCGCTGGCCGGTCCGCTGGCGGGTGCCGCCTGGTTGACCGTGGGTGAATGGCGCAGCATGTTCTGGCTGTTTGCGATTTGTAGCGTGGTGGCTTTTGTGGTGCTGTGGCGCATCATGCCGGAAACCGCTGGCGATCGTAGCCACTCCATTGCCCTGCCGAATCTGGCACGCGCCTATGGCCGTCTGGCTCGCGATCGTCAGGTGATGTATGGGTCTTTCGCTATTGGCCTGGTGTTTATTCCGATTCTGACCTGGGTTGCCCTGTCGCCCGTGATTCTGATGCATGACGAGGGCTTATCGCGCATGGAGTATGCGTTGCTGCAACTGCCAGTGTTCCTTGCCATGATTGCTGGCAACCTGACGCTGGGTAAACTGGCGGGTCGCGTTCCCATCGAGCAGCCGGTCAAATTCGCGGCGTGGCCGATTCTGCTGGGTTTAAGCATCTCGTTGCTGGCTAACCTGCTCGACAGCCATACCTACTTGCTGCTGACCGCAGGATTAAGTCTGTATGCCTTTGGTGCGGGCATGGTCAACGCCGGTCTGTATCGTCTGACGCTGTATTCCAGCAGCGAAGGTAAAGGCAGCGTGGCAGCCATGCTGGGAATGATCAGTATTCTGACATTGGCCATCGGGATTGAACTGGCGAAAGCTGGCTACTTCAGTGGTGGCACGCCTTGGTTCAGCGGCATCAACTTTGCGGCGGGTGTGCTGTGGTTTGGCCTGGTCACACTGTTCCTGCGTGAACGTATCCGGCGCAGCCACGTTGAAGCGGTAGAATAATCAAAGGGGCCAATCGGCCCCTTCGTTATTTCTTGCGAGGATAAAGCTCCTTACGCGCATAAGGTTCAATATCCCCTTCTTTACGCGTTTTCAGCAGCTTTAAAATCCAGGTGTATTGCTCTGGATGCGGCCGCACAAATATCTCAACTTCCTCATTCATTCGCCGCGCCAGGGTGTTATCGTCGGCATCCAGCAAATCGTCCATCGGCGGACGCACATAGATTTCCAGACGATGGGTCTCGCTGTTGTACACCGGAAACAGTGGCACCACGCGCGCGCGACACACTTTCATCAATCGGCCGACCGCTGGCAGTGTTGCTTTATAGGTGGCAAAAAAATCCACAAATTCACTGTGCTCCGGGCCGTGATCCTGGTCCGGCAGATAGTAACCGTAATAGCCCTGACGCACCGAGGCGATAAATGGCTTAATGCCGTCATTACGTGCATGCATGCGGCCACCAAAGCGACGGCGTACGGTGTTCCACACATAATCCAGCAGCGGATCGCTCTGATTATGGAACATGGCCGCCATCATCTGGCCCTCTGACGCCAGCAGCATCGCCGGGATATCCACGGCCCAACCGTGCGGCACCAGAAAAATCACGTTCTCATTGTTGGCCTGCAGGGCTTCGATAATTTCACGGCCGTGCCAGTCAACGCGTTGGCGCACACGAGCCGGATCGCGCATCCCCAACTCAGCCATCATCACCATCGCCTGTGGCGCGGTGGCAAACATACGATCAGCAATCTCTTCGCGCTGTGCTTCGCTTAACTCCGGCAGGCAATAATAGAGATTGATCAACGCACGACGACGCGCACTTTTTGCCAGCTTACCGGCAAACCGCCCCAATCCACCCAAAATCGGGTCGCGCACTTTGGCAGGCAGCATTGCCATGCCCGCCAGCGCACCAATCGCCAGCCAATTGCCCCAGTATTTCGGTTTTAAAAAAGAACGTTGAAAAACGGGAATAAATTCACTGTTATTTTTCTTTCGGGTTTCCATGCACTCGCCTCTGACAATGACGGGACAATGATAGTGACGGTGGTTAATTTTGCAATCATCATGCGTCAGATAGCAAAAAACCGACGAATAATTCGTCGGTTTTTTCACTATTGGCTACAGAAATGGGTTATTTCAGTGCCAGCTGTGGCAAATAACTCTTCACGTCCGCCAGATAGTTGCTGCGATCTTTGCCAGTCAGCCCTTCCATACGCGGCAGTTTCGCCGTGAGTGGGTTGACGGCCTGATTGTTGATCCACACTTCGTAATGCAGATGTGGCCCCGTAGAACGCCCGGTGTTGCCTGACAGCGCAATACGGTCACCGCGCTTCACTTTCTGTCCTGGTTTCACCAGCGCCTTACTCAGGTGCATATAACGGGTCATATACTGACGACCGTGACGAATGGCCACGTAGTTACCCGCCGCCCCGCCATTTTTGACCATCACCACTTCACCATCGCCCACGGCCAAAACCGGTGTACCGATCGGCAGCGCGAAATCGACACCCTTATGTGGTGCGATGCGGCCCGTTACCGGGTTAAGACGGCGCGGATTAAAGTTGGAGGAAACGCGATACTGTTTCACCGTCGGGAAGCGCATAAAACCACGGGCAAGGCCTGAGCCGTTACGATCGTAGAATTTGCCATCTTCCGCGCGGAACGCGTAGTAATCTTTGCCACCGGTACGCAGACGCACGCCGAGCAGCTGGCTCTGCGCACTTTTGCCATCCAGCATCTCGCGGGACATCAGCACGCTGAAATCGTCACCGGCGCGCAGTTTGCGGAAATCCATCTGCCACTGCATGGCTTTGATAACATTGCTGGTTTCAGCACTGGTCAAGCCTGCACGCTGGGCGCTGGCACCAAAGCTGCCACGCACTTCACCTTTCAGCACACTATTTTGCCACTCGCCCTTTTGCATCTCCTGCTGCATCTTAAAGCTGCCATTCGGCTGGCGCTCGTAAGTGCGGGTTTCACGGCGATCCACTTCCCAGGTAAAGTTTTGCAGTTGACCATCCGCATCCAACGTCCAACTGAGTTGCTGACCGACGCGCAGGTTACGGAAGTCTTTATCGCTATTGACTAACGCATTGATATCACTGAGATCAATACCGTACTGATTCAGTGCGCTGCTCAGGGTATCGCCAGAGGAAACGGTGTAATCGTGTTGATTCGGGTTGTCCTGCACATCTTTATCGATGTCATCGGCCGGAATCTCTTCTTCCGGTTCAACCGTGGTCTGATCAATCGGCTCACTGGCTTCGGGTAACAGCGTGCGCAGTTCGTTTTTGTCCAGCGTGATGTCTTTCACGATGGGGGCAACATCATGGGGATGATAAACGTAAGGCCGCCAGACAGCGACGGCCAACGTGATAACGGTTAATGATCCCAGCATAACGCGGTGGGGACGCGGCAAATTATTAAATGCGAGGGCGACAGAGCGGGCTATCTGCTGCACTTTTACTTATTCCTCTATGCTCCATTCAGGCAGCTCGCATACTGGCTCGACAACTGTGAGAGGAATTTCACATAGCTGTCTTTGGTTAAGCTGATTCCCATGCCCAGCGGGTCAAGTGTGCCTTTGCGCACGTTGGTTCCGCGAGACACGGCATCGATGACGGCCGGCCTGAATTGTGGTTCAGCAAAAACGCATACGGCTTTTTGCTCAACCAACTGTGTTCGTATTTGATGTAAACGCTGGGCGCCCGGTTGGATCTCAGGGTTGACGGTGAAATGTCCAGCAGGGGACAAACCGTAGTGTTTTTCAAAGTAGCTGTAAGCATCGTGAAAAACGAAATAACCCTTACTCTTAACGGGGGCAAGCTGCGCGCCAATATGCTTATCCGCATCTGCTAATTCTGCTTCAAACTGCTGCAGGTTCGCGTCAAGTTTGGCTCTGCTTTGCGGCATAAGTTCCAATAATTTTCCGTGGATTGCAACCGCAGATTGTCGCGCAATCTCAGGTGACATCCACAGGTGCATATTAAACTCACCATGGTGGTGGTGTGTATGAGACGGCTCCTGGTCATCAGACTTATCTGAGTCATGCTCATGATCGTGACCGTGCTCATGTTCGTCCTCGTCTTCACCACCACGAATCAGTAGCGGTTTCACCCCTGGCATCGCCGCTATTTCGAGATTTTTAGCCTCAGGTAACTCTGCCGCTGACTTGGTCAGAAACGCCTCCATTTCTGGTCCAACCCATACCACTAAGTCCGCGTTTTTAATACGTTTTACATCAGAAGGACGTAAAGCATAATCGTGCTCTGAAGCGCCATCGGGCAACAGCACTTCCACTGGCGTCACGCCATCTGCAATGGCCGCTGCGATAAATCCGATCGGTTTGATTGAAGCCACTACGGCTGAGTGCGCGGGCATCGCGCAGGCGGCGGCGAGAGCCGCAGCAGGAAGAGTGAAAGCGAAGCGCTGCTTAATGTGTAACATAATGCGTCATTCCATCGTGACCTGTTGATGGAATGTGATATTATAACATTCGAAATTCAATGCAACCCGTAAATAATATGTCGTCACTTGTTACACTTGAAAACATCTCCGTCAAGTTTTCCCAGCGGCCTGTGCTAGCAGGTATTAGCCTGACACTGGAGCCAGGGAAAATACTTACGCTGCTTGGGCCGAACGGCGCGGGCAAATCGACGCTGGTCCGGACGGTGCTCGGCCTTCTTACGCCTACAGGGGGTAGCGTCAAACGCACCCCCGGTTTACGCATTGGCTACGTGCCTCAGAAGTTGCACATTGACCCGACGTTGCCGATCACCGTTGAACGTTTTATGCGTCTGACGCGTGGCAGCAAGCGAGATGCTATTCTCCCGGCTTTGAAACGCGTGCAGGCCGGACATCTGCTGAATGCGCCTCTGCAAAAACTCTCAGGTGGTGAAACCCAGCGCGTACTGCTGGCGCGTGCCCTGCTCAATCAACCCCAGTTACTGGTGTTAGATGAACCTACGCAAGGGGTTGACGTAAATGGGCAAGTGGCGCTCTACGATTTGATCGATCAGCTTCGTCAGGAGCTCAATTGTGGCGTGCTAATGGTTTCGCACGATCTGCATCTGGTGATGGCAAAAACTGACGAGGTACTGTGCCTCAACCACCACATCTGCTGTTCCGGCACGCCAGAAGCGGTGTCGCAGCATCCAGAATTTATCGCCATGTTCGGCCCACGCGGCGCGCAGCAATTGGCTATTTACCGCCATCATCATAATCACCGTCACGATTTACAGGGACGCATTGTGCTGCGCAAAGGAAATGGTCCGTCATGATTGAACTGTTATTACCCGGCTGGCTCGGTGGCGTGCTGCTGGCGCTGGCGGCGGGTCCGCTTGGCTCGTTTGTGGTCTGGCGCCGCATGTCTTATTTCGGCGATACCCTCGCGCACGCTTCGCTGCTCGGCGTGGCCTTTGGTCTGCTGCTCAATGTGAATCCCTATTATGCAGTGATTCTGGTGACTGTATTTCTGGCTCTGGGCTTAGTGTGGCTGGAGCGTCGTCCGCATCTGGCCATTGATACGTTACTCGGTATTATGGCGCACAGCGCGCTGTCGCTGGGTTTGGTGGTAGTCAGCCTGATGCAGGGTGTACGTGTCGATTTAATGGCGTATCTGTTTGGCGATCTGCTGGCGGTGACACCGGATGATTTGTGGATGATGGGCGCTGGCGTGGCCATTGTACTGGCGGTGATGGCATGGCAGTGGCGCTCACTGCTGTCGATGACCATCAGCCCGGAGTTAGCTCAAGTGGATGGCGTCAACATTCAACGCACGCGCCTGATGCTGATGCTGGTCACCGCCTTAACCATTGGTGTGGCAATGAAGTTTGTCGGTGCACTGATTATCACCTCACTGTTGATTATTCCCGCTGCCACCGCACGTCGTTTCTCCCGTTCACCGGAACAGATGGCCGGTTTTGCGGTGATTATCGGTATTCTGGCGGTCACCGGCGGACTGACGTTCTCCGCCACTTACGATACACCCGCCGGCCCTTCCGTGGTGCTGTGCGCCGCTGTGCTGTTCATCTTTAGTATGGCGAAAAAGCCGGCGGCGTAATAAAGGGGCCATTAATGGCCCCTTAGCGAATGCCCGATCGTGAAATCGCGCAGCCGGACGAACGCCAGCATTACTCGTCGCGGCTGATGCCGAAATGCTTGTAGGCATGCTGCGTGGCCAGACGGCCGCGCGGCGTGCGCTGAATGAATCCTTGTTGAATCAGGAAGGGTTCAATCACATCTTCAATGGTTTCCCGTTCTTCACCAATCGCCGCCGCCAGGTTATCCAATCCCACCGGACCACCCGAGAACTTGTCGATGATCGCCAGCAACAGCTTGCGGTCCATATAATCAAAACCCTGATTATCGACGTTGAGCATATCGAGTGCGCTGGCAGAGACTTCTCCACTCATCACACCGTTGGCGCGAACTTCGGCGTAATCGCGTACGCGACGCAATAAACGGTTGGCGATACGAGGTGTACCACGGGCACGGCGCGCCACTTCTAACGCGCCCTCTTCACTCAATGCCAATCCTAAGCACGCTGCACTGCGGCTGACGATGTGTTGCAGATCCGGTACGTTGTAAAATTCAAGGCGTTGCACAATACCAAAGCGATCGCGCAGCGGCGAGGTCAGCGAGCCCGCGCGCGTGGTGGCGCCAATCAGGGTAAAGGGGGGCAAATCAAGTTTGATTGAGCGCGCCGCTGGGCCTTCGCCAATCATAATATCCAGCTGATAGTCTTCCATCGCCGGATAGAGCACCTCTTCCACCACCGGTGATAAGCGGTGAATCTCATCGATAAACAGCACGTCATGAGGTTCGAGGTTGGTCAGCATCGCAGCCAGATCGCCTGCCTTCTCCAGCACCGGACCAGAAGTGGTACGTAAATTCACGCCCATCTCATTCGCCACAATGTTAGCCAGCGTGGTTTTACCTAATCCCGGCGGGCCGAAAATCAGCAGATGGTCCAGCGCATCGCCACGCAGTTGCGCTGCTTTGATGAAAATCTCCATCTGCTCGCGCACCTGCGGTTGCCCCACGTATTCCGCCAGGAGCTTAGGACGAATGGCACGGTCGAGGCTCTCTTCTTCATTTATAGAGACGCCCGAGACCAGGCGATCGGCTTCAATCATGCATTACCTCAAATAGCTGCGCGCAGAGCTTCACGGATCAGGGTTTCGCAATCCGCATCAGGTTTGCCGACTTTACTGATCATGCGGCTGGCTTCTTGCGGTTTATAACCCAGCGCCACCAGTGCAGCAACCGCTTCGGCCTCAGCATCATTCGCGGCTGGCGCTTCAGACGGCGTGGTCAATGTGAAGGTCGAGTCACTGCCAAACAGATCGCCGTGCATGCCTTTAAAGCGGTCTTTCATCTCCACCACCAGACGCTCGGCGGTTTTCTTGCCGACACCAGGCAACTTGATCAATGACGCGATCTCTTCACGCTCAACGGCGGTCACAAACTGTTGTGCTGACATGCCAGAAAGGATTGCCAGTGCCAGTTTTGGCCCCACGCCAATGACTTTCACCAGTTCACGGAACAGCGCACGCTCTTGTTTGTTATTGAAGCCGAACAGCAGCTGCGCATCTTCACGCACCACAAACTGGGTGAAGATAATCGCTTCCTGATTGATCTCCGGCAGCTCGTAGAAGCAGGTCATTGGCATGTGCACTTCATAACCCACACCGTGCGCCTCAATCAACACCAGCGGCGGCTGTTTTTCCAGAATATTGCCTCGTAAGCGACCAATCACCTGAGCAGTTCCTTATGTAATCCTAAAAATACCTGATTGATTTCCGCTGACGTTAAAGCGGCAAGCGAGCGCATGACGATGAACGCACTGAGGTCAGTGATTCAGGTGAACAAGGGTAGCTCGCGCATCAGCCAGTGGAAATATGACGGGTATTTATATCATAAAAAAGGCTGGATCAATATCCAGCCTTCAATGTTTGGGTTTTCGTCAGCCGGACCGCAATCGCCCACGCGTCATCACCAGCTTAGCGTCACTCAATCGCGTGGTGTTTTGGCTCAGGTGACAATGGGTAATGGCAATCGCCAGCGCATCAGCGGCATCAGCTTGTGGGTTAGCGGGCAGTTTCAGCAAGGTGCGCACCATGTGCTGAACCTGACTTTTTTCTGCCCCACCGGTGCCGGTTACCGTTTGTTTGACCTGACGTGCGGCATATTCGAACACCGGCAAATCGAGGTTCACCGCCGCCACAATCGCTGCGCCACGCGCCTGGCCCAGCTTAAGCGCTGAGTCCGCATTCTTCGCCATAAATACCTGCTCGATAGCAAAATAGTCTGGCGAGAATTGGGTGATGATTTCTGTCACCCCGGCGTAAATCAATTTGAGGCGAGAGGGTAGATCGGTGATGTTGGTGCGGATGCAGCCGCTGCCCAGATAGCTGAGCTGGCGGCCAACCTGACGAATCACACCGTAACCGGTGACGCGCGAGCCGGGGTCAATCCCGAGAATGATCGCCACTACGCGCCTCCGGCTGTGAGGTTAATGGAAAACGCCATTACAGCGTTTCCGCGACCTCATCAGAAATTTCACCATTATGATAAACTTCCTGCACATCGTCGCAATCTTCCAGCATGTCGATCAGACGCAGCAGTTTCGGTGCGGTTTCCGCATCCATTTCCGCTTTGGTGGAAGGGATCATTGAGACTTCAGCGGTATCCGCCTTCAGGCCACCGGCTTCCAGCGCATCACGCACCGCACCCAGCTCTTCCCACGCGGTGAACACATCAATCGCACCGTCGTCGTAACTCACCACGTCTTCCGCACCGGCTTCCAGCGCCGCTTCCATGACCGCATCTTCATCCTGGCCTGGCGCAAAGGAGATCACACCCTTTTTGCTGAACAGGTAAGAAACGGAACCGTCGGTGCCGAGGTTGCCACCGGTTTTGGTGAAGGCGTGACGCACTTCGCCCACGGTACGGTTACGGTTGTCACTCAGACACTCGATCATCACCGCTGAGCCGCCTGGACCGTAACCTTCATAGATGATGGTTTCCATGTTGGAATCATCTTCGCCGCCCACGCCGCGTGCAATCGCACGGTTCATGGTGTCACGGGTCATGTTGTTGGACAGGGCTTTGTCCATTGCTGCGCGCAGACGCGGGTTCGAGCCGGCATCGCCGCCGCCCAGTTTCGCTGCGGTCACCAGCTCACGGATGATCTTGGTGAAGATTTTGCCGCGCTTAGCGTCCTGCGCCGCCTTGCGGTGCTTGGTATTTGCCCACTTACTATGTCCAGCCATCTTGAGTATTTCTCCGATCTTTTATTTCGCACGAGCTATCTTACTTGCGATCTCGATTCCCGGCAGTGCTCGCAATCCTCACGTACAAAAGTACGCTCCGGTTGCTGCGCGCTGGCGGTAACCGACCTCGCTGCGCCGATTACGCTCGACTGTTCAATATTAGGGCGCAGGGTTGAAACTCTGCGCAGGATAAATGAAATCTAGCTGATTCGTCGCCGGAAAAACGCGCGGCGGCGGGCATTCAGGTAAATTCTTCGATTGCCTGGCGATTACTCCAGGACTTGGTCAGGGCTGCGGCAGCGGCAGGATCGAGCCAGCGCGCGGCGAGATGCTCGGTGAGCAGCAGGTCACGCTCTTGCGGGAGTGCCAGCCGGAACCAATGTTCGCGGTTGTGCGTGATGCCAGGTGCGTAACGATGGCGATAGTGCGGGAAGATTTCAAACTCAATGTGTTTGTGGCAATCGTCCAGCACCAGCTGTTCGCCCGCAACGTCGATACCCAGCTCTTCTGACACTTCGCGCTGTGCCGCCTGACGCGGGCTCTCACCCGCTTCGAGGCTGCCCGTTACGGATTGCCAGAAACACTCATCATCCCGTCGCTGCAGCATTAACACCCGGCCAGTATCTCGCGCAAAAATCACCACCAGCACTGAAACCGGATGTTTATAGCCCATTACTTGTTCTCTGACTTTTCTTTCTTCGGAGCCACCAGAATGCCGAGATCCAACAACGCTGCCGGGTTGGCTTCGCTTGGCGCTTCGGTCATCAGGCACGCCGCTGCAGTGGTTTTCGGGAACGCGATAACATCACGGATGTTGTCGGTGCCGGTCAGCAGCATCGTCAGACGGTCCAGACCAAAGGCCAGGCCCGCGTGCGGTGGTGTGCCGTATTTCAGGGCATCCAACAGGAAGCCAAACTTCTCGCGCTGCTCTTCTTCGGTAATACCGAGAATGCTGAATACGGTCTGCTGCATGTTGCCGTTGTGGATACGCACGGAACCGCCACCCACTTCGTAGCCATTGATCACCATATCGTAAGCGTTCGCCACGGCCTGCGTCGGGTCGACCGCCAGCTGTTCTGCGGTCAGCTCTTTCGGTGAAGTGAACGGGTGGTGCATCGCAGCCAGACCGCCCTCTTCATCCGCTTCAAACATTGGGAAGTCGATGACCCACAGCGGTGCCCACATGCTTTCGTCAGTAATCTTCAGATCACGGCCCACTTTCAGACGCAGTGCACCCAGCGCATCAGTGACGATTTTGGCACGGTCAGCGCCAAAGAAGATCAGATCGCCATCTTGTGCAGTGGTGCGGTTCAGAATCGCTTCAACGATTTCAGGCGTCAGGAACTTCGCCACCGGGCTCTGTACACCCTCGAAGCCTTTTGCACGCTCGTTGATCTTCATCCACGCCAAACCTTTGGCGCCATAGATCTCAACAAATTTGGTGTACTCATCAATCTGCTTACGCGTCAGCGCTGCGCCACCCGGCACACGCAGCGCGGCAACACGACCTTTCGGATCGTTAGCCGGGCCTGCAAACACCTGGAATTCCACGCTTTTCAGCAGGTCAGCCACGTCCACCAGCTCCATTGGGTTGCGCAGATCGGGTTTGTCAGAACCGTAACGGTTCATAGCTTCAGCAAAAGTCATTTGCGGGAAGTCACCGAGATCCACGCCTTTCACGTCGATCCACAGTTCACGAATCAGACGCTCCATCTTTTCACGCACCTGCTCGGCGGTCATGAAAGAGGTTTCCACGTCGATTTGGGTGAATTCTGGCTGACGGTCTGCACGCAAGTCTTCATCACGGAAGCATTTAACGATCTGATAATAGCGATCGAAACCGGACATCATCAGCAGCTGTTTGAACAGCTGTGGGGACTGCGGCAGCGCGTAGAATTTGCCTTTGTGCACGCGGCTTGGCACCAGATAGTCACGCGCACCTTCTGGCGTGGCTTTGGTCAGCATCGGGGTTTCGATATCGAGGAAGCCCTCGTTATCCATAAAGCGACGCACGAAGCTGGTGATTTTCGCACGGGTTTTCAGACGCTGTGCCATTTCCGGACGACGTAGGTCCAGATAGCGATAGGTCAGACGCGCTTCTTCGCTGTTGGTCTGGTTAGAGTCCAGCGGCAGAGGTTCAGCGCGGTTGATGATGTTCAGCGCATGGGCAAACACTTCGACATCGCCGGTGGCCATATCGCTGTTGCGGTTTTTCTCTTCACGCGCACGCACGGTGCCGGTGATCTGGATACAGAATTCGTTACGCAACTCAGAGGCCAGCTGGAAAGCGTCCTGATGATCGGCGTCGAAGAATACCTGAGCGATACCTTCACGGTCGCGCATATCGATAAAAATCAGGCTGCCCAGATCGCGACGGCGGTTAACCCAACCGCAGAGAGTGACTTGCTGACCCACGTGAGACAGATTGAGCTGTCCGCAATATTCTGTACGCATAACGTATCCTTTTAACTTCGCCGCTGCTGCCAGACAGCATCAGGCCGCGTAACCTTCTGAGATGCTGTCGCAAAAAAGGCGGCTATTATAATGGAAAAACCCAGGCAGGATAAGTAGAGCCAGATCAAAGCGGGCAAAACATTGCGGTTTATCGCGCGGATTTTCCTGCCGACACCAAAACAGGGTACATTACCCGGCCTATTCCCGCCCGTAAAAGGATCAGGAGCCGCGTTTGACACTTCGCATTGGATTACCACAATGGCAGCATCCCCGCTGGAAGCAGTATGGGCTGGAAACCCTGGCGGATTACGCCCAGCTGTTTGACTGCGTGGAAGGCAACACCACGCTGTATGCGCTGCCCTCGCCGGAAGCAGTGATGCGCTGGCGCGATATGACTCACGATGACTTTCGCTTCTGCTTTAAATTTCCCAACAGCATCAGCCACAAAGCCGCGCTTCGGAACTGCGATGAACTGCTGAACGAATTCTTCCGCTTGCTCGATCCGTTGAGCCAGCGCATCGGGCAGTATTGGCTGCAACTGCCGGCGACCTTCTCACCCACGCAACTGAAAGACTTGTGGCTGTTCCTCGATAGCCTGCCGCGCGGGTTTAGTTACGGCGTTGAAGTGCGCCACGAGCAGTTTTTTGCCAAAGGCGAGGCTGAGCGCGCGTTCAACCGTGGCCTGCTGGAACGCGGCGTGAATCGCGTGATCCTCGATAGCCGTCCGGTGCACGCCTCGACTTCGCAAAGCGCCGCCGCCGTGGACGCCCGGGCGAAAAAACCGCGCGTGCCACCGCATGCCGTGCGCAGCGGTTCGCAACCGATGGTGCGCTTTATCGGCAGTGACAGCGTGGAAGAGAGCGTGCCGCTGTTTCAGCCGTGGCAAAACAAACTGGCAGAATGGCAGGCGGACAGCGATCCGATGCTGTTTATCCATACGCCGGATATGGGCGAAGTGTTCCCCTTACTGCAGGCGCTGTGGCCTCAGTTGCTGCAACTTGAGCCTTCGCTGCGCAATCTGCCCGACTGGCCGCAACAAAGCAGCTTGTTCTAAACTCAAAGCGGGTGCAGCCTGCGGGACTTTCTGACAGAATAGCGCCCTTTCCGATTCCTCTCTCCGGACTTTTCATTATGTCTGACCGCGATACGCTATTTTCCGCACCCATCGATAAGCTGGGTGACTGGACCTTTGACGAGCGCGTGGCTGAAGTCTTTCCCGATATGATTCAGCGCTCGGTGCCGGGTTATTCCAACATCATTTCGATGATTGGCATGCTGGCAGAACGCTTTGTGAAGCCTGATAGCCAGGTTTACGATCTCGGCTGCTCGCTGGGTGCCGCCACGCTCTCAGTGCGCCGTAATATTCATGTGCCGGGCTGCCAGATTATTGCCGTGGATAACTCTCCGGCGATGGTGGAGCGTTGCCGCCGCCATATTGATGCCTTCCGCGCAGATACGCCGGTGCAGGTGATTGAAGCGGATATTCAGGATATCCATATTGAGAATGCTTCAATGGTGGTGCTGAACTTTACTCTGCAATTTCTTGAGCCGCCTGCGCGCCTGGAACTGCTGAAAAAGATCGCTAAAGGCCTGAACCCCGGCGGTGCGCTGGTGCTGTCTGAGAAATTCAGCTTTGAAGATGGCGAAGTGGGCGAACTGCTGTTCAACATGCATCACGACTTCAAGCGCGCTAACGGTTATAGCGAACTGGAAATCAGCCAGAAACGCAGCATGCTGGAAAACGTCATGCTCACCGACAGTGTAGAAGCGCACAAAGCGCGTCTGAAAACTGCCGGATTTGCCCATGCGGAATTGTGGTTCCAGTGCTTTAACTTTGGTTCTTTGGTAGCGTTGAAATGATTGATTTTGGCCGTTTTTATCAGCAAATCGCCACCGGCCCATTGGCGAGCTGGCTGGAAGTTTTACCCGCACAAGTCGCAGCCTGGCAGCGCGAGAATCTGCACGGTAAATTCCGCGACTGGGAAAAGTCAGTGGATTACCTGCCGCTGCTGAACCCGCAAACGCTGGATCTGGTCAACAGCGTCACGGCCACGGCTGACGATCTCACCGATCGCCAACGTCTTGGTATTGAAAACCTGTTGCGCAACCTGATGCCCTGGCGCAAAGGTCCTTATTCCCTTTACGGCACCGAGATTGATACCGAATGGCGCTCGGACTGGAAATGGGATCGCGTGCTGCCGCATATCTCGCCATTAACCCACCGCACGGTGCTGGATGTCGGCTGCGGTAGCGGCTATCACATGTGGCGCATGATCGGCGCAGGCGCGAAGCTGGTGGTCGGCATCGATCCGATGCAGCTGTTCCTGTGTCAGTTCGAAGCGGTGCGTAAGCTGCTGGGAGACGATCGTCGCGCCCATCTGCTGCCACTTGGCATCGAACAACTGCCCGCCTTGCAGGCTTTCGACACGGTGTTTTCCATGGGTGTGCTGTATCACCGCCGCTCGCCGCTCGATCATTTATTGCAGTTGAAAAACCAGCTGTTCAGCGAGGGAGAGCTGGTGCTGGAAACGCTGGTCGTTGAGGGCGATGAAAACACCGTTCTGGTGCCGGGTGAACGCTATGCGCAGATGCGCAACGTTTACTTTATTCCGTCTGCTGCAGCGCTGAAAGGCTGGCTGGAGAAGTGTGGTTTTGTCGATGTGCGCATCGCGGATTACGCGGTGACGTCAGTGGAGGAGCAACGTCGCACCAGCTGGATGACCAGCGAATCGCTGGCCGAGTTCCTTGATCCTAACGACAGCAGCAAAACCATTGAAGGTTATCCAGCACCGCTACGCGCGGTACTGGTGGCACGCAAGCCGTAATGCTTAACGCCGCGACAGCGCCAGCTTCGCGGCGAAACCGATAAACACACAGCCCGTCAAACGATCCATCACTTTCAGCACTGTTGGACGACGCAGATGCGCCGCAAAATACTGACTGCCGCCAATCAATATCGCATTCCATACCAGGCCAATTATCATATGCGTTAACGCCATCAGGGTGCACCATAGCGCCACTGACGCACCGGCCGGAATAAACTGTGGCAGGAAAGTGACATAAAACACACCGACTTTCGGATTTAACAGATTGCCGAATAATCCTCGCGAGAAGCAGGCGAAATAGCTTTGCTCTTTGCCCTGCACACTCTGACTCTCTTCCGCCTGGGTGCGGGGATTCAGCAGCAGTTTAATGCCGAGATAGAGCAGATAAGCGGCGCCGACCCACTTCAACAGGTTATACGCCATTTCGGAAGCCAGCAGCAGCGCGCCGAGACCCAGTCCCACCGCAACGCCCCACACCAGACAGCCCATGGTGACGCCCAATGCGGTGGCTGATGCCCGTTTCCAGCCTTGCGCGGCTGCGGAACGCAGCACCAGCGCGGTATCAAAGCCTGGCGTTAACGTCAGAATAGTAATGGCAAAAAGAAATGAAAATATCAGTGTCATGGCGAGCTCCCTGTCAGTTCGCCGCTATCTTAACCTTGCCGCAACATCTTGACGATAGTTACCTTCCGTCAGTAATTGATAATAATTCTCAACTTGCCAGTAATGGTTAAATCTCCGTCATTTATCTGTGTCACTTTATCGGCAACGGCTTTTCTCACATCAAGGAGTTGTCGCTATGAGTAAATTCATTTTTTCTTCTCCGCGTAAGTATGTTCAGGGTGCAGGTGTGCTGGATGAATTGGGGACCTATGTGGCCGAGCTGGGCCAGCATGCATTTTTGGTCGCCGATGACATCGTCTGGAAACTGATTGGTGAACGCACACAGAAAACGTTAAAAGCGGCAGGCATTGAGTTCAGCTGGCAGCAGTTTAACGGTGAAGCCTCCAGCAACGAGATCAATCGTTTAACGCAGCTGGCGAAATCACAAGGCAGCAATGTGGTGGTGGGCCTTGGCGGCGGTAAAACGCTGGATACCGTAAAAGCGATTGCGGATGAGCTTAAGCAGCCGGTCGCCATAGTACCGACCGTGGCCTCGACGGATGCGCCCTGCAGCGCGCTATCCGTGATTTATTCAGACAGCGGCGTATTTGAGAGCTATCGCTTCTACAGCAAAAACCCGGATCTGGTGCTAGTGGATACCGCGGTTTGTGCCGGTGCACCAGCCCGCTTGTTCGCCTCCGGCATTGCCGATGGTCTGGCCACCTGGGTGGAGGCTCAGGCCGTGCTGCGCTCGCACGCCAAATCGATGGTCAACGGTGATCCCACCATTGCGGGCACCGCGATTGCGCGCGCCTGTGAAGAGACACTCCTGACGTGGGGCTACAGTGCTTACACGGCGGTGAGTGAGAAGCGCGTGACGCCTGCCGTCGAAGCCGTGGTGGAAGCCAATACCCTGCTTTCAGGACTCGGATTCGAGAATGCCGGATTGGCGGGTGCGCACGCCATTCATAATGGCTTTACCGCGATTGATGGCGATATCCATCATCTGACGCACGGCGAGAAAGTCGCTTACGGCACGCTGACGCAAATGGTGCTGGAGCAGCGTCCGGATGAGGAGATTGCGCGCTATATCCGCTTCTACCGTTCCATCAAAATGCCGACCACGTTGAAAGAGCTGCATCTGGAGAACGAGTCCTGGGAGAATCTGCTGCGCGTCGGGGCGCTGGCGAACAGCGAGGGGGATACATTGAAGAACCTCAACCCGAACTTGTCGCCAGAGGATATTGCTAACGCGATTGTCGCAGTGGATGCCTTCAGTAAAACCGTGCAGTAAAAGAGGTTGGGCGCACCACGGTGCGCCCGGACCAACCGCGTTTACTCCCCGTCATCCGCTACGGCTGGCGGGCGATCCCAGTACTGATATTTGTACGCAGAACTCAGGTGGCGCTCGATGGTGCCTTTAGCAAACACCTCGGTTTCATGCAGATAACTTAGCGTACAGTTGCCCACCTCATCCCATAACTGACACTCGTCAACTGAACTTAAGGTACTGACAGGCGTGGTAGCGAAGCCATTAAGCCGCAGCTCTCGCCACTGCTTATCATAACTGTAGGTGTCTTTACCGCGTGCACTGGACGATGAGGTGACCAGCCCTTGTGGATTCCAGCGCCAGGTGCTCTCTCCGTTGGTCATCACATCACTGCCGCGCGCGACGCTTTTCTCCAGACGAAAATGTTTGTCGTAGCGGTAAGTGGTATCGGTGAAGCCATCCTTGCCCATGCTGGTAAATTTGTCGGAAGAACTGATGATGTTGCCATGCTGACCCATTTGCCAGCTGATGGTGCCCTGACGGTTATCCACCACTTCCTCTTTGCCCGCTTTTACCACTTTGACCAGGTAGGCATACTCCGCCACCCAACCTCGCTGCACGCGGGCGATGTGCTGTTCCATGGTCAGCACCACGTTGCCTTCGTTCTTGTCATACGTAATGTCGGCAACCATCAAATCCCCGCACTGATCGAACTGCCCCAGCACGCGCTTTTGCGAATCGACATCTTTACCAAACTCACCGGCTACGACCTGACGTACCGCGCCTTTGGCATCACCACCCAGCATGATCCAGTTGTTGCTGCTGGTAATATTTTTGCTCAGAGGCGGACAGGCAGTGCTCACCGCCAGCGCTGAACCAGACAAGGGAAACAACAGCACTAAAACAGCACAAGAGTAGGATTTCATGAATGTTATCCGCGCTAAGCCATAAAGTAATCAAAGCATCTTTTTTAACAATGCGCTATCAACGGCTGTACAGCAGACAAAAAGAACCCCAGCAAAACTCACTGGGGTTTGGTACTTGCAAACATCACGTCAGAGTTTTGGCGTGCTGCGCGGCAAAAGGGGTGCGAACTCAGGCGACACGAACTGCGGTCATTTCCAGCATGCTTTTCATCGCTTCGACCACATCGCCGTCGACACAAGTTCGGCTGAATTCGTCGACTTCTGCTTCGGAGCACATGGAGACACCGGCTTTACGGTAGCGCATCGGCGAAGCAACCAGTCGGCTGGCGGAGCTGTGAACTTCCTGCAGACCACTATCGATAAATTTCTGCAAATTGCTCAAACGAACACCCGCACCGGCCATAATAATTGGACCCGTGCTCAGTTCATTTAGTTCCCGCAACAATGCAATTCCAGTTTCCGCGCTCTGCTGCTGGCCGGAAGTCAAAATGCGCGCAACGCCTAAATCCGTCAGTACGTCCAGCGAACGTTTGGGGCTGTGGCACAAATCAAAAGCGCGGTGGAAGGTCACCGCCATGCCATCACTGAGCGCCATGATCTGCCGCATGCGCACAATATCAACATGGGCATCTTCATCCAGCATGCCGATCACCACGCCAGGGAAACCGAGTTCACGCATCAGTGCAACATCGGATTTCATCACCTCAAATTCCTGTGCGGTGTAACAAAAATCGCCGCCACGCGGGCGAACAATCGGGTGAACCGGTATGGACAGTTCACGTTGTGCGGCTTCCAGCACGCCAGCTGACGGCGTCAGCCCGCCTTCGCGTGGGGCACTGCACAGTTCCACGCGATCGGCACCGGACTGCTGTGCAGTCATTGCACAGTCGATGCCGTAGCAACAAATTTCCAGTTTCGTCATAGCTTGCTCCTTTTCATGACTTCTGGCTCGAGAGGATGGCTTAAGTTAGTCTGCTTAATTGGACAGTTTACGTGGAAACCTCACTATGGCATTCGATTTTGATCAATGGATAGACCGTCGTCACAGCGATAGTTTGAAGTGGCACAAATATGGCGATCGTGATGTGCTGCCTTTATGGGTTGCAGACACTGATTTTCGCTCGCCGCCCTGCATTATTGAGGCCATTAAAAAACGCGCCGATCACGGTGTTTTTGGCTATGGCGGCACACCCACAGGATTGATTGATATTACTGTTTCCCGCCTGGCGCAGCGCTACAACTGGCATATTCAGCCGGAATGGATCGTTATACTGCCTGGCGTCGTCAGTGGTCTTAACCTTTCGGTCCGCGCGTTTACCGAGGCTGGGCAACGCACAGTCGCGCCAACGCCGATTTATCCACCGTTCCGCGCGGCCTCAAAACTCGCCGAGCGTGAACAGATCAACTTGCCGCTGCATTTACAGCATGGCCGCTGGGTCGTCGATCTCGATACGGCTGCGATGCAGGGCAATGAACGCCTGCTGATGCTGTGCAATCCGCAAAACCCCGGCGGCACCGTGTATCGTCGCGAGGAATTGGAGGCGCAACTGGCGTTTGCTCAGCAACACGATTTAATCGTTTGTTCTGATGAAATTCACTGTGATTTGATTTTGTCGCCCGATGCCCGCCATATTCCTTTTGCAGCATTGAGTGATGATGCTGCACAGCGCAGCATTACGCTGATATCGCCTTCGAAAACCTTCAACATCGCTGGTCTCGGCGCATCAATGGCGATTATCCCCAATCCTGAATTACGCAAACGGTTCAAACAGGTACGCGAAGGTATTGTGCCAGGGGTCGATATTCTCGCACTGGTGGCAGCAGAAGCAGCCTGGCGTGAAGGTGATGCATGGCTGGAGGCGCAAATCCAATACCTGCGGGCGAATCGCGACTGGCTAGTGGCGCAGGTGAGTGCACTCCCCGAACTGCAGATGAATTCGCCCGAAGCGACCTATCTCGGCTGGATTGATGCCAGCCAGCTGGATGTGGCCAGCCCCGCGCTCTATTTTGAAAAACACGGCCTCGGTTTTTCACCCGGCCGCGATTTTGGTGATGACAACTTCGTGCGCTTTAACTTCGGCTGTACTCGCGTCTTACTGGAACAGGCGGTGAGCCGATTGCATAGCGCAGTCATGGCACGGCGTTAGCCTTGTTCGCTGGCGACAATCTCTTCCAGTCGCCAGGGATGAAACTTGATGGTGGTTTGCCCGTCCGTCACCGCCAGTGTCGGGTTGGGCAAACGCTCATGCTCACCTTTTGGCGCGCTGGTTTTGAACGAAATGCCGGGTTGCGTCAGTGCATGATCGGAGAGCAATGCCATCGCGCGCATGCCCAAGGTTTCTGGCTCACCGCGCAACACGATTTCCACATGTTCCCAGCCTTCATGGCGATACAATTTCTCACCCGGCCAGGGTAACTCAATCACATCGACCTGCCATCCAGCGATCGTTAACGGCTGATGCAATTTGAACAAGCAGATCGGGCGTCCGTTGATCATTGCTTCGGAAAACTGACTGCCCATCTGCTGCAATCCCGCCTTCCAGCGCTCCGCCGTGGCGAACTGATGGCAGCGCACCGCCAGGTGATCGGCCTCATGTTCGGATAAACGCAGCCCTAATCTTTCAGCAAATTGCTGCAAGGAGTGCTCAAATCGAGCCAGGTCTTGTTCTAAATCACTCAGTTCCGCAGGAAAAT
This sequence comes from Pantoea sp. EABMAA-21, assembly GCF_030053335.1. Taxonomy (NCBI): domain Bacteria; kingdom Pseudomonadati; phylum Pseudomonadota; class Gammaproteobacteria; order Enterobacterales; family Erwiniaceae; genus Pantoea; species Pantoea sp. EABMAA-21. The sequence goes on from NZ_JASGBX010000001.1 coordinate 531,928, forward strand.
TCATCTCAACACTCCAGACACATCAATATCAGTTTAATTATTTTAATCAATTTAAAAACAGCAGCGCTTCAGAATCCGCTTGACAAAGTCGTCGGATTCCTCCGATTTCATCATGGAAAAGACCTGAAACCGCATAAATAGGCCCTCTCTTTAGGATTATTCGCCTAAATAGGTCCAGCGGTTACTTTATGAAAACACCTTAAATCACTGTTAATATTAACGATAATTAATACAATGAGATAAGTCTTATTTCAGTTGCAAACAATTGCAGCTTGATACCCTTTCTTATAAATTTGTGTTTCACAACTACAAGGAATGGCTCTATGTCTATGCTCATTGTTGTCGCGGTCCTGATTGCATTGATGGGATTTGCAATTTCCCGCCACTGGAAGGTGCGTGAAGACAAAAGCGTTAAAAATCCTCGTCGTCACCCGCGTCGCCGTTAACCGGCGCGCGGGTTGCTGTTACCCGCCATTGCGCATGCTAAAAGCTGACGCACTTTAACATTTCACGTATACTTCCCCTCTTATTTTTCCGTCCCGCCGCGCTGTTGCGGGATGAAGGCATCGGCTCGCCGCCACTGGCGGGCCTTTTCAGCATATGAAGGTAACGCGGTGAATATTCAGGCTCTTCTATCCGATAAAGTCGGTCAGGCAATGGTAGCGGCGGGTGCGCCAGCAGATTGTGAACCTCAGGTTCGTCAGTCGGCTAAAGTGCAGTTCGGCGATTATCAGGCGAACGGTATCATGGCTGTGGCGAAAAAGCTCGGTCAGGCTCCGCGCCAGCTGGCTGAACAGGTGATTCAGCATCTGGATCTCGCCGGCATCGCCAGCAAAGTCGAAATCGCCGGCCCCGGCTTCATTAATATCTTCCTCGATCGCAACTGGTTGGCTACCCAGGCCGCGCAGGCTCTGCAACTGCCGCGCCTTGGCGTCAGCAGCCTCAAGCCACAAACCGTTGTCATTGACTACTCGGCACCCAACGTCGCCAAGCAAATGCACGTCGGTCACGTCCGTTCCACCATCATTGGTGACGCTGCGGTACGTACGCTGGAATTTCTCGGCCACAACGTGATCCGCGCCAACCACGTCGGTGATTGGGGCACTCAGTTCGGTATGCTGATTGCCTATCTGGAAAAGCAACAGAATGAGCACCACGAAGATATCGCGCTGGCGGATCTGGAAGAGTTCTACCGGGAAGCCAAGGTCACCTATGATGCGGACGAAGCCTTCGCCGAACGCGCCCGTGGTTACGTGGTGAAACTGCAAGGCGGCGACGAATATTGCCGTGCAATGTGGAAAAAACTGGTGGATATCACCATGAGCCAGAATCAGGAGGTCTATGACCGCCTGAACGTGACGCTGACGCGTAAAGATGTGATGGGTGAAAGCCTGTACAACGATATGTTGCCTGGCATCGTAAGTGATTTGCGTGAAAAAGGGCTGGCCGTAACCAGCGAAGGCGCAACCGTGGTGTTCCTTGATGAGTTCAAAAACAAGGAAGGCGAAGCGATGGGCGTGATCATCCAGAAAAAGGATGGCGGCTACCTCTACACCACCACCGATATCGCCTGCGCCAAATACCGCTATGAGACGTTGCATGCCGACCGCGTGCTTTACTACATCGATTCGCGCCAGCATCAACATCTGCAACAGGCGTGGACCATTGTGCGTAAAGCCGGATACGTGCCCGAGTCTGTGCCGTTGGAGCACCATGCGTTTGGCATGATGCTGGGCAAAGATGGCCGTCCATTTAAAACCCGTAGCGGTGGCACCATTAAGCTGGCCGATCTGCTGGATGAAGCCGTTGAGCGTGCGCATGCGCTGGTCAGCGAGAAAAACCCGGAAATGTCAGCGCAGGAGCTGAAAGATCTGGCGGAAGTGGTGGGTATCGGCGCGGTGAAATATGCCGATCTGTCAAAAAGCCGCACCACCGATTACATCTTCGACTGGGATAACATGCTGGCGTTTGAGGGCAACACTGCACCATACATGCAATATGCCTACACGCGCGTGCTTTCTGTGTTCCGTAAAGCCGGCATTGAAGCTGACAGCCTGAGCGGCGACATCGTGCTGACCGAAGAGCGTGAAGCGCAACTGGCAACTCGCCTGTTGCAGTTTGAAGAAGTGATCACCCAGGTTGCGCGTGATGGCACGCCGCATGTGATGTGTGCTTACCTGTACGATCTGGCAGGCCTGTTTTCAGGCTTCTACGAGCACTGTCCAATCCTCTCCGCCGAGGATGAGCAGGTGCGTAACAGCCGTCTGCAACTGGCTGCATTGACCGCTAAAACGCTGAAACAAGGTTTGGATACGCTGGGTATCAAAACCGTCGAGCGTATGTAGTAACAAAAAACCCGCCTCGGCGGGTTTTTTATTGGCTATTGGTAATTCACCGTCACTTCACTGCTCACCACTCGCAATCCCGGCGGTAACGCGCCCTTCCCCTGAAAACCGAACGCCAGATGCAGCGTCTCGTCAGCCGGAATATTCGCCAGGCTACGCGTTGAACCACTGCCGCCCTCAATCTCTACGCAACGCTGAGTAGCACACAAACGCACGATCAGCCCCGAGGGGGCTGGACGGCTCAACTGGTAACGCCAGTTCACCACCGTAATAGTGCCCACTGCGGGCGAAGGTGCTTTTAAAGCTGGCGTCGTGTGCCAGTTGCCGCGCACGCCGAGGCTCGGACCACTGGCACTGTCATGCCAGGATCCTGCTGCATCCACATAGAGCGGTAGCGCCATCATCGGCAACATCATTAGAGTCCAACACCAACGGCGCATCGGTTATTTGCCCCCAATGGTGGCGGTCATACGGATCTGGCGATTGTCGGTCAGCTCCATATTTGACAGCACCACCAACTGTGGCAGATTGCGGCGCAGGAAGCGCGCCAGCAAGGCACGCAGCGGATGGTTCACCAGCAGCACTGGTGGTGCACCCGTCATCTCTTGCTGTTGCAATGCACCCTGCGTCTGCACTAACAGACGATCGGCCAGGCCGGGCTCTAACCCCCCACCGCCCTGTAACGCTTGCAGCAGCAGACGCTCTAAGGTGGCATCCAGTCCAATCACCTGCACTTCACCGTTGCCTGGGAACCACTGCTGAGTAATCGCACGGCCCAGCGCCACACGTACCACGCTGGTCAGCTCTTGTGGATCGGTCTGGACCGGCGCATGTTCCGCCAGGGTTTCGATGATGGTGCGCATATCGCGGATCGAAACACGCTCAATTAACAGGTTCTGCAGCACTTTGTGCAGGGTGGTCAGGGTGATAACGCCCGGCACCAGATCTTCCGTCAGCTTCGGCATCTCCTGGGTCACGCGATCCAGCAGCTGTTGCGCTTCCTGACGACCAAACAGTTCACTGGCGTATTGACCAATCAGGTGGTTAAGATGCGTTGCCACCACGGTACTGGCTTCTACCACGGTAAAGCCCTGAATCTGCGCCTGCTCTTTCAGCGCACTATCGATCCAGATTGCCGCTAAACCGAAGGCAGGATCGACGGTCGGTTCACCCGGCAAAGAACCGGCTGCAGTACCAGGGTTGATCGCCATCCAGCGCCCAGGATAGGCATCACCGCTGCCAATTTCCACGCCTTTCATCAGGATGCGGTAACGCGCAGGCGGCAACTCCATGTTGTCACGGATGTGCACCACCGGCGGCAGGAAGCCCACCTCCTGTGCGACTTTTTTACGGATACTGCGGATGCGACCCAGCAGCTCACCGTTTTGCAAATGGTCAACCATGGGAATCAGGCGATAACCCACTTCGAGACCCAGCGAATCTTCCAGCTGCACGTCTTTCCAGGAAGCTTCCACCGTGGCGGGTGTCTCCTGCGTTTTGACCAGACTAGAAGGTTCAGAGGTAGTCTTCGGTTTCATCTCTCGACCGCGCAGCCACCAGGCCAGACCGAGCAACGCGGCGGTAAACAGCAGGAAGACAAAGTTGGGCATACCCGGCACCAGGCCGAGCAGACCGATAACACCACCACTCAGCATCAACACGCGCGGATTGCTAAACAGCTGGGAGACCATCTGATCGCCCACATCCTGATCGGTGCTGACGCGCGTCACGATAACACCCGCAGCGGTAGAGATGACCAGCGCCGGGATCTGTGCCACCAATCCATCACCGATGGTCAGCAGTGTATAGGTTTCACCTGCGTGCCCCAGATCCATGCCGTGCTGCACTACGCCCACCAGCAGACCGCCGATGACGTTAATCACCATAATCAAAATACCGGCGATGGCGTCACCACGTACGAATTTACTCGCACCGTCCATTGAGCCGTAGAAATCGGCTTCCTGGGTCACTTCGCTACGACGACGTTTGGCTTCCTCTTCCCCGATTAAACCGGCGTTAAGGTCAGCATCGATCGCCATCTGCTTACCGGGCATCCCATCCAGCACAAAACGCGCACCCACTTCGGCGATACGTCCGGCACCTTTGGTGATAACCATAAAGTTGATGATAACGAGGATGATGAACACCACGATACCGATGGCAAAGTTACCGCCCACGAGGAAGTGGCCGAAAGCTTCAACCACGCGTCCGGCGGCATCGGCACCCGTATGGCCCTCGAGCAGGATAATACGGGTTGAGGCGACGTTCAGCGCCAGGCGCAGCAACGTTGAGAACAGCAGAATGGTCGGGAATGCCGCGAATTCCAGCGTACGTTGGGTAAACATTGCCACCAACAACACCATGATCGATAAGGCAATGTTGAAGGTGAACAGCAGGTCGAGAATGAAGGCAGGTAACGGCAGCACCATCATCGACAGGATCAACATGATCAGTATCGGTCCAGCCAGCACCTTCCACTGCGTGTCTTTAAAGTTGCCCGGTAAACGCAGCTTTTCGGCCAGATTAGCCATCGTTTCTGTTCTCTCCTGCAAAGTCCATGTCTGCCGGAACCGGCAGCTGTTTTGGTTTAGTTGGGATCAAGCCACCTTCGCGTTTCCAGCGACGCAGTTGCCATACCCAGGCCAGCACTTCCGCCACGGCACCGTAAAGCGCGCCGGGGATGAACTGGCCAATTTCCGCGTGTCGATACAGCGCACGCGCCAGCGGCGGTGCTTCTAAAATCGGAATGCGATGTTCTTTTGCCAGCTCACGAATTTTTAGCGCAATATCCCCGGCCCCTTTCGCAATCACCTTTGGCGCGCTCATCTTGCCTTCCTGATACTGCAACGCCACCGAGTAGTGCGTTGGGTTGGTGACGATAACGTCGGCTTTCGGTACATCTGCCATCATGCGACGACGGGCCGCCGCACGCATCGCCTGACGAATGCGCCCTTTGACGTGCGGGTCACCTTCGTTTTGTTTGTGTTCGTCGCGGATTTCCTGGCGGGACATTTTCAGCTTTTTGAAATGGCTGTAGAGCTGCCAGAACACGTCGAAACCGACCATGGGCACCAGGCCCAGCATGATCAACGCACAGCTAATGGCGATCATGGTTAAACCGTGATGGAGCGCGTTGGTGGGTGATTCACTGATTAACCGCAGCATCTCCTGCCAGTGCGACCAGATGTACCAGCCACCCACCAGACCCACCAGCACCGCCTTCAAAATGGCTTTTAGCAGTTCCGCCCAGGTCTGTGAGGAAACCATGCGTTTAAGACCACTCAACGGATTCAGCTTGTTGAAATCCAGCTTGATCGATTTACCGCTGATATTGATCCCACCCAGCAGCATCGGTGCAGCTATCGCCACAATCACCAGGCCTGCCATCAACGGCAGCAGCGCCATCACTGCCTGGCCGATCAGGTTGCTAATGTGGGCGATGATCATTTTGTCATCGGTCACCATGGCATGATCGAAACGAAAGCCAGTGGCCAACATGCTGGCCAGCTGTTCAGCCATCAGTTCGCCGCCGAGCCACAGGATCAGCAAGCCCGCCAGCAGCATCAGTACCGATGTCAGCTCGCGCGATCGCGGAATCTGCCCCTCTTCTCGCGCCTTCTCTAGTCGGTGCGCCGTGGGCGATTCTGTTTTGTCCTCGTCGCTCTCTTCAGCCACGACATACCTCAGCTGGCAGGAATTCTGAGCATAGGATGCCAAAACCCGCCAAGGCTAAAGCGTGGATTAAGGGGGGAAAATACGAGTTTATTTAGCCATAAGTGAAATTGCGACGTTACAGCATAAGCCCGCTCCTCATGCGCGTCCCACCGTTACGCACCAGGCTACTTTAGCCAATGAGGAGTAACTGAATGCCGCATGCTGCTTCTTATACGAACCTGAATAAGGAATAAAAAAGGCGTCCTCCCGCACGTGATGAAAACATGGGGCCGGACGCCTTTATCCAAAGCACTCACTTTATCGCTATTAACGAAGCAAATGCGCAATGTCTCTTTGCTATAGCAAAGCCTGTGCCAGATAATTATCACTTTAAATTCAATCTCTCAGCGAAGCTAACTTGCTAACCATCATTTACTTTGCACAGAGATGACGCAGAATAAGCACAAAACTTGTGCAACCCCCTCCTCCGGGTTATGGCTTTAGTGTTATTACCCATACCCTGAAGTTTGGCCAAAACACCGTAAGTGAAAAAGTATGAGTCTTAAGCAAAAGCTGTGCCGTACTGACTTTAGATAGGGCGGAAATGTGCACGGAAATTCCGAAAGTAAGAAAATTGTTTACCTGCGCAATCTTTTTTTAACCTTAAGGAAAGATTAAGAAGACTTACCAATGACAAGACATCTTTCTACGGCACTTCGGCTTTATCGCCTGCGTCACACACTTACACGACTAAATAAGTAAATTCAGCTTATCTATCACTAAAGGCACAGGTTTTTTATCCCCCTGCTATGCGCTGTTTTCGCCCGTTAGCACGGGTTTTCTCGCTATGCAATGGATTGAATTCTCAAAAGTCTTAGGTAGACTGAGCACAGTACTATCTTTCTGTAAACTGACTGTTTTTTGATGGCTTTCCCGCTGCATACTCTGCCCGCCTTAAATGCGTGTGCCACATATTAATCTGCAGCTAATCTGATGAAATTTGAGGTTCATGGTGAATAAGAGTCTGTTGCTCACTCTGCTGGCAGTATTGACATTGGCGGGTTGTAAAGCGCCACCACCGCCGATGACTGATGACACCCTGGTCACCAGTGAGGTAAATGGCGTCAAGCTGGTTCACCGTCATGCGGTGGCAGCGCCAGGCGAATTCACGCCGGTTAATGAGAGTTTCCGCGCACTGTATGCGGCGTCGGTGATGACCACGCCAGATTATGGCGGCAAGGTCGTTCGTTATCTCGATAACGCTAAACCATTTGAAGTACTAGGACGTGTCGAACACAGTTGGTTAGCCGTTGCCGATGAACCCAATGGACAGCTGATTGGTTACATCCCGCCGAAAGCCGGGGTTGAAAGTAGCCGTTATGACGCCACCCTGCGTAGCGACCGTCCACGTCCCCGCCGTACTAAACAGGTCTGCGTGGCCGTTGGCGGAGCCAGCAAGGCTTGCCGCACCAACGATACCGCGACCTGGATCCTAGACTGATAATGCAATATGGCGCAGATTGTCCACAGCAAGGTCGCACTCTGTGGACGCTCCCTAGCGCCATTGCCAGGAAAAAAGATATTTAATGACCCAGGATTCTGTTGTCCGCGATGGCATTGTCGCGGGCAACGATAACCTTTTGCTTAATGCCGCAGCACCGATATTGAATGCCGTTGTCCGTATACGGCAGGCTGCTACGCATGACGATCCCGCCGGTTTACGCCAGTTACTCATTGAAGAGATCCGCCAATTCGAACATCGCTGCAAGCAAGCCGGTTTGCCGTTTGAGATGATCATTGGTGCGCGCTACTGCTTATGCAGCGTACTGGATGAAGCCGCCGCACAAACTCCATGGGGTACGCGCGGTGTGTGGTCAGGGAACGGCATGCTGGTCACTTTCCATAATGAAAGCTGGGGCGGCGAAAAAGTGTTTCAGCTACTTTCCCGCGTCTCGCAAAGCCCGCAGCAACACCTGTGGTTGCTGGAGCTGATTCATTACTGTCTGTTGCTGGGCTATGAAGGACGTTATCGCGGCAGCGATGCTGGCCGTGCACAGTGTGAAGGGATTCGTAAACGTCTCGCTCAACTGATCCAGGAAACGCGCCCGTCGACCACGAACCCGGCCGTGCCGCTGGTGGAAGTGCACCCCCTGGTCAGTCGCTTAACCCGTCCGATGGTGCCGCTATGGGCCTGTGCGATGTTAGCGGCCCTGATTGCCTGTCTGATTTACAGCGGCCTGAACTGGCGGCTGGGCAATGCGGCCGAGCCGCTGCTGCGCGCCATCTATCAAACACCGCTGCCACAAATTATGCCCGGCCGTCGCCCTACCTCACCGCAGGCATTGCTGGATTTGCATCAGCGTTTGAATGATGTGATCGCCGCCGGTCAACTTGAAGTCAGCGATGGCGCCTTTGGCAGTAAAGTGATCATTCCTGCCGATAAACTCTTCTCCCCTGACGGTACCGTGGTTAATCAGGTTGGTCGCGCGCTGCTGGCGCACGTTGCCAGCGCCATGAAAACCGTTAAAGGCACGGTACTGGTGTCGGTGTATACCGATAACAGCCCGGTGGATGGGCGTTTTGCCTCAAGCTATGAATTTTCCTTTGCGCGCGCACGCGCCGTGACCCAGTTGCTAAACCCGCAACTGGCGGAAGGGCACAGTGTGAAAGCGGAAGGCCGCGGCGACAGTAATCCGCTGCTGCCAAATGACAGCAATGAAAACCGCGCGCGCAACCGCCGTGTGGAGATCACCCTGTTTGCCGCACCGGAAACCCTTGGCAATCATCCAGGAGGTGAGTGATGCGCGCATCGCTGCAACATCTGTTAACCCACCGCCTGCTGTGGAGCCTGATTGGTGTCACTGCCTTAAGCTGTGTGCTGTGGATGCTCGGCCCGCTGTGGAGTTGGGGAGACACCCGCCCCCTTGAGCCGGTGTTTCCTCGTCAACTGCTGGTCGGTTTGCTGTTCTTCTGCTGGGTGCTGTTCCAGTTTATCCCGGCGATCTGGCGCGGCTGGTTTAACAGTAAACTCCTCAACCGTTTGCAGGAGATGAGTCACGAAGAGCTGTCCGATCGTCAGGCCACTGATACGCTGCTGGCTCAGCGCTTCAGTGAAGCAGCGCTGCGCCTGAAACGCACACAGTTTGGTCGACGTCATCAACAGAACTGGCTGGCCCGCTTTCAGAGCCACTATCTCTACCAGCTGCCCTGGTATGTGATGATTGGGGCGCCCGGCGCGGGCAAAACCACCGCCCTGCTCAATGCCGGACTGGAGTTTCCACTGACCGATAGCCTTGGCAAAGCGGCGATTCGCGGCGTCGGCGGTACGCGTCACTGCGACTGGTGGTTTACCGACAGCGCGGTGTTGATCGATACCGCAGGGCGATATGCTCTTCAGGAGAGCCAGCGTGTACGCGACGGCGCCGAGTGGCAGAGTTTTATTAACCTGCTGAAACGCTATCGCACCCGCCAGCCGATCAACGGCGTGATCATGACCATTAGCGTTGCCGATCTGCTCACCGATTCCGCGGAAGCACGTCACGCACAGGCCAGCGCGTTACGTAGCCGCATGCAGGAGTTACACCAGCAAACCGGTATCCATTTCCCGGTGTATGTGATGGTGACCAAGACCGATCTGCTGAAAGGGTTTTTAAGCTTTAACGAAGGCCTGAGCAAACCGCAGCGCGACGCCATCTGGGGATTCACCTTCCCCTGGGAACCGGGTAAACCGCACAAAGATGACTGGCATAACAGTTTTAGCCAGCAATATCAGCGTTTGGAACAGCGCCTGCAGCAGCAACTGCCCACGGTGATGGCGAATGAACGCGATCTCACCCTGCGTGCTGACTGTTTCCTGTTCCCACAGGAGTTCAGTTCGTTAAGGCCGTTGCTGAATGAGTACCTGGATGTGGTGTTCTCGCGCCATGAGGATGAGATTGCCTGGTCAGCGCGCGGCTTATTCTTTACCAGCGGGACTCAGGAAGGCTTACCGTTTGATCGCATCATGGGCGAACTCAACCGTAAGCTTCAATTGCCACATACCGGTGAAAGTAGCCTCGCCACCTGGGATAGCGTCACCCGTAATAACCCCATCCCCGGCAATAAAGGCCAGAGTTTCTTTATCCGCGACCTGCTGAGCGATCTGGTGTTCCGCGAAAGTGGCTTAGCGGGCAGTAACCGCCATTGGGAGTACCGCAACCGCCTGTTCCACTGGATTGGCTACGGTGCGCTCACTGGCGCATTGCTTTTGCTCTCCGGTTTATGGCTGGCCAGCTATGTCCAGAACCAGCAATATCTTAACCAGGTCGCCGAGCGTATTGAGCCAATGACTCGTCAGAGTCAGCAGGTGATTCATCAGCCAGCCGATAATATCTTTGATCTGCTACCCTTCTTAAATAACCTGGTGAAGCTGCCGTTGTCGGAGCGCTTTTCCCTCGACAATCCACCGCTTAGCATGCGCGTGGGTCTCTATCGTGGCAACCAGGTAAGCGATGCGGCATGGGTGCTTTATCAAAATGCGCTTAAGTCTCTACTGTTACCGCGCGTGGCCCAGCAAATCACCAATTTGCTGCGTGATGACCCCGGTAACGACAATGAATACAGCCGCAATGCGCTGCGTGCCTATCAGATGTTGTATCAACCGCGGAATTATGACGGCGAATTCCTGCGCGCCTGGCTGATGCAGAATCTTCAACGCAATCTGCCAGATGATGTCAGCGCCCGGGATTTGCAGCAGCTTGACTGGCATCTTAGCCAGCTTCTGGATCAGCAGATTCAGTCGTCGCCTTATGCGCGAGATAACGCACTAATGATGCGCAAGCTTGCAGAAAATCTGAAAATTGCCGGTGCGAATGGCAGTTCGCTGGCGATTGCACCACAGCGGGTTTCGCAGCGATTGACCGGACACAGTGAGTAATGGTGAGGTAACCATGGCGACGCACACCGCGCCGGGTTGGTACGGCAAATTACCGGCCACCGGCGATTTCCTGCGCCAGCGCCTGAGTGAGAATACCGTGACGCCCTGGAGCCATTGGTTTCAACAGGGGCTCATGCACTGGCATCAGCAACCCGATGCCTCCACTCAGCTGTTTCTGCGCGCACCTGTCTGGAATTTTGTTCTGCCGCTGTCGCCGCTACGTCAGCAGGTGCAGATGGGCTGCCTGCTGCCCTCGTGCGATCGCGTGGGGCGCAGCTGGCCGCTGTTGGCTTTGCGAAGTTTTCCGCTCAGCCACTGGCACAGCGCTCAGCTGGCCATGTCGGGCGACTGGTTTCAGGAGTTGGGCACGCTGCTACTGCGCGGCGTGCGTGACCGGCTGAACCCAGATGCGCTGGAGCAGCAGATGCAACGCGTCACGCCGCTGATGGTCCCGGACAATCAGCTCAGCGATATTATGGATGTGATTGGTTTTGATGATCTGCCCTGCACGCTGAGCTGGCGTGAAGTGGCGGATAAATTTGATCCCCAGCAGCATATTAGCTACTGGTGGAGTAATCGCAGTGACGGTTTTGCCCACGCCACACACAAACACAGTGGGCCGCTCACCGCGCAACTTTTTGCGTTACTGTTTAACCCGGCGGCAGGTGCACAGCCGGGACGCAACGGCCTCTATCCACCCATGTTTGAATGAGCCGCAGCGTTTTCCTTGTTAACAGGATGACTCATGCAATTTACCATTGTGCAGTGCAATACGGATGTGCCAGCAAAGACAGTTGCTTTTAAACCGCCTGGGGGAACCATTGGCCGCAGTCAGGATAACGATCTGGTGCTGCCTGACGAATCGCGCGCCATTTCACGCTTGCAGGCGCTGGTGCATATCTCCCCGGAAGGTGAATGCCGCCTGACCAATCAGGGCAGCGTGACCTCGGTGGTATTGAACGGCGTGGCGCTACAGCGTGGTTCACAAGTGCAATTACAGCATGGTGATGCACTGCAAATCGGCGATTATGGCCTTGAGGTGCGCGATCCTGCCTGCCAGAGTACCCAGCATGATGACCCGCTCACGTTCTTCGCGGACAGCACTGCCGATCCTCTCGGTATGCAGCAGGCGTTCGACAGGGTGCCGGAACCCACTGCGGCGCGTCCGGAGCGCCTGACTGACCCACGCCTGGGTATTGATCCACAAAGTGATGCCCCTTCGGCTCCCGCCACGTTGCCGCATGCAGATCAGGACAAGCTGCTGGCCGCGCTGCTGGAGGGCATGGGATTGAACAATGGCCATCACACGACGATCACCGAAGAGCAGATGCGCGTGACCGGCCGCATGCTGAGCCTGTTCTCGCAAGGCACTGTTGCCCTGCTCTCTTCCCGTTCGATCCTCAAGCGCGGCGTGAAAGCCGATATGACGATGATCCTCAATGAGGCCAACAATCCGTTTAAAATTTTGCCTTCGGGTAAGACGGTATTGATGCAGATTTATCAGAGCCAGATGCCCGGTTTTATGCCGCCAGAAGCGGCAGTGCGCGATGCACTGGTGGATTTGCAGGCGCATCAGTTGGGTATGATCGCTGGCATACGCGCGATCATCGCGGCGATGCTGCAATCCTTCAATCCGCAACGGCTGGAAGAGGAAGCACGTAAAGATGGCGTGTTGCCTAAGCTACCGTTTAACGGCGGGCGTAAAGCGGCCTTGTGGGATTACTTTTCACGCCACTACCAGCGCACTGCCGGTGAAATTGAAGATGACTTCCATACCCTGTTTGGTGAAGCGTTCCTGCATGCGTATGACATGGAAGTGAATCAATATAAAGATTCCCAGACTCGGACCGAAGACGCATGAAAATGATGTTTGCCAGCCGTTGCCAGCAGGGAATGCGCGATGAAAACCAGGATCGCACCGGAGCCGAGCTGGATGAGCACAAAGCCTGCTTTCTGGTTTGCGATGGCGTGGCCGGTTTGCCGGGCGGTGACAAAGCGGCGCAAATCGTGCGGGATACGCTGCTGACCCAGTTACACAACAGCCCGACGTTCACGCCCGAGAGCACTCGTGCAGCGATTGAGCACTGCCAGCAGGTGTTGCTTGAGGCGCAGGGAAAAAATCCGAAATATGCTCGCATGAGCACCACGCTGGCCGCGCTGTTTATTGACCGCGAGACACAGCGCGCATGGTGGGCGCATGCTGGTGACAGCCGGGTTTATCACTTCCGTCATGGGGTGTTGAGTCAAGTGACGCGTGACCATAGTCTGGCCCAGCAACTGCGCGAAGCAGGCTATGAAAATACCGGAATTAACAGTAATTTACTCTATAATGCGCTCGGCGTTGAGCCTGCACGTCCAGCCACCTTTAGTGAAGTGATTTCATTGACGGATGGCGATGCGTTTCTCGTCTGCACCGACGGGTTCTGGCTCAATCTGACCACTCACGAGATGGAACAAGCCCTGCGCATGGTCAATGCCTGCGAAGAGTGGCTGACTTTGATGGAACAAGCCGTTAACCGCAGTGTAAAAAGCGACAATCTCAGCGCTCTGGCCATCTGGATTGGCGAACCGCAGGAAGCGACGCTGCTTTATTCCCAGGCTGATGCGGCACGTTTTCTGCCGACACGTTATTGATCCCAAGGACCCTTATGAAAGTGTGGTTGCCGGGCTTAGCGACCCTGTTGCTGGCTCTAAATGCGCAAGCTGATGATTATCGTGTGGTCTATTCGCCGAGTCTGTCGCTTGAAGTCTACATCGATAATGTGGCCAGCAATTCACCCAACGACTGGTGCAAAGAGACCTTGCCGTTGCGTATTGTTTCCGGCAAAAGCACTGATTCCAGCATTCTGACCAGCTTCCTGCCGCGCGTTGGCACGCTGCTGGCGAATCAATGCGGCACGCTGGATGAAATCCCGTGGCAGATGACCAATAAAGACGGCAGCGTGCTGGCCAACGGCAGCGCAGCAAAATTACAGAACTGGCGACCCATCGTGATTAACGATGCGACCGCCAGTGCCAGTGCCAGCAATGCCGCCCCGCTGGATCTCTCACGCCCGGCAGACAGCACCCCATTGCAGCACTTTACCCTACCAGCGGGTTGTCATTTCCGCACCTCCTGGGACGAAAACGGCGACTCGCTATTTATTCCGGATAACCCGCAGCAGCACTGCTCCACGGATGGCTGGCTTGAAGGCCCGAGTGAATTAACGCTGATGAGTGGTGACAAAACCCGCTCGCTGGCGGTGAATTTCTATCAGGGCTACCCCATTGCCAACCTCAAGCTCAGCGGCCCGGCACTGGAAGTGGTGGCGGTGAACAAACAGCGCATGATCGTGACGCGTCCGGACGCCGAAGAGAGTTGGTTAGTGCTGCCGTTCGATAGCCAGCAACATGTGTGGCGCTTCACCGGCAATCTGCTGATTAAAATGGATAAGACAGCAGGTCAAGACAGTGACACGGTGAAGAGTCGGGTTGAAACCTTACGCGGCGTTTGGTCGTCGCAGTTTATGCCACAGCAAAAAGTGACTGTGTTACTGATTGACACCCTGCATGCGGATCTTGCCGATCCGGCGATTGGTGCCTGGCGTAACATTAATTAATTAGCGGTCGTCGCCTGACGTCAACAGACTGGCAGGCGCTACAGGACGTGTTCAGAGAGTTCACTATGTCGGCAAACGAAAACCACACACCGAATGCCCTGCCTGCGGGTTACCGGTTTAATGAATTTGAAATCAAGGAAGTGATTGGCGGCGGCGGCTTTGGCATTGTTTACCGTGCCTGGGACCATCAACTGGAACGCACCATCGCCATCAAAGAGTACATGCCGGTTTCACTGGCGGTGCGTGCCGCTGACCTGTCGCTGGAGTTGCGTGGCGAGCGCTTCCAGAAACTGTTCAACGCCGGACGTAACAGCTTCATTCAGGAAGCCCGTTTGCTCGCACGTTTTAATCATCCCGGCCTGCTGCACGTGTTGCGCTTCTGGGAAGAGAATGGCACCGCCTATATGGGCACGCTCTACTACAGCGGGATGACATTGAAAGAGTGGCAGGTCACCAGCCCGGACAGTATCGATGAGTCCTGGATTCGTCGGCTGTTACCGCCGCTGTTTGGCGCCATTAATACCATCCATACCGCCGGTTATCTGCACCGTGATATTTCGCTGGATAACATCCAAATCCAGGAAAATCAGCTGCCGGTGTTACTCGATTTTGGCTCAGCGCGGAAGGAGATCGGCAATCTCTCCGATGAAACCGAGATCATGCTGAAGCCTGGCTTTGCCCCGATTGAGCAATACAGCGAAGAGGGTGAAGTTGAGCAAGGTCCGTGGACCGATATCTATGCGCTTGGCGCGGTGCTGCACAATCTGATTACCGGCCATGCGCCTCCGGTTAGCGTGGTGCGCTGCATCGAGGATAACTATCAGCCACTGGTTGAACGCAAGCCAGCAGGCTATTCCCTGCCGCTACTGCATGCCATCGACTGTGCGCTGGCAATGAAACCCGGCGATCGCCCACAAAGCATTGATGCGTTTGCCAGCCTGATTGATTTGCCGGTGAGCGATGTTGAAGCACTGGTCACCACCTTCCCGGTGGCGGTTGAAGCTCCAGCTCCAGCGCCTGAACCCGTCGCCGCTCCGGTGCCTGAACCACAGGTAATGGCGGTGAATCATGCAGCGGCGGCGATTGAACCTGTCACGCCACGCAACGTGCGTCGCCTTTCGCCTGGTCTGGTCGCCGCCGCTGCCATTGCCATTCTGGCCGTGGTGGTGGTGGTGTGGAAAACGAATCGCCACATTGAAACCGCTTCGATCGCCGCGACACCTTCTGCGTCAGCGCCGGTAGCGAGTCAGAGCGCAGCAGCCAGCGCGCCAGGTAGGGCAACCGTCTATCTGCGCTTGCAGGAGGGAGAGAAAGTGCTGCTTAACGGCGAAGCGAAGGACGTGAAACCCACCAGCAGCGGCTTTGCTTCACTCAATCTGGCGGCGGGGAGTTATCGCATTGAAGTGCAAAATGGCAGCCAGGTAATGAGCCAATCACTGACCATTGACAAACCCGGCACCTGGCTGATTAATCCGGTTAAACAGTAGTTAACGCGCTGCAGACTGCTGCAGCGCCCTCACTTCAGCGGCCAGACGCGTCAACGCATCTTCCTGCATGCCGCGTTTACCCAACTCCTGTTCGAGGGAGTAGAGATACTGAGCATTGGTACCCAATGGTCCGCTGGCCTGGGCAATCAACGGTGCGATGGTGCTGCGACAGGAGTCTGCTTCATACAGCGGGTGACGCGGATCCATGATGAATACCAACGCCGTCACTTTGCGAGCATCTTCCAGTTCCAGTTCGCACCAGGTTGGCAGATAACAGCCGGTGATCATCTCGCGCTTCCACAGCAGCTCCAGCTCGTCATGCAGCCGCGCTTCGGGTAAACGGAAAGCCAGACCGCTGGTTGAACCGCCTTCTTTTAGCGCCAGCATACGACCGGGCGTCGATACCGTTCCTCTGCCGGCGGTCAGACGCAGACAGAAAGCACGATGCCAGCCTTCGAGTCGTCCGGAAGCCACTTCTTCCGCCTCAAAAACCGGGTTCCACATCAGGGAGCCATAGCCAAAAATCCACACCGGGCTTTGGTCAGGGCGACAAGCCAGTGTGGCAGCGAGTGACGCGGCACGCTTTTCACAGCTCCACAGCAGCGCTTCGTCGATATCGCCAAATGATGTTTTACAATCCGCTTTTAACAGAAATTCCCGGGTTAACAATGCGACCTCCTCTACTGCGCTGACATCCTGTCGGTTCGGCTCCTCAAAGATGATGTCTTACAGGCAACACGCGTTGCGTCGACTTAAGAGAAGACATTAATGCATTTTTAACAAAAGTTTCAAGATTGACCCCGATCACAAAGGGGAAATTCTTTGTAAATAGCATCGGCTGACTGGCAGATAACTTGAACAGCGTGATGACGAAGAAAGCAATGAAATGGCAAACATATACTTTAGTTACACAAGGTTTTTTAAATTCATAAAACTCCGATAAACCGCATTGAAATAAGATTAAAACAGGTATTATTTTATCCTAAAATTACTTTTATCGATTCATAACAAAATGAATAGTCTACGTTATTAGTAGATAATTACTTCTTTTGATGGATTAGAATCAAAAACCTGACTAAGTAAAGTCGCGTAAAAAGCCTGAAACACAACTGTTGAAAAGTTACACTGCGCTGCGTCAGAAAAGTCATTATATTTATCAGGCACTGATCGCCTGTTTTGTTCTTTTTGCCGGAGAGGATGGTGAATGGCTACACATGAGAAAACCCGACATACCGAGTACTCACTGATTTTCCCGATTGTCGCGCTGACGGTGCTGAGCTTCTTTGGCGGTCAGACGGCATTATTGCCGATTATCGGCATCAACCTGCTGGCGCTGGTCGCCATCCTTTGTAGTGCTTTCAGCGTGGTGCGTCATGCTGACGTGCTGGCACACCGCCTGGGTGAACCCTATGGCTCGCTGATTTTGAGCCTGTCTGTGGTTATTCTGGAGGTCAGTTTGATCTCCGCCTTGATGGCCACCGGCGATGCGGCACCTGCGCTAATGCGTGACACGCTCTACTCCATCATCATGATTGTGACCGGCGGTCTGGTGGGCTTTGCGCTGCTGCTCGGCGGACGCAAATTCGCCACCCAATATGTCAATCTGGCGGGCGTTAAGCAGTACATGATTGCCATCTTCCCGCTGGCGATTCTGGTGCTGGTGTTCCCGAATGCGCTGCCAGGCGGTAACTTCACCACGGCTCAGGCGTTGATCATTGCCGCGATCTCCGCTGCCATGTACGGCGTGTTCCTGCTGATTCAGACCAAAACGCACCAGAGCCTGTTTGTTTATGAGCATGAGGATGACGGTGACGATGGCGATCCGCATCATGGTAAGCCTTCTGCGCATAGCTCACTGTGGCACACGGTATGGTTGATCATTCATCTGATCGCGGTGATCAGCGTGACCAAGATGAACGCCAACACGCTGGAGCATCTGCTGACGGAACTGAATGCACCTGAGCAGTTCACCGGTTTCCTGGTGGCGTTGCTGATTCTGTCGCCGGAAGGGTTAGGGGCCATCAAAGCGGTGTTAATGAACCAGGTACAGCGTGCGATGAACCTGTTCTTTGGTTCGGTATTAGCCACCATCTCCCTGACGGTACCAGCGGTGAGCATTATCGCCACCCTGACCGGTCAGCAGCTGATATTTGGTCTTGAGCCACCACATATGGTGATCATGAGTGCCGCGCTGATTCTGTGCCATATTTCGTTCTCAACCGGGCGTACCAATGTGCTGAACGGCGCCGCGCATCTGGCACTGTTTGCCGGCTATTTACTGACAATTATGCTGTAGCGTCTGACGCTCAGATTCAAAGCAAAAAAAAGGCGCCCATCGGCGCCTTTCTTACATCTGGATAACGCAATTAGTTGCTGGTATCCAGTTCCGGGAAACTCTTGACCAGATCATCAATCGCTTTCATCTGCACCAGGAATGGCTCCAGCTTATCCAGCGGCAGCGCGGATGGGCCGTCGCATTTCGCGCTGTTCGGCTCAGGGTGCGCTTCAATAAACAGACCGGCGATACCCACCGCCATACCCGCACGAGCCAGTTCAGCTACCTGCGCGCGACGTCCACCTGAAGCCGCGCCGAACGGATCGCGCGTCTGCAGTGCGTGGGTCACGTCGAAGATCACCGGGCTGTTGTTGGTGACCTTCTTCATCACGTTGAAGCCCAGCATATCGACAACCAGGTTGTCGTAACCGAAATTGCTGCCACGGTCGCACAGGATTACTTTGTCGTTACCGCCTTCCGCGAATTTATCGACAATGTTACCCATCTGGCCTGGGCTAACGAACTGCGGTTTCTTAACGTTGATGACTGCACCGGTTTTCGCCATCGCTTCCACCAGATCGGTCTGACGCGCCAGGAACGCAGGCAGCTGAATCACATCAACGACATCCGCCACCGGCTGCGCCTGTGAAGCTTCATGCACATCAGTGATGATTTTCACGCCGAACGCCTGTTTCAGCTCCTGGAAAATCTTCATGCCCTCTTCCAGACCTGGACCACGGTAGGATTTGATGGAAGAGCGGTTAGCTTTGTCAAAAGAGGCTTTGAACACGTAAGGGATACCGAGTTTGTCGGTCACTTTTACATAGTGTTCGCAAATACGCATGGCGAGGTCGCGCGATTCCAGCACGTTCATGCCACCAAAGAGAACAAATGGCAGATCGTTTGCGACCTTGATATCGCCGATATTTACTACTTTCTGAGTCATGCCCTTTCCTTATTGTCGAGATGACGCTTAGTGCAGCGTCACCTGTTTCTGTTCAATTGCGTGAATCTGCACTTTAATCATTTCGCTGACCGGATCTTCTGGACACTGTTCAACGAAGTAGGTCAAATCGGTCAGCGCGATATGTTCACACTCAAGCTGAGCGTAGATTAACCCCCGATCGCGGATTTCATACGGGTCATCGGGATCAATCTGCAGCAGTACCTGGCTGACGTTTAACGCCAGTTCCATCTGCTTCTCTTCCATCAGTGCCGCTTTCAACGTATCCAGCATTTTACGCATCACGTTGATGGTTTTAGCTTCATCCAGATCATCATTGTAGAGCTTCGCGGTCGGGCTGATATTGCCCTTCAGCCACACTTCCAGCGTATGTGTATCCAGCGTTTCGCCGTTGAAAGGGTTGATCAACCACATTTCACCGTCCAGCCAGTCAGCACGCAGAATCAACTGGGTAGGGAAAATCACCGGGATCAGCGGCAGCTCCAGCTCGTCGGCAATGTGTAACAGAATCACCCCCAGCGATACGGCGGTGCCCTGTCGGCTCTTCAGCACTTTATCGATCCACAGCGCATCGGACAAATTGTAGACGCCGCTGGCGCCACCAAAGCCCCACTGGCGATAAAACAATTCAAGCAGCTTGCCCAGTTGCAAGTCGGCATCCTGTTCGCTGCTGACGTATTCCCGTGCTTCTTCAACTAATGCCGCCAGCTGTTGCTGAACGGATGGCGCAGAAAAATCATTGCGTATGGCGCAGGTTGCGCCAATCACCGCTTCACTCAACGGTGTTTCACTGTAATCAACTAGCTCTGGCGAGGTCATACTATCCCCAATAACGGCATTTTGGTCATCGCCAGCTTAATCACAAACAGCAGTGCTACGATTGCAATCAGACAAGCGATCCAACGTGTCCCCATCTTGCGTGGGCGACGGCTCAATGCCACGGAACCTAAGGCGATGTAGATAATAACCCCTAACAGCTTCTCCGTCAGCCAGCTTCCTTGCGGTGAGAACGGATAAAAGTGTGTGATCACCACCAGCCACACGCCACTGAGCAGCAAAAAGGTGTCATTAATATGCGGCGCAATGCGCACCCAGCGACGCTGTAGCATCGCTGAACCGGTGGTTAACCAGTAAAAACGCAGCAGAAACAAGCTGATCGTCAACGCTACCGTCAGCAGGTGAAAATGTTTAACCAGCGGATACCAGCTTGCCATGGTGCTTCCTTAAATCAAAAAAATTGCCCAAGTGTGACGCGCGGATTGCCGCCATAATCGTTAATGCTGCTGACCTGCTGATAGCCGTGCTGCGTCATGATGCCGCGCACAGCTTCATCTTGTTGCCAGCCGTGCTCCAGTAACAGCCAGCCGCCAGACTGCAACCACTGTGGGGCACGGTGAATAATCAAACGCAAATCAGCCAGCCCCGCCTCGTCGGCCACCAGTGCGCTAAGCGGTTCAAAGCGTACATCGCCCTGCTGCAGATGCTCATCGGCGGCGTCGATATAAGGAGGATTGCTGACGATGAGATCGAAACGCTGGGCGGGAATGTCATCGAACCAGTGGCTGAGCTGGAAACGCGCATTGCTGATGTGCAACCGCTGAGCATTCTCTTCCGCCAGCGCCACGGCTGCTGGGATACGGTCGCAGCCCAACACCTGGCAGTCAGAACGTTCACTCGCCAGCGCTAATGCGATAGCACCGGTGCCAGTGCCAAGATCGAGCAAGGAGGACGGTGTTACGGGAATACGTAAGAGCGCCTGTTCCACCAGCACTTCGGTATCCGGACGCGGAATTAATGTGGCATCATTGACGCGCAACGGCAGCGACCAAAACTCACGCTCGCCCACCAGATGCGCAATCGGTTCGCCTTTCACCCGACGCGCCAGCAGCGCATTAAGTTCGGCAAGCTGAGTAGCGTCGAGTTCATGATCGTCAAACGCCACCAGCCAGCTGCGTGATTTTCCCGTTACGAACCCCAGCAAAATCTCCGCATCCCGTTTCGGGCTGTCTCCGCCACAGAGTGCGACCACTGCGTGCTTGAGCCAGTGGCGAATCATCATCAGTCTTGTCCAGCCAGCGCGGCCAGCTGATCGGCCTGATACTCCTGCACAATCGGCTCGATCAACGTATCCAGCTTCCCTTCCATGGTTTCATCCAGGCGGTACAGCGTCAGGTTGATACGATGATCGGTAACACGACCCTGCGGGAAGTTGTAAGTGCGGTTACGGTCCGAACGGTCGCCGCTGCCCAGCAGGTTACGGCGGGTTGAGGCTTCAGCAGCGTTACGCTTGGCGGTTTCGGCGGCATGAATACGCGCACCCAATACCGCCAGCGCTTTGGCTTTGTTTTTGTGCTGGGAACGTTCGTCCTGACACTCAACCACAATACCGGTGGGCAAGTGGGTAATACGAATCGCTGAGTCGGTGGTGTTAACGTGCTGACCACCGGCACCTGAGGAGCGGAAGGTATCGATTTTCAGGTCGCCCGCGTTGATTTCCGGCATTTCGGCTTCCGGCAATTCTGGCATCACCGCCACGGTGCAGGCAGAGGTATGAATACGGCCCTGAGATTCGGTTTCCGGGACGCGCTGAACACGATGACCGCCGGATTCGAATTTCAAGCGACCGTAAGCGCCTTCACCATTAATTCGGGCGATAACTTCTTTGTAGCCGCCGTGCTCGCCTTCGTTGGCGCTAATGATCTCGACCTGCCAGCGGCGTGCTTCGGCATAACGGCTGTACATACGGAACAGATCGCCTGCGAAAATTGCCGCTTCATCTCCGCCGGTTCCGGCGCGCACTTCCACAAAGCACGAACGTTCATCATCGGGATCTTTTGGCAGCAGCAGCACCTGAAGCTGTTGTTCCAGCACTTCACGCTTCTCACGCGAAATTTTTAACTCTTCGTTAGCCATTTCACGCATTTCAGGATCGTCGAGCATCATTTCAGCTGTTTCGATATCTTCCTGCACCTGCTGCCAGTCGCGGAAGCAACGGGTCACATCGGTCAACTGTGCATATTCGCGTGATAAGGCGCGAAAACGTTCCTGATCGCCAATGACGCCGGCATCGCCCAGCAACGCTTCAACTTCTTCGTGGCGTTCCTGGAGGGCTTCCAGCTTGGCAACAATAGAGCTCTTCATGTAATAGAGGGTATCCCAGTGATAGGTCGTGACAGACCAGATTACTCTAAACCGAGGCTGTCACGTAAGATCTGCAGGCGTTCGTTGTCGCCATCGCGCGCGGCCTGCTGCAGTGATTTGGTTGGTGCATGAATCAGACGGTTGGTCAGCTTGTGCGCTAACTCTTGCAAGACTTTCTCGGCATCCGCGCCCTGACGCAGCGCGGCAATCGCACGCTCCTGCAACTCGGCACGCACGTCGTCCGCCTGTGAACGATATTCGCGAATGGTGTCGCCCGCGCTTTGCGCACGCAGCCATGCCATAAATTCGCCACTTTCCTGCACAACTATGCTTTCGGCCTGGACTGCAGCGGCTTTGCGTTGTGCCAAATTCTGCTCGATGATCGCTTGCAGATCATCGACGCTGTACAAATAGGCGTTCGCCAGCTTACCCACTTCAGGTTCGACATCACGCGGTACGGCGATATCCACCAGCAGCATCGGCTGGTTGCGACGTGCTTTCAAGGCGCGCTCCACCATGCCTTTGCCAATAATCGGCAGCGGGCTGGCAGTAGAAGAAATAATGATATCCGCATCGGCCAGACGGGTTTCAATATCACCCAACCCAATCACTTCTGCGCCCACTTCATCGGCCAGCAGCTGCGCACGCTCGCGGGTGCGGTTGGCAATCATCAACTTCTGCACTTTGTGTTCACGCAGATGACGCGCCACTAACTCGATGGTTTCCCCGGCGCCCACCAGCAACACGTTGACCGTGCTGAGTGATTCGAAGATTTGACGCGCCAGAGAACAGGCGGCGAAGGCGACAGAGACCGCGCTGGCACCGATTTCAGTTTCGGTGCGCACGCGTTTAGCGACGGAGAAGGTCTTCTGGAACATGCGCTCCAGCTCGCTGCTTAGCGCATGGTCACGCGAAGAATCAGCATGGGCCTTTTTAACCTGGCCGAGAATTTGCGGTTCGCCCAATACCAGCGAATCCAGACCGCTGGCAACGCGCATCAGATGGCTGACGGCGGCGTTGTCCTGATGCCAGTAAAGGCTGGCTCGGACATCCTCTTCACGCAGATCGTGATACTCGCACAACCAGCGCACCAACCTCTCCTGCAAATCTGTCTGCTGCTCTACGCTGAGATAGAGTTCAGTACGATTACAGGTTGAGAGCACCACACCACTTTGAACCATCGGCTGGGACAACAGGCTATTCAGAGCCTGATCCAGCGTGTCTGGCAGAAACGCAACGCGTTCGCGCAGCGCAACAGGTGCGGTTTTGTGGTTGATTCCGAGAGCAAGCAGCGTCATGGTGATTCGGGTTGGGATGTCCCAATATTTGTCAGGGCTTTGTGAAGCGCATTCTACAAGATGCCACAGATCAAGAAAAGCCATACAAAGGCTATGACTGTAATAAGATTAAACTGATCGTGCGCAATTATCCTTACATCGGCATTGACGGCGTAGTATTGGATGGTTAGCGTTATCGGTTACGAAGTAAAAACGTGTCTGAGGAGACGACCACGTGATGCATTTGCCCCCGCGCAAGCTGTTGCGCCTTTTGCCCCTTGCCAGCGTATTGCTGGCTGCTTGTAGCATCAACAAACCACAAGGTCCTGGCCCCAGCACCACCTCACCGCAATGGCAGCAGCATCAACAAGCCGTTGAGAAAATCACCCAATATCAAACGCGTGGCGCTTTTGCCTATCTTTCCGATAAGCAAAAAGTCTATGCGCGCTTTAACTGGCAGCAAACCGCCGCCGATCGCTATCGTCTGTTGCTAACCAATCCGCTGGGCAGTACCGAATTGCAGCTGGATGCGCAGGGTTCGGTGGTGCAAATCGTCGATAACAAAGGCAAGCGCTATGTGAGCAATGACGCTGAGAAGATGATTTCACAGTTGACCGGCATGGATATTCCGCTGGCGAATCTGCGTCAGTGGATGATGGGTCTGCCGGGTGATGCCACGGATTATCAGCTCAACAGCAGCTATCAGCTGCAGAGTGTGAATTACAGCCGTAATGGCCAGCAGTGGAAAGTGAACATCTCTGATTATGACAGCAAGGTCAATCCACCGCTGCCGGCCAACCTGGAACTGACTGAAGGTGGTCAGCGAATCAAACTGCGCATGGATAGCTGGACCACGCAATGATCACCACCTGGCCTGCTCCGGCAAAACTGAATCTGTTTCTCTACATTACGGGCCGTCGCGCTGACGGCTACCACAATCTGCAAACGCTGTTTCAGTTTCTTGATCACGGCGACAGGCTTGAGATCACGCCTGACCGCAGTGGGAAGATTACGCTGCTGACGCCGTTAGCGGGCGTCGCCGATGACGATAACCTGATCGTGCGGGCGGCGCGGATGTTACAGCAAGCCGCGGTCGTTCGCGGTACGCTGCCCGAAAACGCGGGTGCGGAGATAGCCCTGGAAAAACGTCTTCCGATGGGCGGCGGACTGGGCGGCGGTTCATCGGATGCCGCGACCGTGTTGGTGGCGCTGAACCATTTATGGCAAACCGGGCTTAGCGTGGATGAGTTAGCCACCCTTGGCGTGCAGCTTGGTGCTGATGTTCCGGTGTTCGTGCGTGGGCACGCCGCCTTTGCCGAAGGGGTTGGCGAGCAGATTCAGCCTGCTGAACCGGAAGAAAAATGGTATCTGGTGGCACATCCTGGTATTAGCATCGGCACGCCGGATATCTTTCGCGATCCTGACTTGACGCGCAATTCACCGATACGCACATTAGATGAACTGTTACAGCGTCCTTTTCACAATGATTGTGAAGCTGTGGCAAGAAAACGTTTTCGCGAGGTTGATGCGCTGCTTTCCTGGCTGCTAGAATACGCGCCGTCGCGCCTGACCGGGACCGGATCTTGTGTATTTGCTGAATTTAGCACCGAATCCGCTGCTCGTCAGGTGCTGGAGCTTGCCCCGAAATGGATTTGCGGATTTGTGGCGCGCGGGCTTAATATCTCGCCGTTGCAACGCACCCTTTCCGGGCTCTAAGCGTTTGCGTGACAGTGCCACCCTGTTCCAGGCACTGCACGTGACGCATTAACACACCCGTATGAACGACTTCAAAAGTATTCGCCGGTTACTTTTGAAACGTTCATTCTCTGGACGCCAAGCCTGAGGTTCTTCTCGTGCCTGATATGAAGCTATTTGCTGGTAACGCCACCCCGGAACTAGCACAACGTATTGCCAACCGCCTTTACACTAGCCTCGGAGACGCCGCTGTCGGCCGTTTCAGTGATGGTGAAGTAAGTGTACAGATCAACGAAAATGTACGCGGTGGTGATATTTTCATCATCCAGTCCACCTGTGCCCCCACCAATGATAATCTGATGGAGCTGGTTGTGATGGTCGACGCGTTGCGTCGGGCTTCTGCTGGTCGTATTACTGCTGTTATCCCTTACTTTGGTTATGCCCGTCAGGACCGCCGCGTGCGTTCTGCTCGTGTGCCTATCACCGCCAAAGTGGTTGCCGATTTCCTCTCCAGCGTGGGTGTTGACCGTGTTCTGACGGTTGATCTGCACGCCGAACAGATTCAGGGCTTCTTCGATGTCCCGGTTGATAACGTGTTCGGTAGCCCAATCCTGCTGGAAGATATGCTGCAGATTGGCCTGGAAAACCCGATTGTGGTTTCTCCGGACATCGGCGGCGTCGTGCGTGCGCGTGCTATTGCTAAGCTGCTCAATGACACTGATATGGCTATCATCGATAAACGTCGCCCGCGTGCGAACGTTTCTCAGGTGATGCACATCATCGGTGACGTGGCAGGTCGTGACTGTGTACTGGTCGACGATATGATCGACACCGGCGGTACGCTGTGCAAAGCAGCTGAAGCGTTGAAAGAGCGCGGCGCGAAACGTGTCTTCGCTTATGCGACTCACCCCATCTTCTCTGGCAACGCGGTCGAAAACCTGCGTAAGTCAGTGATCGATCAGGTTATCGTATGCGACACCATTCCGCTGTCAGACGAGATGAAAGCCCTGCCAATCGTGCGTACCTTAACGCTCTCTGGCATGCTGGCCGAAGCGATTCGCCGTATCAGTAACGAAGAGTCCATCTCCGCAATGTTCGAACATTAATACATTGCATGAAACCGGGCCCCGCGCCCGGTTTTTATTCCCAACAATCCGCTTCATTTACCGATTAAGCCGCTCTCGCTACAGATATTTTCGCGATAAATTTCGTTAAAATTCGCTATTCTCCCTGCCTTACACTCTTTTCATTCGACTCGCGATGCTGCACTTTAGCGGGCCATTGATTAGTGGTATTTTTCTCCACACTTTTTTCTGAGAACTCCGACCACTATGACTCTCGACATTTACACACTATTTGTTTGCGAGCTCTATGTGCTGGGTTTTTTGAGCATTATTTTGGTGTTCGCCTGGGTGGGTGCGCAGTACGATCGCGTGCTGGGGTTCACTACGCTGGCGCTCACATTGACCCTGACAGCGGTGTTTCTCAGCAGTCTGCGCAGTGCTGGATTTGTTTTTCTTCCCATCGCTGTCGGCAACGTGGTGATGATGCTGGCCTATGGTAATCTGCTGAAGGCTTTTCGAGCATTCTGCAATAAACCTCTCGGATTCAGCTGGTTAGCGGCTGCATTGTTATGGGCCATTCTCTGCGTGTTCCCGCAGTTTTACGCCAGCCAACCTAAACGCGTTTTAGTCATATGTCTGCTTTGCATTATTTACACCGGTGCCCTGATTCGCCTGTTATGGCAATCGCGCGATGCACTGCAGGTGACCTTTTGGCCGGCGCAGATGTTGCTGTGGATCCATCTGCTGTTTCACGTGGCGCGTATATTCCTGGATGATGCCATCGCCACCCCGGTGCGCGGCGCGATAGCCGGTTCCAGCTTTTCGGTGTACGTGATTCTTGAATCCATTCTGTTTGTGATTGGCCTGACATTTACCATTCTGGCGATGGTCAATGAGCGCACGCAGATAGCTCACAAACGGGCCTCGCTTCACGATCCCCTGACCAGCGTCTGGAATCGTCGCGCCCTGTTCGAGCAAGCCGATAGATTAGTGTTACGCAATACGCGCAATCCGCAGCCATTGGTTTACTCGGCCGTGCTGTTTGATCTTGACCATTTCAAAGGCATTAACGATCGTTACGGCCATCTGCAAGGTGACAGCGTATTAATCGATTTTTGTCAGGTGGTGCAGGCGTTGCTGCCCGCAGAAGGTCATTTTGCCCGTCTGGGCGGTGAAGAGTTTGCGGCGATTCTGCCGGGCAATAGCGAGGATGCAGAACGGGTGTGTGAGCGTATCCGTCTGGCGACACAGCTGTCGCAGCCCAACGACGTCTGCTATACCGTGAGTATTGGCTATGCTACCGCTAACCATCGCGATCACACCTTCCCGATTTTACTCGGCCTGGCGGACGAAGCGTTATACCGTGCAAAAGCCAGTGGCCGTAACCGCGTCGAACGTTATTTCGTGCAGTTACAGCCGGTGCAGGAAGCTGCTCTCTCTTAATGTGAAGAGTGATTGCGGCGGCAGCGTTTGTCACCGTAATGGCGTAACCAGAAGTAGCGGTCTTCGACACGCTCACGTCCGCTGACGCGCGCCCCTACCAGCCACAACAGTGCCCCGACAAAGATGCTGAACATGGCACCATGCGCGAGGAATTGCGGCAGGTTTAACGCAGGCAGCTGATTAATAATGGAATAGCCGACGCCTAATACCATCGTCAGTAAACCTAAACACATCAGGCCATTACCTAAATAGCGGCATTGTTGACGTTTCATGATTCACCTCCATCCTTATGAAAAAGCAAAACAGCACGTATGGTTAACTTGTCATAAGTTTAGGCAATGACTGCCGGTTAAATTGCGTACAGGATCACACATCCTTCACAATCTCTGACATTTCTTTACGGCCAGAGGCTTGATTTCGATAGAAATTGATAAGTCACGCAGAGGTATCATCTGTACTCAGCACCCTTTGTCATCGCCGCTTGCAGGCAGTAAACTATCGCCCTTTCCGCAGCAAGACAGGATAAACATCGTGAGCAGCATTAAACTGATTGTGGGGCTGGCCAATCCCGGCGCTGAATACGCCGCAACGCGCCATAACGCAGGTGCCTGGTATGTGGATTTGCTGGCCGACCGGAACAATCAGTCATTGAAAGAGGAGCCGAAATTCTACGGCTACACTGCACGCCTGTCACTGGCGGGTGAAGATGTCCGTTTGCTGGTGCCCACTACTTTTATGAACCTGAGTGGCAAAGCGGTTGCGGCAATGGCGACCTTTTATCGCATCGCACCAGAAGAAATTTTAGTGGCACACGATGAACTGGATCTGCCTCCTGGCATCGCCAAATTCAAACAGGGCGGTGGTCATGGCGGGCATAACGGTCTGAAAGACATCATCAGCAAGCTTGGCAATATCAATAATTTCCATCGCCTGCGGGTTGGCATCGGTCATCCCGGCGATCGCAATAAGGTTACCGGCTTCGTGTTAGGCAAACCGCCTGCCAGCGAGCAAAAACTGATTGACGATGCCGTGGATGAAGCGGTGCGCTGCACCGAACTGTGGCTGAAAGAAGACAAAATCAAGGCGATGAACCGCCTGCATGCGTTCAAGGCTGGCTAAGCCCAATTCCCGCGCCGCAGAAGGCAATTCTGTGTATAATGCGCGAAATTTTTTGAATCTGTCGGCGCTGCCAGCCAGTGCCGTACACTCAGTGAGAAAGGTAATCAGACCATGGGATTTAAATGCGGTATTGTGGGCCTGCCGAACGTCGGTAAATCCACCCTGTTCAACGCGCTGACTAAAGCGGGTATCGAAGCAGCCAACTTTCCGTTCTGCACCATCGAGCCTAACACCGGTGTGGTGCCAATGCCCGATCTGCGCCTCGATCAGCTGAGCGAAATCGTTAAGCCACAGCGTGTTGTGCCGACCACCATGGAATTCGTCGATATCGCCGGTCTGGTAAAAGGCGCATCCAAAGGTGAAGGCCTCGGTAACCAGTTCCTGACCAACATTCGTGAAACCGAAGCTATCGGCCACGTGGTGCGTTGCTTCGAGAACGACAATATTATTCACGTTTCCGGCAAAGTGAATCCGGCGGAAGATATTGACGTCATCAACACCGAGCTGGCGCTGTCCGATCTCGACACTTGTGAACGTGCTATTCAGCGTTGCCAGAAGAAAGCCAAAGGCGGCGACAAAGATGCTAAAGCTGAGCTGGCTGCACTAGAGAAGTGCCTGCCGCATCTGTCCGAAGCGGGCATGTTACGCGCGCTGAAACTGGATGCAGACGAGAAAGCGGCCATTCGCTACCTGAGCTTCCTGACCCTGAAGCCCACCATGTACATCGCTAACGTGAACGAGGACGGTTTTGAAAACAACCCGTACCTTGATCAGGTGCGTGCGATTGCAGAAGCCGAAGGTTCAGTGGTGGTGCCGGTATGTGCAGCCGTTGAATCCGACATCGCAGAGCTGGATGACGAAGAGCGTGACGAGTTCATGGCAGAGCTGGGTCTGGAAGAGCCGGGTCTGAACCGCGTGATCCGTGCAGGTTATGCCCTGCTCAACCTGCAAACTTACTTCACCGCTGGCGTGAAAGAAGTACGTGCATGGACCATCCCAGTGGGCGCGACCGCGCCACAGGCAGCCGGTAAAATTCACACCGACTTCGAGAAAGGCTTTATCCGTGCGCAGACCATCGCTTTTGATGACTTTGTTACCTATAAAGGTGAGCAAGGCGCGAAAGAAGCCGGCAAGATGCGCTCAGAAGGTAAAGAGTACATCGTGAAAGATGGCGACGTGATGAACTTCCTGTTCAACGTCTAATCTTCAAGTCGATGATTTGACCCTGTTGAATTAAATTCAGCCAAAAAAATCCACGCCTGGCGTGGATTTTTTATTTCCCATTAGGTAGATTCTTCCGCATTGCCCTCCGGGCGTGTTGGCCATCACATCGCTTTTATCGCTGGCCTAACAAACATTCACCGCTCGCTTTTCCGCAAAAAATCCCCCTTCTGACCACCCTGCTTCAGAGTGTGAACCCGATCATGAAATTGGCTCATGCAGGTTTGAAGTTTAATCACTTTCAATCACCGAGTGACTCTGGCATAAAATTCGCATTGTTATTGACTTAAGACAATGTGAAATCTACCGCAGGTGATAGGCCGAAGTATCAGGTCTACCCGCCTAAAGCCGGAAAGGTTTTGCAGCTGAAATCAGGATACCCGAGCATCATGAGCAACGATTTTGCATTTTCAATTAAGAGCAGCGTTTTCGATGAGAACTACAATCCATCTGAAAATACGCGCATCACCACGAACTTTGCTAACCTGGCACGTGGAACCCATCGCCAGCAGAATTTGCGCAATGCCTTAATGATGATGAACAACCGTTTCAACTCTCTGGCGCACGCGGACAACCCAAAAGGCGATCGTTATGCCGTTGAGCTGGAAATCATTTCTGCGGAAATTGATATTGAAGGCAATGGCAAAACCTTCCCGGTGATCGAAATCCTGAAAACCAATATTGTTGATCGCAAAACTCAGCAGCGTACCGATGGCATCGTAGGCAATAACTTCTCGTCTTACGTGCGTGATTACGATTTTAGCGTGCGTCTGCTGGCGGCCAATAACAATAACTCCGGTTTCAGCCTGCCAGAAGGTTTCGGTGATCTGCACGGCAATATCTTTAAAAGCTTCGTCAACTCGGCGGCTTATCAGGAACGCTTTAATAAAAAGCCAGTGATCTGCCTGAGCGTATCCAGCAAGAACACCTATCACCGCACTGACTATCAGCATCCGGTATTGGGCTTTGAATATCAGCAAGATGAGCTGTCTCTCACCGACCATTACTTCGGCAAAATGGGATTGCAGGCGCGCTACTTCATGCCTGAAAACAGCGTCGCGCCATTAGCTTTCTATTTCACCGGTGACTTGCTGAATGATTACACGGATCTGGAACTGATCGGCACCATCAGCACTATGGAGACGTTCCAGAAGATTTACCGCCCGGAAATTTACAATGCCAACTCTGCCGCAGGCCAGTGCTATCAGCCAAGCCTGACACATGGCGACCATTCATTAACGCGCATTGTTTACGATCGAGAAGAACGCAGCCGGTTGGCAATTGAGCAGGGGAAGTATACGGAAGAGCACTTCATCAAACCCTATCAAGACATTCTTGAGCAGTGGTCTGCACATTACGTTCTTTGATTAAGCCAAAATAAAAGGTTATTGATTATGAAATTGTTATTACCTACTTCAACGGCAGGAAGCTTACCGAAACCGGCCTGGCTTGCTCAACCTGAAACGCTGTGGTCGCCATGGAAATTGCAGGGTGATGAATTAGCCGAGGGCAAAAGAGATGCCCTGCTGTTATCCCTGCAGGATCAGCAATTGGCGGGTATTGATATCGTCAGTGATGGCGAGCAAACGCGCCAGCATTTCGTCACCACCTTTATTGAGCATCTCAGCGGCGTTGATTTTGAAAAGCGTGAGATTGTGAAAATTCGCAATCGCTATGACGCCAGCGTGCCGAGCGTGATCGGTGAAGTCGTACGTAAAAAGCCGGTGTTTGTTGAAGATGCTAAATTCCTGCGCCAGCAAACCAAACAACAGATCAAGTGGGCTCTGCCAGGCCCAATGACCATGATTGATACGCTTTATGATGGTCACTACAAAAGCCGTGAAAAACTCGCCTGGGAATTTGCCAAAATTCTTAACCAGGAAGCCAAAGAGTTAGAAGCAGCCGGTGTTGATATTATTCAGTTTGATGAACCCGCATTTAATGTGTTCTTCGATGAAGTGAATGACTGGGGCATTGCCGCACTGGAAAGAGCCGTTGAAGGTCTGAAGTGCGAAACCGCCGTGCACATTTGCTATGGCTACGGCATTAAAGCGAACACCGACTGGAAAAAGACCCTCGGCACTGAGTGGCGTCAGTACGAAGAAGTGTTCCCTAAACTGCAAAAGTCTTCTATCGATATCATTTCACTGGAAGCGCAGAATTCGCGCGTGCCAATGGATCTGATTGAGCTGATCCGTGGCAAAAAAGTGATGGTCGGTGCCATTGATGTGGCGACCAACACTATTGAAACTGCGGAAGAAGTGGCTGATACCTTGCGTAAAGCACTGCAGTTTGTCGACGCCGATAAGCTTTATCCTTCTACTAACTGCGGTATGACGCCACTGTCGCGCCGTGTTGCCAGAGGTAAGCTGGAAGCCTTGAGCGCAGGTGCTGCTATCGTACGTAACGAACTCACCGCGTAATGCTGATCCACTCACCGCCCAACAGGACGGTGAGTGCTTTTCTCGGTGCCCAGCGATGTTCAAACGGGCACCGTCTTCAGTCTCCTTCCTGCCTCATTCGATCCTGATAAAACCTCATCACGCCCTATGCGCGTGCGCTTGCCTGTCGGCCAGTAACTGATCGACGAAGGTAACGATCTCCGGTTTGGTCTGCTCAATCTCCGCAATTTTGCTGGCAAACTTCGGCAAATAGGCTTTATGGGCATACAACAATTGATCCAGCACTTTGATCGCCGTGTCGCCCGCCGGAATCAGCGGATTAATGGTGAAAGCGTGTAATGCCGCACCGTAATCTCCAGTAACGGCGGCTTCAATCACTGTTTCCTCCATGGCTTTCATTAACTGAATCATGCCGCGCGCCGCAGGCGGTAACGCTCCCCAACGCAGCGGTTCTGCGCCATGAGAAGTGATGGCGGCAGTGACCTCCACCACGCAATCAAACGGTAAATCGGCAATCGCGCCATTATTGCGCGTTGAGACCACCATTAATTTTCCGCTGTTATTTTGAATCGATGCAATGAGATCGCAAGCCGCATCGCTGTAATGCGCCCCGCCCCGCTGACTTAACTCTTCAGGCTTGTAGTTAAGATTGACGTCTTTATATAACTCGAACAGCCGCGCTTCGGTTTTCTTCACCACTTCAGCGCGGGTTTCATACTGTTCGAACTCTTCGATGGCATGAGCGAGCATCGGTTCCTGCAAATAGTAATAGCGGTGATAACCACAGGGCAGCAGGCCGAGATGTTTTACCTGATCGTAGTTAAACGGAATCTGATGAATATTTTTCAGCCCTTCATCGCTTGTTTCCTGCTGGTCTGGGGAATAGATTTTATCAATCAGTTCTGCGGTGCGTTCATTGCCCTGCTGATCCCAGACGCGATGCCAGTGGAAATGGTTAAGCCCGGCAAATTTGAAATAGAGATCGTTCTCTTCCGCACCGAGCACGCTGCATGCCTGAGTGATATGGCCGAACGGCACATTGCACAGGCCAACGGTTTTTTCCCACTTGCCATATTTAATCGCCGCTTCGGTGACCATACCTGCCGGATTAGTGAAATCCACCAGCCAGGCGTTTGGGCACAATTGACGCATATCCTCGATAATATCGAGAATCACCGGCACCGTGCGAAACGCTTTAAATATCCCGCCCGGGCCGTTAGTTTCCTGGCCCAGTAAACCATTGGCTAATGGAATCACTTCGTCTTTTAAGCGTGCATCCAGCAACCCCACGCGGAACTGGGTGGTCACGTAATCCGCATCCTTTAACGCTTCCTTGCGATCGAGAGAAAGATGCACCTGCCAGTCGAGTTTGGCAGCCGCGATCATGCGTTTTGCCATACTGCCAACGATTTCCATCTTCTCTGCGCCGTCCTCAATATCGACCAGCCACAACTCGGCAATCGGCAACTGCTCCTGACGCAGGATAAGCCCTTCAATCAACTCTGGCGTATAGCTGGAACCCCCACCGATAGTGACAATTTTGATCTTATTTGGCATAGGATATAACTCCGTTTGGTTGCAATCAGGTGAGTAAAAAGCGCCGTTGCAGGCAGCATCGGGCCTCACCGCATGGATGATATTTTTTCCTGGTTCGGGTTCATGTTATTTATTCAGCCTGCCTGCGCAGGCTGGAAAGGATATTCATTGCCGAAGAGAGGACAACTCTGATTAATCCGGGTTTCCTGCCCGGGCATTGCAATTAAAGCGCTTCACCCTGCGAGGCGATGACCTTTTTATACCAGGCAAAACTCTTTTTCTTCGAGCGCGAAAAATCGCCGGTTTGATCGTCATTACGGTTTACGTAGATAAAGCCGTAGCGTTTGCTGTATTGGCCGGTGCCAAAAGAGACACAGTCGAGACAGCCCCAGGGCGTGAAGCCCATTAAATCCACGCCATCTTCCAGTACCGCTTTTTTCATTTGCTCGATGTGTTCACGCAGGTAGGCAATACGATAGTCATCATTGACCTCGCCGTTGGCCTCACGTTGATCGACGGCGCCAAACCCATTTTCCACAATAAACAGCGGCTTCTGATAACGCTCATACAGCGCATTTAGTGTGTAGCGCAGGCCAACGGGATCAATCTGCCATCCCCAATCTGACGCCTGCACATGCGGATTTTTTCGGCTGCCGGGGAATGCTTCGAGTGCGCTGTCCATGCGGGTCGCGCTGGCATACTCCACGGCGTTACTCATGTAATAGCTAAAGCCGAGATAGTCGGTGCAGCCTTCTCGCAGCGTTTGTGCATCTTCCGGCGCCATCTCAATGTGGAAACCGCGCAGTTCCCACTCTTTCAAAATGTAGGAAGGATAGGCTCCGCGCATGTGCACATCGCCAAACAGATAGCGTTCCTGCATCGATTTTTGCGCGTACATCACGTCATCAGGATGACATGACCACGGATACAGCGGCACCATCGCCAGCATGCAACCGATCTTGAATTCAGGATTGATTTGATGCCCCAGCTTCACCACTTTGGCACTGGCCACAAACTGATGATGCAGCACCTGATACATCACCTCTTCCGGATTTTCATGATCGGTGAAAATCACGCCTGAGTTGCTGTAGCCGAACAGCGGTCGGCGCCAGTTACGCTGGTTGTTGATCTCGTTAAAGGTCATCCAGTATTTCACTTTGCCTTTGTAGCGCTTCATCACCACTTCGCTATAGCGTACAAAGAGATCGATCAATTCACGATTGAGCCAGCCTCCATATTGCTGCACCAGATGCAATGGCATCTCGAAGTGCGACAGCGTAATCACCGGTTCGATGCCATATTTGAGCAGCTCATCAAACATGTCGTCGTAGAACTGCAGGCCCGCTTCGTTAGGTTGTTGCTCATCGCCTTTCGGGAAGATGCGTGTCCAGGCAATCGAGGTACGGAAACACTTAAAACCCATCTCGGCAAACAACGCGATATCGTCTTTGTAGTGATGATAAAAATCGGTGGCCTGATGATTGGGGTAGTGTTTCCCCTCGACAATGCCATCGGTAATTTCACGTTCAACGCCATGCGCTCCGCCCGTCAACACATCGACGATGCTCGGCCCTTTACCGCCTTCGTTCCATCCACCTTCAACCTGATGCGCGGCAACGGCGCCGCCCCATAAAAAATCAGCCGGTAACTGAGACATAATCCATCCTTTCATGTGATTAACTGCGTCTTACTGCAAGTGGGTTTTTGATAACTCCTGCACCTGACGATGCAGATAGATCAGCTCTTCAACTAAATCGCGACACAACATAGCGTTCATCAGATGATCCTGCGCATGCACCATAATCAGGTTGACCGGAATTTTGCCGCAGCCTTCATCCGCACCGATTAACGCGGTTTGAATTTTGTGGGCTTCGCGCGCGGCATCTCGTGCACTTGCCAGCAACGCATCGGCTTCCTGCCAGTTGTGTTTTCGGGCCGCTTGCAGTGCCTGCATCGATGATGAACGGGCTTCCCCTGCATGAATGATCAGCTCCATCACCGTGCTTTCCATTTCCTGCATCTCTTGCATTACTTCATCTCCTCAGCCAGTTGTTCCTGCGCCATCTCTTCTTCCTGCGCAAGCAGTTGGCGTTCATACATTTTGAAGAACGGGTAATAAATCAGCGTGGATAAACAAATCAGGAACGCGACTAACACCACTGCGCGCCAGTCCCAGCCGGTTGACCAGGCGGCACCAATCGGTCCCGGCGTGGTCCAGGGTGCCAGCGAAATGACGTGGTTGATCAGGTTGGTACGGGTGGCGGTCCAGGCGATAACCGCGTTGATCAACGGCGTGGTGATAA
Organism: Pantoea sp. EABMAA-21; assembly: GCF_030053335.1. NCBI lineage: Bacteria > Pseudomonadati > Pseudomonadota > Gammaproteobacteria > Enterobacterales > Erwiniaceae > Pantoea > Pantoea sp. EABMAA-21. The sequence goes on from NZ_JASGBX010000001.1 coordinate 568,368, forward strand.
AGGGAATAAACAGCAGCGGATTCATCACCACCGGTGAACCGAAAATAATCGGCTCATTGATGTTAAACATACCGGGTACAAAGCCGAGGCGGCCGATGGCGCGCAGATGCGCGGAGCGGCTGCGCAGATAGAGAATCACCAGGCCCATGGTGGCACCCGATCCGCCTACGGTGATGAAGAACTGCCAGAATGGCTCGATAAAGATTTTAGGGATCTCTTGCCCGGCATTTAACGCTTCCTGGTTAAGCCCCAGATTACTCAGCCAGAATGCCTGCAGGATGCCGCCGACAATCGCCGCACCGTGAATGCCGGCAAACCACAGCAAATGACATAGCAAGACGGCGATGAGCACCGCAGGCAGTGAATCGGCTGCTGAGATAATTGGCGCAAACACTGACATGATGGCCTGAGGAATCAACAGACCAAAGTGGCTCTCCATAAACAGGTTCAGCGGGTAGAGCGTCAGGAAAATCACCATGATGGGGATCAGCAGGTCAAAGGACTGACGAATCTTCGGCGGCACCTGTTCCGGCAGTTTGAAACCAATGTTGTACTTCACCAGCCAGTGCATCACTTCCGTGCAGTACAGGCTGATCAGGATGGCGGTGAATATTCCTTCCCCACCCAGCGAAGCGACGGACAATGCGCCGTTCTTTTCCGGTGCAGCCACCACCAAAAAAGTCATCAGCGACAGCAGCGCCGCCATCAGGCCATTCAGTTTGTAGCTTTGCGCCAGGTTATAGGCAATCGCGCCGGTGATGAACACCGCCATGATGCCCATCGTCATGTTGTAGGGCATCATCAGCTGGTCGTTGTACTGCTTCACCATGCCCAGCCACCACTGGGCGAAGCCCCATTGGCTGTCCTGACTGAAAGGAGGATGTGAGAACAGCAGCATGAATGAGCCGACAATCAGGAACGGCATTGAGGCAATAAATCCGTCCTTGATCGCCACCACATGCCGTTGCGATGAGAGTCGCGCAGCAATCGGACTGATGCGGTTTTCAATCACACCAAATAAGGAGTCAGCCAGTGTACTCATCATGCCCCCTTATTAGCATCAATCAGGGCGAGCGCCGACTTCAGGATCTTTTCGCCATTTAACATGCCGTAATCCATGGTATTAATGACGGTAACCGGTTTGTGATACTCCTGCGCCTGACGTTCGAAATCTGCCAGCTTATATTTGATCTGTGGGCCTAGCAGACAACAGTCATACTCGGCGATTTTTTCACTGAACTCTTCCATTCCAACGGCATCAATTTTGGCTTCTAAACCCAGCTGCGTAGCGGCTTTCTGCATTCTTTGTACGACCATGCTGGTTGACATACCTGCGGAACAACACAATAGAATTTTCACCATGACACCCTCCGTTTTTTTTAAATAATTACGCGCCGAGAATCGTTTCTGCAACCGGTTACAGATTCAATTTGTTCTTTTTGTGATCCATAACTCAAACCGTTAAACCTTATTTAAAGAGTGAAAATATGATTAATCTGAGACCGGTTTCATATTATTTTTATGTTAGCCTTTTAAATATGTGATGAAATCGGATGATAATGAGAAAAAACGTTATCGGTTAGAAGAGCCTCACTCTGCGGTTTTCAGATTGAGCTTTTGCGCTACAATGCGCGAGAACGCTGAGAAGGAAGATAAATGACGACAATGCTTGATGTCGCAAAACGCGCAGGTGTGTCAAAAGCCACGGTGTCACGGGTGCTGGCTGGCCATGCTTATGTGTCTAAAACGGTGCGGGATCGGGTGATGCTGGCCATAGATGAGATGGATTACCGTCCTAATCTGCTGGCACGAAGCCTTGCGACCAACCGTTCGCACAGTATTGGTCTGATGGTACCCAATACGCTTTACAATGGTCCCTTTTTTACCGAGCTACTATTCCAGGCCGCGACCATGACGGAAAAACTCGGTTCACAACTGGTGCTGGGCGATGGTAAACACAATGCGCAGCAAGAGCGCGAGGCCATAAACTTTTTAATCGATAGCTTTTGCGATGCCGTGATTATCTATCCGCGCTATTTAAGCGTGGAAGATATTGATGCCCTTATTCCTGGCATGAGTAAGCCGTTAATCGTGTTAAACCGCCGTTTGAAGCAGCATCCGCAATATTCGGTGTGTGCTGACCACGAAAATGACACCCTCAACGCGGTGAATCATTTAATTGCTCAGGGCCACCGCGAGATCGCTTTCATCAAAGGGATGGGTAGCTCTCACACCGGATTAAGTCGTCTGAAAGGCTATATTTCATCGTTGATGGACAATGGCATTGAATACGACGAAAACCTGATGCTGGACGGCTGCTGGACCAGCGCCAGTGGGCAACTGGCGGTTGAAGCACTGTTACGTCGTAAAGTCAGATTTTCCGCGATTGTCGCCAGCAATGATGATATGGCAATTGGCGCCGCCTGCGCCTTGCACAACGCGGGTTTGCGCATCCCGCATGACGTCTCCTTGCTGGGCTTTGATGATATCCCGGTTGCGCCCTATCTCCTGCCGGCGTTAACCACGGTGCATGTTCCGGTTGCTGAGATGGTGTCGAGCGCATTAACGCAACTGTCTAAAATGCTGGATGGCGAAAGCGTGACGGCGCAGCCACTGATGCCGGGCCGACTGGTGCTGCGTAATTCGATCACCCAGGGACCGTATTACCAGCAAAAATAACGGCGCCGTGCGATAATCTGGCTTATTTTGCCACGATGAGCATTTTACGCCATGAAGCACTTTCTCGTTATCGTCCCCGATGGCGGCATGTTATTTGAAGCCGCCGGTATTGCCGACATCCTGATGCACGCCAACCTGCACCTGCCCGTTGGCGTTGATCAGCCACGTTATCGCGTCAGTATCGCCACCACGCAGCCGCATCAGGTGATCCATGGTCAGTCGGGCCTCAACCTGCTGGCTGACCTGAAGCTGGCCGAATTAGATCCCCGCGCCGCCTGGGACACCATCATGATTACCGGACGCGGTGACAGCGTTGAAGAGGGCAATATGGTGGTGGATTTCATCAGACTGGCTGCTCCGCAGGCTCGCCGCGTGGTGTCAATTTGTGGTGGCGCGATGCTGCTCGCCGAAGCCGGTTTGCTCGACGGACGCCGCGCCACGTCACACTGGCGCCTGCTGGAAACCCTGCAAACCCGCTTCCCCCGTGTTCAGGTGGAAGGGGGTCCGCTGTATATTCAGGATGGTCCTATCTGGACGTCCGGCGGCGTCAGCTCCGGCTTTGATCTCACGCTGGCGCTGGTTGAAGAGGATTTTGGCTTCAGCGTGGCACGCGATATCGCTCAGGATATGGTGATGTATTTGCGTCGCCCCGGCGGACAGATGCAGTTCAGCCGCTACCAGTTACAGCAAACCAGCACTGGCCCGATCCACGATCTGCAAAGCTGGATACGCGCTAACCTGGCGAAAGATCTGTCGGTTGAGAAATTGGCCGAACGTGTCGCCATGAGTCCACGCAATTTCACCCGCGTATTCACCCGTGAAACCGGTGCGTCACCGGCGCGCTATGTCGCAGAAGCGCGATTGGCCGCCGCACGAGAACTGTTGGAACAGAGCCGCGCGACGCTGGAACGCATCGCCCTTGACACCGGATTTGGCAGCAGCATCAATTTGCGCCGCAGTTTTGAGCGCCAGCTGCATCTCACTCCGGGTGAATATCGCCAACGCTTTCACTGCCGCAAAATGGCGTAAAGTGATCCTTTTTTGTCGTTTACGCCAATCACACATCGTCCTACATTGACTGCAACCACTTCGGATAGGGAGTCAATGATGATTAAGATTGGCATTAACGGCTTTGGCCGTATCGGACGTAACGTGTTCCGCGCCGCACTCGGCAGCAACGATATTGAGATTGTGGCGATTAACGATCTCACCGACAGCAAAACGCTGGCGCATCTGCTTAAACACGACTCATTGTTAGGCAGACTTCCTGCAGAAGTTGAGGCCGGTGAAGGTGAGCTGCGCATCGATGGTAAGCCGGTGCGGGTGTTCAGCGAACGCGACCCGGCCAATATCCGCTGGCGTGACGTGGGTGTTGATATTGTGATTGAAGCCACCGGCTTCTTCACCGAGCGCGAGAAAGCGGCAGTGCATATCACGCACGGCGGCGCAAAAAGAGTGATTATCTCCGCTCCTGGTAAAAACGATGATTTGACGATTGTGCTGGGCGTGAACGATCAGCGCTACGATCCCCAGCAGCATTTCGTGGTGAGTAACGGCAGTTGCACGACCAACGGCCTCGCGCCAGCCGCGCAAGTATTGCATCAGGCATTTGGTATTGAGCATGGTCTGATGAATACCACTCATGCTTATACCAATAGCCAGGTGCTGCACGATCAGCCGGAGAAAGATCTGCGCGGCGCGCGCGCGGCGGCGCTGTCAATCGTGCCTTACTCCAGCGGTGCGGCTAAAGCGCTGGGCCGTGTCATCCCGGAACTGGATGGCCGTCTGACGGGGTATTCACTGCGCGTGCCGGTGCCAGTGGTGTCGATTGTGGATCTCACCGTGAGGCTGAAGCGTGATGTGACGGCAGAAGAAGTGAACAATGCATTTAAGGCCGCCGCCGCTGAAGGTCCATTAAAAGGCATTCTGGGATACAGCGATGAGCCACTGGTCTCCAGCGATTATCAGGGCGATCCACGTTCATCGATCATTGATGGGCTCTCTACCCTGGTGATTGGTGGCAACCTGGTCAAAATCCTCGCCTGGTACGATAACGAGTGGGGCTTCTCAAATCGTCTGGTGGATTTAGCGCGCTTAATGGCGCAGCGCGGATTGTAATTCGCACCAATCTGCAGCCAAAAAAATCCCCGCTGATGCGGGGATTCTCGTTGCTGCCGGGCGTGGTTACTTAATGCCCATCGCATCCTTCAGCGTAAAGAACAAGTCCGTCTGATCGGTCAGGCCCACCACGTTAGCCGCATAAGGACCATAGGCCGCGATGCGCAACTGTGTGCCGGTATGCCCCTGAGAATCCTCTTCAGAGTTACCATAACTGATGGTCATGACCGCACCATCTTTGGTGTTCACCGCCTGGGTCAGGCCTGGGGCTTTGCTGCCATTTTCAATAATCTGGCTGCTATGCGCATGGTCTGCCGTCACTACCACCAGCGTGTCACCGTGTTCACGTGCAAAAGCCAGCGCCTGCTGCACGGCCTCATCCAGATCCACCGTTTCGCCAATCTGGCCGCACGGGTTCGCCGCGTGATCCTGTTTATCTATTGAAGCCCCTTCTACCTGCAGGAAGAAGCCTTTCTCATTGGTGCTCAGCAGATCAATCGCCTTTTTGGTCATCTGCGCCAATGTTGGTGTTGATGCCGGGCGATCTTTATTGACTTCACAGGTCACCACCGGTTTATCGATATTGCCGTGATAGCTGGCTTTCGGTCCCTGCCAGCGAACCGGCATATTGCCGTCAGAGAACAGCCCGAGCACCGGCTTCGTCTGATCGGCCTGTTTAATTGCATTCATGCCATCAAGGTTATCGACCAGCTGGAAGCCCAGTGCCTGAGCCTGCTCGCGCAGGGTTTTACCCTGATATTCACCCGCTTTGGCGCTTTCAGAGAACGATTTCGCCCCGCCGCCAAGGGTGACATCTGGACGGGTTTTCAGCATCTGCTCGCTGATGGACCCTTTACCGCCCTGCTCCAGCGCATTGGTGGGACACAGCTCGCTGGTTTTCTCCGGGCCATAACATTTACGCGACGTGACATGCGCCATTAAAGCGGCGGGCGTGGCATCCTGCAATTCTGCAGTCGAGACGTTACCGGTGGCTTTCCCAGCGGCTTTCGCCAACTCCAGAATGGTGACCTGATCCTTGCCATTAACGTCTACGCCGATGGCGCCGTTATAAGATTTGGTGCCCGTCGCCCAGGCGGTCGCGGAGGCAGCCGAATCGGTCACGTAATTCGGTTTGTGAGTTTTCTTGTCTAACGAGTAGTGGGTGTACTGACCGGTTAACGGCAGCGCATCAATGCCTGGGAAGAAACCACCCGCGCCCATCGCCTGATTTCGTGCAGCGGTGATTTCCGAGTCACCCATGCCATCGCCGATCAATAAGATGATGTTTTTGGCCGTGGTATTAACGAGTGAGGCTTTCAGCGCTTCCGTCTGGTCGCTGCTGAGGCGGCGCGCGCCACCGTGTTCGGTGATATCACCGGTGGCGGCGCGGCTATACGTTGTTGTGTCTGCCACTGCTGACGTCGCGATGAGTGAAGCCAGCAGAGAAACCGTGAAAAGAGGTATGTGTTTCATTTATAAGCATCCTTATCAGTAAATATAACCAAATGTTTCCGCAGACAAGTCTGCGACAGTCTGGTGACACTTTTGTGGCAGAGAAGGAATAATTTGATGACAGAACACGCAGTTCGGCGAGAGATGCAGCAAGCTGCATAGAGCTTAAGCGGATAGAACAAAAGGAGAAAATAGGGCTTGACCGTATTCAGGTAACTCCCTATAGTAGCGCCCCGTTGACCCAGTGCGGTTGGCAGAAAAAATGTGGTGAGATGTCCGAGTGGCTGAAGGAGCACGCCTGGAAAGTGTGTATACGGCAACGTATCGGGGGTTCGAATCCCCCTCTCACCGCCATCATTTTGAAGAAGAGCCTGAACGAAAGTTCAGGCTTTTTTTGTCTTCAATTCAGCCACATCGTTAATTTATCTGGCCATCTTCCATTACCATCGCTAAAAACTTGTCTCTTAGCGGGTCCTTAATATGACCATTCCACGCCAAACCGGTGTGCCATTGGGTATGCTCGCCTTCCAGAAGCAATAGTGTGACGCCTACAGGCAGGATGTGTTTCACACTCGCCGGCAGTAACGCCACACCATCACCAGCGGCCACCAGCGCCAGTAACGTCTGAATATCATCAGCAGCCGACACCGTGCGCGGCGTGAGGTTTCTTGCGGTCAGGAATTGATCGGCCTGCGTAGTGAGCCCTTCGCCCCGCTGAGGTGCCAACTGTAAGAGTTGATGATTTTCAATAACCTGTGTTGTTTCTAAGTGACTCGATAATTGATCAGCGGCTACCGCCAGCACTAATTGTTCCGTATCCAGACTGTGACTTTGCAGTGGTTCAGGCACGGGTAAGCGCACAAATCCCACCTGCAGTCGTCCTTCAGCAAGCCATTGGGTCTGAACCGCCGAAGGCATATCGTTGAGCGAGACCTGTACGCCGGGATAACGAACGCGAAAGGCAGCGACACGTTTGGCAGCAAAAAGATAAGAAGAGATGCCAAAACCCAGAGTGAGTTTTCCTGAATCCCCTCTTTGGATCGCCGTCACGTCAGCGAAAAAATCCGCATAGCGCTCCACTGCCTCGCTGGCAGCCGCTAACAATTGATCTCCCGCCACCGTTAACCGCGCACCATGCCGTCCGCGATGAAATAACGTCACACCAGAAAGGTGCTCCAGTGTCTGGATCTGTTTCGAGAGTGCGGGCTGGGTGATGCAGAGCTTATTGGCCGCCGAGTGGTAGGTGCCTTCTTGCGCCAGCGTCACAAAGGCGCGTAACAGTTTAATATCCATTCCAATCGGTTATCAAAGTGGGAGAAGTTGTGATTATACACGGTGGTTTTCCCTCTGGTGAAATAGCGACCTGGTTCCTTTTGGAGAATCACCATGGAACATTCACTTCGCGTTGCCACCGTGCAGTTTTGCCATCGCGCCAGCGACAAAGCTTACAATCTTTCCGTGATGGAGCGCTTTATCGCGCAGGCCGCACAAGAAGAAGTCAAAATATTAGCCTTTCCTGAAATGTGCATCACGGGTTACTGGCATGTGCCGGATCTGCCCATTACAGAGGTCGAAGCCCTGGCCGAGCGCACGGAAAACAGCCCGTCACTGGCGCGTATCGCGAGCCTGGCGGAAAAGCATCAGATGGCGATCGGCGCCGGCTACATCGAAAAGCATGATAATGGACTGCTCTACAATGCCTATGCGGTCTGCATGCCGGATGGCCAACGCCATGTACATCGTAAGATCCATGCTTTCGAACATGCGGGCATCGCCCAGGGAAATGAATTCACCGTGTTTGACACGCCATGGGGGGTGAAAGTCGGGATTCTGATTTGCTGGGACAATAATTTAACCGATAACGTCCGCATCACCGCGCTCATGGGAGCCGATATTCTGATTGCCCCGCATCAAACAGGTGGCACCCATTCACGCAGTCCCTTTGGTATGAAACCCTTTCCGGTGAGTCTGTGGGAAAACCGAGAAAGCGATCCCAGCGCACTGGAAATCGCTCTGGCTAGCGACAGCGGTCGAGGCTGGTTGATGCGCTGGCTGCCTTCGCGTGCGCACGATAACGGTCTTTTCGTCCTGTTCAGTAATGGCGTCGGACTGGATAACGGCGAGATCCGTACCGGCAATGCGATGGTGATTGATCCCTATGGCCGCATCGTTAACGAAACCACTTCCTTCAGGGATACGCTGGTGAGTGCCGACCTGGATCTCTCGTTACTGGCGATGTCTACCGGACGCCGCTGGATCCACGGTCGTCGCCCGGAGCTTTATCAACTCCTGTGTGAACCTCAGGGCTATGAGCGTGATGCACGTACTGCACGGTTCTCCGAAGATGTTCCTGAGTTCGATCACAAAATGGCGCGTAAAACATTTTTGGATAAAAAATAACGCAGCATGAGGAGTAAACCTTTCGCTTTTTATGAATATCGACACTGAAGACGCCTGGGGAAGTTAATACTAATATAGGGAAAAACAATAAATGAAGGGATTTATGCATCATGGCATTTTTATCTGCGCCATGACATTCACCTCGTTAGCTGAAGCGGTAATAGAAATTCCGTTTAAATTCGATGAGAGTGCAGTACCGATTGCAACACTGAATATTAATGGTCAGGATGGCGAGTTCATGCTTGATACCGGCTCCGCATTTGCTTTCCATTTTGATCAGTCATTTATACGACAGGTGCCCTGGTTAAAACCCCTAAAGGAGAAAGTGCGCACCACCGATCTGACCGGCGAAGTGTTCCTGCATGATAAATTCATGTTCCACCATGTTTACGTCAATGGTATGAACTTTGAGAATGTTGAAGGGATTTCCCTGGTTCCATGGGGGCTGACGCTGCAGCCTGACGGCAAACGTCCGGAAAGTATGGTTATCGGATTGGGGCTATTCCGGCAGAAAGCCCTGCTCATCGATTATCAGCATCGCCTTTTTTCCGTTGCTGATCGGCTGGACGATTTCAATATCGATCGTCAGCAATGGTTAGCGCTGCCGTTAACCTTAACCCATGAGGGTATTATCATTGAGGCAATGAAGAATAATGAAACCTTTAATATGCTGCTGGATACCGGTGCATCACACTCAATGCTGTGGAGTAAACGTTTAAATAGAACAGAGAACGTTTATCCCTGCAAAGAAGTCATCGACGAATTGGATTATGAAGGCTGCCGGGCGACTCAAATAAATATCAAAAACGCGACATCCGGGGAAATAGATATCGATGTCGTGCTATTAGATGATGTTGACTCGCGAATGGCAGCGGAGGGTTTATTAGGCACCGATTTCTTACAGCACCATCGTGTTCTGATCGATTTTCCTAACCAGCAGTTATTCATTGAACCAGGCTAAGTAGCAATAAAAAAACCCGGCTTGCGCCGGGTTTTGCTTCGCAACACTCTCAATCAACTACGACTCAATGGTTAACCGTAAGCCAGCAGCGTGCGCTGGCAAAGTGCCGAACGGACGCAGTCGTTTTTGTCGAAACGCACCACACCAATCATCTCGTCTTCTTCGAAACGCGCCAGCGCATCAGCAAGACCGGATTTGACATGGGACGGCAAGTCACACTGGGTGATATCTCCGTTGACGATAACCGTCACGTTCTCGCCTAAGCGTGTCAGGAACATCTTCATCTGTGCCGCAGTGACGTTTTGTGCCTCATCAAGGATCACTACCGCATTTTCAAACGTACGTCCGCGCATATATGCGAAGGGCGCAATCTCTACCTTGGCAATTTCAGGCCGCAGGCAGTACTGCATAAAAGAAGCGCCGAGACGTTTAACCAGAACGTCGTATACCGGTCGGAAATACGGGGCGAACTTCTCGGAAATATCCCCAGGAAGGAAACCGAGGTCTTCATCCGCCTGCAGAACCGGGCGCGTCACAATAATCCTTTCGATATCCTTATTGATCAGGGCCTCAGCCGCTTTGGCTGCGCTAATCCAGGTTTTACCGCAACCGGCTTCACCGGTGGCGAATATCAGCTGTTTCGTTTCTATGGCATTAAGATAGTGCGCCTGAGCTTCATTTCTGGCTTCAATCGGGCCACGATCGCGTGAATCACGCGCCATACCAATTGAGTCCAACCCACCCATCTGCACCAGCGAAGTGACCGATTCTTCTTCGCGCTGACGGTGACTGCGAGAATCACTACGAACGACTCTTCTTGCTTCACGACGCGCTTTGATCACTGCTTTCTGTCTTCCCATAGTGGCACCTTACAGTTGGTTTCATTTATCGCGGCGGATCACCCGCGGCGATGACTTGAACGCTTTAGAGGTTTGTTTGGCTTCCTTGTAAGCCGGGTCTGGCCATTGAAAATAGTGCGCAACAACGACGAAGCGCTGAAGCGCACCGGTAGAGAATTGGCGTTAGTTCGGAAACGATAATTGAAAAGTGAAGAGGATACTTTGGAGGGAAGAAATCCCCCGCAGTGTACTGCGCTAGCTGAAGTGTATTTAACTGTCCATAGAAGGACCGGGTCATGCGCGAACTCCAGTGGACTTAGCCACACAACTGACAACGCTTATGAGTAAAGTGCATCATATTAACCATGCTTTGCAACAGTATTTTTACGTCACGACAAAGAAAAACAGATAAGCGAAGCACGAGAATTTTCGTCTTAAATTAAATTATCTCGCATTTTCAGTTAGATGGATTATTTGACGTGCGACGAACTTTTTCGGAACATTCGGAACAGGAAGCGACCAGGGGAAAGTTTACGGTCGGTGAAAAAAGCGCCAGCGCAACCTTATCGCTGTGCTGGCACGGTGCGTTTATTAATCAGGCCTGCAGTAAAGGCTGGCCAAGGTAATGTTTTTCGTCAGGGACGCCGGGCAAAACGAAAAAGTATCCGCCGCCAATCGGACGAATATATTCTTCCAGCGCTTCGCCATTGAGACGTTTTTGCACGGTGATAAAGCCTTTGGCTAAATCATGCTGATAGCAAACGAACAAGAGTCCCATATCTAGCTGCCCCGAACCGGTAATCCCTGAGGAGTAACTGTAACCCCGGCGCAGCATTAAACTGCTGTCGGTTTCCGGCGTGCGTGGGTTAGCGAGACGGATATGCGCATCCAGCGCGATGACATCGCCATCCGGGTCTTTGCTGTAATCCGGCACGTCATGTTCCTCTTTCATGCCCAGCGGCGCACCGGAAAGTTTCTCACGACCGAATATCGTTTGCTGTTCACCCAGTGGAGTGCGATCCCACATTTCAACGTGGAAACGAATGATACGCACCGCCTGATAACTGCCTCCCTGCGTCCATGCGGGTTCTTGTTGATTTGCAGTGACCCACAGCAACTGATCCATCAACGCAGGATTATGCGTGTCAGGGTTAGCGGTGCCATCTTTAAAGCCCAGCAGATTGATCGGCGTTTCTTTACCGTGACTGCGTGCGGCGTGGTCGGCGATAAAGCCGTCGCGCCGCCAGCGCACGGCCAGCAGATCGGGCGTGTACTTAATGATGTCGCGCAGTGCGTGTATCACCGTATCTTGCGTATTGGCGCAGATTTGCAGCAGAAGATCGCCGTGACACTGATCGGCATCCAGCGAATCGTTGGGGAAGCGCGTCATGCTTTGCAGTTGCGTCGGTTTGTGTGCACTCAAACCAAAGCGCTCATCAAACAACGAGGTGCCCACGGACAGCGTCATGGTGAGATTATCGGGTGCGATATCGGCGCCAAGAATGCCGGAATCCATTGGCGGCAGCTGCGGGTTGGTGACAACTGGCGCGGCGCCTCCTTTTGTCAGGAAAGCGAAGCGCGCTGTTAGCAGACGGAACAGACGCTCGAGGTCACTTTTATCACTGGCTAAGACGTCAAAGGCCACCAGCATCATCGAAGCTTGCTGCGGGGTGATAATGCCAGCCTGATGCGGGCCGTAGAAAGGTTGCGCCTGCTGGCGCGCATCGGGTGCAACCGTGCCAGGAGAGAAGCTGTCAGCCGCGGCTGCCGTATGGAATGGACAACCGCCACTCAGGGCGGCCGCGCCGCCCAACATACCTAACCCCTGCAATAAACGACGACGCGACGGCTCTGCCGCGTCATTTTTATGGCTCATGATTAGTCGAGACCTAAAGTTCCGCGCAGCAGGGAGAGATCTTCCGCCAGAGTGGTGATCGGCCCTTTCAGCGCATTGCGGTCAGCGGTAGTCAGTTTCTCGTAAGATTCGAAACCGTCTTTGGTGCGGTATTTGCTGAGGATGCTGTCGACTTTCTTAAAGTTAGCATCGACTTTCGCCAGCAGCTGCGGGTTAGCTTTTTGCAACTGTGGACGCAGCAGATCAACGATTTTCTTTGCGCCGTCGATATTGGCCTGGAAGTCGGACAGGTCGGTACGGCTGTAACGATCTTCTTCACCCGAGATTTTGCTGGCCGCCACTTCTTCGATCAGGCCAGCTGCGCCACCGACCACTTTCGCCGGAGGGAAGGCCAGTTCACTGATGCGGGTCTGCAGATCCAGCACGTCCTGATTCAGCTTAGTCGCAAACTCTTCTGCACCTTTGGTGGTTTTGTCGGCCCAGAGGATTTTTTCGATGCGGTGGAAACCGGTGAATTTCGGATCATCCGCTTTTTTCTCGAAGTCATCTTCACGGGCATCGATGCTGCTGTCCAGATCGGAGAACAGTTCTGCAATCGGTTCGATACGTTCGTAGTGCGCACGGGTTGGTGCGTACAGCGCTTTGGCTTTTTCCAGGTCGCCCGCTTTAACCGCATCGGTGAAGGCCTGAGTGCCCGCCACCAACTCTTTGACTTCGCTCATCACGTAGGTTTTGTAGTCTGTGATTGGGCCAGCCAGCTGCATGATGTCGGTTTTACCTTTGGCAGCGGTTTTCGACTCACCCGATACCACCAATTTGCCTTTCGGGTTGGTCAGCAAGCCACAGGTCATGTCATATTCGCCCGCTTCGAGGTTCGCAGTCAGTTTCTGGCTAAAACCCGGCGCGATGTTTTCACGCTCTTCTACCACCATCACCCCTTTCAGGATTTCCCACTCCAGCGCTTTCTGGCTGTTGTTTTTAATGATGAACTGGGTTTTACCCGCCTGCACATTGAGTGACATCGGCTCACACTGTTTGTCAGTGACGGTAACCGTGACTTGCGGGATGGATGCAGCAGATGCGGCGCCTGAGAGAGCCAGCATTGAAACCAACAGCGCCTTACGGCGGAAGCGAATCGTCATAGTGATATCCCTGTTACATGGAAGAACAGACGCGCAATCGCGCCTGATTTAATTTCAGCGTGTGGTGCGCGCAGCACTGGCCGTTGGGCGCGCCGGGAAGAAGAACAGCAGCAGCGCCGGAATCAGGTAGATAAGCCAGGCCGCCACTTCACTGACGCTTGGCGTTTCCTGATAGCCGAGAATGCCTTCCAGCAGCGTACCGACCACCGAGTGGGTGGAGAGCGTGTTGCTGAGGTCGAAAGCAATGTCCTGGAAGTGGTTCCAGAGCCCCGCTTCGTGGAAAGCACGGATCGCACCTGCCGCGAGACCTGCGGCAACAAAGAGAATGAATAAGCTGGTCCAGCGGAAGAAGCTCGCCAGGTTGAGGCGGATGCCGCCGTAGTAGAGCAGCATGCCCAAAACAATCGCCGTTAATAAGCCCAGCACCGCGCCAATCGGCGGCGCGTAGCCAACATCCTGGGTGAAAGCCGCCAGCAGGAAGAAGACGGATTCGAGACCTTCACGCGCCACGGCCAGAAAGACCATGAGGACCAGCGGGAAGCCACCGCCGCCCTGCTTTTGTAATGCCTGATCGACCGATCGTTCCAGTGTGGCTTTGATGTTACGTGAGACTTTGCGCATCCAGAACACCATGGACGTGAGGATGACCACCGCGACGACCGCGACGATGCCTTCAAACAGTTCTTGCTGTTTTTGCGGGAATTCGCCGGTGGTTTCATTGATGAAGATGCCAAGGCCTAAGCAGAGTGCCGCGGCAATGAAGACACCCGCCCACATCGCGGGGAACCACTGAGTGCGCTGGGTGCGTTTCAGGTAGCTGGCAATCAGGCTGACGATGAGAGCTGCTTCAAGACCTTCACGCAGCATAATGAGAAACGGTACGAACATCACCAACCTCTTGATTGTTAAGGAGGGTAAACCTTAGGTAAAAATACGTAAAGTGCAAACGATATCGATTATCATTATCGCGGGTAAAATTACAAGTCACTGAATGAAATTATTTCTCATTTGCGGGCTGTAATACGGATTCACTGAAAATGGGTGATGGGGATTTCAGCGTTCAGATAAATATTCAGTGCTGGGGTGTGGCTGCAAGCTCAGTGCCGGGATATCGCTGCAGGTTCAGTGCCGGGTTTTCGCTGCACGTTCGGTGCAGAGTTATCGCTTCAGGTTCAGTGTAGAGGTGTCGCTTTGAGTTCAGCGCATTGTCCACTAAAGGCCATCCCGATCGCGAAGAAACCACGCATCCCTGCAGATCGGCCGCGCCGTCCATGGCGCGGACGCTTCGCTCCCCGGAATGGCCTTTATCGGACGACTAACTATGTCATTGCTTTGAAGGGAATGCTGAAGCCTGGTCGATTCCATAAAAAAAGCCCGCCGTATACGGGCGGGCTTAGTGTGTCAGAGACAGAATTACTTGGTGTTGTATTCAGCTTCAGCGGCGGCGAAGCGCGCTTGTGCTTCTTTTGATGGGCCTTTGCCGATCAGGCTGAACACCACAATCGCGATGCTGGCGAAGATGAAGCCAGGAATGATTTCATACAGTTCGGTGTAACCATACTGTTTCCACAGCAGCACCGTCAGTGCACCAATCACCATCCCGGCCAGCGCGCCATTGCGGGTCATACGTTTCCAGCATACGCCGAACAGAACAACCGGACCGAAGGCAGCACCAAAGCCCGCCCATGCATAGCTGACTAAGCCGAGCACACGGTTTTCCGGATTGGCCGCCAGCGCGATGGCGATCAACGCAATCAGCAGCACCATGAAACGCCCTACCCACACCAGCTCTTTCTGACTGGCATTTTTACGCAGGAAGCCTTTGTAGAGATCTTCTGTCAGGGCGCTTGAGCACACCAGCAGCTGGCAGCTTAGGGTGGACATCACCGCTGCCAGAATCGCAGACAGCAGGATGCCAGCAATCCACGGGTTAAACAGGATACGCGCCAGTTCAATGAACACGCGTTCGCCGTTCTGGCTTACGCCTGCCGCTTGCTCAGGGTGGTTCTGGAAGTAGGCGATACCGAAGAAGCCCACCGCCACGGCACCGGCCAGGCACAGGATCATCCAGGTCATGCCAATGCGACGTGCAGTGCGAATCGAGTGATGTGAATCCGCCGCCATAAAGCGCGCCAGGATATGCGGTTGTCCAAAGTAACCCAGGCCCCATCCGAGTAAGGAGATAACGGCAACGAAGTTGAGCCCTTTCAGCATGTCGAGGTTTTCAAGACTTTTTGCTTCGATCACCGCCAGTGAATCATCCAGGCCACCTACCGCGATAATCACAAACACCGGGGTGAGGATCAGCGCGAAGATCATCAGGCTGGCCTGCACGGTATCGGTCCAGCTCACCGCCAGGAATCCGCCCACCAGCGTATAAAGAATGGTGGCAGCAGCACCGGCCCACAGCGCAGTTTGGTAATCCATACCGAAGGTGCTTTCAAACAGACGTGCACCCGCAACCACGCCTGATGCGCAATAAATGGTGAAGAAGATGAGAATAACTACAGCGGAGATAACACGCAGCAACTTGCTTTTGTCTTCGAAACGGCTGGAGAAGAAGTCCGGCAGCGTTAAGGCATTATCGTGATGTTCGGTCTGCACGCGCAGGCGACCTGCCACAATTTTCCAGTTAAGCCAGGCACCGATGGTCAGGCCAATGGCGATCCAGCTTTCTGAAATGCCGGAAAGGAAGATGGCGCCGGGTAAACCCATCAGCAACCAACCGCTCATATCTGATGCACCCGCTGACAGTGCGGTGACCACACTGCCTAAACTGCGCCCGCCCAGTATGTAGTCGTCAAAGTTTTTGGTCGAACGGTAGGCAATAAAGCCAATCAGCACCATTCCCAGGATATAAATTACAAAGGTCACCAACATCGGTGTACTCATACTCATACTCTCTCCACTTATTATTTAATCCGTTAAGAGAAATCTTTTTTCCTGAGCCATCGGAACGGGACGGCATCAGGGCTTTACCTCATCCAGAGAAAGCGATTTCTCTTAAGGCGCGGTATCCTGCCGCAAAGGGGCGGCGCGCACAATGCATTTAACACAGCTGTCACAATGGTTTCACCTGACTTCGCTGATTTAATGCCAATAGGTTGCACACGCTCACACTTTGAGTTGCACCTTGTTCAACATGAGAGTGCTCTCGTTGACGGGAGTTGCAACTTTGGCGAGCTTCTTGCAGCAAGTTTTGTGCCGTTTCTTCACATGACCGATTTTAAGTGTTGATAAACGTGCAACTCAGGTCACATTTAACATGGTTGCACAAAGTTGCAACATGAGTGATAGTGCAGCCCACGCTGATGTTGAATCATATTTTGAGGACGAGGAAATCATGGGAACGACCACCATGGGGGTGAAGTTGGATGAAGCCACCCGCGATCGCATTAAATTGGCGGCAGGCAAAATTGACCGCACCCCACACTGGCTGATCAAACAGGCGATTTTTAACTACCTTTCGCAGCTGGAAGCCGGTGAATCTTTGCCGGAAATTCCCCTACAGCTCGCCGACGCCGCCAGTGAAGAAGGCACGGCAGACGAGTCATTCCAGCCCTTCCTCGACTTCGCTGAACATATTTTGCCGCAGTCGGTCACGCGCTCTGCCATCACCGCTGCGTGGCGTCGTCCGGAAACGGATGCGGTACCGATGCTGCTGGAGCAGGCGCGTCTCCCTGCCCCGCTGGCCGAGAAAACCCATCAGCTGGCTTATAGCCTGGCGGATAAGTTGCGTCACCAAAAAGGTGCAACCGGACGCGCCGGAATGGTGCAAAGTCTGTTACAAGAGTTCTCCCTCTCTTCGCAGGAAGGCGTGGCGCTGATGTGTCTGGCGGAAGCGCTGCTGCGTATTCCCGACAAACCAACTCGTGACGCGCTGATTCGCGACAAAATCAGCAATGGCAACTGGCAGTCGCATCTGGGCCGCAGCCCGTCGATGTTCGTTAACGCCGCAACCTGGGGTCTGCTGTTTACCGGACGTCTGGTATCGACTCACAATGAAGCCAACTTGTCGCGTTCACTTAATCGCATTATTGGTAAGAGTGGAGAACCGCTGATCCGCAAAGGCGTGGATATGGCGATGCGCCTGATGGGCGAGCAGTTCGTCACCGGCGAAACCATTGCGGAAGCACTGGCCAATGCGCGCAAACTGGAAGAGAAAGGCTTCCGCTACTCCTACGATATGCTGGGTGAAGCAGCGCTGACCGCCAGTGATGCCAAAGCTTATCTGGTGTCCTATCAGCAGGCGATCCATGCCATTGGTAAAGCTTCCAATGGCCGTGGCATCTATGAAGGTCCAGGCATCTCGATCAAACTGTCGGCCCTGCATCCTCGCTATAGCCGCGCGCAGTATGAACGCGTGATGGAAGAGCTATATCCGATCCTTAAATCACTGACCTTACTGGCGCGCTCTTACGACATTGGTATCAATATCGATGCGGAAGAAGCAGACCGTCTGGAACTGTCGCTCGATCTGCTGGAAAAACTGTGCTTCGAGCCGGAACTGGACGGCTGGAACGGGATTGGCTTTGTGATTCAGGCATACCAGAAGCGCTGCCCGTTTGTGATCGACTCCCTGATCGATCTCGCCCAACGCAGCCGCCGTCGCCTGATGATCCGTCTGGTGAAAGGCGCGTATTGGGATAGCGAAATCAAACGTGCGCAGATTGATGGGCTGGAAGGTTATCCGGTTTATACCCGCAAGGTGTACACCGACATCTCTTACCTGGCTTGCGCCCGCAAACTGCTGGCGGTACCGAATCTGATCTATCCGCAATTTGCTACTCATAACGCTCACACGCTGGCAGCGATCTATCAGCTGGCAGGCAATAACTACTATCCGGGTCAGTACGAGTTCCAGTGCCTGCACGGCATGGGCGAACCGCTGTATGAGCAGGTGGTCGGCAAAGTGGCAGACGGCAAACTGAACCGTCCGTGCCGTATCTACGCACCGGTCGGCACCCATGAAACCCTGCTCGCCTATCTGGTACGTCGCTTACTGGAAAACGGGGCCAACACCTCGTTTGTTAACCGCATCGCAGATAACACCCTGCCGCTGGATGAGCTGGTTGCCGATCCGGTTTCTGCGGTGGAGAAGATGGCGCTGACCGAAGGCGCAGTCGGTTTACCGCATCCGAAAATCCCGCTGCCGCGCGATCTGTATGGTGATAAGCGCGCCAACTCAGCCGGTCTGGATTTGGCTAACGAACATCGTCTGGCATCACTCTCCAGCGCCCTGCTCAATAGCGCCAGCCAGCCATGGATTGCCCAGCCGTTGGTCGAAGGTGAGCTGGGTGACGGCGTGAGCCGTCCGGTACTCAACCCTTCTGCGCCAGCCGATGTGGTGGGCAGCGTGCGCGATGCCAGCGAAGCAGAAGTCTCGGAAGCGCTGGATGCCGCAGTAAATGCCGGTCCAATCTGGTTTGCCACCCCGCCACAAGAACGTGCAGCCATTTTGGAGCGCGCCGCCGAAGCGATGGAAGGCCAGATGCAGCAGCTGATTGGCCTGCTGGTGCGTGAAGCAGGTAAGACCTACAACAACGCCATTGCCGAGGTGCGTGAAGCGGTTGATTTCCTCTATTACTACGCCGGTATGGTGCGTGATGATTTCGATAACGAAA
Source organism: Pantoea sp. EABMAA-21 (assembly GCF_030053335.1). Taxonomy (NCBI): domain Bacteria; kingdom Pseudomonadati; phylum Pseudomonadota; class Gammaproteobacteria; order Enterobacterales; family Erwiniaceae; genus Pantoea; species Pantoea sp. EABMAA-21. Next base: position 587,438 of record NZ_JASGBX010000001.1, read on the forward strand.
CCCATCGTCCGCTCGGCCCAGTGGTGTGCATCAGCCCGTGGAACTTCCCGCTGGCGATCTTCACCGGTCAGATTGCTGCAGCACTGGCAGCCGGTAACAGCGTGCTGGCGAAACCCGCTGAGCAGACGCCGCTGATAGCCGCGCAGGCGGTACAAATCATGCTGGATGCGGGCGTGCCATCAGGTGTGCTGCAACTGCTGCCGGGCCAGGGCGAGACTGTCGGTGCACAGTTAACGGGTGACGAGCGAGTACGCGGTGTGATGTTCACCGGATCCACCGCCGTCGCGACGCTGCTGCAACGCAATCTGGCGGGTCGTCTGGATCCGCAAGGCCGCCCAACGCCGCTGATTGCTGAAACCGGCGGCATGAACGCCATGATCGTGGATTCTTCGGCGCTGACTGAGCAGGTGGTGGTCGATATCGTTGCCTCCGCCTTTGACAGCGCCGGACAGCGTTGCTCGGCGCTGCGTCTGCTGTGCGTACAAGATGATGTCGCCGATCACACCCTGAAAATGCTGCGTGGCGCGATGGCCGAATGCCGCATGGGCAATCCGGAACGTCTCTCTACGGATATCGGCCCGGTAATCGACGCCGAAGCCAAAGGTAACATCGAGCGCCACATTCAGGCGATGCGCAATAAGGGTTTCACCGTGTATCAGGCGGCGCAGGACAATCCGCAAGACAGCAAAGAGTGGACCAGCGGCACCTTTATCAAGCCAACCCTGATCGAGCTGGGTCAGGTAAGCGATCTGGATAAAGAAGTGTTTGGCCCAGTGCTGCACGTGGTGCGTTATGCGCGTAACAGCCTGCCACAGCTGATCGATCAGATTAACGCCTCTGGTTACGGTCTGACACTGGGTGTGCATACGCGTATTGATGAAACCATCGCGCAAGTCACGGCAGGCGCGAAGGTCGGTAACCTGTATGTGAACCGCAATATGGTCGGCGCGGTCGTCGGCGTGCAGCCCTTTGGTGGAGAAGGTTTATCCGGCACCGGTCCAAAAGCCGGAGGTCCTTTGTATCTCTATCGCCTGCTGGCAAACCGCCCAGACAGTGCACTGCGTAAGACCTTTGATCGTCAGGATGCCGAGCGTCCAGTCGACAGTTCCGTACGTGCTGAGCTGATGAGCGCGCACCAGTCATTGCAGAGCTGGGCGCAGGATAAACCTGAACTGCTGGCACTCTGTCAGCGTTATGACGAGCTGGCGCAGGCGGGTACGGTGCGACTGCTGCCTGGCCCAACCGGTGAACGTAACACCTTCACGCTTCTGCCGCGTGATCATGTCCTCTGTATTGCGGATAACGAGCAGGACGCACTGACGCAACTGGCAGCAGTGACCAGCGTGGGCAGTCAGGCAATCTGGCAGGATGATGAGTTGCATCGCGCACTGCGCAAATCACTACCTGCCGCCGTGCAAAAACACGTGGTGTTGGTGAAAGATTTGCTGGCCGCCGGGTTTGATGCGGTGATCTATCACGGTGACGCCGATCAGTTACGTGTGCTGTGCGAGCAGGTTGCTGCGCGTGACGGCGCGATTGTTTCGGTACAGGGCTTCGCGCGTGGCGAAACCAATCTGCTGCTGGAACGTCTGTTGATAGAGCGCTCACTGAGCGTGAATACCGCCGCAGCGGGTGGTAACGCCAGTCTGATGACCATTGGTTAAAAAGATAAGGGCCCGCAAGGGCCCTTTTTCATGGCGCGCCGCGACGAGTATATCCACTTGTTGCGGCGCTACTGTTTTGTACTTTGAGCTTAAGCCACAGACTTGTTGCGCTTCAGGCCAATCAAGGTCGGGAAGACAAACAGCGACTGCCCCAACCCGCGATTGGTGACAGACCACACCGCCACCGACAGCAGCGAGCAAATCCCCACAATCGCCACCGGATAGAAACATGCCCACAACACGGAGAACCAGGCATAGTCAAACAGATGATGGCGCTGAGCGAACAGAATCGCTGACATGCCAAAATACTCAATGAAAATACGATGGATCACGTAGATTTGCAGGGTGTTACGGCCAATCCAGTTAAAGTACGTCATCTTAAAGTGCGCGTTAAGCCAGCGGCAGGCCGCCACGCTCGCCAGCACCGCGATGATGCACAGGAACAGGCTCTTATCCAGACCGAAGATAATGTGAATCCCTGATACCGTCGCCAGCAGCGCCCATGGCACGAGATTTTCACGACGCCATTCGCTCATACGCAGCATCAGCGGGCTCCAGAACGCGCCCAGCAGGAAGAACAGGAAGTACTGCGCCACGCTTTGCGGTCCCCAGTATGGAATGATCTTCTCCACCGCCAGATAGTTAAGCGCAACCGCGACCACCAGCAACGCCACTTTCTGTTTGTGGAAGATCTTCGCACACAGGAAATACAGTGCCAGTCCGTACAGATACCACGAGGTGCTCATCGCCATAAACGTCAGTTTCAGGAACTCAAACAGTGAACCCGCATAGGCGGCATTCAGATTGTGTGAGATACGCTGGCCGGTAATCTCTGTCGAGATACCCACAATCGACCACCACTGAATAAAGCCCCACAAAATATAGAGATAGAACAGGTTGGTAATACGACTGGTAAATACCTGCTTCCACGGACGATTAAGAATCCCGTTGGTTGCCAGCAAGCCCGAAACAAAGAAAAAGGCTGGCATACGCAGCGGAGATAAAACAGTATTAAACTGCACCCATATTTCTGCCGGTATCCAACCCGCCGTCAATAATTTCACCGTTCCTTCAAATCCGGGTAATACGGTGTGGTACAACACCACCAGCAATATGCAGGCCCCTTTTAGGGTATTGACCCATGCAATATCTTCTTTCCTGGCGTTATTCATATGATTAACTCCCGCTGCTGTGTAGGTCTTTAAGGAGAAGTATGAGGAAATAAACAATGATGCATTTCTGGTTATTCAACGATTATTAAACAAGCTGGCGGGGGATGACTCTAGCGAAAGTCCTAAAAGTTTTTTACTGGTCCTGATATAACAATACTTTACAGTTCCAGACACTAATCAAATGCTAAGCAGGCTAACAATATCTTCCCAAATTAGAGTCACTAAGGGTATGACGAGGGAAATAAGGTTAGCAATTAATACAGGGAAATTAAGAACAATCCATCACAAACAAACCAAATTAAAATCAAATTTTATTCGGACAATTATGATATGTGGCAGATGGATAAACGCGGATATTAATATTGTGCTATGAGAAAATAATTAGGGCCAGCGAACTGGCCCTTTTTGATTATTGCAGCGGTGCCGCTTTTGTCTCTGGCACGGGTTTTCTCAACAGTCGCGGATAGATGAATAACATTCTGCCTGGACCGCGATTCAGCAGTGACCACACCGCCAGTGAGATCGTCACGCAGAGCGCCACGCCCGTCATCGGCATCAGCAGCGCCCATGCCCAACTGAAGGCCGCATGACCAAACCAGCCGTAATGCAGCGCCAGGGCAATCGCGCTCAGTCCCAGCAACTCTATGAAGATGCGGTGCAGTACGTAAATCTGCAGCGTGTTACGGCCAATCCAGTTCAGCCACGCCATGTTCAGGCGCTCATTGAGGAAACGGCACACGACGATACCAAACACGATGGTCAGCAGGCTGTAGAACGGGTTTTTATAGATGCCCCCCACATGATGTACCACGCCAATCACCGCGATGCCTGCCAGCAGTAGCCAGTGTTGGCGCTTAAGCTGGCTCATCTCAATCAAAGACTGGCTGAAGAATACGCCGAGCAGGAAGTAGAGATAGTTTTGCGCCACGCTGGCCGGCCCCCAACCAGGGATCAGGCTAAACTGCGCAGCGTAGGTCGCGACAATCGCCAGTGCCATCAGCGCCATTTTCTGGCGGTGGAACAGCTTGGTGAACAGGAAGAAGCCCGCCAGCGCGTACAGATACCAGAGGCTGGTCATGGAAGTCAGCAGCAGTTTAAGGAACTCAAACGGCGTGTCGGCATAGGCAGCGTTTTTAGTGCTGGACAGCCGCTCACCGAGGTGCGTGGAGATATAGTGAATGCTCAGCCACTGAATCACCCCCCACAGCAAATAGAGATACACGATATTGCTGAACTTCTTGGTGAACACCTCTTTCCAGCTCTTTTTGACGATCGAACTGGCCGCCAGCAGGCCTGAGACAAAGAAAAAAGCGGGCATACGCAGCGGTGAAAGATAGGTATTGAAGGTCACCCACCAGTGCGCGGGGACCATGCCGGCCGTGAGGTGATGCAGTGAGGGAGCGAAAGTGGTGATAATCGAGTGGTGCAACACCACCAGCAAGATGCAGGCACCTTTTAACGTGTTGATCCAGAGGACTTCATTTCTGGCATGTGTCATTTTATGATCCTGATTGCGCCATGAATTTGTAAAGAATTATTTATATTTACTAAGATGTCTCAATCGGGGGCGTCTTAAAAATCCTTCTGCTCCTTGCCAGCAAAATTTAATAGGCAATAAAACATTATTTTTCAGATGGTTAATTGAAAGTTCTTTGACAATTTTCAGAGGAAACTGAGAGAAGGGATTCAGATGAGAAAAGAGAAAGCGCCGTCAGAACCAGACGACGCTTGAGACTATTGGTTAAGAAACTTGTCAAGAAATTGGCGGGTGCGTGCCTGCTGCGGATGGCTGAACAGCTCTTTCGCTGCGCCCTGCTCCACGATACGGCCCTGATCCATAAAGATCGCCCGATCGGCCACGTCACGCGCAAAACTCATCTCATGCGTAACGATCACCATGGTGCGTTTCTCCTGCGCCAGCGCGCGGATGGTATTCAGCACTTCACCCACCAGCTCAGGATCCAGCGCCGAAGTCGGCTCATCGAACAGAATCACTTCCGGTCGCATCGCCAGCGCACGCGCAATGGCGACACGCTGCTGCTGCCCGCCAGAAAGGCGACGCGGGAAGCTCTCCTCTTTGCCGTGCAGACCGACCTTCTCCAGCAAGCTGCGGGCTCGCGCCACGGCTTCTGCTTTCGGTTCACCCTTCACGATCACCGGCCCTTCAATGATGTTCTCCAGCACTGAACGATGCGGGAACAGATTGAAGTTCTGGAACACGAAACCCACCTGCTGACGCAAACGGCGAACCTGCTCTTTCTGCTTGTTGAGCCCGATACTGGCATCAATGGTGATATTACCCACCGTGACGCGGCCGCTATCGGGCACTTCCAGCAGATTGATACTGCGCAGCAAGGTGGTTTTCCCCGAACCGCTTGGCCCGATAATCGCCACCACTTCACCCGGTGCCACATCCAGATCGATGCCGTGCAACACGGTCTGGCCGTGAAACTGCTTGACCAGCTGACGTACTTCAATCGCACTCATTTCGCCTCCCGATCCTGTCGATTCACATGCGCTTCCAGGCGATTTTGCAATGCCGACAGCACCGTCGCCATTACCCAGTAAATCAGCGAGGCAGCCAGATACATGGTGAACACTTCCAGCGTACGTGAGGTGATCAATTGCGCCTGACGGAACAGCTCCGGCACCTGAATGGTGGCCGCCAGCGAGGTGTCTTTCACCAGGCTGATAAAGCTATTACCAAGCGGTGGCAAGGCGGTACGTGCCGCTTGCGGCAGGATGACACGACGCAAGGTTTGCCATGGCGTCATGCCAATACTCGCCGCCGCTTCCCACTGCCCACGTTCAATCGCCGCAATCGCGCCACGCAGGGATTCAGAGGCGTAAGCGGCAGTATTGAGTGACAAACCGATCATCGCTGATGGGATAGGATCCAGCTCAATACCGAACTGCGGCAGGCCGTAGTAGATCATAAACAGCTGGGCGATCAGCGGCGTGCCACGAAAAATCGACACATAGATACGCGCCAGCCAGTTTACTGGCCAGAAATGTGACAGGCGCATCAGCGCCAGCACAAAGCCAAGTACCAGACCGAAGAACATCCCGCCGATACTCAGCTGCAGCGTGAACAGCGCGCCTTTGAGTAAGAATGGTGCTGAATCCAGCACCAGTTGTAAGCTTTCCTGCATTATTTAGTGACGTCCGCGCCGAACCATTTCTCAGAGAGTTTGCTCAGCGAGCCATCTTTCTGCATATCAGCAATCGCTGCATCAATGGCTTTCAGCAGGTCGTCATTGCCTTTACGCAGCGCCACGCCGGATTCGAGTCGAGAGAAGGCCGGGCCCGCTACCGCCATGGTGTCGCCGGTTTTCTTCACCAGATCCAGCGCCGCTAAACGGTCCACCAGAATGGCATCAACACGACCTGAACGCAGATCCTGGTATTTGGTTGGGTCATCATCATAGGTACGGATATCGACGCCTTTGACGTTGTCACGCAGCCACTGTTCGTAGTTAGACCCCAGGCCGACACCGACTTTCTTACCAGAGAGATCCTCTGGCTTGGTGATGCTGCCAGCATTTTTCTTCATCGTCAGCGCCTGAACGCCAGAGATGGTGTATGGCGTGGAGAAGTCATACTTCTTCTTACGCTCGGGTGAAATCGTTACCTGATTGATCACCACGTCGATACGTTTAGAATCCAATGCCGCCAGCATGCCATCCCACTTGGTCGGTTTCAGATCCGCTTTGACGCCAAGGTGTTGCGCCAGCTCTTGCGCAAACTCCACTTCGAAACCAGTCAGCTTGCCGCTCTTATCCTGGAAACTGAACGGCGGATAGGTGCCTTCCAGACCCACGCGCAGCTCACCTTTGCTCTTCACCTGTGCCAGCAGATCTTCTGCGGCGAACGTTTTAACGTTAACGCCCGCGACCAGCGCGACCGCCATCATGCCCATCACCAGTTGGCGACGAATTGGAGAGAAAGCCATGTTTACCCCATTATTGTGATGTGTTGTGTGCTATGAGGCGGCGAAACCGGGATTTGCCGCCTTTTCGTTATTGGCGCTGCATTCAGGCCCATTTCAGGCCAGAACAACAGCTGCCGGATTATAAACCTTTTTTATCTTAGCCTTAGACCGAAGGATGATAAGCAAATAACGCAGGCGCGCCGCCAGTATGAATAAACAGCAGCGGCCCTTCACGACGGAAACGATTCTGCGCAATGCCATCTATCAATCCGGCCATCGCTTTACCGGTGTAGACCGGGTCCAGCATGATGCCTTCAAGACGCGCCAGCAGTTTCACCGCTTCCATGCCTTCATCATTAGGTTCACCGTAACGCGGCGCGAAATAGTCATCCCAAAGCGTGATCGGCGCGTGCGTCTGCACTTCCAACTGTTCAGCCAGCGCGCTGCGGATGCGCTCTACCACCGGCAACTGCGCGTCGACTTTGCGTGAAACCGTCACACCGACCAGCTCGGTATCAGGCAGCAACTGCTCAAGACCTACCGCTAAACCTGCATGGGTGCCGGCGCTGCCCGATGCAACCACCACAGCGGCGAAATCCACCACGCCTTCGCTTTGGTGCGCGATCTCCTGCGCACACTCCACGTAACCGAGCGCGCCCAGTGCGTTGGAACCGCCAACCGGCACAATATAAGGACGGAAACCCTGGGCTTCGAGACGTTCAGCCTGTTCGGCCAGCTGTTCAGTGGGGTTGTGCAACGCATCGACCATCACCACCTCGACATCCATCAGGTCGAGCATCAGGCGATTACCGTTGGTGAGGTAGTTTTCTGAGGTCGTGCCAATTGGATTTTCCAGCAGCGCCACACACTTGAGGCCAAGGCGCGCCGCCACCGCCGCCGTCTGGCGCACATGGTTGGATTGAATCGCGCCCGCCGTCAGCAGGACATCCGCGCCCTCGCGCAGCGCATCGGCCGCCAGGAATTCAAGTTTGCGCAGTTTGTTGCCGCCCATGGCCACAGGCGTGAAGTCATCACGCTTAATAAAGATATCGCGACCGAGATAATCAGAAAGCCGTGGCAGATGCTCAAGCGGCGTAGGTGCACCGAGTAATTCAAGACGTGGGAACTGGTGCAAGAGATGTAAAGACAATGCAGCCTCCATTCGGGCAATGTGCAATTATCCATACAGTGTTGCAGAAGATGAGAAAAGTCGCACCCGGAATTCTGCGAGTGCGTCCCCTGTTGCTGCTATGCTCAGCAACAACAAGGGCAGGATCACAATCAGCCCTGCTGCCAGCCTAAAAACTGGTCATATTTACGCAGTGCGATGCGGTAATTGTTGTTACCCGCATCCGGCAAATCGTTTTCCAGGCATTCATGCCAGCTGTTGCCCCGTAATCTGTCGGCCGGGAAATTTTTCGCTTTCAGCATGTCATCAAGACGACGCAGCCGCACCACATACTCGCGAATGGTGCTGTGACTCATCTCGGTCTGCTCAAACAGATACTGTTTGAACGCCATAATGTCGAAGTAATTAGGATGGGTATTACAAAAAATATCGCTGCAGAAACGACATAACGCGGTCAGTTCCGGCTGGAGTTTCATCCATACCTGGTCATCAATCATCTGGTCCATCCGCGCGATGGCCTCTTTATTGATGATCTGTCCACGAAACACTAACGCCATACGATCTAAAACTTTGCCACAATGTGAACAGTTGCTTTGGCTGTGTTTATAGTCTTTAAGATAACGACTTAAAGGTCTGGCTTTGGCTTTGGCTCCCATTGCTGAGTCCCCGGTATTTTTATTTTTTCGATGCCAGGTACTGAGTCTGTCAGCGCGCCCCCGCTAACCGGGCACGCAGGCGTTTAATCGCCTGACTGTGCAGTTGACTGACGCGGGATTCCCCCACTTCCAGCACTGCGCCAATCTCTTTCAGGTTCAGTTCTTCCTGGTAGTACAGTGTGAGCACTAATTTTTCACGATCGGGCAATGCCTCGATGGCTTCAATCACGCGATCACGCAGGTTTCCTTCCATTAACTGATGAAGCGGGTTGGCTTCTTCATGCCCCTCCGTCACCAGCTCCGCACTGTCACCGTGTTCTTCCCGATACTCGTCGTAGGAGAAGAGTTGGCTGTTATTGGTATCGAGCAGAATCTGCCGATACTCTTCCAGCGAAACATTCAACTGTTCAGCCACTTCCTGCTCAGTAGCCGAGCGCCCCAACGCTTGTTCTACCTGATGCATAGCACCGGCCACCTCGCGCGCATTACGACGCACGCTACGAGGTGCCCAGTCGCGGCTGCGCAGTTCATCCAGCATCGCCCCTCGGATTCGCTGCACGGCATAGGTGGTAAAGGCGGTGCCTTGCAGCGCGTCGTAGCGCTCCACGGCATTCAATAAACCAATGCCACCGGCCTGCAGCAGATCGTCAAGCTCAACGCTGGCTGGCAAACGTACCTGCAAGCGCAACGCTTCGTGTCGCACCAGAGGAACGTAGCGCTGCCAGAGCGAATGTTTATCCATCACGCCTTCGGGCGTATAGAGATCGTTCACGATGACTACCCTGCGTTAATAAAGTTATCGGCATGATTATCCAATTCTGTAGGGGTTTCGATTGGCAGAATAGGCGGGCAAAAGCGAGGTTATTTCAAATTTGTTATGGATGGCGGTGGAATACACCGCCATTCAGGGTTTCTTTAGCGCAGGTTTTTTAGCCGTAGCCGCGTGCCAGGCGGCACCGCGTCCCACAGAGCACAGGTTTTGCCATCAAGTGTCTGATAAAAATCGCTAATCGGCGCTTCTGTTTCCAGTGCCGGATTAAACATCACCTGCCCGGTTTCGGCGTTAATGCTTATCATTTTGTTGATAAACAGACGCTGTAAGTCACTGCGCAGGAACAATCCGTTATCGACGCTGTTATCGGCAAGAAAACCTTCTTCATTTTCCTGGGTATCGATATAGCAGGCCTCCACCCACGGCCAGCTGTGGCGCTCCGTGAGCTGCGTGCCGGTAATAATACAGGCGCCATAGCGCGCTTTAACGGCTGAATTAAACTCTGCCTGGCTGGCTCGCTGGAACACTTTCGCCTTTACGCGCCGCCCGACTTCTGTGCCTGGCATCACTGCTGTCGGCACTTTATGCTGCGGCGTGCTCAGCACCACCAGAAACTGAATTTTGCGCGACAGTGGGAAGCAAGGGTGCGCATGCGGGTCGAACAGCTGCCAGTACTCCTCCTCTTCCGTCTGTCGCATCAACACCAGCTTGAAGCCCCGACTGGTGAGCAGGTTCTGCGCTTCTGCCGAATTCGGATCCAGCATGGCGTACACCTGGGTTTCACCCACCACCTTCCAGCGCCCTTCCTTCTTAATCTCATCATTACGACGGAAATAAAGGAAAGCTTGTTGGCTTTTGAGATAGTGCTCAAAACGACGCAGATAGTTTTTGCGCTCGTTATCGTCAGAGACGAACAGCAGATCCTCTAACGGACTGTTGATCTCCTCCTGCGCGAATACCGCGCGGATCACCAAATTGCGAAAGCTGGTCGACGGGCTCAGCAACCCGCGGGCGGTGAGTTCTTTCTCATCAGGATGCTGCTGCGCATAGCGCAACGCGATCTCTTCGAAGGTCAGTAGCTCACCCGGTAACAAGTCATAATTGAAGCGCATAGACACCCCAGAAATAGAAAAAAAGTCGTGCAAAAGATGGGAATGATTCTGGGGAAGTTATCGGCAATTCTGTGCGGGACTGTAACAGGATGGTTACTTTTTTTGGGGTTATAGGGGGATGGGGGAAATCACCCTGTTGGATGGGGAGGAATTTGATTTAGTATGGGTAAATTGACTACAGCTAACAGGGCCAGCATCAAAGCTGGCCCTGTTTATTCTGCCGTTTTTATTTACCGGTCCAGACGTTTATCCATTGGTGCAAATTGTCACCGGTCAGCATCCAGTCACGACGCAATTCAGCCTGCAAGGCCAAACCGGTGCGTTCACTGTGCGCGCTATCGTCGAGATGCATGCGGATCGCATCTACCCAGTCTTTAAAGCGGTTTTTAACGCGCGTCACTGGCAAGGTGGTGTTGCGATAGCACTCCACATCACTGCAAATCACCGGGATGCCACAGGCTCCGTATTCCAGAAGGCGCAGATTACTTTTGCAACTGTTAAACAAGTTGTCTTCAACCGGTGCCAGCGCCAGATCAAGATTCAGCGACGCCAGTTTTGCCGGATAAAGCGTGATATCTACACCACAGTGCAATTCATCAATGTAAGGTCTCAATTTCATCGGGCACATGCCAAAGAAAACCCATTCCACCTCTCCGGAAAACTCTTTGACGATATCGACGATCATTTCCAGATCACCGGTATGACTCGCGCCTCCCGCCCAACCGATACGCGGCTTTTTCCCCTGATTACGCAGACTATGCAGATTTCCCCACCAGTTGACAGGCAGGCGATTTGGCATCACCACGATGTCGTCATGCATATCACCCAAGGCTTCCGCCAGAGGGTGCGTGGAGACCACAAAGCGGTCGAAATAACCCAATGTTTTTCTGAGTTGACCGGCGATCTCTTGGCGGAAATCCCCGCGTCGATAGTGCTTCATCGGCACGTTTAAGATGTAGTCATCAAGTTCAAATACTTTATACACATCGCTTAAACGACCAGCTCGCTCGATCCACTGCTGGAATGCCGGTGAATAGCGCCGCTGGATCAATAAGGTGTCTGGCTTATATTGACCCAGTTCACTGTGGCTAAGTAACTGGATGCTTGTCTTACCTTCAGCAATACCCTCAGCCTGCATCGCCTCTAATGGCGTGATGACACGGTAATATCCGCAACCCGCAACATCAGCATGGTGTGCCATTATCACCGGCAATCCTGGACGCTCAACCGGGCGCCAGCTTAAGTTGCTGTGTTTATTGACATCGAAATGACGGCTCTTCAATGACAAATTAGCGTTGAACGCAGGATCGTGCGCGACAATCGGCATCCAGCGGGTGAAGATTTTGTCTTCTTCAATTTGTTTCAAACGAGCCGTGTTGTGTACGCTTGTGCCCTGGAAAGGATTCTGCCGGGCGGCCGGTCGCAGAATACGCGCATAAGGTGTCCAGACGGTCATATAGCCCGATTCACGCACGCGCAGGCAAAAATCCACATCAGCATAAAGCGTCATGTTTTTGTCGAAGCCACCCAACTCATCAAACACGGCTTTTCTTACCAGCATAAAATCGCCGGAAACCGCGCTGTAGTTTTGGTCGGTATGCAATCTGCCCAAATAACTGGGTTGATTATCTTCAAGTCCACGAAACGCATCGCTGGCAGCACCATTAACCCCAAGCAGGTAGCCTGCATGACGGACTTTATTGCCTGCCATTAATTGCTTACCACCCACAATCGCAACTTCAGGCCGCAGCGCATGGTTTAGCAAATTGCCGAGCCATTCACCGTCAGTTACCGCCAACTCACAATGTAGTAATGCAAGGTATTCACCCTTAGCATGAGCAGCAGCGAGGTTTGCCATTTCCGCTTGCTGCCATTCACTCTCATATTGAACGACGCGTATGCGTTGCACATCAATAGCACTGATGCCTTTTAACCAGCTTTCACGTTCTGGCGAAGTTTGGTTATCCACAACAATGACTATTTCGTAATGGTGATAACTGGTTTTTTCTAACACTGTCGTTACGCAACTCAGCAACGATGGCAGATGCCAGTTTGCCAGAATCGCCAGGGTGACCTTAGGCTGCACGTCATGCTCGTAGCGCAAGCGATAGTTGTAGTAATTGTCGAGCGCTATTTGGGCATTGGGATAACCACGATGCTGCAAATGTCGCTCAATAATAGCGACATCTTCAGTTGCTGTGCGCCCACGCAGTGGTGCCAGTAATAGCGGTTCACTTAAATGTCCAATGACACCAAATCCCTGCGATTCAATCAATTTAACGATCAAATCCAGTTCCGCAGCAGCGGGATATTCTGCATCCAGTCCATCAGCGGCCAATAACAGCTCACGTCGATATAACCAATGCTGGGACATGGTTTTAGGCGAGCTTAATATCAGGTCAAGGTTGAAGTCTGGGCGGAATGCAGTGCCGTTAGGTTGGCCATCAATGTAGAAAAACTCATCGGCATACACTGCCAGTACTTCACCGGCATTAAACAAACTGGCGGCTAATGCGATGACGCCAGATGACTGAAATTCAGTGCCGGCTTCTACATACATGAACCAATTATGGTGATGCTCTTGAGTCAGATGATTAATGACGGCAATACGTTCAACGGGCGTGTTTGCCTGGTAATGCGCTCCCTCTGCATTGCCAATCACCAAAGGGTGAATTTGCAATGGCCCCTGACGCTCAGGCAAGGAGGCAAGGGTTTTGGCCAGTTTATCTTCTTGCCCCGCCCAGGCGGTGATCACTATCGCCAGGCTGGTAAACTCGCCATTTTCTTGTTGCTGACTTTGTAGATAATCCTGCTGGAAGGGTAATAATTTACGTGCACCCTGCCAGTGTTGTAATGCGTTCAGATTGAGGTTGCTGTGCTGAATGGCACTCAAATTTTGCCGGGTTAAATTATTCGGTTCTTCTAGCGGGGCAATATTGACCATATTTAACGCCCCTTGATGCTGCGAATACCACTCTTTGCAGCGTACGGAGTCAAATACGGCTTCACGTTTGACAATAATGTGTTCACGTCCCTCATGTTGCTGAGGTTGAGTATAAACATCGGAAACGCGGATTGAGCATAATGCCAGCGGGTGATAAGCCAAGTGACCTTTGGCCAGTAATTTGCTGTATATCACCAGTGACTGCATCCCTGGCATCTCTTCACCATCCAGATGGGTTAACGGCTGTTCTTCACTGTGGAGAGCCATCAGGTCTTCACGCCGGAACAGTGCCGCCGTCAACTCACCAATCAGGTTAAAGTGCAGAGTGGTTTGATAGCGCAAAAAGTCTAGTCCATGAATCATCGACGGCTCGCGGGTAAACGCAGCTGTGGCGATCAGATCAGGCAGCGGGACGCCCAGAGCATTAATACGTTCACGTTTAGAGGCGGCCACCACGCAATCAAAATGCGCCTCCATGGTGGCAACTAATTGGCTAACGCAGTTCGGCGCCAGACGCTCAGCATCGGTCATGAACTTAATATAGGTGCCCTCAGCCGCAGCGATCACTTCTTCATGTAACTTAGGGTAATCAACGTCATAGGTTATATGGCGCAGGGTAAATCCAGGCTTGGCCTGGTAGGGCTGTAACAACTCAGTGATATATTTATCACCGCTACAGTCTGCAATGATGATCTCGCAGGATGGATAATCCTGTGCCAGAGCACTGTCTAACGCCTCGGCAAACCACGTAGGTATTTGGGCATTAATAATAATGGTGACTAATGCATTTTGCGTCATAACCGATCTGTCTCCCAGGGAACCTGTGCGCGGCTCATGGCGACAGGTCAATACAGTTTTGCCTATAATATAAAGCTGTCGTGGAATCAATCGGCCAATCAAGCAAGCAAATTTGGGGTATTCATTCCCATAAAAAAACCCTTCTGACCAAAGGCCAGAAGGGTTGCGTAAAATTGAAACTTTAACTGATTTGTAAGGCTTATTAGCCCTGCAGCAGAGACAGAACCTGCTGTGGAACCTGGTTAGCTTTAGCCAACACTGAGTTACCCGCCTGCTGGATGATCTGCGCTTTAGACATGTTTGAAACTTCAGTTGCGTAGTCAGCATCCTGAATACGAGACTGTGCTTCAGACAGGTTAGTCGTGGTGTTGTTCAGGTTGGTGATAGCAGAATCCAGACGGTTCTGTACCGCACCCAGGCTTGAACGGAATTTGTCAACAGACGCGATAGCTTTATCCAACAGCGCTAATGGGTCATTAGTTGAAGCACCGCTGTAAAGTTTTGCGTTTCCAGTAGAAGAGATATCGCCCACGTCACTGCTGGTGGTGTCGTTAGCTGTGTCACCGCCGTTAGCAAGCGCACCGGTATCCGCGTTGTAGTTTTTACCCTGTACAGTCACGAAGCCGACTGCGTTGCCGCTGGCATCAGCGCCAACTTTGATGGCAATACCGGTCATCACACCACTGGTAACACCATTTTCGCTGTCAGTATAATCAACTTCAGTTTTGTTCAGGGTAACTGCGCCGCCTGAACCTACAGATACTGCGTAGTTGTCATCGCCAGAAGAAACAACGTAAGTAGAGGTTGCTGCGCCGCTCGCATCCAGTACTGAGTGCAGTGACAGACCGCTTGCATCCACACCCAAGTCTGTTGCTACAGAAGACAGGTCAACGTTAGCCATTGAGCCAGTTGAAGCATCACCCACTTTAGTGATGGTGTCACTCAGTTTCAGAGCGTTGCCATCTACAGAGAAACCTTTCAGACCCAGAGTAGTCGAGTCAATTTTCTGCAGGTCGATAGAGATGGTTTCGCCATCGTTAGAGCCAACCTGAATTTTCATGGTGCCGTCTTTAGCCAACACGTTCACGCCGTTGAACTGAGTCTGACCAGATACACGGTCAATTTCGTCCAGACGGGATTTGATTTCGTCCTGGATTGAAGACAGGTCAGAATCAGAGTTGGTGCCGTTCTGAGCCTGTACGGTCAGTTCACGAACACGCTGCAAGTTGTTGTTGATTTCTGACAGTGCGCCTTCAGTAGTCTGAGCAGCAGAGATACCGTCGTTGGCGTTACGCGCAGCCTGAGTCAGGCCGTTGATGTTAGAGGTGAAGCGGTTGGCAATTGCCTGACCAGCAGCGTCATCTTTAGCGCTGTTGATACGAAGACCAGAAGACAGACGCTCAATAGAAGTAGACAGAGCAGACTGGTTCTTGTTGATGTTGTTCTGGGTGATCAGCGAGAGGCTGTTGGTGTTAATTACTTGAGCCATGGTTTAAGTTCCTATTAATCAAGTCTTTGGTTATGGTTTGGGCTTCAACCCGCCGGCTTCAGCGCCGTCAAAGTTGTTATCGTCTGTGCTTAAACAACCTTTAGAGATTTTTTAGTACCAGGCGAAATTTTTTCTCTTCAACCTGTCACGCTTATCTTTATCGCCCTCACCTCGCACTTCTTTAGTGCAAACCCAATACTTTTCTAGCGCCGGAAATACCCTTCTCTATATGCCTTATTCGCTTTATCACTCGCAGGTAAATAATTTTAAACTTTGCCTATTAAGAGCCGATAACCCCGGTATTCACTCTCCGTGTCGGTATAAAAGGAAACAACATGGCTAGTATCTCTACCCTCGGTATCGGTTCAGGACTCGACTTAAGTACTATTCTGGATAGCCTGACCACCGCCGAGAAAGCGTCTTTAACCCCTATCTCTACTCAGCAAACGGCGTACACCGCTAAGCTGAGTGCATACGCGACGCTGAAAAGCTCACTTTCAACCTTCCAGACTGCGAACACCGCGCTTAACAGTGCTGACTTGTTTACTGCGACATCCGCGACCAGCAGTTCCAGCGCTTTCAGTGCCACCACATCCGGTACGGTTGTCGCCGGTAAATACACCATTAGCGTGACCCAGCTGGCCCAGGCGCAAACGCTGACTTCAGCGGTGCAGACCAGCAACACCACCGCTCTGGGTGACAGTTCTGCCAGCAGCCGCACCTTAAGCATCGCGCTGAAGGATGGCACCAGCAAAGACATCACCTTAACCAGCGATCAGACTTCGCTGACCGGTATGCGTGATGCAATCAACAGCGCTGATGCAGGCGTCTCTGCCACTATTATCAAGGTGGGCGATGGGAGCTACCGTCTGTCACTGACCTCAAGCGAAACGGGCAGTGATAACGCGGTAAGTTCAATCAAAGTCACGGGTGATGACACCCTGCAGGGTATCGTCGGTTACGACTCAACTGCCAGCAGCAATGCGATGACCGAAAGCGTCACCGCGCAAAATGCCAAACTGACTGTGAACAACGTTGAAATTGAGAACAGCAGCAACACCATCAGCGATGCACTGGAAGGCATCACTCTCAATCTCAATGACACTACCAGCGGAAACCAGACGCTGACCATCACCAAAGACACGTCGAAAGCTGAAAGTGCTATCAAGACCTGGACCGATGCCTACAACACCCTGCTGGATCAGTTCAACACCCTGACCAAATACACTGCGGTGGATGTCGGAGCTGACTCTCAGGATTCCAGCAACGGTGCATTAGTCGGCGATAGCACGCTGCGCACGATCCAGACCCAGTTGAAAAGCATGCTGACTAATGCGCAAAGTTCTTCAACCTATAAGACCCTGGCGCAGATCGGTATCACTACCGACCCGACTACTGGTTCACTAGAGCTGGATTCTGACAAGTTAGAAACTGCCCTAAGCAGCGATGCAGATGGCGTGAAAGAGATGATCGTCGGTGACGGTAAAACCACCGGTATCACCACAACCATTGCGACGAATCTGACCGGCTGGCTGTCAAGCACCGGTATTGTGCAGGCTGCCACCGACGGCGTAAGTAAAACGCTGAATCAATTGACCGATCAGTACAACACCATGAGCACCCGCATCGACAACATGGTGGCGCGCTACAAAACGCAATTTACTCAGCTTGATGTTCTGATGAGTTCGCTGAACCAAACCAGTAGCTATCTGACGCAGCAGTTCGAGTCATCAAGCAGCTCTAGCTCCAGCAGCTCATCGTAATAAGGAGTGATCATGTACAGCGCAAATGGCACTAAAGCCTATGCAAAAATTGGTGTGGAGAGCGCAGTCATGAGCGCCAACCAGCAGCAGCTGGTCTCCATGCTGTTTGACGGCGCGCTCAGCGCGCTGGTTCGTGCCCGCCTGTTTTTGCAGGATGGCAATATTGAAGGCAAAGGTTCATCGCTGTCTAAAGCGATCAACATCATCGAAAACGGACTTAAGCAGGGTCTGGTGGAAGGTAGCGGCGATGAGCTCACCGATAATCTGGTGGGACTTTACGCCTATATGGTCCGCCGTCTGCTGCAGGCCAACCTGCGTAATGACGTAGAAGCCATCGAAGAAGTCGAAGGTCTCCTGCGTAATATCGCTGACGCCTGGAAAGAAGTCGCACAACCTCAACACCTTCAGGACGCCGTTTAATGAACAATGCACCGCATCTGATTACCGTTTACCAACAGTTACTCGATCTCAGCCATGGAATGCTGCGCCTGGCCGCAGACGGCGAATGGGATGACCTGATTACAAAGGAAGTGGATTACGTCAGTGCGGTGCAAACCTTGGCCCGCTCGACCGAAGCGGCGCCGCCCTCCAGCCAGTTGCAGGATCAGCTGCGTCCGGTACTGCGCCATATCCTCGACAATGAGAGTGAAGTCAAACGTCTGTTGAAATTGCGTATGGACGAGCTGAAGCAACTGGTGGGCCAGTCATCGAAGCAGAAATCGGTGATGAGCGCGTACGGCAAGCAAGGCAATGTCTATCTGCCACAGAATTAATTTACGGCGGGCTAAATAAGAAACGGGTGAGCTGATGCTCACCCGTTTTTATTTGGAACTGTGCTCACAAAATCACTTCTGCGCAGGGACCGACACCGGCTCCATAATCTGCGGCTGAATATCCTGAATCACCGCATCCTTCGGACGCTTCGCCACTTCTTTCAGCGCCTGCTGGCACTCAACAGTGGGTTGGTCGACCTTACGCATGCGCAAGCCGTCATAACGCAGTTCACCGTTCTCCAGCGTCAGCGGCATCACGCGCACCTGACGCGTCACGTTGACCCACTCATCGCTCAGGCGGGTTAACTTGCCTGGCTTGGCAATTACGCGCTGCCACTGGCGGCAGTCCAGCGTGTCGCCTTCTGCACCGATGATCAGGCTGCCCATCGCCTGGCCACTGATCAACTTGCTCTGCGGTCCGACAGTCTGCCAGTTACCTTGCAATTCCACTGGTGCCGGGGTTTTTACCGCTTCATCGTAATTGCTGATTTGCGCACATCCGCTCAAGCCCAGCGCGGCCAATACCATCCACTTTTTCATTCCTGGTCCCTACACTCGCCTCAATGGCGGCTACGTTACAATTTTTCGCGTAAGTTACGCAAGGAATCTCGGCGAAAACCCGGCTGAGCCTGACAAGACACTTCGCGCACGTTACACTAGCGCGCAAGTCGATAAGCAGGAAATTCGCATGAAAACCCCAGAAGAGTATTACGCCCAGGCACGCACGATGTTTTTTGCCGCGCACGCCGATTTTCAAGCCGCGCTGGATGAACTAACCGAGAGCGACGCGCGCGCGGCCAACTTGTCACTGCGCCAACTGCGCGAGTGGCACGCTGAGCGCATTTATGCCGCATTCTTACGCCAGAAAAAGCTGGATGGCATGCTGTTTTCCATCCAACTGGCAGAGCCTGATAAAGCGGTTGCTGCTGAAGCGATTGAAACTTACCTGAAATCTCATGCGGAAGCGCTCGGCATGACGTGGGAAGAGTTTTGCATCAAGAACGAACTTTAAGCGCAGCGGCCCTAAAAATATATCTCAAACACACCTCCAACCACACAAATCGGCAAGGAAAAAGTTGTACAAGTCAGCCGGAGTTGTATAACTTGTATCTGACGGCTTCGGTCGTAGATTGTCCTTGAACGAAGGTGCTATTGCGCCGCCTCTGGAGGAGTTGCTGGATTTCCCCTCCAGAGGTAGTATTTTCTTGCTTACCCCTCGCGCTCAATCCCTTTCACTTCCACATAACTTGCCACCGCCAATAGACGATTGATGTGCGTCAGCAGTAGATCCACATCTGACTGTAAAAATTGCTGCCCGGCACGCGATGCGGTCAAAATGGCATCCTGAACGGTGTCGCTGATCGTTAAGTTATTATCCTGCTTCGCCTGAATCAATAAGGCCGCAATCAGTAATGACTGTGCCTCAACCTGCGCCACCAACTCTTTTGCTTCCGTATCCATTTTTGCCATTTTCAACAAAATATCGATCACCAGTTGACGCATGTTTACCCCCTAAAAAAGCCAATTCGCTTTGTAACGCTGTTGAGTATCAGTGCAAATCCCGCTAACTGTATCTCAGATAGAAAAATATTCTTACCTATAGGGCTTCGAGCCTTGCCACTGTTTTTATTTACAGTAATATGACGCACCCTCTTTAAAGAATGGACTGCCCTGATGTTTGTGGAGTTGATTTACGATAAACGCAACGTTGCCGGTTTACCAGGCGCACGTGAGATGATATTGCAGGAGCTTGAGAAGCGCGTGCAACGCGTATTTCCTGAGATCGAGGTACGCGTCAAGCCAATGGAGCGAAACGCCATTGATACCGATCTGAGTAAGAATGATAAAGCGACGGTGGCACGTATTGTCGAAGAGATGTTCGATGAAGCAGACATGTGGCTGGTGGCCGATTAAGCCACCAGCGCGGGGGAACTTAGCTTTCTTGCTCGCTGTGATTGATGGCGATCTCTAAATCCTGAATCGCCAACTCAATATCATCTAACAGCTGTCCCTGCTTGTTGAGCAGCGTGTCAAAACGTCCCGCATACTCTTTGTCTTTGTACTCGCCTGCATCAAATGCCAACCAGTGGCTGGATAGCGTCTCAGTATTGGTCTGCGCATAGTGACGCATCTCTTTTAACTGGGAGGTGACATCACGCAGGTAGTCAGTTTTGGTTTTGATTGCCTCTGTATCACTCATGCTATCTTCCTTTTCGCTAATTAAACCCGTTTAAATAACGTTTGAATGATTAAAGTTAGTAGAAAATAGCGAGACCGCATTAAGAATAATCGGAAGATGAAAAGGCGACCCGAAGGCCGCCTGAGGACTACAGATACTTGCGCGCCAGGGCGATCAGCTCATCCTTTGCCGCCACACCTAACTTCTCAACCCCACTTTCGACAAAGTTAAATGCCTGAGTGAAGTCCTTCACGCTGGCGTTGATGTGCTGACTGACAGCATCCGTACTCACTCCCACGACAGGCTGCCCAGCGAGATCCCCGAGGGTAGAAGCCGATGACGGCCCGGCGCTGGCAGAACCGTTTGCCAGGGGATCAGGCGTGGCCAACTGCTGGGTAAGATCCGTCGCATCCGTAGCCGCCGCAGCTTGAGCCTCGCTGCCAGCGTTCGCGGCTGGCGTTGAGGTGTCCGGCGCGGGCACGCTGCTTGCTGTAGACAATGAAACGTCCGGAGCTGGCGCATTGCTCTCGGCGGGCACTGAGACGTCAGGTGCTGGCGCACTGCTTATCGCTGGCGTTGTGGCTTCCTGCCCTGCCGCGCTGCTAAAGGCTGCCGTTGAGGCATCCGCAGCGGGCGCACTGCTTGCCACCGGCACCGCCACCTCATTCGCAAAACTCTCTAACGGTGACAGCGTGCTGGCATCCGGTGTTGCCGTTGCTGCACTATTTTCGATTACAGTTTGGTCGCTCATAATTTTCTCCTTCTTGCTTAATAAAGACCACAGTCGGCCGAAGCTGGCTGCAATCCGCTCGGTAATACTCATCCTGGCCTCCTTAATGCGTCGATTCGGGTGGCGCGTCTTCCCCCACAACCTGCTTCACTTTGTCCGCTGTCTTGTTAGCGGTGCGGTCCGGCAAGCCATCGAGTTTTTTCTGCAATGTCACCAGTTGGCTGGTCAATTCCGCCACCCGCGCTTCCCGGCGATCAGAGATCGCACGATACTGCTGTCGGATATCCTCCACCCGCCGGTTGGCGCTGTTATTCACGAAAACGAACATAATGGTCATTGCCGCACACAGTAGCGACAGCATCAGCAGCAGACCGCCAAGCAGCAGCTGACGCCGATGGCCGCGTACTGAAAATTCACTGTTTATCTGCACCATCGCGACTCTCCTCTAAGGTGGTGATCAGTTGATTGATCTGACTGCGGAATTTATCGCTGTGATCAGATTCCGTGGTGGCTAACAGAATGCCCAGCGCGTTCTTAATCAGCCGTAGATCGGTCTCCAGCGAAGAGATGCGCCGCAGATTCTTGTCGTGGCGAATACGCAGGTCATCGTTCTCCTGGCGCATCAGCGCGTGGCTCTCTTTGAGAAGCATCACCTGCTCTTTGTAGCTGGTGATGATCTCGCCGCCGGCGCGATTGCTGGTGACGATGGCCGCGATGCCGGCCATTAAGGGTTTCCAGAACACAGCTGCCGCACCGCCACCGAGAAGCAGCGCACTGACGCTGGTCACCAAACTACTTTCCATGCCTCACCTCTCTTCACTGGCAAGGGAGCCGCCTGAAGAACATGTTGTCCGCCCTTGCCAGTTGCGCGGCCAACACCAGAATTTAAGTTTACTTTAATTAATGAATTTAAGTATACTTAAGTAAAACCCAACAGAGTTGTCAAGATGATGAAAAAAGAATCTGCAGGTGAACGCATTCGCAGCCGTCGTAAAGCGCTGAAGCTCACGCAGTTAGTGGTGGCAAGTGGCATTGGCGTGTCACATGTCGCTGTTTCACAATGGGAAAAAGATGAGACCGTTCCGCGCGGCGAGAACCTGTTGCGGCTGGCAGAACTGCTGCAATGTACGGCAGCATGGATAATTGATGGCGAGGGCGAGGTGTTTGCCGCCCCGCTTAACGTCAGTGGTGTCAGTGCTCTGCCGTTGATCACTCTGGCGCAAGCGGCTGCGTGGATGCAGGAGCAACGCTTATTGATTCAGCAGCAGGCGACCCGCTTTCTCTACAGCGATAGCAGACTGAGTGAATCGGCGTTGGCGATCACCCTGGAGGATACCGCCATGCAACCTGACTACCGACCCGGCGACACACTGATATTCGATCCTGCCGTTAATCCACAACCGGGTGATGTGGTGCTGGCACACATCAATGGCGAGGTTCTGATACGTATTTATCGCCTGATGGCCGAACAGCATGACGAGCAAATTTTCTCGTTGCGGCCGTTGAATGACGATTTTCCTGTGCATGCATCGTCGGAGAAAAGGATTGAATTAATTGGAACTATGATGGAAATGCGCCGCTATCGCGCCAGATAAGAGAATGCAAAAAACCCGCCTATGAGCGGGTCAAAACCAGCAAAACTACGGCAATTATTACAAAACGTCGGTCAAATGATCGACGACAACCCTCCCGTGCACATCCTTCTGCGTAATGCGATAGTTAACACAATATGAGCGGCGGTTGCAGAGCTTATCGAACAGCGTCACGCTGCCTTTTTGCTTGCCGTCTACGCTTACAATATGCCATTCAGTGACATCTTCCTGACCGCGGTTGTTGAGTCTTAATACGCTCTGTTCAACTAAACGGTCGCTATCATCAATCTTTAAATAGTCGCGTAACATTATGCTCACCTCTGGTTAACGAGGGTCAAGATACGCTTTTTATTTATCCATTCAATCGAAATTATTTATCGTAAATACACCCCCGGAGCAATTAATTAACAATTCGATTTGACGCCGTTTCGCTAGCCGTTTCGGTTAACTCATTAATTGGAAAATACTTTACGATTCGAGTCTGTATTGGTGGACAGCCCCCGCCCCAGGCCTGCTAATGTAGACGCCACAATAAAAAAGTTGTTCGGACAATCGCTATGCTCACCACCATCATTTATCGCAGTCACCTCCATGATCATGTTCCTATCAAAACCCTTGAAGACATGGTGGCGAAAGCGAATAACAAAAACAGCTCGCACGATGTCACAGGCATTCTGCTATTTGATGGACTGCACTTCTTCCAGTTACTTGAAGGGCCCCGTGACGCTGTGCAGGGTATTTATGATCGCATTTGCCTGGACGCCCGCCACCACAATCTGGTGGAGTTGATGCATGACTTTGCTCCCGCTCGCCGCTTTGGCAAAGTGGGTATGGAGCTGTTTGATTTACGCGAGCATGATAAATCCATGGTGCTGCAAGCCGTGTTAGACAAAGGCACCTCTCGCTATCAACTGACCTACGATGATCGCGCGTTGCAGTTCCTGCGCACCTTTGTTATCGCCCGTGATAAAGAGAACTATTTTGAAATCCCCGCAGCCAGCACCTGGGAATTTATTGCGGATGAGCCATCTCGTACCCTTCAGGATGAAGTCATTGACTCACTGAAAGAGTGCCACTTCGCCTTTCAGCCGATTATCGATCCGTTCGCACGCCGCGTGGCATCGTATGAGGCGTTAATCCGTACCCCGAATGGCGGTTCGCCAGGCGAATACTTTTCTGCCTTCGGTGGCGAGGCTGTTTATCATGCGGATATTCAGTCTAAAAAACTGGCGTTCGAACTGGCGAAAAAGTTAGGTATTGGCGAACACAGTATCTCCATCAACTTGCTGCCAATGTCCCTGGTCACGGTTCCTGATGCGGTGGATTTTCTGCTGACGCAGATTGAAGCCAATGGTTTGGTCCCCGAGCAGGTGATTGTTGAAGTCACAGAAAATGAGATCATCTCGCGCACCGATGAGTTTGCGGCACAGGTGCGCAAACTAAAATCGGCGGGTATCAGTCTGGCCCTGGATGATTTTGGTGCGGGCTTTGCTGGCCTGTCACTGTTATCAAGATTCCAGCCGGACAAGATTAAGATTGATCGTGAACTGATTAGCGATGTGCATAAAAGCGGTCCTAAACAGGCCATTTTGCATGCCATCATTAAGTGCTGTAACTCGCTGGAGATTGCGGTGATTGCAGAGGGCGTGGAGAAAGCCGAGGAGTGGATGTGGCTGGAAGCGGCAGGCATTAGCCAGTTCCAGGGGTATCTGTTCGCGCGTCCGCAGTTAAATGGTTTCCCGGCTATCGCCTGGCCGGAAATCAAATAGCGAACGGTTAGAGAGAATAAAAAAACCGCCTTTAACCGGCGGTTTTTGCATTTAAAGCGGGAAGTAACCCGGTGGTAATAATCGATCGCTGATGACCTGGTAGTTCATCAACTTAAAAGAACTTAAGGTGATGGGCACGGCAACGCAGGGACGGTACCAGCCAAATTGCTTTATATATCGCCAGACTTCTGGTGGGTTATCTTTATCTCTAACCCAGTAATAACCTTCTTTCATTCTTACAAGCTTCTTGTCGCTGCAGCACTTACTCAACACTCCTCAACGCCTCGCGTGATGCGCATGTTGCACACCGAGTTCCCTGCTCTGACGAATGCTTATCTAAGGCCCACACTTTAACATATCGAGCGCGCAATTGATCAGTAAGTGATTGTTTTATTTAGCGCTTCGCTTATCGACGCCGATATTAACGGCATAAAAAAAGCCGCATTCGCGGCTTACTCAGGCATCAATAATAGGTGACATCAATGGTGCCGTACTGCCTGTCCGTGACTTGCCCTTCGGCATCAGTGGTCACGGTATCGCAGCGAAAAGGAACATCATTCTTATACTGGCATTGCGTGGTAACCGTCTTGCTTTGCTCGTTTCTTTGCACCGTCGTCACCACATCGGATATCTTTTTTGCGTCCGTATCATGTTTGGCAGTGGCGCGTGACACTTCCTCATCGCCCTTCTTAATACTCAACAGCGTCATATCACCGACGTTATTGTAGGTCAGATGGAATTTAACATCGGAGGCGGGAGAGGAGATTTGATCAACCCAACCCTGATCGTTATAGCCAATATCCACCGTCATGCTGGGAGTGACTTTTTTTATTACCGCGCACTGCTTATTCAGCGTGACGACCACATCCTGACCGTTCTCTGTGCCAGTCAGTTTATCGCCTTCCCGCGTCACTTCGGTGATCTCTCCGGCTTTATCAATGGATTTCACATGGGCAATGCAGCCTTGCCCATCGAAGGCGATATCGACATCAAAGATTGGCGTGTCGTCGGCGCTAAACAGGCGCTGAT
The DNA here is from genome assembly GCF_030053335.1 of Pantoea sp. EABMAA-21. Classification (NCBI taxonomy): domain Bacteria; kingdom Pseudomonadati; phylum Pseudomonadota; class Gammaproteobacteria; order Enterobacterales; family Erwiniaceae; genus Pantoea; species Pantoea sp. EABMAA-21. The sequence continues at coordinate 612,940 of NZ_JASGBX010000001.1, forward strand.
GCGTGCTTTTGACTTTGCCGGGAATAGCTTCGAACTGATAGAGGTAAGCGTAATTTTTCATCTGCGGTGCAAAGTCCGCATTTTTATTATCACAGCCGGATAGCATGATCGTTGCCATCAACAGCAGCAGGGTGGGCTTCACGTGAGAATCCTCTTCTCGATATACGCTGTGTGTCAGGCCAGCATCATGCCGCTGTTACTGAAAAAGATAAATGCTTTCCCGCCTGACACCGCAACAATCTTTGCAGCCACTACACCTGCATATTCATGATGCAATGGTAGGAAAAATAGAGCATACAAAGGGTTAGCAAGGATCCCGCACCAACAGAGCATTGCCGCAATCCCTTACCTCACTGGTAGCACAGAGATGGTAAAGATTGCGGCAATTTTTTGTCCCATACATGCCCCATTCAAATCGTTGGCCGCCACTTCTCATCCAGCGTCAGCACTTCCACCGTCACTGCACCTAACACGATCACATCCTCCAGTTGCTCACCCTCTATCAATCCGTCTTCCGTCATCAGGTGCTTCGGGTACCACTTTCCAAGCATGGGATTGCCTTCCATCTGGAACGCGACCAAATCACCTGGTTTAATTCTGGTCACGCCGTCAACCAGCATGAAGCCGGTAGCAGTTTCAATCCGGAAAGTGCTGTTACGGTTAGGCATGAATATCTCGTTCAGGTCGAGTCTCATCTCGACATAGTCTTGTGCTGGAGATGGAAATCCCATGGTTGCGCCCTCTCACTTAAACTGTATAAGCATACAGTATTATTTGTGAGGAGGCGCTGATCAAGATGCTGTGGATGGGGTTTTTGTAAAGTCGTTGGCAGGCATGGGAATTTTGTTATTGCTGGGAGAGTGACTGGCTGGATTAACAGGTGTAAAAAAATACAGATGTAAGATGATCTTTTTATTGAGGTTTTTGTGCTGCCTGGATATTATCCGGAATTGTGTGGTCAGTTAGTGAACGCCACATAAGGGAAGGCCCCAAGTTGCGTCAACAACACGGGGCCGATAAAAACAGTCAGTGCTTGAATGTTTTCTTGAGATCTCGCCAAAGAGACTATCTCAAGCGAGATCCCGTGTAAAGCGTTCAGCATCTTATTTTTAAAGGTGCGTTATGAAGGCTATTTGCAGCAAGAATCATCGCTACAACCCTATGTTCTCCGTACTGCCAGAGAACCAAGGTAAAACCGGACGCCACAAATGTGCAGGTTGCGCGGTTGAACTTGCCATGCTCAACAAGGCTAAAGGTATTCCAGCCTCACGGGATGATTCAATCCTAGCTGAGCTGCCAGAAAGCCAAGCAGGCAACGTGCGCCATAAGGACGCTTATGCTGCCTACCAAATGGTGTACCAGTACTGATTCCCCCTCCCGGCCACCGAGCCGGGTTTTTTGTGCCTGTAGTTTTGCACTGTCCCATGGACCGTTCTACGGTTAAGGTTCCCACCCCGTAGTCTGCAAAAAGATAGTCGCGGTACATGTCTGCCCCGTCGCCGGGGCTTTTTGGTGTTAGTTTTATAATTCATCCATGCCATATAGTTACCAACATCAATAAAAAATACATATCGTAATAATAGACTTTTTAGATTGTGCGGTTTATCTAAAAGACCCAATATCACTGTTACCAAATTCAATATTTTAATTAGGAAATAAAATGAAAAAACAAGAATTATTTCTTTGGGGGGTGCAAGCTATTTTATCTTCAACTGCAATGAATTCTGCTGAATTATGGGATATAAAAAGGCTCGTTCTGGAAGCTTTATCAGCTAGCTTGAAGATACCGCGAAAAATGTCCGCGGAGCAGGCCGTGGATGTCTTTTACCTCCACATAATAAATGCAAAAAGTGGTAAGGTGGAGGCATTCTCAGCCTGGTAATCGCGTTAAGTTAAGCGTATATTATTTTTTAATTATAGATTAACATTGCAAGCCCCATCAAAGGGGCTGCTTATGTGATATTTCAACTTAAACACTTCAAGGTCTAATTTAAATAAAATCAGCATTTAACATTATATAAAGATCATCTCCATCTCCGCCCCTCCTTCCATCCATGTTCAAGATAGTGCTTCTCTGGGTCTACGCCAGATTCTGCCACATCTTTATGCAAGGACAGATAAAGTTGAGGGTCAAACCCATCTGGTAATTTTTGAGGTTTATAATTTTTAATAACATCATCGTTCATCATCAATAGATTATTAATTTTATTATCTAAATCACTTTCAAGTGATTTTATTTTCTTTATTTTTTCAAATATTGGCATGCCACCCGAGAGAGATGGAGACCAAGAGCGCTTACTAGCATGTCTACTGCTTTCAATTGGCCAGATGTGGTATTCTGATTGCATATTATCGAAGGTAAGCTTGTTTATTTTTGTACCTGTCATTAACTCCGAGTACACCAAAGATAGCTGATCTCTCCTGCTATATCTTAGGATTTGGTTATACCATGTCTCCATCAAATGGATTACTGACCTTTCTAAGTGATTTCTAATTATAATCCCCGCCCAGTAAGGTTTCCTATGTAGAGCAACTGGGCATATAATTTGATAATGGTTTAGTTGCTCATAAATTCTTGCCGAATCATCTAAACCAGAGTCAATCACAGCAAAGAACTCCTCATATACACTATTTCTAAAAGAATGCATGGGGAAAGACACGTTGCTGGATTTGCAATTCAACTCAATCAATTGAAGAGGGTCTACTGTTAGTTGAACCGTATTGTCTATATAAACAGAGCTTTTGAATTTTGGAAGGAATTTATGAGGATTTATTTTAATCATTCGCTGACTTCTTACAGAATCTAATGGAAATTCAGGCTTTACTATTCTAATTTCCCATGTTTCACTTGTAAGATTTTCGTCATCAGTAAAGCATATTTTTTTGATTTTTGAATCCTTTGCGGCTCCTACAAGTTCATTAAGTTTTTCATACCCACCGAATACCCCAGTGTAGAGGCAGTTAGAATTTCCTGAAAACATCATAATTAACCTATCCAAAGTGATTTGGATCAGGATACACAATACATCACTAAAACTAAACATTTCTGCAGAGATACGAGCACCCACTCTGTTCAAATGAGTGCCTAATATCGCTTTAGTCAGGTAATGCAGGCCAAGTTATATCATCTGACGTATTTGCATCAATCCTATTGACTGCCACACGATACTGCTTCCACGCCTTTAAGAATGCAGTTTCATCATCAGTTGCTTCTCCCAAATCAATTGCATCTTGCAATGGAGCTATCGAAATTGTGGCCTGAGCGATAAGGCTGGTTTTGGTCGCCACATTGTTTGCAGTTTTTTGTTGATTCTGCGCCGCTATTTGCTCATCCGTCATAGGTGGCGCTGTAAATATCGATCCATCATAGAGCCAGCCTATTGATGGATGATTACCAGCATCATCGGGTATTTCAATGTAAACCACACCATCATCAAACGCCATCGGAGCAATATCCGGCCCATCCCAAAGTATTGTATTTGATACTTTGCCATCAAGAATTAAAGCGTATGAACCCATTATGCATACTCCCATACAATAACAATCCCATTACCGCCTTTCCCGCCTACTGCTTGAGCAGATGAGTTGTTGACCACACTGCACCCTGTCCCACCCGAACCAAGAATACCGGCAATGCCAGTCTCTCTATTCTCATTATTATATCCGCCAGAGTAAACCGAGCTGCCGCCCCCGCCGCCAGTCGCATTTGACGCTGTAAAAATGAATCCTGGCAAACCTCCCCCACCTAAAGAGTTGAGGATGTTCCCATTCGATCCCGCACCGGGAAGTCCACCAGTAATATGGATAGGTGTTGTATATTGCCCAGTCAAACTGCTTCCGCCACCCCCACCGCCAGTAGCTGATAAAAGAGATCCGAAAGATGAGTTACCTCCAGCAGATCCGGTCGTTGCGGTTCCTCCGGACTGCCAAGTACCAGCTGCACCGCCTACCCCAACAGTTACTACTGCTGAACTAGGAACAGATGTAATCAGTGATTTAGCATACCCTCCACCACCACCTCCACCTGCCGTGGATGCATTGCCGGAAGAGACTGCCCTGGCTCCTCCTCCACCTCCGCCTGCCCCTAAAACCTCTACGATTATTTTCTTCGTACCCGCAGTAGGTGTATATGTGCCACTCGACGTGAAAACCTGAGGAGGGCCAATCAGCACGCCAGAAGCATAACTGCTGACAATATTTGTTCCATCCCCAAACACTGTCATGTTTGAACCAGAAGCAACCGAAACCCCTGTTCCTCCTGGCGTCTTGACTGTAACGCTGAATGCACCGGTACAGTTGTTCACGATCTCCCAGCGCTTAATCCATGCAGGTACTACAAGGTTGATATTGGCGGTAAGTGTGCCGGCAAGTGTGATGCGATCGCGCCCAGCCTGCAGTGTCGTAAGAGTAACGCTGGAGCCAGCCAGCCCGGTTAATGCTGCCACACCATAGAAACCAGTTGGCACCCAGCCAGTAAGAGCAGAGGTAGTGTTTTCCGGGTTAACGGCGTTACCATCAGTTGTGTTAAGCCAGAAACCATCAAAGGTGGAGTTGGGAATTTTCGCTCCCTTGGGGAAGCCGGTGATCGCCGTATTAAATGTGGCGTTAAAGGGATAACCCGCGCCAGCCTGAGCCCATCTAACAGCTGCAGTGATGTCGTTTAACACGCCGTTAAAGTCAGTGCCGAATGGTGGCACGCCACCGGCTGCCAGTGGCGTTCTGGTCAGTGGGGGGAAGCCATCGGTATAAGATGCGCGCCCAGCAATAACGCCAATCTGTGAATCGTTAGGAATGTCCTGTTTAGATCCGCCATTGGCAAATGGAATCGGTAAAAGTTTAGGCTGTGAGCTGGTTTGCATTTTGAATTCCTGAATCAGGGAAGAAGGTGCCGCTATCGAATGGCTGTAGCCCGGCCTCTGCGAAGCCAAATGTGTTATCGAAGTCGAGTGACATGATGTTGACGCTCACGCCTGCAGGCTTTGCAATGGCGGTTGAGTTCAGCAATATTGCCCACTCAACATCACTCAGGTTGAAATTGAATACGTAGCTCATTGACATCACGCCGGTGATTGCCACGAACGCATCACCCTCCCCACCAAAAAGGTAATTTAGCGCGCTGTTCAGTGTGGGTATTGTGCAGTCGGTGATGTTTGCCATCGCCTTAGCCATGATGAGCTTTCGGTATCCGTCATCAGCCAGCCTGACGGTAGTAGTCAGCTGAACGCTCTCGAAAAATGGCGCTTCGTTGAATGGCTTGGGTGAGCTATCCGAATCACTGATGTACGACTCATCAAACCCAAAATAAGTAGACTGCTGCGGAACGTTAAGCAGCCTGGACACGCCGACTATCTTCCCCCACACATCAAGCCCGTAACCGGTAGCCGTAGAAACATCCCAAATGGCGGTCAGGAATTCATCGGTGAACTCCGTCATATCCATCGTGGTGTTGAATGATTCAATCAGGCTTCGTAGGTTGGGGCTGGCGGCGTATTGCGTGAGGATTGTGTCTCTCACATTATTCATACGAGCGTCACGCTTATGTCGTTAGCATCAAGGGAAGGAATCTGGTCAACGCCGTATTCAACTGACGTTCCGTAGTTGGTGCCGTCGATGCTCACGGTTACCGAGAGAACATTGACCGATGCGGTGTCGATGTTATTCAGCACCGAGTAGTATCCGCCGGCGAACACCTTAGAAGCTATGCGCGCTTTGGATACCAGGTCACTGTTACCGTTAAACGCGCTGATGATCGCATCCTGTGCCTGCGCGATAATGTCAGAAGGCAGCGTGGATACGTTCTCAAGCTGCACTTTGAAATAGGTGCGCGTCTGTGTCGGTGTGTTCCAGGTGATCGTGTATTGCGGTGAGATGTTGGTGCCGCGTGACGTGTCGGTCACAACTGCGGATGTGTTACCCACCATCCCGCACGCTGCCTGATTCTTCACGTAGATGGCCTGAGCAATATCAGCAGGCTCACCGCCGTAGACAGCGATATAAACGCTGTGCGCCGGTACCGGATAATTGGTGGAGCCGATGTTTATCGTTGCGCCAGTATGGTTTGACCAGACATAGGCATCTGCCACACCGTCAACATCGAGTACTGCCGCATAGATGGATTCAGGCGTTCCCTTTGCGTTCAGGGCTACTGACTGCTTGCGGCGATACTCAAAATTGGCGCGGGATTCGACCGCGTTGCCCAGCACACCAGCCGCAGCGTTGGTGATGCCAGACCAGCCGTTAACAGCGCGGTAAATCGTATTCAATGAGCCAATCGGACAGGAAATAGCTCCTGTTGTCTGATTCTGGAAAACAATATCCACTGCACCCGATGCGGGAATCGTCGCATCGGCCAGTGAAGAGTAAATGTATCCTGCATCGTCCTGAGCAGTACTACCTGCGGGGATAACCGTGCCTACCAGACCTGTTGCGGTGGCGGTGACTGTGGTTCCCTGCGCCGCAATCCTGTCGATAAAGTAGATGCGCCCAATAGCATCCTGAAATCTACCGGTTGAGTAATCAGGGTTGATGCCGTTAACGATTGAAAGAAGTTGATCGTTTTTATCCGCAATGATGGCTGTCTCGCTCATGGCGATTTGCCCCTGCGGAGTGGTCAGGCTCTTACTCATCCCGCCACCTAACGCATCATCCAGATCGCTTAGTCGCCCATCGAGGATGTCTTTCTCATCCGGTACCGACAGCCCGATATCGGAAAACGTGGCCGCCGGCACGGAGGTTGTGACAATTACGGTATCTGCCATGTTGGCCTCAGAAATTAATGGTGCTCTGGTTGTAATTCGTGTCGGTGATTGTCATCACGCCGGATGCAATGCGGTCCTGCTTTCCAATGACGGTTGTGCAGGTGGCAGACTGGACGTAATCCAGCTTTAACGCCTCTGACTGCATCTTGGTGTTGATTAGCTGAGTGCCAGGCCAGTGGCCGAGGATGCGCTGGTAATATGGGATGCCCAGCGTGGTGTCATACCAGACTTCACCCAGGAAGGTTTTGCAGGCGCAAGCCACATCCTGAGCTACTGCGTAGGGGTTCTGCGTTTGTGCCAGATTGCCGGAACCGTCAAGTGTGATATCCCAGGAATCCGTGTTCAGAAGAAGGCTTTTGGTGAGCATGTGATCTCCGGGCAATAAAAAACCCGCCGGAGCGGGTTAGTGAATGTTAAATTTTCCGGCCCTGAGTAGCCGTTGATAACTTGGTATGTATTTGGAAGGCTCAAGCATGCAACTTTCCATAAACTTTGGATCTGATTGGCCTGTTCCTGATTGAATGAAGGAATTGGCGATATCTTTATTTTGACGAAGAGAATCAATAATGCGGTCTGCTTCATTATTGCCAATCATTATTTCTGTGGCAACTTTATAGGTTGCTTCTCTCCACTGAGAGTCATCTTTGTCAAATGCAGCCAAAGATGCGACAGAGTAAAGCCGTGGTACTGCGCTACATGCATTTATGATGGCGCTGGTATCTAGTTGCTTAGCTTGGATCAAGCTGGAGAACAGCAAAGTAAGATAGATAAATTTCTTCATAAATCCTCCTGATTTTCTCTGGAGTTTAATGCATCTCTGTTGCAATTGAGCGCAAAATTTACTGTGGCTTACCTGTGTTTCCGCTACCAGTCTGCACGCCGGTGTGAATGTGATCAGAAAGCTTGACGCCTTTCCCGGTTACTTCACCTAAAGCTGTGATATTCCCCTGGAACTCGAAGTCACCTGCATAACTACCAGCCCCCTGGCTTACCGGGCCATTCATTACGATGTTAGCGGAGTTAAACGTCAGTGAGGTATCAGAGTTAATCTCAACCACCGGGGCGGTCATTGTCACGGACAGAGGAGACACGATATCTATGCCATCATCGCGGAATTTCACATATTGAGTTGGCTCGGCATTCAGGACACCACCCAAGTACAAGGCATCTGCGTAATTGTGAGTCCTGCTTGAGCCTGGTAATGATGAATCCTTGGTCGCCTTAACGCCGCTGATGTCTCGGTCGCAGATGGCTATCATCCCGATATCACCGACTACGGGAGGCATGATTACCGCGCTTGCACCGCGCTGTAAGCGCCAGACAGGAACGCCGTAAATCTCCGTTTTCGGTATTCTCTCACCTGCTCCAGTGAACCCCTCAACCATCGGTTTTACAGAAACTTGCTCGCCTGAATCATCCGCCTCAGTAACAACAGCGAGCGTAATGAACGCATTGCTCATCAGCATTCTCTGGAATAGAAATGCCTGCACTCCTGCATCACTTGAGGTGTCTTGCGGCCTGATTGCAAAAATATTATCCATTTTATTGCCTTACTGCAGATATCTGAGCAGAGCTGGCCTGGACAATGGTTGACCATGGCCCCCCCTCAGTCCAGGTTGAAAGGTGATGCTTTGCTGAGGTGATCGTATAAATTCCACTGGCGTTCTCTAACTCTGTGTTGAGTTGAATGCGCCTTCCAATAACAAATAAGTTACTGAATATACTCTGGAAATAAACACCGTAATTGTTGAAAACTGGATAGCCAAACAACCCCGTTTCTTTCGATACCAAAGGTTTGACGTCATCCACCTCGCCAGTCTGTGGCCAGATGTAAATCACACCAATCCTGTTGTCGATATTGAAACCGCAAGCCCTTGCGACCTTATTCATTTGCTCAATGGGATCACCATCGAAATAAGGGTTCAGGAGGGGGTAGGACACGCCATTATTAACGACAGTGAAGCCAATGCTTTTAGCTATGGAAGTAATGATGTCCGCAGCGTCAACGCCACCTCTTGCGCTGAATGGAGGGGCGGTTATTGACTGGTCAAAGCCGGTTGCAAACGCGCTTACAATAAGCGGCGCGTCTGGCATCTGGTTCATGTCAGCAAAGCAGTTTGTTATGGAGCCGAAAAATATGGGATTACCATCCGCCCACACCTTCATCATGTTCTGTTGTGCGCCATTCCACTGAACGCCTTTGTAGCTCAACTTTGACATCAGTTTTAAGCTTAGCCCGAATATTCTGGCCTCAAGAGTCGTTCCTGGTGATCCTCCATACGCCCCGACCTCAACTTCAGCCTTAACGTTATCAATGGTGAGCGTGTCATTGCCCTTGTCATCAAATGAGCCGGACTTAAGCTTAAACTCGAATTTAAGGCTGCGTTTTTTGTAGGTCATGCTGCGGCACTCATTTCATCTGCGGTGGCGTAGAAAAGAAGGAAGCGATCACCAAGACCATCATAAACAGGGTCGTCACTACCCTTGGTATCAGCGAAAAACAACTCGCCACTGAAGCCAAGGTATGGATAGCGAACCAGGCGATTACCGTTCAGGCAAGCAACGCCCTGCGCAATCCACAGGTCATCTATGCCGATGTCTGCAAACAGACCAGTAGCCCGCTGATAGATGCGCAGAGTCACCGTCTGGTCACCCAGCCTTACCGTCATCTCCTGCGCCTTAATGGCCTGCAATGTGATCGTCTGCATCAGGTGATCGCCTTAACCAGTTCGGTGACGGTGGATGAGAGTTTGTTGATTGCTGACGTAGCGGCACCATTGATTGATGCCGTGGTTGTCTGCGTTATATTGCTCGCCACCGACGACACCTTATTCGCTACAGTCGTGGCAGCGCTGGAAACAGAGTTTTTCAGGCCGGTAAGCGCTGACGAAACTCCGCTCTGAGTCGCTTCACTTGTTGAAGAATTCACCTTCTCAGTGACAGCACTGGATGCCTGACTGGTAGCATTTGAGGTGGTCTTGCTCTGCGCCGTAGTGCTGGTCAGAGTGACTTCAGCCTCCTCCAGTACAGACTGGAAAATAGCCTCCACCGTTAGCAGGGTGACATCGCGATCTGATGTTCGGTAGTTGTAGCGCACCAGGTCGTACTTTTCATACGTGGTGTCAGGCGTCTCGATATCATAGGTGACTGCATCAGCCACCATCGCATCGAGAGAAGCCAGCATATCGGCTCGACTCGTCAGTGAGAAATTTGTGAGGTTTGGCAGTGAGCCGGATAATCCAGACCATCCCTCAAGCACGAACAGGACGCGAATAACCGGCGGTCTCTTCACCTTGTTATAAGAGCTGTAAGAACCACTCTCGATAGGTGCAGACACCACCGATGCATCAGCACCATATTCAATGCCGAGGAATGAGGAAGGGCTAACAGCCTTTCCTGTGCCGTTGTTGAAGTAGATGCCGTAGCTCGGGCTGATAATGCTGTTGATGACAGAAAAAATGCCGCCACCCTGTACGGCATTCAGTAGCGTTGTTTCGTTCAGAGAAAAGTTCATTATCCACCCTGCCCTGACATAGATGGAACGAGGAGGCTGTTGCGGCTTATGCTGCGTTTGACATCCTGACCTAGCGCGTCAACGTTTCCAGCGCTGCTCTGCACATTCATCTCACCGATGTGAATGCTTGTCCCGTTTTGCTGCTGCATTGCAGATTGTCGCATGGCGGTAGCTGTTGAACCGACCTGAATACCACTCATGATGTCCTGGTCGGTCACGTAACCTTTACCATTCTCATGGTTGATGATTCCCCGAATCAGCTTAAATATCGTGCTCTGGTCATCGCCAGATATCGTCTCATTTGCACCTTTACCTGTGGCACCAACCAGTTGCTGGATGTAAGAAGCAACGTTGTTACCGTCAGATGAAGGTGCGTATTTGTTGACGATTGATTCGATAGTGTTGATGCCGCGGCTGAAATACAGCTGAACCTGACGATGCAGTGCAGAAATACCTTCTCGCATACTCCCAAATACCGCAAATCGGCCATTTTCACCGCCTTCTTTGGTAGCTCCAGACTGACCGGCATAGTTAAGGTTGCCGGGGTTATTGTTTCTAACCCCTCGCGGTAGTCCAAGCAATGCGGGGAATCCTGAGTTATTAATTGCATCCTGCGCGGCCTGCTGCTGAGGTGAAAGAGCAAGTTGGGAATCTCCGCCAGTGACGGTCTTCCACCATCTTGTCAGGCGATCGGTAATCGTATCTCCTGATGACAGGCGCTTTTTGTCTTCTTCTTTCATTCTGTCAACAAGGTATGTTCCAACATCCTTACCTTGTTTTTTAGCATCATCCTGAGCCTCACCGATCTTATCCCATGAGCTAACCGCCGCCATTGCAGCCAGGAGCGGGCCAAATCCTCCGGTCACACGGGTGATGCCAGAAAGCATTTTAAGAGCCCAGCTACCCGCTACAAATGCCGCAAGTATTTCCAGAGCGTTCTGCCAGCCTCCTACCGCATCGACAACCTTGTTGATTTCATCAGCTGAGTCAGAGAAGAACTTTTGAATTTCAGGCCCATGCTGCGTTATCCAGATGCCAAGCTTCTCAATGAGCGGGATAAGCTTTTCCACATAAGGGATGACAGCCTCATACAGCACCTGAGCAGCAGCCGAGAAGTTCTGTTTCATCTCTATCAGGCGGCGATTGAAGTCCTGCGCCTTTTGCGTGGCATCCTCAGTTGCTCTGGAAATCTGCGCAAAGCGATCGGCATCGGTAACCAGTCTGCCATTCGTTAGTGCCTGCTGAGTCTGGTTGTCGAAACCAAACATACCACCGAAACGGCGCTGTGCATCCTTACTCAGTTTTCCCCAGTTATCCGCAATCTTGCGCATAACCTGTTCGGAGTTGTCATTCTGGAAATCGAAGTTAGCGCCAGTCGCACCAGCGAAGGAGGATAGCGCCTGCCAGAGAGGGTTATCCTGACCACCACCAGTGCGAATCTGCGTCAGCACGTTCTGGAAGCCAGAAAGCGTGCCAGTCATCTTCTCCGCACTGGAGCCTGCCGCCTCTGCCGCCCGCTGCCAGCCATCAAGAGACTTGGCGGACATATCGAGTGACTTGGAGTTAACCGCCAGTTGCTGCAGGTTATCCGTCATCCCAGTGACGAAGTTCTTAAACCCCTGAATAGACAGCGTGACGCCAACCAGCGCCAGTAGCTCAGTGCGGATCGAGCCAAAGAAAGAGGCCGCTCTTTTACCTGCGGCCTCCATATCTTTTGCGGTCTGCTCCGCCTGCTTGCGGGTGTCATCTAAACCACCCTTGATATCCTTCTGCCCCTTCTTAAAGCCTGAAGGGTCAAGGCCAAGCGTTACAACCAGAGAGTCGATAATCGTTGGCATTACTCACCACCCTGTTTATTAGCCACCATCCGGTTGTAGTTATCCACGGTAATTATCTCCAGCCACCACCATAAATCCTCTACGCCCAGCGTCGTGCTGAGTTCCGTCAGGGAGCACTTCCCCGACGAAAGCACGGTCGCAATGGTTTTTGGTACGTTCACATAATCAGCCAGGCCAATGATGGTCTCGCTCATTATCGGGGGGATATCTAACTGGCGGCGGCGGTGAAAAAATCGACGTGAAGCTTGAACACTTCCATGCGGAGTTTGAGTCGCGTGGCGATCTCTTCGATATCATCATCAATGAGTTTGCGCTTAATGTTCTGGTTGCCGGAATCGGGCACCATCTGCACGCAATCCATCAACTCATCGAGAAGCGGCTTTGCTTCCTGCGGGGGAATCTGTGAGACCATTTTCAGGCCCGTTCCCGCCATTGCCGCAATGCCCATATCCGCGAAGTTATCCGGCAACTCAACGCCGCTGCGAGCCATCGCCATTCCTGCGCGGATTGCCCACCACTCAGCCTGAGTCGCGGACATCTCGCGGATGAAGAAGGTTTTGCCAAGGTCGCGGCCTTTACCCTCTTCGGTGTAATAAATCTCTTTACGTGCCATGAGGTGCCTTAAGCAGTGTAGGAAGCGCCGGTGACCGACTCCCAATTTATTTGGAAGGTCTGAGCAGCCAGAACGCGCTGTGCGTCAGGGATTGCTTTAACGCGCTGCAGGACGCCATTGACCAGCGTGTACTTGCGGCTGATGGCAGGCAGGATGATCGTCGCGTTGCAGCGGAATACTGCTTTCGACGTCAGCGAGGTAAGTTGCCAGGTCTCGAAGATGTCTCGGCTTGGGCTGTCAGGCATGATGGTGATCGTCTGAAGGTATTCTCCGAAAACGAAACCGGCAGAAAGCTTGCCATCTGCGCCACGCACGGTGGTTGCCATTTCAGTGTCGCCGAGCGCAAACATTGCGTCAGCTGCATACCCTTCCAGCGTTTGTGCTGATGGGTACAGGTTTGTGACAGTGAGAGCGAAAATAGCGTCAGCACTGGTGATGGTATTAGCCATTTAATCCGCTCCTTACTGAACTTCAATTGAGGCGAGAGTGATTTTCTGCACTGCACCGCCATCGCAATACCAGAATGTCATGGTCGGGCTGGTGCGGTCTGCGCGCTGCTGAGCGGTAGGGTCTGCGATATACAGATACCAGCCTTTTGCCAGCAGGGTAGCGCTTACGTCAGTACCCACTGCATTCATGATTTCTGATTGCTGAGAGCTGGACAGCGTCACACCGGTGCGGATGCCGCCAAACAACACACCCTGATTGATGGTGTCTGCGAATCCGGCTTCGATGATGGCCTTGCCGCGTGCGTTGTACGGGATTGAGCGGTTTGACTGCAGCGTGATGATTGCATCCTGCATCAGATTAGCGTTGAGCCAAATTTGGAAGCAGAAGCTGTCGAACCACTTGAAGTCACCAGTAATGGTGCCGTCAGCCCAATAGCTTGTTGAGTAGTTATTGGCTGTGTACGCGCCGTAGAAGTTGTATCCGTTCGCAATCAGCGCATCGTAATCACTGGATGACGTCACGCTTGCTGTCAGTCCAGAGTTAGAGCGGAACTTAGCCGGCACGCGGCCTTCCTGACGTGAGAAATCCAGCGCTGCCGCATAGCCAAGCATTGAAGCTGCATGAAGGTGTGAGCCGTAAACAGGCACTGAGTTGGCGTAATCATTCACTGTGATGATCTGATAGGCCAGCGTCTCGGTGCTGCCTGAAACCAACGCTGCGCCTTCAGTCGTACTTGGCACATAGCCGAAACGGAAGTTCTGCGAGTTAGTCCACGCTGCGAAAGCCAGGTGCTGGTCATTGGTCGCATCAAATGCGGTGGTGAAGATTGCCCAGTCCTGAGACTTATCCAGCAGAGCGATAAAGAAGTCAGTCGGATTCTGCAAATCCGCACCCTGAGAAAGCACAGCGCCGGTTGCGGCGGTGAGTTTCAGGTCTGTCGCGATCGCACCGGTTGCGTAAGTAATGGTGCTGCCCGCGCCAGTGGTGTCAGATGCGATTACGAAAGCCTTTTGTATGGTGTCGTATGTCACCACTACGGAGTTGCCGATCGCTGACTCAATCAGGTCAGCCGCTGCCGCAAAGCTCGTTGCGCCGCTCAGGTCGATATTGGTTGAAGCGTGTGAGGTGCCATCGACGGTGATCGTCAGGACGCCACTCATCAGTTTCAACTGGTCAAGCGTGACGCTCGCCATGGATGCAGAGCGCAGCCAGGCAGAAACTGGCGCTGTGTTGTACTGACCAAACAGCAGGTTGCCCGGCTTCTTGGTTGAGTTGTCATAGCCGTTGAAGTAAATGGTCGCCATCTCATATTCGTCAGATGCGCTACCAAAATATTTCGCCACATCCTCTTTGGTGGAGAACGTAACGACATTACCCACCGGTGCATATGTGCTTTGGGTGAGGATAAGACCATTCAGATCAACCGCGTTGCCGCCAGCAGCGAGCACGCCAGGGTTAATCTGGACATCTTTTGTTAACGGAATTGCCATTTATGAATTCTCCGGTGGGAATTTCAAATCTGCGGCGACTACGCCGACTTGTATGCTGTCCATGAAATCCAGAGGGGTGGCTATCACGGCGTTAAATTGCGCGATGAAATCAAGCGTCCAGCGGTTTTCATACTGCTGCTCGGCGTTAATCATCGTAGTCTGATGCGGCTCACCTGCGTAAAGCGGGGTCACCGGCATGTTGTTTTGTCTGAACCAGTTCGCGGCGTACTCTGAGCGGATCATGGTGCCGACAATCGATGCCATTTCCGGGGCGGTGTCGCCGTAGAAATCCAACTGGCAACGCCACTGGTTACTGCGCTGAGTTTGCTCACTACCCTCTCCCACGCCGGGGTCGTTATAGGCGACACGGTTGGTGGACAGTCCGGTGATATACATCGGCGTCATGGTTATGAAGTCTTCATTCGGCATCGGCACAAGATTTTCCTGCGCCAGAAAAACCTCTACGTCGACGAGAGACAATAAAAAACCGCGCAAGGCGGTCGTTAAATCATCCTGTTTGATGCTGATAGTTGCGCTCATGTGCTCACCTGCAGCGTTACCGCGAAGGCGCACCAGTCAGGCCACTCTTCCAGAGGTTGAGTAATCAGCCACGTTTCTCCGTTCACAATGAGCTTGTCGCCGCCCTTTTGCTTGGGTCGGTTGACGCCTTCAAAGTTACCGTTCACGTAGGCTTTCTTTTTGATGCCCTGCAGGTTTAGCCCGTCAATCTTCATCAGGTCGGTGTAGCTGAGTGCCTGCAACTGCACCGTGACATCCTGTTCACTGTAAGCAGGAACGCGATGACCGGCGGCATCGGTGGTGTAGGTGCCAAGGCTAACCATCATCACGCCCTGAACATCAGGGTTAACTGTGGTGATAGCGCGGCGCACAATGCCGTGAAGGTTCATACGCCGTCCTTAACGTCATAATCGACAGAGTTGAGCATGTGCCCGGTTTCAATAAGCGGCTTATCAAACCCTTTTCTGTCTATAGTGGATTGAGCCAGAGCGGGGTCTATAAGCTCGCGAATCGATTCCTGCAGCTGAGCCTTTATGTGCTCTCCCATGAGAGGAAGAAACACCTTTGGGTCATAGCCTGAAGCCATAGCCACCTTTGAAAGGTCACTTCCCCAATCGGGTGACTTGGCGGCTATCATGCGACGAAAGAATGGTCGCGGCGGTCTGTTCATGCCCGGGTCGCCAAACTCGTTAGCAGCGGTTACCAGTGGCACCGGCGTTCCATCGGGATAAGTTGCACCCTCAAGAAATCCAACGCGCAGTGTAGCCCCGCCACCTAATCGCTCGGCAATCTCAGCTAATTTAGCCTCAAGTGCAGCGCCACCAGAAAAGCTTGTCATAGCTACCTCCGGTAAGCGCCTCGGCGATTGTAGTGATAGGGATACATTGAAGGAGACGCGCCAGGCAGGTAACGAATCGTTCTGTAAGGCAATGTCGCCTGCCAGTACAGCGCACCATAAGGCGTCTGCATGTACCACCATGAGGAGGCGCTGGATGGGCCAGCGTCAACCGAGACAGACACAGAACCTTCAGATGCGCTCGTTACCCGCCCAACTAACCCTGAGGCCGCTTGCCCGTTTACGCCGCTTGTGAGGGCAGTAATATGGGCAACCAGCATATTCAGGAATACCGCCCGCTGATCAACATCAGTGATAGGGCTTGTATCGGTGTTGTTCAGGTAAATCGTTGCCTTAACGAAGTTCGCATTCAGCAGCGAGTCACTTACGGTATCGAATTCCGGGTAACTTTCGCGGAACGCCGCGACATCAAAAACAACGATCGCCATGATTACTTACCGTCTGATTTGGTAACGCCCGGTGCCGGGTTGTCCTGAGGCAGGCCTTCGAGACCGGATTTAACATCACCGTTCTCTTTTGCCTTGGACTCGGCGCTGTTGGTTTTGGCCTGCGCAAACACCAGTTCGTTTTTTACGTAAGGCTGGTCTTTGTGCTGCTCAACCCACTTATCGAAGGTAGCTTTGTCGACGTTTTCAGTCAGACCATAACCACCAACGATATTGGACGCGTTTGCGCCATTCAGCACGATAGGCTGTGCACCATCAACATCCAGCACAAGGCCATTTGGTAGCTTACAAGCCACTGTGACTACTTCAGCCATGATCAGACTCCTAACATTGTGGCGATTGCCAGCGGTTGACGGATGATTGCACCCCAGGTGCCGCCAGATTTTTTCTGCTTCCATGATGACTCTTCAGTCACCACCGCGTGCGCACGCATCTTCTCAGTGAAAGCGGCGTAAGCGGTGTCCTGCTCGCCCAAGCGATCTGCAATCAGCTGAACCATCTCACCTGCAGTGGTTGAGTACTCGATAGCAGTCTCAATCTTCAGGTTCGGGAAGTTCTTCTTCAGCAGGTCAGAGACGTTCACGTTATACATGTTCGTCTTAGCCAGGTTTACAGACATGGCCGGAGACATCGCCAGCGTCATCGGTGTGCTCATATCCAGCA
Source organism: Pantoea sp. EABMAA-21 (assembly GCF_030053335.1). Classification (NCBI taxonomy): domain Bacteria; kingdom Pseudomonadati; phylum Pseudomonadota; class Gammaproteobacteria; order Enterobacterales; family Erwiniaceae; genus Pantoea; species Pantoea sp. EABMAA-21. The sequence goes on from NZ_JASGBX010000001.1 coordinate 630,087, forward strand.
GACCTTTAGTCTGGGATACCAGCTGGCCGAAAAGTTTCAGGATGTCGTCATACACAGCCTGACCATCTTTTGTTGACCAGGTAACGCCGCTACTGGTGCCGGTTGCATTTGGCGTGATTGATGCAGGCAATGACGGATCGTTAAGCAGGCCGTAGTTCTGCAGGCCAGCGATGCCGTAGAAGTAGGATTTGTTCTGGAACTTGTTCAGCACCAGGGCAGAAGCAACGTTCAGCTCAGCCGCATAACCGATACGCGCTGCACCGTACATATCCAGTTCGCGCTCACCCCAGCGGGTGTGAGTCTGGTAGTGGTAAGACTGGCGCGGCACCCAGTTCACGTTCGCGGCGGTCATACCGTTGTGGTTGTAGTCGCCGTATGAACTGGTTTCACCTGCAGATTCCACGATCGGGAACTGAGCGGTAAGAGTTGTCCAGTCACCTTTCTTCACTTCACCGATGATTTCTGCTGCTTTCATCGGGGTTACCAGTACGCGGATCAGCTCAGGGTCAACGTAGTTGGTGAAGTAAGCAGGGATACCTGAGTTACCGGTGGTAACCATGGTTGGCTGAGCATCCATTGCCAGAGAGTAATTTTCTGCGAATTCCGGCTTCAGGTACTCTTTCGCGCCCGGCAGCACGATGCCGTACTTGCCGCTGGCTGCGGCGTAGTGCTGTTGAAACTTATTCATTAGTTGCTCCAGGTGCTGATTTTGACCAGTTCGCCCGCTGCTGCGACACTGCCTACTTTGAATGGGGTTTCGACGTAACCAGTGATGGTTGCGCCAGCGGCACCAGTCTGAACTTCACCAGTGGTCAGGGATGCAAACACTTTCTGACCGCGAGTAGCAGCGGTAGAGGTGCGCGCCCAGAAGTCACCCGCAACCATCAGGGTTACTTCGCGACCGGACTGGATAACGTTTGACGCTGCGCCCAGCCAGGTGGTGATGACAGCCTGACCGTCACGATGCACGAAACCAGATGGTGCGCCGGTGCCGGCATTAGATGCCACGCCGCTAACGTCCCATGCAAAGCGACCGATGGTAAGGCCATCTTCACCTGCTACCAGAGCAGCCTCACCAGCCAGATAGGTGGCATGTTCATTGGTGCTCGCAAAGCCACCTTCAACGCCCGGTGCCGGGTATTGATTAATTACGCTCTGAAATCCTGACATCTCAGTAACCTCGTTTCAGTTTGCCAGCGGTCGGGAACTCTTTCTCGAAGTCGCTGATGGATGCGGCATCCTGGGCCAGTGGAGCAGGACGTGAGTTTTCTTTGTGGCTGATAGCCTGAGCCACCATTGCGCGGAACGCAGAAGGATGGACGCCTTCGACATCAACGCCGTGCTGCTCGAGCGCGGTGCGGTAGACATCTTCAGCAGAGTCCATTGCTACCAGGTCGCCAACCAGTGGCTTAACGTCCTGCTCGGCCTGACGTACCAGGCGGAAGTTTTCAGCGGCTTTCTTCGTGGCGCTATCAGCAGCCAGTCGGATAGCGGCATCCATAGCGGGTTTATCCACTTTTTTGTCCTTATCGTCTTTGTCGTCGTCTTTATCTTCATCAGCAGCAACGGCAGGTGACAGAGCGGCAGCAATCTTGGCGATCAACTCTTCAGACACGCCTGCTTCACGCAGCGCAGCCATGATGCCTTCTTTGTCATCGTCGCCACTCACCTTCACCTCTTCGTCAGGCTCAACGCCTTCAGATGATGCTTCGATGATTTCAACCAGTTCCTCCGGCTCAAGCTCCATGTCGGCAGCCAGTGACGGTTTGTATTTGGCAGTAATGGCCTGCGCGATTGCCTTCGGTGTTTTGTGGGCATTCAGGATGGCCGTCAGGTCTTTCGGGGCTGCATCCTGAGCCAGTCGCGGCTTAAGGATCGCTCCCAGCGCTGCACGAATGGCTACGCCTTTGCGGTCTAACTTCATGTGTTTAAACTCCTGTGGGAGAGAATCGCCGACGACTACGTCAGCTCCTGCGCGGCCGGTTTCGACCAGTGCAACGTGGTTCCCGACGATGTCACGCATCACGCCTTCGTACTCATCGCCTTCAGGTGATTCGCCGGGAGTCATGTCAGCCCTGTACTGGTACGAGGACGACAGTTCTTTCTGCTCTTCCGTCTCAATGCCTGCGATAGCCGAGTTATCCCAGATGGACAGACCATTGGTCAGATATGTGCCATCGAAGGAAGCGCTTGAGTGGGTAGAGCCAACCCGGTATTCACGCGGCGGGTCGCCGGGAAAGTCGGGGGTGTGAATGCAGAGGATCGGAATGTTGTTGAATGTGTCGGAGGCTTTCTTCAGTTCATCAGGGTCGCGGTACAGCCGGTAGATTTTATCGGGGTCTAGCCCCAACTCTTCGTGGCCGGGAATCTCTCGCCCATAGTAGGGGCAGACATTCGCTTTACTGATGTTGCTGACTGAAACCTGAAGCCTGCCGACATGATCGAGTTTGCGCACGGATGCGCGGTCAAACGCTAACCGTTCGATAGTCATGTGTGTTTCCGATTAATTAAGTCCGGGAATGACCGGCGACCATGTGCATCGGCAGTTAATCTCCTCACCCGGAAGAGTCCACTTACCATCCAGATAAAGCCCTTTAGACAGGTCGAACTTCTTACCATCTGCTTTGACGTGTGATGGTCTTGGCTCTTTACCAGCGTGAGAGTGCCGCCAGATGCCCTCGGTGATACCGAGTGACTGCTGCCTTGCTGTCTGCATAACTGCGGTGGCTTTGTTGTTCTGGTCACGTGCGATGAGTGCTGCTCGGCGGCGGGTTATGCCGTAACGGCGCTGTAGATCATCAGTCAGCGTCGAAAGGTCACGCCCGCGGCTGACCGACTGCATCACCAGCGTTTGCACCTGCGTTAGATACTGCTCAGGGATACTGGTAATCAGGTTGATGTTTTCAGTGATGCTGGCCTGCAATGCGTTATTCATCGCAGGCGTCATCTTGAACTGCACTGTCATGCCAGCAGTCTCCAGCGCGTTATACAGCGACACGTCAGAGTTTTTCATGGCATCACCAGCAAATCGCTCTGCAATCTTTGCGGCCACATCATCGAAACGCTTCTGCCAGCGCCTGGCTAATTTCTTCATCGCGTCACGCATAAACACCGCCGGGGATGCGTCCATTGCCATTGCGCCTGATGCCCGGTAATTCGCACGAAGCCAGTAAGTCACCGAGTCGTTCATTTCGGTGATGAGCTTATCCAGCTTCTTGCGATACCAGGCTTCAACGCCTGCGTTAGGCCTTGTCGGGCGGATCGTCTTCGGACTCGGTTTCTTCGTCTTCGTCGAAGTCACCTTCTTCGATTTCAATGCCATCGCTTAAGTCCAGTGAGTGGTAAGGGCTTTCCGGGTCATCGGCAATCTTCTCGCGCACCTCGTTGGCAGACAGTGCGCCTGCTGTGATGTAAACCGCGTCAGTGTCAGCGTCAACCTTGCGGATGTCCGCTTTCTCTTTCGCGCTCATCTCAAACAGCGGCTCGAACTCGAAATAAATATCGGGGTCGATGTCACCAAACTCGGATAGCTGAATAACGTCCATCACGCGCTTCAGGGGCGATTTGAACATTGCCTGCTGCAACGAGTGGATGTAGTCGTAGAAAACGCGAATCTCGCCGTCTGACGAAGCATTCAGGCCATTGGGAGTAATGCCCAGCAGCTTAACCAGCGGGATGCCGGAGACTGACGCCATATGCTCCTGAGACTGAGCCTGCAAGACATCGAGGCCAGACAGTGGGGCATTGACGAACTCAACTGACTCCTCGTTATCCTGAGCGTTGTTTTTGGCAAACACGCCACGGTTATCGCGGGTGCGGTTGAACAACTCCATGCGGTTGATCAGTTGCTCAGCGCCATTGCCCATCAGCACCTGCGCCATATCAGTGCCGAGTACCGGGATACTGAACGAGTGGATCATGTCGCTGACGCTGTCACGCGTGCGCAGCCAATTGTTCACGTAAGGCTCTGCCATCTGCACCAGTGAGAGCCCACGGAAGTTATACGAGGCTTTCAGCAGGTCTGGCACCTGACGCGATACGAAGTCAATCATGCGGCTTGCATGTACCGTTCTGCCCATCACAAACCATTCTGTCGGCTTGTAGAAGTCTGGGCTGAGCGGGTTCTGCGCGTTATAGATGCCGGGATAAGTCCAGACAGGCTCAATCACCTGCAAGCCTTTCAGGCTGCCTTTCGGTATCTTCTTGTCGCTGATGAAAAGCTTGCTTTGCAGTTCAGTGTCATCAGTCCAGGCTGAAACATTTTTCGGCGACAGGACATCGATATAAATCTGTCCGCCACCAAAGTAACCATCATGCTCAGCAGCCTCTTTGAACTTCTCACGCACCTGAAATCGTTCCAGCGCATCGACCAGTTGCTTAACGCGCTCTGACTTGTCGTCATCACCAACGGTTTTCAGCTTGATCCACTTGCGCGTCATTTCCTCAGCGATGGTGCCCACCATCTTGCGATATTCTGGCTTCTGCGCCATTGCCGCGAGATAGGGGTAGCCGGGGAATGAATCCAGTGTGCCGTAGCCCATCGGATAGGCATCATTCATCATGGTGTAATCGGTGGAGTCCATTGCAAGAATGGCTTTCTCGATCGCTGCAGGGATGACGCCTTTGGGTGGGGTGTACTGCTGGAACTCTCTGGCTTGTTTTCCGGTCACCGAGGCAACCGCCTCTGGCTTGATGTTCATCACCGACTTTTCAGGCGGCTTCACCGGCTCAGGCGCAGCGATTTCTTTTTTCTTAAACCACCACATTAAATTCTCCCGAGTTGGCGTGGGTCGATGACCATTGGCTTCCTGATGAGTGGGGCGAACGCCATAATCAATGAGTCAGCCATGTTTGGTGATGGTATCCCGCGTTTCTTCATGTCTTTCTTGCTCTCCACCTTCACCTTACCGTTGCCGTCATAGTCCACCCATGGGCGTGACAGTTCAGCCTTGAGGTATTCAAGTTTCGGGATGGCAGAAGAGAGGCTAATCAGTTCGTCAGGTTGGTATTCGAGGGTGCAATTCGGATCTCCTTTACGCGCCTCAACACTGCGCCATGTCTTGTAGAAGCGATCGCGCACGCTCCACCACGCCTGAGCCTTGATGTTGGCGAACATGTCTTTGTTCTTCTTCCCGGACATATATTCAGACTCAGGATGCAGAACAGCGCCACCGGCATTGAATCCCTGAATGTTGATTTTTGCTATGCGTCCTAACTGAGCCTTAACGCCAGCACCAACACCAATGGAGTCATAGATGATTTCATCGGCTTTCTGCTGCTCGGAGTACAGGTTCACGCGGTTAGAGGATTCAATCACATCGCCTCTGTCCCACTCCTGCACATCAATGGCTACAGAGCCATGGCGCAGAGTTGTCGCATTGCTATCCTCACCCTCATCTGCCACATCGAAGCCAACGCGCTTCTCGCCAGCCACATCGAAGCCAAGAAACTTGTGAGCATCCACAGCAGCCGCAATCCAGGATGGTTTGATAATTGCCATGTCACTATCAGCAACCGGTTCGCCTTCCCAGATATGCAGGTACAGGTCATAGTCTTTGCGCTTGCACTCCTCCATCTCCAGCCTCAGAACGTCAGGGAACCATGGGTTCTCGCTGTAGTTCACAGTGAGGAGGCAGATGTCATCAGGAGGCGCAATTACGAAGCGCTGGTGTGTATCGTCGAGGATGTTCTTAGGGTTGTAGCTGACCCAGATTTCAGAGCCAGGCTTACGAATGGTTGGGATCAGGATATCCCATGACTCTTTGGAAACTGCCTCGGCTTCTTCCATCCAGCAGATGTCGATGCCTTCCAGTGATTTAATCTTCGTCGGGTTGTTCTTGATGCCATAAAACATGAACTCACTACCGGTAATCAGGTGGCGAATACTGGCGCGCTGCACCTCAAACTCAGCCTGATACCCCTCGCGGTTGATTGTGTCATCAAGTAATCGGATAACCGAATCACTGATACTGTTCTGCAATTCGCGGGCGCAGAGAAAGCGATAAGCACCCCGCCTGGCTATCTCTACCAGTAAGCGTGCGATCGTCCAACTCTTCCCTGACCCGCGTCCACCTTTGCGACTTTGTAGCGCGATGGCTTCACGAATGGCCTGAAGATGGGATTAATTGCCGTCATCGTCGAATAGCTCACTGAGGGATTTGTTTAGGTTCAGGCCGATTGTTCCGCCATGCTCGGTTTTCACATTCTCTTTGAATGCCTGCACTGTGACGTGCTTCCCGAGCAGCTCGAGGTTCTTGACCTTGTCAGGCCATTTAATTTTTTTGAGGATCGTTTCCATATCCTCATCGTCTTTGCCGCCCCACTTAATCTCGCTGATGTCCAATCCAGACAGCGTGGTGCGCCAGACTTTAGGCCACTCCCAAATCTGTTTGAGTGAGCCGTCATCCTTCAATATGTCCAGCACGTCCATCTGGTCTATTTCAACCAAGCGGCGCAGCACATACGCAGCATCAATACCAACCTCTTCGTTACGCTCAGACTTCAGTGCAGTGATGCGATCCTGAACCATAACATTTGATAACAGACGGCTTGATTGCTCTTGGGCGGTCTTCTCGCTGTAACCCGCCCTGATAGCTGCCTGAGTGGCATTGAGGTCTTTCAGGTACTCACGGGCAAACAGCTCTTGTTTGTCGGTGAGCTTTGCCATTTATTACTCTTCTTTGATTGTCTCAATTACGAATGCGCTCAGCTTTTCAAGGCTAAGGTATGTGCGCCTCAAGCCTTCCTCATCACTAAGAACAAGGAAGCCATTTAATATTTCTGGATTTGGCTCTTTTTGATAACCAACCGATACCAATGTTGAGACATTTTCATACGCTGAAATCTTCCAGTGCTTAACTACGCTGACCATCATCAACTCCCAATCACGAACATCTGGAACTTGGCACCCGCTGCGGCATTCTCAAACGGACCTGTCGACAGAAGCAGCGTTCCGCGAGACTGATAGACCAGCACGTTACAGCCAGTCGTGGTTATATCTGACGCCTGAGCGAGGAAGCATTGCACGCCATTCCATATCGTTGAGGGCTGAACAGCAGGTGGAGTGGTGTATGTTTTGGCAAACTTGATGGCAACCTTTGTACCGGCAGTGACTACGGTTCCTGATACATACTCAAAGTTGATTGGTGTTGCGTTTGTACCCGCAGCGCCTGTATCTCCTTTCGGACCCTGAGCACCTGTTGCCCCAGTCGCACCGGTATCACCTTTAGCTCCTGCAGGTCCGGTAGCTCCAGTGTCGCCCTTTGGCCCCTGAATGCCCTGGTCGCCTTTCGCGCCAGTATCACCCTTGAGACCTTGCGCTCCTGCTGCTCCCGTATCTCCTTTGGCACCAGTGGCACCTTTAGCGCCCGCGACTCCAGCATCGCCCTGGTCACCTTTCAGGCCTTGCATACCCTGAACGCCCTGAGCGCCAGTATCGCCTTTGTCACCCTTCGGGCCGGTTAATCCGGTTGCGCCAGTTTCACCTGCCGGGCCAGTGTCTCCGGCGTCACCTTTCTCTCCAGGTTGCCCAGCATCACCTTTTTCTCCGGTAATACCTTGTGGGCCAACATCACCCTGCAATCCCGTTTCTCCGGGGATTCCCTGAATACCTTGCGGGCCCTGTGGCCCCATCGGTCCTGTATCACCCTTTACAGCAATGCCAGAATCAACAATCCCGGCCGCATCGCGAACCTGCTCTGGTGTTTTGGCTGCCAGCATGGCCATAACTGTTGGGCTTAAACCGGATATCTGATCGAAACTTGGCTGCATGTCAGTCGGGTAACCGCCAGTGCTGATTAATTTCTTAGCCATCTTTCGCTCCCTGTTTTATCGGTAAGCATTATCAGAGCCACCTGAAAAAGGTGATGGCTCTTGTAATGTCTTACAGGTATTTCTGAGCCAGTGCTTTCAACTCGTCTTTCGCTGCACTACCAAGCTGAGCAACACCCTGCTCAACAAAGGTGAATGCGGCTTCAAAGTCTTTCACGCCTGTCTTTACTTCAATGACTGGTGCCGACTGTGCTACTTCTGCTGCGGGCTGTGGATCTACTACTGTATCAGTTGCGGTGATATCGCTCACGGTGCTTTCCTTGGTTGCTGGCTCAACTTTGGTGAGAAGCCATTTAAGGGGATTGAACATTCGTTTTGTCTCCGCAGATGCGGTCCCAGGTATCGTTATGGGTGTTTATCGCCCTGACGGTGCGGACATCCATAACCTTGTAATCGTCGCCATGGGTGTAGATGGGTGAGAACAGTGTGCAGGATGAGTCAACAACCTGTGTCGGCTGGTTAGTCTGCTGAGTTGTATTTCGACTGCTGCAACTTGTCGCGAGCAGCACTATCGCTAATGCTGGAATTAATCGACTGAACATTCTTGGCGATCTCCGTGTTCTCACTTTGCTTTTTGGCTACCGCTTCAACCTGGCTCTTATCTTTTTCAGCAGAAGCCACATCTGCTTTTGCCTGCGTCTGGACTGTGCCAACTCTCTTACCTCCGAAGTAACTCGTCAGTAATGCGGCCACCACTGCCAGAGCAGCGAGGATGTAATTCCACCAATTAGCAATCAAGCTCATGGCTTTGCCTCTTTAAGGTAATCAGCCTCAGCAGTGCACAGCTTGCAAACGACCCGGCGTTTATATCCGTGAAAGTTATAGTTGCATAGCAGGCAGTAGCACATGTATTGGCCGTTTTCATGAGATGCATCCTCAGGAAAACTTCGTGGGTCAACAGGCTCTAAATTCTTCACGGCTGTTTGTCCTGTCTAATCTGGTCTGCTTTATCCTTCAGCTTATTCTGCCTGACGTACTGAGCCAGCACCGCAAGCACCATCATCGTTGGGCTGATATACCCAAGAAGGTGGGGAGGAATGAAGCCTTTCAGGTCGGGCGGTAGTGAATTCCACGCCTCGAGCGCGGCATTCGGGAATTGCATCATGTAGCCGGTAATGGCTGCTGATATCGCACCCAACCAGACTGACCACGCCTTAAATAGCAATCTGGCGTGAGCAACGAATTCCAGTGATGTGTATTTGCGGATCAGCAGCAGCGAGATAATCATCAGGGAGATAACAATTAGCCAGGTGAAGAAGCTCATATAAGCCCCTTGTAGATATCGTAGTTTCCGGTTCGCATCACATCTGCATGCCGCTTAGCCCGGGAAGGAGACTGCGTTTTGGCCCATGAGCTGTTAAGCATCTCATTGGCTGCGCTGGTGAAGTCTGCATTCGAAATGTAAATCAGAGATTTTTTGAATTTAACCAGCCCCGGAACGCCCATCTGATAGGCCATAGACTGGAGAACATCCTGTCGAGCTGGATTACACTGCGCCAAAGCGGCAACAAGGCTTGGATATTGCTTCATTTCGTTCAGCATTCCAGTGACGATGGAGAGCTTCCATACGTCACCTACCTGCTTAGGTACGGTGAAGATGTAATTCGCCAGGCTTGCCCCTTGCGGTCCAATTTTAATGCCGCCCGCCACGGTAGGATATCCAAGCGTATCGAGATACGGCTTTTCTCTATAGCCTTCCTCGAAATTCATGATCTGAATAATCTGTGTCATCGATTCTGATCCTCTTTGATGTCGCGGTTTATCTGCTGGGGTAGCTGGTCAACTTTCTGCTTAATTTCATTAACCACTTTGTCTCTTGCCTCTGTCTTGGGCATAAACTCTGACCGGGCAAGGAAATATCCCGATGACATGCCCCCGAGGAAGATAGCCAGTGAGGTAAGCAGAACAATCAGGACGGTGCGCAATGTCACCGGACGGTCATCCAGTAATTCGGTCATCGCTCAACCCTCAGTGAATTTCTAAGCTCTACTACCTGTTTGACCAACTCAAGGTTGGAGGCTGTTAGCTCGGAAACCTGCTCTTTAAGTAAGACGTTTTGCTCTTCGAGATGGCGCTGAGATTCCTGGATGAGCCGCAGTGATGTTTTTGTCTCTGCTATTTCCGCCCAGTACTTTCGGATCGTCTCATCTCGCTGCTCTATCTCATCACGGAGTTCTTTGTTTTCAGCCTTGGTGGCCTTCAACTCATCAGTGAGGAACTGGAGCATGTTGATCTGAGAGCGGTCATTGGCGTTACTCGCCTTTCCGCTTATCCAGTACCGGGAGAATCCAAGAACACCTGCGGCACACGCAGCCAGAGAGCTACCTGCCCCAATGAAAAACTCTTTAGTGATTTCAAAGTCCATAGCCGTCTCCGGCGATTCGGGAGAACCGGCCCATTGCTGTGTAAAAGACGCCCGATGCCACACAGGATAACGAGGGATGTTTGTTTGATTGGCAGGGGCGAAAACGAGAAAGGTCAACTCTGTGGCTGACCTTTGAATAATCTCACGCAATCGTAAAAGTGCGTGATTTTGAGATTTGGTGCTGTGGTGGCGACCCTTGCATGCCGCAGTAACGCCGTTTCCCTCCAGTCCGCGCTCTGACTGTTACCCCTGCGCAACGTGAAAGGTTGCCGGGCTTTAATCACCACAACGGACAGGGCACTCCGCCAAGGATTGCGGGGAACGGAGATGTAACCCGCAAAATGCCCTTTCCTGTTATGTGCTGGATGCCGCAGTTTCGAACCGTCCAGCGCGGAAACATCATGACCCATCAGCGGCGTTGGTTCCCACATCATCCTTTCAGATGTGGGGCATTCCAGCTGGCTGCCAGAATTCTTGGAGTAAACATCATCAGGCGCACGGTTAAATGCGCCTTGGGATGTTCACTTTGGCAAGCCGGGTATAGTGATTTGCCCATGCTGATCGATAAGCTCAATGCGAGCCAGCAATTGCGGTTTCTTCACTCTGCCCCAGCGGTTAAGCAATCGGCCTGACATGCTTGCCACGTCTTTCTCTTTCATGAATTCAAGCACGGCAGCGTTTCTTTCTGCCTCAAGGTTCGCAATACCCTGCCGGATCATGTCAGTCATCCAGTTGAAAGCTGCTATGTAAGCCTCTTTGAATGCCATGGCGGCTTTGCCGGTGAAGCTGAATACCAGCATCGTCCAACCGTCACGAGTCATCTGGTAGAAAGGCTGCGGCTTACCGTTCTGTAACTCATTGTTTTCATGGCAAAGCGTAAAATTGCGCTCTGCAAACTCTGTCGAACACTGGCTAATTACGGCTCTGGTTTTTCGCAGTACGTCTTTGTGATCCTTTCCAAAGGCCAGCGCCACTTTGAAAGTATCGGTTGATGACTCCGCACCAGTAAGAAATACAAGCTCACGAAAGTCCATGCCATTCACTACAGTTGGATATGTCATTGCGTTTACCTTACTTTGAGATGAACCTTTGCCGCATAGGAAATCAGCCCATCGAAGGCTCGCCAGCACACACTGACTTCCTCAAAGGCTCATTTCAAAGGGTTGGGTTCGATGGAGTTTTAAAGCGCTTGCGGAGCGCGGAGGGGTATTTCAGGCAATAAAAAAGCGCCTTCGGCTGGTAACCGTGGCGCTTTTAATCACTCACTTGTGATGGAACTGCTCAGTCCGCTTTGCTTCCCGAGCGTATATGACTATGCCAGGCTTCCCTGCCCTTTGTCTTTAGCTATTCGTGCTGTTCATTCTCCTTAGGCAGCAATTTTAGAAATCTACTTCTCCATTTCTCGCTTAATTGCGTAAAACATTTCTCCTTCGAGGATATCCAGCGCCCATTCCATTCTGTTGCGGGCTTCCTTGGTGCTGATGCCGGTGAAATAAATCAGAGAAGCTCCGATGTTTTGCACGCTCTTGCGTTTGCAATATCGTAATCTGGCTACGTTCTTAATCGGGTTGTCCTTCCCGAAGGTTTTAACCATGACAGCCTCAACGAAAGCAGCATCATCTGATTCTTTGGCGAGAGCGATGATGTTTGCTGTTGAAGTTTGCGGCATCAGCAGGTCGCGGGCTTTGCGGAATAGCTCTTCCCCACGCAGGCCTTCACAGTGCAACTCTGACACGATTTTCTCTATCTGCTTACCCTTCTGTTCGCTCCATTCGCAGCGCATCATCAGGCGGCCGATAACGTTCACTTCACCGCGATCGTAATCTTCATTGCCCAGGTGCTGTCCCCATACGGTGAGCATGTGGCGAACCCATGCCTGTTGGGAGGTGTTGATGGTCTTCCATCCATTGCCAAACAGTCGGCGCATGTCAGCTGAGCTACGCACACCGGCAAGCCTGACGATTTGCTGAAAGTCTCGTTCAATGCGCATGTTTCATCCCCATGATTTTGGCTGTGTGCTTGATGATCCGGTAATCAACCGGGAAGGTATTGCGGGCGCGGTACATCCTGAGAAACCGCCATTTGTCTCGCAGGTAATCGGCGATCATGCGAACCACCAATTAAACAGGCGCCGGGAAAACGGTAAGTGGCGGCGTGGTTGATGCTGCACACGCTCAATCTTTGCGTTCACTTCATCAAGGCGCTGCTGTAGAAGCTTCCTGGTGTGCAGGTACATTGATAGTCGGTAGTGATCGAGTGGTTTCATGCTGCCTCTCTTTGCTTATTCAGCTCTCTGGTTTTTTGCCGGTAATGCGCAGCCAGTTCCTGCAACTCTTCCCGCGTCCACTTCTTCATCTCATGCGGACCCATCAGGCGGTCGAAGGCTTCCTGACCGATTTTGGCGATGAGGTTCGGTTTATATCCGGGGATATTTCCACTGAGGTGGTGATTGCAAGGCATACACTGCTTGTGACATCCGTCTTCATCGAAGCGGGTTTCTGGTGAAGCCTTTACCGTTCTGTAATGCCCTGCGTGCCATTGGCCTTCGTGCATACGTCCGCAGCTGATACAGCAATCGTCCGCGTCACGGGTTCTGATGAACTCGTTAAACGCCTGCTGAGCCAGCTTCGTCCAGTGGCTTAATGGCTTTGCATCTGCTTTCCGCTGGTTCCATTCCGCCCTGTCTGCTTTGTCCTGCTTGCGCTTTTTACGCGCGGCATTACGCTCATCAACCTGTCGATTGAATTCCATGGCGCATTTGTAGTTGTGGCAGACTTTCTGGAGAGAACTTCGGGGGATGTATTCAGTGGAGCAGATGGGGCAGGTACGCGGCTTTGGCTGTTTGCCATTAGCCATCTATCAGCCCCTTCTCTCGCTCGTCTTCGTGTTGGAAGTCGCCATCAAGTGGCATTAAATATTTCGGGCTGGTAGTTCCGACTATTTCACCATCAGTAACAAGCCAGGTGTCTATGGCATGTTTAAACGGCCGTCCATCATTCAAGTCTGGGCAGTCATTTATAACGGAATGAGCTGGAGCAAATCTAATCAGTAGAACCGTGGCGCCCACCCAATCATTGTGAATGATCGCATTGTTATGGCTTGATGGAAGAACCATAGCTAGCCCACCTGCTTTTAACTCAGTCATTATCGCTCTCTCCGTGCATTCTGAAGTTGTCGTCTTGCATCCAGCCTGCCGCGCAGCCATCGCATGCATAGGTTTCCTGCTGCTGCAGGAGAATGCCGCAACCAACGCAGACCAAAGCAGATTGCTCGCCAGCGCCAGTGGGCTGATTTGATGGGGTTATGTTGCTCATACTCTTCCCACTTGAGGTCGGTTTCACAGGACTCACATGCGACTCCATACCAATGCTTGTCTTCACTGGTGAGGATGGTGTGGCAGCGGTGGCAGCGTTCACGGCACATTGGCGGCATCCTGTTTGTTTTTGGTGTAAATAGCCCACCCGATGTTGTCCAGCTTCTTCCGGCCCTTTGCGTCGACCAGGTGGATACCATCCTCACAGGCGTGCTCTTCCGTTACTTGCCGGGACAATGTCTCCAGCTCTTCGTAGCTGAGCGCGGTCATCTTCAGGCGGTCATAGCCAAACGTTTTTATTTTCATCTTGTCAGCCTCATGCGATTCCACTTGGCGCGCAGCAATCCGTAGGTGTAGTCGAATGTCTTTACCTCACTGGCTGGCGGGATAGGCTTTCGTTTTGAACGCGATCGCTTGGTTGGCTGGAAGATGAGATGGTCGATGCAAATTTGAGTCGGGCTCTTACGCTGCTTCATGAGGGTGCCCTTTGCCGACAAAATCAGGCCAGTGTTTCTTCAGGATTGATGTTGGCACCTTGAGTTTCAGACCAAGAGAATGTGCTTTACCCGTTACTGCTGATACCGACTTGTTGATTGCGGCAGCCATAACAGGAACTGGAACTTTCCCGGCTACACGCTCGATGTATTCTAAGTCTTTATCGGACCATGTCTTTTTAGGCATTTTGTTTTTCCTTTAAAATTTGATACTCCGAATTAATTGGAATGGTCAGCGCCAGCCCGAACTGCGCGCACCATTGCTCAACCTGATTCAGGAAGAAATGCATATCTCCGGTATCGAGGCTGGATGTGTGGCGTGGTTCGTAGGTGGTGACCTTCTCGCCGGTAACGAAGTCGGTGTAAGTGATTTCTTCGCAGCCAAGGTAAGTGCGCTTGAGGTTGCGCTTTACCCAGTCGGGGGTTGCGTCGCTGCGGCCGGATTTGATGAGGTATTCGCTGATTTCGCCGAACCACATATGGGCCAGGCTGTTCTGTGAGAGGCTGCGTTTTTCTTTCCAAGGTTTTAAGGTAAGCCGAAAGCATTCGCCGGATTCGAGCAGCGGTTGAAGCTCTTGCCCGATGGCGTTGAAATTACCTCTATGAAGCTTCAGGCCCTCTTTCGGTATCTCCATCTCTGGCCTCAATCATGTTCTGCACCAATGCCAAAGCCTCATCAGTGATGCGCTCGGTTTCTGGTGAAGGGTTGGTGTCGTGGATGCTGTCGATTAGCTGGTAGAGATTGCGGAGTGGGTCAGGTCTGAGGGGGATTACGTTGCTCATGCTCGATTACCTCTGCCGATAAACCATTCAAGCGCTTTGACGATTATCGGATTTTCATACCATTCGTCTATTAGCCGGCGCTCCAGCTTGTCGTGGTAGAAAGTTGGTCCACAGTAGTCATGCCAGCTCATGTAAACACAGGTTCCATCCTCTAGGCGCAGCCGGTAACTGGGATGGACGCTGATGTGGATTATCATGCTTCCTCCTGCTTGCTGCGGGCCAGCCACCCTTCCCAGGCGTAATTCACGAAATGGTTGCTGTACTCTCCATCCTCAAACACAAGGTTTCCTGTTGTCTGAGGCCACCACCCTTGAATCCAGCGCTCAAACTTCTTCCGCTCCAGCTCATCGCCGTTGGTTTGGATTGTCATGAACCCTCCGCAGATACGTCATAAGCTTTGATTTTCAGTTTCTTGGCTAGCGCTAACTCAGCTTTTGCTCCTTCTGATTTTTGCCAACCGGGAAGCATGAAGATTGCGTCAGCACACCTCAGCATTGCTATGCATATATCCATGTACTGAAACTGTGACAATCCATCAGGAAGAATTGCCGGGTTGAGAGGTATCAAGCCGCCAGACCTTATGCGCTCAGCCTCTTCGTTGAATGCATCGCGGTTAAAGTTTGCATATCCCGTCATCGGGCCTGAAATATAAACTTTCTCCATTAACCTTCCCTCCCATCATTCTCAATCACCCGATAGGCGATGATGTCGTCATCATCTCCGCCATGACTCCAGACCCAGCAATCAGAATGAGTTTCGGTCATAACTGTTCCGTCTCGGAATTTAATAGCCAATTCCCGGTCATTAGCGATTGGCTGTTTACCGCCGCGCCACTCAATCCACCCATCATTATCAATCTGAGGGGTGGAGGCGGGTTGGTGAACCTTCATCATCTCCAGCCTGCAAACATTCCATATGGCCTGCGCATCATCCTCATCGAAGGTGATTCCAATCCCTTCAGAGATTAACCCAACCAGGCTTTCCGGCATGGTGTGCTGAACGTCATATGGTGATATCTCGCTTAATTCTGTAAACCCTTCCTCCTGCTCCAGCACTGGCAGCGCAATCTCAAGGGCTTGCAGATAGTCTTCTTCGTAAATGCTAAGGCATCGCTGTTCACCGCCATCAGATAGACGGTCGATGTGATGCCTGCATTTTTCAGCGGTTAGCTTGTTCATTCGGTCACCCCACGTGGCGCAAAATAAGCGCAATAAACACCATGCTTATTGCAAAGCCAGCAGCCGCACCTGCAAATCGAGGCGCCCATTTCTTTGAAAAATTGTTCATTCGGTCACCCCGTTAAGCTTTTTGACGTAATTTATGCCCATGACAAACCCATCAAACTTACGCATGAAATCTTGTCCATCCCAGTTATTAAAAGAATGGCTGCAATAACTTTCTCCGCATCGCGATGTTTGCGATGGGATTTTATTGTCTATTTCGAAAGCATCTCTTAAATCATCTGGCAGCTTCAACGCAGGAAGTGGCGGCGCGGTGTAGAGCGGCTCTATTTTTATGGCGGTATCAGCAACATACGCTACAGCTTGGGTCATGTTTTCAAGTAATTGCTCACGGCATTTAAAGGCGACAGGTTCAGTCGTCAGCGCGGCATAGGAAATTTGCAGCAATTCCAGATATGCCTTAGCCGACACATCAAGCGGGTTATTTTCAACGGATCGTTCCGCTGCTTCGATGTATCCTTCAGCCCACTCAATCAGAGAGCGCCTGCGGTCTTCTGTCAGCACTGGCATGGTGTTAGTCATGGGTTTCTCCGTATTTTTCCACTATCAAAAATGGCTCATCACCGTAATGGATCACCACTTTATCGGTCCGGGTTACGTCATATTTTTCGTAAATGTAATCCCAGCCATTTTGCAGGCCTGCCTTAGCCTCGGTTAGCGCTTTACTGGCCTCGTGAAGATCGTTCATGGCCTCAGTTTTCAGTTCATGCAGCCCTTTCATTAGCTGCTCGTCTTCTTTACTGACCTGTATTTTTTCCATCTCATTCTCCCTTCTTGCTCTTGCCGCCATTGTCGGAACGGGAACCGCGCTGTGCCGGTTTGCTTTCGCCGAATACACGCTTGATCAATTGCTCGCGGGTCAGTCCGTGAATTACCTGTGTCATGATGTCTCCTTAACTTTCATCCCGGCCGATTTGATAGCATCAACAACGTCACGCTGGTAAAGCTGAGGCTTGAATACGCCGTCATACCAGTACTCTTCGTCGTTGATGTCAGGCAGTACGATGTCCGCGTGGTCGGTAAGCGTCAGGCCGCGACACACTCCCTTGATACGATTCACGTAACCCTTGCGAGCCAGAATCTCGATGGTCTGATAGGCGTTTCCGGGGTTGAAGCCGAAGTGGTTGGCGATGTCGGTATAGGTTGGTGACATGCCGTGCTCACCGATGTAACTGCGCAGGTAGGCCATCACCTTGGATTGTGCTTTGGTTAGTTCGGCTTTCATGCTCCCTCCCTGCCTTCCAGCCAGAAGAAAAACGCCCGATCGACAAATTCATTCCGATAGCCCAGGTAAGTGCGGCGCATGTCATGCTTATCGCCGTGCACACTGCGGTACAGGCGCTCGAAGCGGATGCGGATTCCTTCGCTCATGATTTGCCTCGCTTCATGGTGGCGCGGAGAAGTGCGACGCCTTCAAGTGCCTTTTCAGTGGTTGACGGGATGGATAGCTTCAGCAGCTGCTTGCGCGGCTCCGGGATTTCTTCGCCAGCCTCGATGCGCTGTGACATCTTGCGAAGCTCGGATCGGCACTTAACGCGCAACTCGGATTCGCTCAGGTTGTTGGCGCGCATCATGCTGTACAAGCCGGTGACCATCCAGTATTCGGCGTTGCTGCCCCACGGGTATTCTTCTGCAGTGACATAGCCTCCACGCTTGGCGCAGTAAGTCATCACCAGCGAATAGAGCGTGTCTTCGTCTGGCAGGCCTGCGGCGACCAGAGTGCCCTTCTTGCACCATGCGATGAACTCACCAGGTGACGGCAGGAATGGTGAGCCACTGGCGCGCGCTTCACGCATACCGGCTGAAAGCTGCTGGCGATTGTGAATGCCGTTTTCAGCGAAAGCGGCGATCCACTGACGCTTGGCGGCCGCTTCATCCTCGGGGCGCTTCCATGCAGTACTAACCGATGCCGGGAATACCTGCTTAAGGTTGCTGAACAGGGCGTCTACCAGACGTTCAACGTCTTCGTGCACGCCGCGATCAACAGGTTGCGGACCATCACCAGCGATGCGAGCCAGAGCGCTACTGTCACGATTCTGAATTGCTGATACGAGGTTTCTCATAGGAATTCATTCTCCCATGCATCGCGGCTGTTCCAGTGCTGGACAGGCGCATTCACAGCCTGCTGCATTGGGCGCGCATTTTTGTTCTGGTAACTGAGCTTCTGGCTGGCAGTGATAAACCAGTTTTTCGGCTTCTCGTGGGTAAACTCGATATCCAGCTTTTGCAGTTCGTAATTCAAGTCGATATTCGGGTAAAGCAGCTTCCAGGCTTCGTAGTCCTTGTGGTTCAACCGAACGATATTTCCTTCGAACGCATAGCGACCTGACATGGCATGAACCGTTGCCTGCGCCTCACCTTCGCAAGTCGCGTCAGCGGCTTGGGTGTTATAGGGAATCAGGTTAAGGGAATCAGGAATCAGGTTAAGGGAATCAGCAGGATTTAAATTGTTCTCAACTGGTGATTGCACCGTACTTGCACTGCGCCCTTCTGGTGCTTCATTGATTTCAATAGGTTGAGAGCTTATTTCCGGTTCTTCTATCGGTTCAGCATCGTTCTTTACTGGTGCTTCTTCCGGTTCAGGTTGTGATTCACATTGTTCTGGTATCTCACTAGCCGCTTCTTTGCAGTGAGGGTTCTGGTGTTTCTTCCAGTTCGAGATCTGGATGTAACCATTGCCTTCAACTGAATAACGGGTAATGAACTGACGATCGTGAAGCTGTTTCAGGCAGTCATCACAATCAACATTATCGAATGGCAGAACAAGCGCCTTAATCTTCTTAGGGCGGTCGTCTAAGCGCCCCTCTTTATCTGCAATGGTCCAAAGCCCGGCAAACAATAGGCGAGCAATTGGAGTGCATTCAGCAAGTTCATCGTTCGTGAAGAAGCCGGGTTTGATGTTTCGGGATCTAGCCATTATTTCACCTTAAAACGGTACGTCCTGACGTGCCTCTTCAAGGCGCTCAGAAACCCATAATTTGAAAGTCGTCCAGTTAGGCACTACCTTTGCAAACTCGGTTAATTCATCGAGATCAAGCCCATAACTATTCCAGGCTTTTAGGTAGCTCATGATGTGAGTCTGATTGATGTAGATTCTGTTTTTAAGAATCCCTCGGATGTAATAAATCCGCTGTTCTTCTGGAGGCTTGCGCTTAGTGGCAGCTACTCGGGGAATGTAATTGAAGAATTCTGCAGTAAGATCCTGAGTAACTTCTTGCGTTAGCTTTCTGTCAGCAGCAATTTCGATCGCATCCAAGATTTCCTCAACCTTGTAAATGCGAAGCCACCGCTTGATGGCTTTCTTTCCGTTGTCGTTAACGCAGAACGGCTCAATACACTCTTCGATTTTGGTGGCAACAATATCAACCACGTCATCCTTTAGGCTTTTGAGCCCGTCGCGCCAGCTGATCATCATTTCCAGTTGTTCGCGCTTAAGGTTCAATTCCTGAAGCTGCATGCGCTGTTTCTCAAGCACAGAGTTGTCGGTGAGCTCACGATCACTCTTGCCTCCATTACAGCTCTCACATGAAGTGATGAGATTCATCAAGTCGTTGTCGCCACCCTTACTTACCGGCGTAACATGGTCGACATGAAGAATTACATCCGGTGCCGAACTTCCGCAGTACTGACATTTGAAGCCATCGCGCTTAAAGACTTCAAAACGTATTTTTTTGGTTACCCCTGAGCGGATTTTTTTAACCTGGTCAGGCGTTGGTTTCTTTGGCATAATTACCCCTGTGATTTGATCCAGTCATTTCGCATTAGGCCGGGAATGAGTTGCTGCTCATCCCGGCTTTTTCATTGGTGAGAATGCTCGCCACCTGTCTGGCTAAATGAGCCATCTCGTCATCAACGACACCCCATTCAAGCACTGCCAGTAGCATCGAGAACTTAGGCAGCCAGTCGCGTTTCCAGCGGCTAATCTGCGCTTTATCGACGCCCATGGCGGCAGCTGTCTTTTCAGTGCCAATCATTGCGATCTTGTTCAGTAAGGCGCTTTCAATCTTCAGCGCCTCGTTGCGTTTGTTTGCGCGTTCCATTCGTTATATTTCCTTGTGATGTAAGAACTTGCTGTACCTTGCAGTAACAAGGTCAGTTGGTTTTGCCCTGGAGTTCCGAGGGCGGTCAGATTGATAAAGAGCGGTGTGGCAACAGGTACTAACAGTTCCTGTTTTAAGCGGCGATTTGCTGCTTACTGATCCGACGAATCTCTGAAGCTGAATACTTGCCGCCTGATGCTTTGGCGATTTTCCCTGCGTAGTCCGTTTCGCCAGTGAATTCGGTACGAGGCAGTGAGCCACGCTCTATCCACTTGTAAACGGCCTTTGGCGTCAGGCCGCAAATATCAGCCACAACAGATACGCGAACGCCTTTAATAACGTCTCCCAACGTAATTACGTTCATGTGAGTCTCCTGCGGTTGAACTTGGAGTTCATATTATGTCGGAACTGAAAGTACAGTCAACTAAATATACTATTGAACCCATGGTTCATGGAAAAGAGCGTGAAAGTTTCTCGCATAGGCTTGCGCTGGCCTGCGAAAAGGCGGGGATCGATACTTATGGCAGGCAGGCTGAGTTAGCTGTCAGGTTGAAAGTCACACCTAAGGCGGTAAGCAAATGGTTTAATGGAGAATCCATCCCACGCCAAGCGATGATGGAAAAGTTAGCAAACCTTCTTGGTTCCACCGCGCAATACCTGTATGGATATACAGATAATGATGGTATAGACTCAGATCATTATAAGCGGGCATCAGACTACTATCGTGTTGATGTTCTTGATGTCCAAGCCAGCGCGGGGCCAGGGACGATGCTATCTAATGAGTTTGTAGAAAAAATTCGAGCTATTGAATACACAACCGAACAGGCACGATCAATGTTCAATGGCAGGCCACAAGAAAGCGTGAAAGTAGTCACGGTTAATGGCGATAGCATGGAAGGAACCATCAATCCCGGTGATGAAATCTTCGTGGACATATCCGTGAACCAGTTCGACGGTGATGGCATATATGTTTTCGTCTTTGGGCGATCCCTTCACGTCAAGCGACTTCAAATGCTTAAAGACCGACTCGCGGTCATCTCAGACAACCAGGCATACGAGCGCTGGTTCATTGAAAATAACGAAGAAGACCAACTCTTTGTTATGGCAAAAGTTCTAATCAGGCAGTCAATCGACTTACGCCGCTTCGGATAAAAATTATTTTACCTTAAAGTTCATAGAGTTAACCCTCTGTGAACTTCTTTTATCTATTTTATGTACTTTAGGTACTTTACTTTGATGAACTACAAGTACATCATAAGTCCATCAGCAGGACGCTGGCGAACAACGAAACGGACTTTTGCTCTTTAACAATTTAGCCCTGTGAATACACAGGCCGAGGCGAGTGCTTCGGGCAAGAGATAGGTGGAGCTTACGCCAGTCAGGACGGTGGACCTGAGAAGCCTATGAAATTCGGAAACGTCACGGGTTCCGGCTCTTGCACCCAAGCACTCATCGAGGAAAACCCATGACCAGAAATCAACGCCGTATGGCGGCCTACAACGCGAAGAAAGCAGCAGAGGCTACCGACGCTAACCGCTTCGGGAAAAAGCTCACTGTGGCTCTCTCAGGATGCAGCTTAAACGTATCCCGCGCCACATCCTCACCAAGTCTGCGTGAGAAGCATGAGAGCACAGCGATGTGCTTACCGGAAATCGCGATTTATAACGCAGGCTACCGAACTGTCCGTAAGGGCGCGGTTCATATCACTAAGTGAGGGAACATGAAAATCATCAGTATCGAGGTATTCAACCTCAACACCACCGGCTGCCACGTATGTCAGCCAGTGCCCAAAGGATGCCTTGGCGTTGTGGTTGACCGTTACAAATTCGACTTATACCAAGAGTTGCCCGGTGGAGTTTATTTCTCTGAGTGTGGCGGCCTGTTGAATATTTATAAGCACTCACCCGGCACTAATGATGGGTTTGCTGGGCGAACCATAGCGCTTGCAGTCATGGAGCCATCAGTAATATCAAAAAACATCATGGCTAGACGAATCAGGGTTTTCAAAGGAAGCCTTTGGGATTCTCATTTAGCTGATAAAGCAGTAGCTGCGCACCTTGGAACCACACTGAGAAGTATAGGGGTAAGGGACTTAAATGACCGATATCAGGTTTATTGTTCTGCAAAAGCAACAGAGCAGTTTATGACCCGGCTATCGAAGGTAGTTGTTCTCGGTAAAGCGGAATCAAGCCCGCTGCTATAGGTCGCTCAGGCGGCCTTTTTTATTGGCTATCGCAAATCAAAAGACATCGTAACGGCTAGGAGCTGAGCATGAGCAAGAAATTCCGTGTGTATCTGGATTCAGGAGCCAATATCCACTCCAAGTATGAGCAGGAGGTTGACCTTGATGATCTCGGCATCACCGATGAGGAGTGGGATGAAATGGATGGCGATGAAAGAAACGAGGTGATGAAAGAGATTGCCTGGGAAAGGGTTGATTGGGGTTTTGAAGAGATTAACTGAGGTCGCTTAGCCGGCCTTTTTCATATCTGGAGCCACCCATGAGCAACACAGATAACGCCATAGCCTGGCTGGTCATAGCTTTGCTTATGGTGGCTGGTTGGTTGAGTAAGGTGCCGTGTTAACGGCGTGGACGCAGCAAATTAATCACGGCTCCTGATGGAGCTTTTTTTTACGCCTAAAGGAAACCAAATGCGTGTAGATAACGAAGTGTTGAATGTACTTAGTGCCTGCCAGTGCGAAGGTAACAACTTGATTCTTACTGGTCAGCTAGACCGCAATTTATACACCCGAACCAACAAGGTGATTGAAGCAGCAGGCGGTAAGTGGAACCGCAAAGTCAAAGCGCACATCTTCGATATCGATGCAGCAGAACGCATTGAGCAAATCATCCTTACCGGTGATGTCGTGGTGCCGAAAGATGATTTTGAGTTCTTCCCTACCCCGCCAGATGTTGTCCGGCACGTAATCCATTTGGCAGATATTCGCGATGGAATGAAAGTTCTTGAGCCTAGCGCTGGTCAAGGCGCAATTGCTAAGGCAGCCCATGAAGCGGCAGCAGATGTGATGATTGATATGTACGAGATTATGCCAGCCAACAATGATGCGTTACACGCTCTGAATCTTCGCCTGTCAGGCATTGGCGATCCCACTGACTTCCTTACTGTCGAGCCAACCCCTGTTTATGACCGCGTGGTAATGAACCCGCCTTTTGGTCGCCAGGCTGATATCAAGCATGTAACTCACGCACTTAAATTCCTGAAACCTGACGGCCTGTTAGTTTCAGTTATGGCTTCATCGGTGACGTTCCGTAGCAACAAACTAACTTCGGATTTCCGCCAACTGATTGAACAACGCGGAGGACACATTGAAGAGTTACCCGAAGGTGCATTTAAGTCATCTGGAACGATGGTAAACACAGTGATCGTGGTGATTCCAGCATAAAGCTGTTTCGTGGACGCAGCAGAACTTATAGAGGTGAGTATGGATAAGACTTTGGCAGAAAATGAAGCAATGTATGTGCGCAACTTCCTTGAAGAGCACTGGCATGAATTCGTTCAAGCGCTGGAAGAAAACTATGACGACGAAGCGGAAGAAATCGCCGAGGAAATCGTTAACAAATTGGCATAACGCATAGCCCGCCCCGAGCGGGTTTATTTTTGTCAGTAGTTCGGTAATGCCGGATATGAGGGAGTGAGACATGAAGAATCAAGAATTTGAGCCCGGCCCGTGGATTCTGGGTGGATGCAGTGGACGCATGATTACCACGCCTGATGGCTATGTTGGTGATGGATTTATTGCTGATGTGGATACGCTAGCGAATGCAAGGCTTATAGCCGCGGCACCTGAGCTTTTAGAGGCGCTTAAGGCGATGCTCAACAAGGCGTACAAACAGAACTGGAATGACCAATATCCAGATGAAATTGAGGCTGCTCAAAATGCGATTTCGAAGGCGCTGGGCCAGTAACAACTGACAGGAGGATGAGATGAGCAAACCAAAGGCTGGAGACAAAGTCAGGGTGATGAAATTCATCTTTGGGCACTTTAGCCATTTCGATGAATTTGTCCTGGAGGAATTCCACTATTGCCTGGGGTTCTTCCAAAGTGACGCGCATCGCGCAGACAGCAAGTTCACCCCGCTGAGTGATCTGATTGAACCGGCACCTGATTCAGCCAGAAGATACTGGAGTCACTACGGTGAATATTTCACTGATTACGTTGCAACATACGAAATCATCAAAGCCGCATAGCAGCGCAATGGCTTGTTGCGACAGGCCATGACGGTGCTAGTCACCACCGCCTTAGAGGGCTTCCAGAACCAGAAAGTATCATCCCTTATGCCTGGCGCAATGCCGGGCTTCTTTTTTCCAACACCAACCAACTAATTTCAGGAGCACTACCCATGATGAGCTATTCCATCGCGGGCGGCGTCAGCATGGGCGCTGCTCAGTTAAACGAGTCACAACTCGACCGAGTTATCGGCCGCATCCGCACCAGCGTTAAGAAAGGCTGGCGCTCCCTTATGGACACTCTAAATCAGCCAGGTAACCCATGAAAAATCGCTACTTCACGAAGGCTCAGGAGCTTTCACGAGAGGCCCATCTCTTCGGCGACAAAGCGAAGTGGGCAATGGCAATGCAGCTGTTACGGAGGTCAGTTAAATGAGCCGATTCACACTGAACGCACGCGACAAAGTCGAAGTGCAAAAAATTGCTGACGCACTGCCCGATGATGAATTGCAGCAGGTGGCGGCAGAAGCCGACGACTGGATGAACCGAAATCACGTCAACCCGCTGATGATGGCTGCACAGAACTTCCTGCAGCAGAACTACGGCAGCGCGGCAGTATCGATGCTGGACAGCGACGATGACTGGCACATCCGGTTTGATGAAATGCTTCGCGACCTGATGGTAGATACCGGGAAGCGCGAGCGCGGTATTCACGTTCTGATTAACAAGGTGGCGTGATGAGCTTCGATTTAATTGAGTTCGTAAAAAAGCAGGAGCCGCTATTTGTTGGTGCGGTTTCCGACCAGTCGATCACATGGGCTAAGGAAAGCCAGTTCGCCATTCAGCTATTCCAGAAAAATGACTTTCTGGCTAAGACAGCCATTAGCAACCCCATCAGTGCACAGAACGCGATCATCAACGTTGCAGCCATTGGTATAAGCCTCAACCCGGCAAGCAAGCTGGCATACCTGGTTCCGCGCGACGGGATGATTTGCCTCGACATCAGCTATATGGGACTTCTGCACATCGCTCA
This sequence comes from Pantoea sp. EABMAA-21, assembly GCF_030053335.1. Taxonomy (NCBI): domain Bacteria; kingdom Pseudomonadati; phylum Pseudomonadota; class Gammaproteobacteria; order Enterobacterales; family Erwiniaceae; genus Pantoea; species Pantoea sp. EABMAA-21. The sequence continues at coordinate 655,376 of NZ_JASGBX010000001.1, forward strand.
GGCGGCGGGAGTCATTAAATGGGGCCAGTGCAAGCTGGTGCACGCCAGCGACACATACGAAACCAACGGACTGGATAAAGCGCCAACCCACAAATACAACGCCTTCGTGACTCCGGAGGAACGCGGCGCGGTGATTGGTGGCTACTGCACAGTTAAGACGGCAGACGGAGATTACCTCACGGAAGAGATGAGCCTGGCTGAAATTGAAGACATCAGGAAGGTCAGCAAAGCCGGCACGTCACCCAAGGGACCATGGGTTAACTTCTGGTCGGAGATGGCAAGGAAAACCATCGTAAAACGCGCCAGCAAGTACTGGCCTCGCGCTGACCGCCTCGATAACGCAACGGACATGCTGAACGAGACCGAAGGCGTTTTCACTGAGCCGACAATGCCATACATGCCTGAGGAGAAGGTTGTTCAGGACGAGCAGCAGCGCAACGAAGAATTCGCCAGCAACCTCAATGAACTCTGCGAACAGATGCCACTTTGCTCGTCAATTAACGAGCTTAAATCGGTATTCCAGAAAGCCTACAAGATGACAGCTGGAATGCCAGTACAACAGAACGTTCAGCAGATTTATCACGAAGCCAAAAACAAACTGGAGGCAGTCGTATGACAGCTCTATATCAAATCGCAAATGACTTCGCTGCATTAACCGATTCTGGCATGGAGCCGGAAATGATTGCTGACACGCTGGACGCTATCGAGTGGGAGCTTGAGGAGAAGGTTGAGCAGTGCCTGGCTGTATGTAAAAACGAATCGGCGTACGCGGAAACCCTCAAGGAAGAGAGCCGCAAACTGGCAGAGCGCGCCCGTGCCGCAGAAAACCGCGTAAGCAGCATCAAAGAGTACGTTGCCAAATCGCTGGAAACCGCTGGCAAGAAATCACTCAAGGCGGGCATTCACCAGGTAACAGTTCGTGCACCGTCCAAGTCAGTTGAAATTACAGATGCTGGCTCGATCCCCGCTGACTATGTTGAGTACGAAACCACGATTAAGCCTAACAAGCTGGCTATCAAGCAGCAGATTGAGGCAGGTATCGAGATTCCCGGCGCACACATCAAGCTGGGCAAGCCGTCACTCATCATCAAATAGGCGGTGAGCCATGATGAAACTCCCTAACTACCGCCGGAACAATCACCCGAATTCGGGATTTAAGGAAAAGGTAGTTTTCCAGCTGAGTAAGGGACCACGAACAGGGCGCGAATTAAGCGCCCTTTTTCATATGTCGCTCGGACAGTTCAACAGCATCATGCGCGGCTGCCTGCGCGGTGAGACGGCGGTGATTGCCGCCAGCGACCCGGTGCCTGTAGATGGCTGCACCGACTTCACTTACACGCTGGTCAGCACAAGGCGCATCACTCACAAGAACCCGAAGGCGATCGTCGTTTCATGGCGCGCTTTCGGCATGGCTACCAATGACAGCCAGCGCATAAACACAGAGGCGGCACAGCGCCGCGCCAGATTAATCAAGGCTGGCCTGTGGCCGGTTGGCGAATAAGGGGAAAGAGCATGGAGCGTTGCAAACAGTGCCATAAGTGGTACGGGAAGCCAAAAGAAGTGAAGGTTGGCGATGATGTTGCTTTCACTTTCGAAAAAGTCAGCGGTAAGCGTCGCCAGATTTGCGGAAGAGTTGGAAAGCTGTTTCTGATTAAAGACGATGGGTTCAGCGTCATTTACCGCGGGACTGTCCATCACGCCGATGAGGTTGCATCACCCGATGAGCCTTCTCCATTAACTTTAGCGTTCTGCGGGGTGTGTGAATGCGAAGGCCGCAGCGCAGATTCAGCTAAAGGTGGCAGCGATGATTAGCGATGAACGTTTGGCAGAGATTGCTGAAGATGGGTTTGTTCAGCATGGCGATTCAAAGGAAATGGCGAGGGAGCTGTTGGCGCTGCGCAAGGCGTTCAGTGAGCCTGATTGCTGGGAAATAGCTGGCAACATCTTTAGCACTGAAGAGGAAGCGCTTAAGCCGGGTTTCCGTGGAAAGCCTGAGCCACTGTTCAGCAAACCTGATTACCTTAACGGCACCACTTGAGTGCTCACCTACCGATAGTGCGATATGATTTTCATCTCAGGAGGGATCGCTATGAAGCTCAGTTCGACAAAGCTTATTTGGATATTATCGCTATCGGTGTTGCCAGCTTTTTATTCTTACTCATTTGTAATTCATGACAGTAAAAACAACTTAGATTGCGAGTTCTCAGTTAACCAGTACGGATTTGCACAGACTGAAGAAGCAGCGCCTAAGGGATCAGGCCTTTGCTGGAGAAAGAAGATCGTGGACGAAGCAGACCGATATGTCAGGGAAAATAAGTTGCGACATGTCCAACCTAAGTCAAACTTTGACATTGCTGTCGATATGGCAAGTGTTTGTAATTTAGGCGTAGATGGTCACGCCACGGGCGACTATTATGGGGCCGCAAAAAAATATCTGGATGTTATATCAAAATACTCTGGACATTCTGAAGCCATAACAAAGCTCAGGCGCGCCTACGACTATGGCAGGCTCAATGCCAAGACGCCTCGTGATTGCACGAATTATGTAATGGGAAGATAGAGAGCTTATCACCTAACTGACCTCGCCACGGCGGGGTTTTTTATTGCCTGTAATCTGGAGAAATACCATGCAAATAGACATCGGCGACAAATACGTCCTGACCGCTGACCAGTATCAGTACATCGTTCAGGAGAAGAAGACAGTTAAGGAAGGTAAGAACGCTGGCAGTGAGTACCTGTCACTCGTCGGATACTACCCAAAACTCAGCCAGGCGATTAACTGGCTGATTCATCTGGATGTGCAGCTGTCAGATGTGCAGACGTTGCAAGCGATGGAGCAACATATCAACCGCGTGGCGCTGCAATGTGAGCAGGCATTCAAGGAGATGGAAAATGTGCGATGAAATTGACGCAGCATCAGACCTCGAAATCCTCAACACAGAGATAGCGCTGGCTAATCGCCCGATACCCGCGCCGCGCTCCCCGGTTTGTTTAAATGCTGATTGCGGCGAGCCATCACTTGAAGGGACAAGCTATTGCTCGAAAGAGTGCTGCGAGGATCATGCAAGGGAATTGTGGGCGCAGCGGCACAGGAGGGTGGCATGACGCCCGCCACCGAAAACGCGTTAAGGGCCGTAGCGCGTAAGTGCAGAACGGAAATCCGCACCGCCATTGATGGCAGGCCTAAATCAGAACACGACCGCATCATCACCAAAATTCTTGATCACCACGCCAAAACCATTAACTGCCTGCCACCGAATACGTTCCGGCCAAAAGCCTGGCTGATTCATTACGTGCGGCAGATTGATAAAGATATGCGGACGGCAAAATGACTGCCACATGCGACGAGGTCGACACGGGCTGGGTTATCACAAACCTGGCCCTTTCTATTGCCCTGCTCTTGGCATGGATCTGGCCACCAAAAGAGTAAATGTTGCCATATAGCCACATCCCACACGATTACCCCTATTTGTTGTCATATACCAACATCCGGAGAGCCAATGGAAAACGTTATTCAACTGGCACCCAATAAATGGGTGTCCGAACAGGTATTGATTGCCGTCACCGGTATGCGCCCCGGAACGATTAAGCGAGCGCGTGAAAAAGCCTGGCTGCAAGGGCGTGAATATCTGCTCATGTCGCCTGAAGGCGTGCCGGGATTCAACAGCCAGTGCATGTATAACCGGGAAGCCATCGATAAGTGGATCGAGGCGCAAGCGAAGAAACAGCCTGATGCGGCAGAACGCAAAAAAGCATAACCTGATCGCCCTTTTCACTTTGTGAGGATCGCAAATGGCTGTCTATCCAAAAGGCGTGGAGAACCATGGAGGGTTTCTGCGCATCAGCTTCCAGTATCAGGGGGTGCGAGTGAGGGAATCACTTGGCATACCCGACACCGTGAAGAACCGAAAATCTGCGGGTGAATTGCGCGCCAACGTGGTTTATGAAATCAAAACGGGAGCATTCAATTACCAGAAGGCCTTTCCCAACTCACAGAATCTGTCACGGTTCTGCGCGGTATCGGAAGAGCTGACTGTCACCAGAATGGCTGAGCGTTGGCTACAGGTTAAGGAGACAGAGGTAAGCCGCAACACACTGGCTTCTTATAAGACCCGCCTGGCAACCTGCATCGGGATTATGGGCGGTGAAAGGATGATCCGCGCTATCAGAACAGAGGATGTTCAGCGCCTGAGAATGGAATTGCTCAAGGGGGATTATGTTTACGGACGTGGGAAGAACATGCACAGAAAAGGCCGTTCGGTGGCCTACGTAAACACTTGCATGTCTGACCTGTATTCCCTGTTTAAGTTTGCACACGAAAACGGATACGCAGATCGAAATGTTGTCGCTACGCTGTCACCACTGAAAAAGGATAAGCCTCAACCGGATCCTCTGACGCGGGATGAGTTCGCCAGGTTGATTGAAGCATGTCAGACACGGCAGTTAAAAAACTTCTGGTCGCTGGCGGTGTATAGCGGGATGCGACACGGAGAGTTATGCGCGCTGGGGTGGGAGGATATCGACCTGGTTAAAGGAACGATATCAGTAAGGCGAAACCTGACAGTACAGGGAGACTTCACGCCTCCTAAAACTTCATCTGGCGTGCGAACGGTTTTCCTCATCGATGCCGCGGTGAAGATACTCAGGGATCAGCTTGAGTTAACTCGCATGCGAGAGGAAGCAACAATCACCCTTCTGTCACGCGAATACGGTCGCAGCAGCGAAGAAGCAATAACTTTCGTGTTTAACCCGAGAGTAAATGCCGTCAACAATGCCAGCGAGAGCTATTACACGGTCGGCTCCATTCCGCAGACGTGGAGGTCTGCAGTTAAGAAGGCCGGCATTACTTATCGGAAGCCATACCAGTCCAGGCACACATACGCATGTTGGTCACTATCAGCCGGTGCGAACCCCAACTTCATTGCCAGTCAGATGGGGCATGCAAACGCGCAGATGGTTTACCAGGTGTACGGATCCTGGATGAAGGAAAACGACGAAGCACAAAGGAGCATTCTGAACGAAAAACTCAACGAGTTTGTCCCATCCCTGCCCCATGCCAAAGCGATCTAATTCTAATATCTATAAATATTAGTCAGTTAGATGTATTACACCTGCATATTCATGATATCGGTGTACGCCGATACCAGTTTGTTACGCACCTGAATACCCATTTGCATGGAAATGGAGGATTTCTGCAGATCGACCATCACATCGTTTAACTGGATGCCCGGTTTGCCCATTTCAAAATCCTGTGCCTGGGTGCGCGCGGCGGTTTGCGTGTCGCTGATCTTATCCAGTGCTGCTTTCATGGTGGCACCAAAATCTACCTGATTGGTTGACTCGGCCTGCTTGCCGCTGGCCTGTAACGACGTTAACTGCAGCTGCTGCAACACACCATCTATTGCCTGAATCGACATGCCTGTACCTCATTAAAGAAGGGTTTAAATTTTCACGCTGCAAAAGTTAACACACTGTCAATAGGACAAAGGCGCTAAATAAACGTAAAAAACCCAGCTTATCCAGCCATCGAAGTGACCCGATTCATCAATAATGCCAGCCATAAGATTGGAATTTCATTTAAGACGTTGCTTCAGGGAGTCTGTTTTGTCACCACAACTAACCCGGTCAATTATGTCAGGCAGGAATCGGTCATGAATGCGAGTGCAGCCGCCACACAAGATACCGCAAAGAAAGGTTTCAATGACCTTCTGGCTCGCCTGCGCGCCAATCCGCGAATTCCAATCATTGTTGCTGCCGCTGCCGCTATCGCAGTGGTTTTTGCCTTGGTGCTGTGGGCTAAAGCCCCTGACTATCGCGTGCTTTATAACAACCTCTCCGATGAAGATGGCGGCGCGATTGTTACCCAGCTAACGCAAATGAACATTCCTTACCAGTTCGCCGAAAACGGCGGTGCCTTGATGGTGCCTGCCGATAAGGTACATGAACTGCGTCTGCGCCTGGCGCAACAGGGGCTGCCGAAAGGTGGCTCTGTTGGCTTTGAGCTGATGGACAAAGAGAAGTTCGGCATCAGCCAGTTTAGCGAGCAGATCAACTACCAGCGTGCGCTGGAAGGTGAGCTGGCCCGCACCATTGAAACGCTCGGCCCGGTCAAGAGCGCGCGCGTGCATCTGGCGATGCCAAAACCTACGCTGTTCGTGCGTGAGCAGAAAGCGCCTTCGGCCTCCGTGACATTGAACCTGCAACCGGGTCGCGCACTCGATGAAGGCCAGATTCAGGCCATTCAGCATATGGTGTCGAGCAGCGTCGCCGGTCTGCCGCCTGGTAACGTGACCGTGGTGGATCAGGCCGGTCGTCTGCTGACCCGTTCTGACAGCGAAGGTCGTGACCTGAATGATGCACAGCTGAAGTACGCGTCTGAAGTGGAAGCGCGTTATCAGCAGCGTATCGAAGCCATCCTGAATCCGATCGTTGGCCAGGGCAATGTGCATGCGCAGGTGACAGCGCAGATCAACTTTGACCGCAGCGAACAAACCGATGAGAAGTACAAACCGAACGCCGATCCGAACAGCACGGCGATTCGCTCGCGTCAGACTAATACCAACCAGCAGAATGGCAGCCCGTACCCAGGTGGCGTGCCGGGTGCGTTGTCGAATCAACCTGCCCCTGCGAATACTGCACCGGTTAACAATCCGCAGCAGCAAAATGCCAACGGCCAGAATGCGAATGGCCAGAACAACGCGGCGAACAATAACGGCACCACAACCAGCACGCAGCAAAGCAGCGGCCCGAGCAGCTCAAGCCGTAACGACACCGTGAACTACGAACTGGACCGCACCATTCGCCACACCAAGGTCAATGTGGGTGATGTGCAGCGTCTGTCGGTGGCCGTGGTGGTGAACTACCGTGATGACGGCAAAGGCAAAGCCGTTGCTCTGAACGATCAGCAGATCAAACAGATTGAAGACCTGACCCGTGAAGCGATGGGTTACTCGCAGAATCGTGGCGACAGCGTCAACGTGGTGAACTCACAGTTCAACATCACTGAGCCGACTGGCGGTGACCTGCCGTTCTGGCAGTCGCAAGCGTTCTTCGACATGTTGATGAGCGGCGGTCGCTGGCTGCTGGTGGCACTGGTTGCCTTCATCCTGTATCGCAAGCTGGTGCGCCCACAGCTGATGCGTAAGAAAGCGCAGGAGCAAGCGGCAGCAGAAGCAGCGGCAGCGCGTGCGGAAGCGCTGGAATCTGAAGAAGCTTACAGCGTGCAGCTCAGCAAAGATGAGCTGGATCAAGAGCGTAAATCAAATAACCGCATGAGCGCCGAGGTGATGAGCCAACGCATCCGCGATATGTCTGAAAACGATCCGCGCGTTGTAGCGCTGGTTATCCGCGAATGGATGAGTAAAGAACTATGAGTCTGACCGGTACTGAAAAAAGCGCCATTCTGATGATGACCATTGGCGAAGAACGTGCGGCCGAGGTGTTCAAACACCTCAACCAGCGTGAAGTGCAGCACCTGAGCGCCGCGATGGCGGGGATGCGTCAGGTGTCGCATAAGCAACTGACCGAAGTGCTGCGCGAGTTTGAAGCAGATGCCGAGCAGTTTGCTGCGCTCAGCCTCAACTCTAATGACTACCTGCGTTCAGTGCTGATCAAAGCGCTGGGCGAGGAGCGTGCTTCAAGCTTGCTGGAAGATATTCTCGAGAAAAACGAGACCACCAGCGGCATGGAAACACTCAACTTTATGGAACCACAGGCAGCGGCCGATCTTATCCGCGACGAACATCCGCAGATTATCGCCACCATTCTGGTGCACCTCAAACGTGGCCAGGCCGCAGATATCCTGGCGCTGTTCGACGAACGTCTGCGTCACGATGTGATGCTGCGTATCGCCACCTTCGGTGGTGTACAGCCAGCGGCGCTGGCAGAACTGACCGAAGTGCTGAACGGCCTGCTGGATGGCACCAACCTCAAGCGCGCGAAGATGGGCGGCGTGAGAACCGCAGCCGAAATCATCAACCTGATGAAGACGCAGCAGGAAGAAGCGGTTATCGAAGCGGTACGCGACTTCGACGGCGAGCTGGCACAGAAGATCATCGACGAGATGTTCCTGTTCGAAAACCTGGTGGAAGTGGACGACCGCAGCATCCAGCGCCTGCTGCAGGAAGTGGAGTCCGAGCAGTTGCTGATCGCCCTGAAAGGTGCCGAACAGCCGCTGCGCGAGAAGTTCCTCAAGAACATGTCAGCGCGTGCAGCCGATATCCTGCGCGACGATCTGGCCAACCGTGGTCCGGTGCGTATGTCGGCCGTGGAGAACGAACAGAAAGCGATCCTGCTGGTGGTCCGTCGCCTGGCAGAATCCGGCGAAATGGTAATTGGTGGTGGCGAGGAAACTTATGTCTGATGCCTTTTCCGCCCGTGCGTGGCAGCGCTGGCAGCCTGATGATTTAGGCAGCACCTTCAAAGTGGCGGAAGAACTGCCGCAGGAAGAGCCGGCTGTGGATGTCGAAATGAGTGCCGAAGCTGAGCAACAGCAGATGCTGGAGCGCATGCAACAGCAGATGCGCAAAGATGCACAGACGCAAGGTTACAGCGAAGGCTATCAAAAGGGTTTTGCCGAGTCACAGCAGAACGGTTACGACGCCGGTTTCCAGCAGGGACTCGCCGATGCCCAACAGCAGCAGGCGCCCTTACAGGCGCGCATGCAGCAGTTAGTCACTGAGTTCCATCACACGCTGGAAGCGCTGGATAGCGTCATCGCCTCACGTCTGATGCAGTTGGCCTTGGAAGCGGCACGCACGGTGATTGGCCAGGCTACACAAGTGGATGGCACCGCCCTGCTGCGCCAGATTCAGCAGCTGATTCAACAAGAACCCATGTTCAGCGGCAAACCGCAGCTGCGTGTGCATCCTGATGATTTACAGCGCATTGAGCAGACACTGGGCCCGACGCTGGATCTGCACGGCTGGAAACTGCTGGCCGATAATTCACTGCATCCCGGCGGCTGTAAACTCAGCGCCGAAGATGGTGATCTCGATGCCAGCGTGGCAACCCGCTGGCAGGAACTGTGCCGTCTGGCCGCACCGGGGACCTTGTAATGACCTCGTCGCGTCTTTCCCGCTGGCTTGGCGCACTCGATGCCTTCGAGGATCGTATTTCGCAGGTGCAAACCGTGCGCCGCTATGGCCGTCTGACCCGTGCTACCGGTTTAGTACTGGAGGCCACCGGGCTGCAACTGCCGCTCGGTGCGACCTGCATCATCGAACGTCACGACGGCAACAACATCACTGAAGTGGAAAGTGAAGTGGTGGGTTTCAACGGTCAGAAACTGTTGATGATGCCGCTGGAAGAAGTGGACGGCATTTTGCCGGGTGCGCGCGTTTATGCCCGTTTTAGCGGTGACAACGCACAAGGCGGTAAACAGCTGTTGCTTGGGCCAGAACTGCTCGGCCGCGTGCTGGATGGCGCAGGCAAACCGCTGGATGGTTTACCTGCCCCGGACACCGGCTATCGTGCGCCATTGATCACCGCCCCGTTTAACCCACTGCAACGTACGCCAATCCACGATGTACTGGATACCGGCGTACGGGCGATCAACGCCCTGCTGACTGTCGGACGGGGTCAGCGTATGGGCCTGTTTGCGGGTTCCGGCGTCGGTAAGTCGGTGTTACTTGGCATGATGGCGCGTTATACCAAAGCCGATGTGATTGTGGTTGGCCTGATCGGTGAACGTGGCCGTGAAGTCAAAGAATTCATTGAGAACATCCTCGGCGCAGAAGGCCGTGCACGCTCGGTGGTGATCGCCGCACCGGCTGACGTTTCGCCGCTGCTGCGTATGCAGGGTGCCGCGTATGCGACACGCATCGCGGAAGATTTTCGCGATCGCGGCCAGCACGTGCTGCTGATCATGGACTCCCTCACCCGCTACGCCATGGCGCAGCGTGAAATCGCCCTGGCGATTGGCGAGCCACCGGCCACCAAAGGTTATCCGCCTTCCGTGTTCGCGAAGCTCCCCGCCCTGGTGGAACGCGCCGGTAACGGCACCCACGGCGGCGGTTCGATTACGGCTTTCTATACCGTGCTTACCGAAGGTGACGATCAGCAAGACCCGATTGCCGACTCGGCGCGCGCCATTCTTGATGGTCACATTGTATTGTCGCGCCGTCTGGCCGAAGCCGGTCACTATCCGGCGATTGATATTGAAGCCTCAATCAGTCGTGCGATGACCGCGTTAATTGATGACACCCACTACGCGCGGGTGCGTCAATTTAAACAACTGCTCTCCAGTTTCCAGCGCAACCGCGATCTGGTGAGTGTAGGCGCGTATGCCGCTGGAAGCGATCCGATGCTCGATAAAGCCATCAAGCTTTACCCGGAGATGGAAGCCTTCCTGCAACAGGGTATTTTCGAACGCAGCGACTATGACGACGCCAGTCTGCACCTGCAGGCCATGTTCGGCTAGCGCGAGCCCAAGCGAGGTAAGCCATGAAAACTGCCAGTGCAATCGATAAGCTGCGCGATATGGCGGAGCAGGATTTGGAACAGGCCGTGATTCATTTAGGTGACATGCGCCGTGGCGTAAAGCAGGCGGATGAGCAGCTCACCATGCTGCTCGACTATCAGGATGAGTACCGCAATAAGCTCAACACCGATATGTCAGGCGGTATTTCCAGCCTGCGCTGGACCAATTACCACCAGTTTATTCAGACGCTGGAGAAAGCCATTGAACAGCATCGGCAACAGCTGAATCAGTGGAATCAACGTCTGGATCAGGCGCTGAGCAGCTGGCAAGAAAAGCATAAGCGATTGAATGCGTATCAAACACTGATCACTCGCGCTGCCGAAAACGCATTACGACAAGAAAACCGTCTCGATCAGAAACGGATGGATGAATTTGCCCAACGGGCCGCTATGAGGAGAGGCGAATGATTACGCTGCCAACTATGGTTACGCAAACCTCTAAAGTCAGCGATGCAGACAGTGCTGTAGCATCGGACAATTTACTGGGTACAGATGCGCTGCCACAGGGATTTATCACTGAACTGGGTAACCGCTTACTGACGCTGGCTCAGCAACAAGGTGTTAACACGCAATCGACTGATCTGACAGCAGAAGTCGATGAAAAAGGCGTCACAAAAGCGTCATTAAGCGCGTTATTGCAAGCACTGGACAAACCAGAGGCGTTAAACGCACTTTTACAACCGGAAAACACTAAAGCCACGCTGAAATCAGCCGATGATAAAGACAAGTCTGAAGCAAGTTCGTTAAGTGCCAGCGACTTACAGAATGTGCAGGCTCTGTTCGCGATGTTACCGGTTGCGGTTGAAGCGAGAAACAGTCAGAGCGCCGTCAGCGCCAGCACGGATAAAACCTCTGCCGATGCAGAGACTACGCTAAACGGATCATTGTTAAGCCGAACGCTGCAGAACGCCGTGAAAGAGGAACAAGAGGCACAGTCCGACAGTGCGCCTCATAAGAAATCCAGCGATGTGCTGAGCGCTGTCAGCCGTGATGTCAGTACAACGACAGCCAGTAGCAGTGCCGCTGCCGCCAGCACCACGGCCAGCACCAGCAATGGCGCACTGTCACTGGATGAGAGCTTTAAGCAGGTGCTGAGTACGCTCAGCAAACCGGAAGAACGTCGTGATACGCAAAGCGACACGGTAACAGCATTAACCAGCGCACCGGTCAGCAGCAGTAGCACACTGACCAACAGTACGGCGACGACCAGCACCACTCCGTCGACGCCGATGCTGAATGCCCAACTCGGCAGCAATGAGTGGCAGCAGGCGTTAAGCCAGCAAATCGTGATGTTCAGTCGCAACGGCCAGCAAAATGCCGAACTGCGCTTACATCCCGAAGATTTGGGTGCTATCCAGATCAACCTGACCCTCGACAAGGATCAGGCGCAGTTAAGTATGGTTTCCAGCCACAGCCAAGTGAGGGCCGCGCTGGAAGCAGCTCTCCCTCAGCTTCGTAGTGCGCTGGCGGAGAGCGGTATTAACCTGGGACAGAGTAATGTCAGCAGCGACGCCTTCGCACAAAGCCAGAATTATCAGGGCCAGCAGGAAGGACGTCGTGATGGCCAGCACGGCAGCTTTACCCTCTCCCAGGACAGTGAAAACGAGATAACGCCTATTGCCGTCCCGGCAGCCCTTCAGGCGCGCGCGACAGGTAACGGCGCTGTCGATATCTTTGCCTGACAGCGGCTAAACGCTGAAGGTAAGCGTAAAACCCGCGTCTTTTCTTCCCATTGTTTGACTTAAGACGCGGGATAATCTGTCCAGGCGAGCCGAGAGGCTTGCCCATAATTCACAGGAAGTAACTGCAAACATGTCTGATAACGCGAAAGCTAAAGGCCGCAAACGTTCACTACTAATACCGGTGTTGCTGATTGTAACGCTGGCCGCTTGCAGCGTGGCAGGCTATGCAGTCTGGCGAATGATGAATAAACACGGGGATGACAAACCGGAAGCGGCGAAAGTAGAGCCACCGGCCGCCCCTGTATTTTTTGCAATGGATACGTTTACGGTTAACCTGGTCAATCCTGACAACGATCCCGACCGTGTGTTGTACGTAGGCTTTACCCTGCGTCTGCCGGATGAGGATACCCGTCGTCGGTTGAATGATTACCTGCCTGAGGTGCGCAGCCGTTTACTGCTGCTGCTCTCGCGTCAAAGTGCCGCTCAGCTTGCCACAGAACAAGGTAAGCAGGCCCTGGTTGAGCAGATCAAACAGGCATTGGCGCCACCGCTGGTAAAAACGCAACCGCCACAGGTGGTCAGTGACGTGCTGTTTACCGCCTTCATTTTGAGGTGATTTAATGGGCGATAGCATTCTCTCCCAGGCTGAGATTGACGCGCTGCTTAATGGCGACAGTGACAGCGCGGAAGTAGAGAACAGTTCCAAAGGGACCGATGGCGATATCCGTCCCTATGATCCTAATACTCAGCGTCGCGTGGTGCGCGAGCGTCTGCAGGCGCTGGAGATCATTAACGAGCGTTTTGCCCGTCATTTTCGTATGGCGCTGTTTAACTTACTGCGCCGTAGCCCGGATATCAGTGTCGGTACGATCAAGATTCAGCCTTACCATGAGTTCGCCCGCAATTTACCGGTGCCAACCAACCTGAACCTGATCCACCTGAAACCGCTGCGCGGAACTGCGCTGGTGGTGTTCTCACCGAGTCTGGTGTTTATCGCCGTAGATAACCTGTTTGGTGGTGATGGCCGTTTCCCGACCAAAGTGGAAGGCCGTGAATTTACCCATACCGAGCAACGCGTCATCCGTCGCATGCTGAAGCTGGCACTGGATGGTTACAGCGATGCCTGGAAAGCGATTTACCCGCTGGATGTTGAGTACGTTCGTTCCGAAATGCAGGTGAAATTTACCAACATCACCACTTCGCCGAACGATATCGTCGTCAACACCCCGTTCCAGGTCGAGATTGGTAACCTGGTGGGTGAATTTAATATCTGTATTCCGTTTTCAATGATTGAGCCGCTGCGCGAGCTGCTGGTCAATCCACCACTGGAAAACTCCCGTCAGGAAGATACGCACTGGCGCGACAATCTGGTGAAACAGGTGCAGCACTCGGAGCTGGAGCTGATTGCCCACTTCGCGGAAACATCCATGCGCCTGTCACGTATTTTGCAACTGAAACCTGGTGACGTCCTGCCCATTGAGAAGCCGGACCGCATCATTGCTCACGTCGATGGCGTACCCGTGCTGACCAGCCAATATGGCACCATGAATGGCCAGTACGCGCTGCGTGTTGAACACCTGATTAACCCGATTTTGAATTCGCTGAACGAGGAACAGCCCGATGAGTGACAGCAAAAAACCGTCCGATGATATTTCTGCGGACGACCTGTGGGCTGAGGCAATGAACGAGCAGGCAACCACCAGCACGCCTGATCCAACCGAGAACGTGTTCAAATCGTTTGAAAGCAACGGTGCCAGTGGCTCGCTGCAAGACATCGATCTGATTATGGATATCCCGGTCAAACTCACCGTGGAACTGGGTCGCACCAAGATGACCATCAAAGAGCTGCTGCGCCTGACGCAGGGTTCCGTGGTGGCTCTGGATGGCCTGGCCGGTGAACCACTGGATATCTTGATCAATGGTTACCTGATTGCGCAGGGCGAAGTCGTCGTCGTGAACGACAAATATGGCGTGCGTATCACCGACATTATTACGCCATCTGAACGTATGCGTCGTCTGAGCCGTTAAGCATGTTAAAGAACGCGCAAATTGGCCAGCCTGTTCATAGCCAGCCGGTGGTCTCTACCGGTTCGGTGATTGGGCAAGTCAGCAGCGTGCTGGCAGTGATTGTTCTGCTGATTCTGGCCTGTGGTTGGCTGGCAAAACGCCTTGGCTTTGCGCCCAAAACCGTCAACACCCAGGCGCTGAAAATTAGCGCCAGCGTGCAGGTGGGTCGTCAGGAGCGGGTGGTGATTGTTGACACCGCCGATGCGCGTTTAGTGCTGGGCGTCACCGCCCAGCAAATTACCCATCTGCATTCGCTGCCACCGCTGCCACCTGAAGAGCTGGTGAACAAAACCGTGGCGCCGCAGGATTTTCGTCAGCTGTTCCAGAATCTGGTTAAACGTCCCGGAAAACCCCAATGATGCGTCGATTGCTTCCCCTCTTGCCGCTTCTGTTGCTGGCACCGGTTGCCCATGCGCAATTGCCTGGTCTGGTCAGTCAGCCATTGGCGAATGGCGGCCAGAGCTGGTCACTGCCGGTGCAGACGCTGGTGTTTATCACCTCGCTGACCTTTATTCCGGCCATCTTGCTGATGATGACCAGCTTCACCCGCATCATAATTGTTTTTGGCTTGCTGCGTAACGCCTTAGGCACGCCTTCTGCCCCCCCCAATCAGGTTTTGCTTGGCCTTGCGCTGTTTTTAACCTTCTTTATTATGGCGCCGACCTTCGACAAGATTTATAGCGACGCCTATTTGCCGTTCAGTCAGGACAAAATCAGCATGGACGTAGCGATCGACAAAGGCGCTCAACCGCTGCGTGAGTTTATGCTGCGTCAGACGCGTGAAGCCGATTTAGCGCTGTTTGCTCGTCTTGCCAACACCGCGCCGATTCAAGGTCCGGAAGCCGTACCGATGCGCATTTTGCTGCCGGCTTACGTCACCAGTGAACTGAAAACCGCTTTCCAGATTGGTTTTACTGTGTTCATCCCGTTCCTGATCATCGACCTGGTGGTTGCCAGCGTGTTGATGGCGCTGGGGATGATGATGGTGCCGCCGGCGACCATTTCTCTGCCATTCAAGCTGATGTTGTTTGTGTTGGTGGATGGCTGGCAGCTGCTGGTGGGTTCACTGGCACAAAGTTTCTACTCCTAGCGGCACACCTGGAAGTCGATGGCAACTCTCAATCCGGTCGGCCTGAAGGCCGCAACATATAACGCCAGGAGCGCAGCATGACACCCGAATCGGTTATGGTCATCGGCCAGGAAGCAATGCGAATTGCCCTGATGCTCGCCGCCCCGCTGTTGCTGGCGGCACTGGTCAGCGGTCTGATCATCAGCCTGTTACAGGCGGCCACGCAGGTCAACGAACAGACACTCTCCTTTATTCCTAAGATCCTTGCCGTTGCCGCCACCGCGGTGATTGCCGGCCCGTGGATGCTGAACCTGATACTGGATTACATGCGTAATCTGTTGACCAACTTACCTTATATCATCGGCTGATGATTAACCTCGATAGCAGCCAGCTGGTCCATTGGGTCGCGCAATTTTTCTGGCCGATGGTACGTTTGCTGGCACTCTTTGCCAGTGCGCCGGTGCTGAGTGAGAAATCCATTCCCAAGCGCGTGAAAGTGGGCCTCGCGGTATTGACGACCTGGATCGTCATTCCCGTGTTGCCTCCGGTGGAAGTCACGTTATTTACCCCTGCGGGTTTCTGGATCCTGTTACAGCAATTACTGATTGGTGTGGGGATTGGCCTGACGATGCAACTGGCGTTTGCCGCGGTGCGTATGGCCGGTGAAGTCGTGGGATTACAGATGGGCTTATCCTTTGCCACCTTCTTTGATCCTGGCAGCCGCCTTAACATGCCCGTGCTGGCGCGTTTTCTCGATATGCTGGCCATGCTGCTGTTTCTGACCTTCAACGGACACTTGTGGCTGATTTCGCTGCTGGTGGACAGTTTTCATACTCTGCCGATTAACGATCAACCCCTCAACGCCAATGCTTTTATGGCGCTGGTGAAGTCCGCCGGGTTAATTTTCCTTAATGGCATGATGTTAGCGCTACCCTTAATTGTTTTATTGCTCACGCTAAACATGGCACTAGGTTTGTTAAACCGTGTTTCACCACAACTCTCGGTTTTCGCGATCGGCTTTCCGATTACCTTAACGGTGGGGATCCTCAGTCTGGGTATGATGATGCCGCTACTCGCCCCCTTCTGCGAACATCTCTTCGGCGAAGTCTTTGATTTACTCGCCCAGTTTGTCTCAGAACTCTCCCGCGCACGCTAATTAACGTTTCTGTAGAAGTTCTTATGCGATAGTTAAGTATTCAAAATCAATCTGTGCATTTTTCGAACCATATTTCTCAGAAATCAACTGAGGTTATTCTGATAAATGCGCATTTCTTGGGAAAATTATTCTTATTAAACGGCGCTTCGCGTATTTTAGTCAGACGATTCCTAAGGTGATAAACCTTGAGAATTGGTTGAATAAATGCTCAAAGGGCTGTTTTTAAACAAAAAAAATATTGCAGCGATTTTTCTTGTCTAAATCCCTTTTTTCCGGCATTGTCAACACTCGCTGAAACGTCACACTTTCGCGATTCAAATGTTTTTAAGAATTGTCCTATCAGATTTGTCTGTGACTTGCGCGATAGTGACAGGGCTCTCAAAAACAGAGCGAATTACACACTTAATGCAAACTCCCGGCGATTCCCACTATCGCGGGGACAAGAGTGACGTGGAAGTAACACAAAAAACTTCGCAGAAGGGTTCAGGGATAGAGTCATGATGGCGCACGGATATCATTCGCCAGTCTGCCGAGCAGAATAAAAAAGTGTCTTTGGAAATCTCTCTCGTACCGCAAACGCGTATTCATCGTTGATTTAAACGGATAACAAATTGGTGAGGGTCGCTATAATGCCAACGATTATTATGGATTCATGTAACTACACACGCCTGGGATTATCAGACTATATGTCGGCCAAAGGAGTTAAAAAGAAAAATATTACTCCGGTCTCTGATATTGAACAACTGCAACAAAGATGTGAACAGTTAAAGCCTGGTGTCGTTTTTATTAATGAAGAATGCTTCATTCATGAATCCGATTCCAGCGATCGTATTCGTGCTATTATTATGCAGCATCCAGATACGCTATTTTTTATCTTTATGGCGATCTCGAATATCCATTTTGAGGAATACCTCTACGTTCGTAAGAACCTGATTATTACGTCAAAATCGGTAAAAACCTCGACTCTGGATTCACTGCTCGGCACTTACCTGCAAAAGAAACTCAGCGCTACCCCGCGTATTTCAGCAGGCCTGGATGTTCACCCACTGACATTAAGTCAGACTGAATCAAATATGCTGAAAATGTGGATGTCAGGACATGACACCATTCAAATTTCAGACAAGATGCAAATTAAAGCCAAAACGGTATCGTCACACAAAGGTAATATAAAACGCAAAATTAAGACACATAATAAACAGGTTATTTATCATGTGGTGCGACTGACCGATAATGTG
Organism: Pantoea sp. EABMAA-21; assembly: GCF_030053335.1. Taxonomy (NCBI): domain Bacteria; kingdom Pseudomonadati; phylum Pseudomonadota; class Gammaproteobacteria; order Enterobacterales; family Erwiniaceae; genus Pantoea; species Pantoea sp. EABMAA-21. Next base: position 673,064 of record NZ_JASGBX010000001.1, read on the forward strand.
ACCTCCGGTATTTATGTCAACGTGCGATAGTTCTGCATGTAAACAGTTTGAGTAAATAGCCGTAGCCGACAAAGGGCCAATCCGCAGATTGGCCCTTTGTCGTTTTGCCTGGATCTGCGAGCCAGGTCTCACTTCGCCCCCTAATCCTTTAGCCTAAACTGCCGATGCTTGTTCTCAGAACACCTACCCAAAATGAGAGCAAGGATATGAAAACAGCATCGATTGATGAGCAATATAAGCTCAGCATCTGGCAGAACCTGCGCCTGATGCCTCTTTTCAGCATGATCTTTGGTGGCATTCTGCTGCTTTTTGCCCTGTGTATCGGCCTCGCCAGCTATTTTTTAATCCAGAGTAATAATTCCCTCAACGATGCGACGGATGAAATTCAAATCCGTATGGGCATCTCTAATAGCTCAAACCATTTGCGTACCGCTCGTCTGAACGTGCTGCAATCCGGCGCCGCTGCCCGCATCGGTGAAATGGACGGCTATCGTGCCGATCTGGCGCGCACGGAGACCCGCATCAAGCAAGCGCGTGACGGTTTTAAAACTTACATGGACCGCAAGGCGAAAACGCCGGAGGATATCGCGCTGGATGCGCCACTCACCGCGGCATTCAATGACTATATCGACAAGGGATTGAAGCCGATGATTGAGTCGGCTAAGCAAGGCAGCTTCGAAGGGATCGTGGCGCAGGAAACCGACGTGACACGCAAGTTGGATGATGCGTATAACGCGGTATTACTGAAAGCGATAAAAATTCGTACTGACCGTGCCGAAGCGATCAACGCGGAAGCTGCGCACCAGTCCCGCGTTGGCTTTATTGCCATGGCTGTGGCCTTTGCTGCTGCACTGGTATTGGTGCTCCTCACCTTCGTCTTCCTCCGCCGTGTGGTGATCAGCCCGCTGCGTCAGTCGGTTGAGCGTATTGAGCGTATTGCGCAGGGCGATCTGACCGCACCGGAACAAGCGTATGGCCGTAGCGAGATCGGTAGCCTGTTGCATAATCTGCAACTGATGCAGGCCGCACTGGTGCGTACCGTAGGCACCGTCCGCGAAGGCGCCGTTGCCATCTATCAGGGTTCCAGCGAGATCTCAGCCGGTAACACCGATTTGTCTTCACGCACTGAGGAGCAGGCCTCCGCGCTGGAGCAAACCGCTGCCAGCATGGAACAGCTTACCGCGACCGTGAAGCAAAATGCGGAGAACGCCCATCATGCCAGTCAACTGGCTGCGGATGCTTCCGGCAAAGCCCGTAGCGGTGGTGAGTTGGTGCATGGCGTGGTGAAAACCATGAACAATATCTCTGGCAGCTCGAAGAAAATTGCTGAGATCACCAACGTCATTAACAGTATCGCCTTCCAGACCAACATCCTGGCGCTGAACGCGGCGGTAGAAGCAGCGCGTGCTGGTGAGCAAGGACGTGGTTTCGCCGTCGTAGCGAGCGAAGTACGCAATCTGGCCCAGCGCAGTGCCCAGGCCGCGAAAGAGATTGAAACGCTGATTGCCGAGTCGGTTGATCTGATTAATAACGGTTCACATCAGGTGGGTGAAGCCGGCTCAACCATGGGTGAGATCGTCGAGGCGGTGCGTCGCGTCACCGATATTATGTCGGAAATTGCCGCCGCCTCCGATGAGCAGAGCCGTGGCATTCAGCAGGTGAGTCTGGCGGTTACCGAGATGGACAACGTGACGCAGCAGAACGCCTCGCTGGTGGAAGAAGCCTCTTCAGCGGCAGCCTCGCTGGAAGATCAGGCGGGTCGTCTGACACAGGCCGTTGCGGCATTTAAACTTAACGATTCACCCGCATCGCGAGTGATGGCACCTTCATCAGGCACCCTGAAGGCCCCGACGCTGACACCGCGTCCAGCATTGGCAGCGGCGAACAGTAATGACAACTGGGAAACGTTCTAAACCTTCTCGCCGTCATTGATGGCAGCGGTTGATATGCATCAGGTGCACCTTATGTGCACCTGATTTTTTTATGCAGTCTTAAGCTTCCTCGTAGGGCTCAACAAACACCCCTTCCGCATGGTCGCTTTCATTAAAGAACCAAATCCCCAGCGGATAATCCTCCAGCGCCACCAGGTACATGGTCCCTTCATTAAAACCTTCAACTGCCAGTACCGTACCCACGCGACGTGGGCCGCCATCGGTTTTTACCGTTACGCGGTCATTCACCTGCATTGATTACTCTCCAGATATTGTCCTGAATACAGTGTAACGGAAGAAAATGGCGGCCGCCTGATCCGGATCAGCGTCGGGCGATGACCCACACGGCATGCACAATGCCCGGGATATAACCGCACAGTGTGAGCAGGATATTCAGCCAGAAGGCACCGCCAAAGCCCACCTGCAGAAATACACCCAGCGGTGGCAGTAAAATCGCAATCACAATTCGAATAAAATCCATACTAACTCCCTGATATCACTTCTTTATCGTCAAGCTTTAAGCATAGCCGCTGATTCGATTGATGAGATGACAGACGGGTAAAGTTCTGTCAAACCGCGGCTTTTCACTTTCTTAACAGTACGCAGAGAGACTTCTGACGCGGGTAGCCCGTACACTTCTTCGTACTGCACCAACCCCAAAGGCGCAGTCAACCTAAAAGTAACAAGGATTTTTGCCCGCGCAGCGCGGGCTTTTTTTTGCCTGAAATCTGCCCTTTCCTGCCCATTCTTCCCGTTGTCTATACTGATAAAGAATCTCATCGCCTCTGGGAGGCCGACCATGACAACCGCAAAAGAGTACAGTGACAACGTGCAGCGCGAAGTGAACATTGACGTTGAAGCATTGCTGGAAGCGATTCAGAAGAAAACCTCAGGCGAGGTTAAAGAGTTCATGGAAGCGGAACACGCTCACCGGGTGAAAGTGAATGGTGAAGCCTATGACTCTTATATCGAGCTGGCTGAAGCATTTGAACTCGATATCCGTGACTTCTCGATCACTGAAGTTAACCGTTGAAATCGATTTCAAAAAAATACCCGGCGGGATGGCCGGGTAAAGTAAATCAGTGAATTCGTTACACCAGGAAATTCTTAACACCTGAGTCAGACTACGCTTTAGTCAACACAAGACAAGTCCCAATCTTGCGTATAAAACGAACAAAAATGCATTACCTTCCCCATTTGTTACCGAAAACACCGTGTGACTGCTGTGTTTCTTTTATGCGCAATGTGTGCACGTCCCTAATCGTTACCCTGTGGATTTAAGATTTATCCTGGAAATTGACGCAGCAGACTCGCAAAAAAGTGTGATCTTCATAACGCTATTATACTGATTACTCTCTGCTTTACGGACGCGCCTGGCGTAAGGAGTGTGTAGATGCTCAGACTTAACTCGTCGCTGATGATTGTGACCGATCTCGATGGCTCGCTATTGGATCATCATGACTACAACTGGGATGCCGCCAGTGAATGGTTGCAGCGCCTCAAACAGCAGGCGATTCCCGTGGTGTTCTGTTCCAGTAAAACGGCCGCTGAAATGATCCCCTTACAGAAACGCCTGGGTCTTTCCGGTACCCCTTTCATCGCTGAAAACGGGGCGTTTATCGCTTTTGATGGCGAGCAGATTGCAGCGGAGGAACCGGGTGAACACTATCTTGCGCTGTGCCGCTGGTTGAAAACCCTGCAATCCACTTTCCGCTTCAGCGGTTTTCACGACTTTAGCGATGCGGAAGTGGCCCGCTTCACCGGATTAACCCTGGCCGAAGCCAGCCAGAGCCGACTGCGCAATGCTTCAGAAGTCATACTCTGGCGCGATGATAGTGAAAAGCTGGAGGATTTTCGTATGGCGCTGGCGGAACACAACCTGGCGCTCACCCAGGGGGGACGATTCTGGCATGTGATGCCCGCGGGCTGCGGTAAAGGCATCGCACTGCAGCAGCTGCAGCAGCATCTCGAACAGCGCAGTGGAGAGAAGCGGACCACCCTCGGCCTCGGTGATGGCCCCAATGATGTGCCGATGCTGGAGCAGGTCGATTATGCCGTAGTGATTAAAGGATTCAGTAAAACCCCGGTGATCCTCACGCGCCGCGATCAACAAAATGTCTATCACACCGCGCATGCTGGCCCGCTGGGCTGGCGTGAAGGGCTGGACTATTTTCTCGCGCAACCCGAATAACTCTCTGACCTAAGGATGAGAAAATGAGTGATTTTTACCAAAATGGTGTCATTACTAACTTTCATAATCTCACCCAACGCAGCGTTGAATCGCTGGAAAAAGAGATGGTACGTTTCGCGCGTAAACGCAAAATGGGGCTAATCCTGCCTTCCCTGTTCTCAGAACTGGAAGGTCCGGCGCTGGATAACATCGTCAATGAGCTGGCCAAAGTGCCTTATCTGGATGAGATCGTCATCGGTCTCGATCGTGCTGACCGCGACCAGTTTCTGTTTGCTCGTGAGTTCTTTTCTCGTTTGCCACAACGCCATCGCATCCTGTGGAATGATGGACCGCGATTGAAAGCGCTGGATGCTGAACTGGATAAAGAGGGGTTGTCGCCGAGCCAGCCGGGTAAAGGACGCAACGTGTGGTTCTGCACCGGGTATACACTGGCCTCGGATCGCACCCAGTGCGTGGCGCTGCATGACTGCGATATCGTCACCTATGAGCGCAGCATGCTGGCGCGCTTGCTCTATCCGCTTGCCAATCCAGCTTTCCAGTATGAGTTCTGCAAAGGGTTCTACGCGCGCGTTGCGGACGGCAAGCTTAATGGTCGCGTAGGCCGCTTGCTGGTCGGCCCGCTGCTGCGTTCGCTACAAAAAGTGTATGGCCATTCTGAATATCTGGATTACCTCACCAGCTTCCGCTATCCGCTGTCTGGCGAATTCGCCATGCGCACCCATGTGCTGAACGGCATCAAAATTCCCGGCGACTGGGGGCTGGAAATCGGCGTGCTGTCGGAGATTTATCGCAACTACACCACGCGACAAACCTGTCAGGTGGAAATTGCCGATAACTACGATCATAAACATCAACCATTGGCAGAAGAAGATGGCACCGGCGGCCTGAAACGCATGAGCAATGATATTGTCCAGTCGCTGCTGCGCAAGCTGGCGACCATGGGCGTGCCACTCACCAGTGACTCATTCCGCGTGCTCAAAGCCACTTATTATCGCAATGCGCTGGATATGATGGAGATCTACAATCACGAAGCGACAATGAATGGCCTGAAGTTTGATCAGCATATTGAGGAAGCGGCGGTCGAGATGTTCACGCAGGCGATACTTGATGCCGGGCAATCCTTTATTGAGCGGCCCAATGAGAAACCTTTCATTCCCAGCTGGAGCCGCGTGCAATCGGCGTTTCCGGATATCCTGCAGCGCATATATCAGGCGGTGGAGGAGGATAACGAAGGCAAGGTTTAATCTTCTGCCACCACGCGGTTGCGGCCGCCGGTTTTCGCCAGATACAGGCGGCGATCGGCGGTGGCTTGCAGGCTCTCGGCATGATAATCGCCCTGCTCTTCGCTGCCGGTCACGCCAGCCGACAGGGTGACGCTGAACGTGGTACTGGCATTCACCAGAATCGTTTTTGCCGCTAAACGCGCACGGATGCGTTCCGCAATTGCACTGGCATCCGCCAACGTAGTTTCCGGCAGTACAATACAAAACTCCTCTCCGCCGATACGGCCCGCCACATCATACTTACGCAGCGTATGGCTAATCACGCCCGCCACCCGAATCAATGCCTGATCGCCTGCCGCATGTCCCCAGGTATCGTTCACTTTCTTAAAGTGATCGACATCCAACTGAATCACCGCGAGGGGCGTTTGCTGCTGCTGGCTGCGGGCAGAGATCGCCACAAACTGTTCAAAGAACGCATTGCGATTGAGCAACCGCGTCATACCGTCGTAATTGGCACGCCAGGTGAGTTTGGCGGAGAGATCGTCCATACGGCGCACCAGACGAATAATGACCTGATGCACGACCAGCAGTAGCAGTACAAACAGCAACCACATGCCGAGCAAGAACAGCGATACACGGCCAAGTTCCTGTGACATCCCCTGCCTCAGGCTCTGAATATTCACGATATACGCGTCCACATTCTTTAATTTGCTCCAGCTGGCAAACTGGGTGCCAAGGCGCATCACACCTCCAGGCAGTTGCCGGATTTGGCTCTCCAGACGCTCCTGTTGTTCTGGCGTCAAGGGCTCATCGTTGGGTGCATGCAAGCGAGTGATTTCATTTAACGAGCGGTCCACCATGAGCAACTTTCCTTGTAGCAAGCTGTGTCGTGCTTCGGCCATCAGCCCATGTATCCGCGCCTGGGTGAAATCCATCGACAGTACACCGTACCAGTAACCATGACTGACGATCGGCGTGCTCACTGTCATCATTAACCCTTCGTTAAATTCACCTTGATAGGCTTCACTCCAGCGCAATCGACCGCGCTGCGGATTATCCGGTGCCTGATCGCGAAAATAGGGGCGCTCCGTCATGGTGGTATAGCTTTCTATCAGCTCTTGCGGACTTTGCGGAGGCCTTGAACTGATAAAAAAACCGGCGCGCGAGATATACCAAAAGCGTGAGTGAAAATCCTGTCCCGGGTCGCTGAACTGCATGATAAAGCTGAATTCCATGGCGGCGCGCAATTCCGCATTGATGTGATCGCTGTTGCGCAGCAGCAAGGGATCGCGCATTAACCAACTGTCACTCACGCCATTCAACGGCATACTGCGCAGGCTGGCCAACTTTAACTGCCAGGTCGTTTGCTGGCGCAATTGTTGAAAGCGGGTAATGGCTTCGCGCGTTTGACTCGAATCCAGCGGATGCATCAACGCATAGTTGAGCATTCTCTCGTAATACGTCAATTCATCGATGCTTTCCTGAAACCGGCTGTCGAGGTTTTTCTGGATTTCAGCCAGTTGTGCGCGCTGACGCTCCTCATAGTTATTTTTTAGCTCAATCGCTTCATGCACAGTAAGAAATGCAGAGAACAAAAAGACCGCCAGAAAGCAGAGATGCACCGGCAAAAAAGGATTACCTGTGCGTGGCGTCAAAGGCGAAGTGGGCATGGGCAACAGTTATTCAATAAAGGGCGGATGCGAAAAGTGTAGTCAGCAGGAGAAAAGTCGTACAGGCAGGGATCAAAGGAAAATCAGATAGGTAAAAACGCAACGGGACGGATTGTCCGTCCCGCACACGCTTAGCTGGCCAGCTGTCGCGCTCCGGATAAGTGACTCAGTTCGTCACTACGGAACGCCTCGCGTCGCACGCTGTAGCCATCATACCAACGACACTCTACCATTCCGCTGGCATAGCCGGTCACCACCATCGTGGGTCCGCCCTCTTTGTGCTGAACTTCATCACTGATCGCAAAGGTCATACCGCGCCCTCCCTTTTTCCGTTGAATGAACGAATAAAGTTATAGCAGCTGCACCCCATTTACGCCTATAGGATAATGTTATTACTGTGACGAAATCGGAATAAGCAGTGTAAAATGTTGTTTATAAAAAAAGCCGATAAAAATTATTATCGGCTTTGAAACACTTTCCCGGGTGGGAAATCAGATTTTGCAACCTTCGCAGTCCGCTTCGTCGCTGATATCAGCCGGGACTTCATTGGCTTTTTCAGCCGCTTTCGCTTCAGCCTGTTCCAGCTGCGCATCGATATCAAATTCAAACATATCGTCGTTCATCATCGTTCTCCTGACCCGTGATTGATAAATTCCTGCGCTTTATACCGATTTACCGCGTACTTTCGCAACCAGATTAACCGCCAACAGCACGATCGACCCAATGATAAAGCCGAGTACCAGATTGGCACCGTTGCTCAGTAAGGCAGAAATAACGCCATGGAAGCCGCTGCTGTACTCCTCGATCGCGTGATGCAACGGCGCGATACCGTGCACAATAATGCCGCCACCGACCAGGAACATTGCCACCGTGCCCACCACCGTTAACACCTTCATCAACCAGGGTGCCAGCGCCAATAACGCACCGCCAGTCGCCTGAGCCAGCGTGGAGGACTTTTCCCGCAGCCAGTATCCGAGGTCGTCGATTTTCACGATCATCGCCACGATGCCGTAAACACCAATCGTCACCAGAATCGCAATCCCCGCCAGAATCAGCACCTGATTCAACAGCGGCGCTTCAGAGACAATCCCTAAGGTGATTGCCACAATTTCCGCAGAAAGAATGAAATCTGTGCGTATAGCGCCTTTAACTTTATCTTTTTCGAACTGGCGCGGATCCTGCTGCGCCAGCTTATCCAGACGCTGTTGACGTGCCTCCGGGCTGCTTTCTGCCTTATCGTGATTCAGGCTGTGCAGCACCTTTTCCACGCCTTCATAGCAAAGGTAAGCGCCGCCCAGCATCAACAGCGGTGTGATTAGCCAGGGCGCAAACGCCGAGATAATCAGCGCCAGCGGCACCAGAATTAATTTATTAAGAAATGAGCCTTTTGCGACGCTCCAGACCACGGGTAATTCACGGTTGGCTTTTACGCCGGTGACCTGCTGCGCATTGAGTGAGAGATCATCACCCAATACGCCAGCGGTCTTCTTTGCCGCGACCTTGCCCATCACTGAAATATCATCAAGCAGCGTCGCAATGTCATCCAGAAGCGTGAGTAAACTGGTTCCTGCCAAAATAGTTATCCTTATTCCGGTTCGTGATCCTGACAACAGGGGCATCGCTCAACCGCCGTCACTGACATATCAGCGATGCCCGCACAGTCCCATTCGACGCGAAGTGTTTGCCCGGCAAGATCGCCAGCGTGCACATATTTGCTGACCGGACTTTCCGTCATTCCGCTGATCTCCTCGGTGGCCACCAGTTGCTCGCCTAAATAAATGCGTGCCGTTGCATGGGTGTTCACCATCCGCTCATCACGGAGTTGATACAGGCGTTTGACCGTCAGTTTGATGCTGCTCATGGCTCGATTCCGCGTCCCAGAGAAAGAGAAGATCTAAACCGTTATGGCGGCTAAAAGCAACAATCGCACGCTATTCAACACGATAGTGATGCAAGCCTTGATGATCGATTTCGCCACTGTGCATGGCGGCCAGCAGCCACTCTTCCAGTCGTTCAATCAACGCCTCATCTTCAAGGCGCAATTTTCCACGCAGCGCGCACTCCCAGACAATCAGTACCTTCCAGCCGCTTTGTTGTAACTGCCCGATATAACGGCGGTCGCGTTCAACGTTGCTGTTAATTTTGCCGTTCCAGAACTCAGTGCGCGTGGCGGGCATCTTGAATAAATAGCAGTGATGACGATGCCAGAAGCAGCCATGGACAAAGATAATCGCCCGCTCGTGTGGCAAAACAAAGTCTGGCCGACCCGGCAACGCTTTATCTTGTACACGATAGTTAAAGCCACGATCTTTCAAAATCAACGCGATACGCTGCTCAATCGCTGTGTCATGATTGCGAATGGCACGCATATTTTTGCTGCGAATAGCTTGCGAATGGACGTCGACCATGGCGTCTCCTTTTTATTGGGGCTTCTACAACTTTAGCGGTTTGGCGTGAAAGCGAAAGGCACGCGCAACAAGTGTGTGAAGACGCGAGGAGTGATAGCATAGCGGCTTCACTGTTAAGGAAAAACGCATGCTTGCTATCGATCCCGCCGCGACGGTTTCACCCTCCTCATTTTCTTCCCCTTCGGATGACGCCACATCGCTGTTAATGCAGGTCCTCGATATCTATGCCGCACGCGATGTGGTGCAAACTTTAACCGAGGCGGGCGGATGCGACTGGAGCGTGCCGCGTCTAAATCGCATTCGTCAGGGTAAAAGCGCCGTTCCTGCCCTTTCCAGCGATGAAGTCAGCAGCCTGCAAGCGTTATTGCCTTCGCGCCCTGCTCATTACGCTGCGCCTAAATTTCAATTTGTCGATCTGTTTGCCGGCATCGGCGGGATTCGTCGTGGTTTCGAGCACATTGGCGGCCAGTGCGTGTTCACCAGTGAATGGAATAAAGAAGCGGTTCGTACTTATAAAGCCAATCACTACAGCGATCCGCAACGGCATCAGTTCAATAGCGATATTCGTTTGGTGACGCAGCCCGCAGGACTCACTGACGAACAGGCGATTTATCAGCACATCGACCAAACCATCCCCGATCATCAGGTGCTGCTGGCGGGTTTTCCCTGCCAGCCATTTTCACTGGCCGGCGTCAGTAAAAAAAATGCGTTAGGTCGTGCGCACGGTTTTGAGTGTGAAGCGCAGGGCACGTTGTTTTTCGATGTTGCCCGCATTCTCGCTGCCAAAAAGCCGCCGTTCTTCGTGCTGGAAAACGTGAAAAACCTCAAGAGTCATGACAAAGGACGCACCTTCGCCATCATTATGGCGACGCTGGATGAACTTGGCTACGACGTTGCCGATGCGGCCGACAGCGCAACACCCGATGCGAAAGTGGTGGATGCGCGCCATTTCCTGCCGCAGCATCGCGAACGCATTGTGCTGGTCGGCATTCGCCGCGACACCGGATTGAGCGACGGTTTTTCACTGCGCGCGCTTTCTCAACTCTATCCGCAGCAGGTGCCCACGCTGCAAAGCTTGCTGGAGCCGACGCCAGATGCGAAATACATCCTGTCGCCGACACTGTGGAACTATCTCTATCAATACGCCAAAAAGCACAAGGCTAAAGGTAATGGCTTCGGCTTTGGCCTTAACGATCCCCGTAATCCCAACGTATGTGTCCGCACTTTATCAGCGCGCTATTATAAAGACGGCTCAGAAATTCTGATCGACCGCGGCTGGGATCAGGCGCAGGGGGAAGCGGATTTCCAGCTCGCCAGCAATATGGCTCTGCGTCCGCGTCGGTTAACACCGCGGGAATGCGCCCGACTGATGGGATTTGAGGCACCGGGACAAAGCCAGTTCCGTATTCCGGTCTCGGATACCCAGGCCTATAAGCAGTTTGGTAATTCAGTGGTGGTCCCGGTTTTTGCTGCTGTGGCACAGTTACTTTCGCCGCTTATCGAACAATATCTTAGCCAAAACACTTAGCGCCACAGGTCCACAATTTCCTTTAGGGACGCGTATTATGCTGTTTTGCGCTAAAACGCGTCTATTGTCACCAAACTGTCACGCCCGCTCTCAATACTCCTTTTTATTTTTGGGGGCGTTAGATGTCACTCCTTTCTGTAATCTCGTTACCGCTGCGTTTACGTACACGTCTTACCTGGCGTTTGCCGCTTTGGCTCACCAGTCTTCGTAACCAATTTTTGCTGTTTATCGTGCTGTTCTGTCTCCTGCAGTTCGCGGGCGTACTGCTGCTCAGCAATCACGTTAACCAGACACAAACGTCACTCCAGCAAGCCAACCAACTGCGGGAAAGATTGGCCCTGCTGGATAAAGCACGTATCGAATTGCTCACCGCCAGTGATAACAGCCACCGTGCTGGTATCTATTTAATGCAGGATCAGCAAAGTGGCTCAGTCGATAGCTGGAAAAGTCTGGCGGCCGCCTCTGATGATTCGTTAAAAAAAGCGCAGGCACTGTTCACCGCCTACCATGCTAAAGCACACAGTCCGCTGGCTCAGGGCTTTGGGATGTTAGCGGAAGGTTTGCAAGAGCAGTTGAAAGGGTTAGCGGCCAATGACATCAATGCCTTCTTTATGGTGCCGATGCAGGCATTCCAGCAGCAGTTTAACGATGCCTGGTTCAGCGAGATTGAACAAGCCAACCATCAACTGAGCAGCGTCAATCAAAATACCCTCAGTACGCTAAAGCAGAGTCGCAACATGTCGCTGATCGTCAGTGCCATTTTGATGGCGCTGCTGGTGCTGGCCTCCAGTCTGTTGATGCGCGGCGTGCTATTGCCGCTGCGTCGTGCCAACCGGCAGTTGGAGCAGATTGCCACCGGTGATTTAGTCCCGAGTCATGATACGCCACGCCGCCAGTGCTTAGAGACGCGCCAGCTGTTTCAGTCGATCGAATCAATGCGTTTCGGTCTGCAGCAGATTGTCAGCGACATTAATACCGTTGCTGTGAGCGTGGCGGCGGGTGCAGAAAATATGCAGCAGCATAATGAACAGGTGATGCAGCAACACCAGGCGCAGAATGCCAGCTTCCACCATCTGTCACAGCGTTTACATCGCGTGTCTGAAGAAGTCGAAATTGGTGCGCAGTTCTCGCAGCAGGCCACGCAGGAGGCGCAGTCAGCCGATGCTCTGATGCGCAACTGCGCCACGGAAGTCGACAATATGGAACTCAAAATGCAGCAGATTGTTACAGCGTCGGGTGATATCGCCGGAATTGTGGGCATGCTGGATAGCCTGTCGATGCAAACCCGTTTGCTGTCGTTGAATGCCGCGATTGAATCCGCTCACGCTGGGTCATACGGTCGTAGTTTCTCCGTCGTCGCCAAAGAGATGGGGCTGCTGTCGCAAAAGAGCGGTGAATCAACGCGTCAGATTGATGGTTTAATTCAGCACACTCAGCAGCATGTGAATGATGGTTTTGACAAAGTGAAAGCGCTGGAAGTGTTGTTTACACAAATCAGCGGTGCGGTTTCGGGGGTCGTAACGCAGCTCGATGAGTTGCAGCAAAATAGCACTGCGCAAAGTCACCGCGTCAGTAAAATTGCGCACGAAGTGGTGGAGATGAGTAATCAGCTACAGCAAAACGAAGCGCTCAACGCCCATCAGGTCAATTCGGCTACGCAACTGCGTGAACTCTCTGATCGCCTCGCCCAGCGGGCACAGCAATTCCGCGTTGATGCCGCTTGAGTACAAAGATAAAAAAACCCGTCAAGTTGACGGGTTTTTAAATGTCGCTTATTTCTTCTTTTTGCTTTTCTTCAGCAGCATACGCACCTGCTTCAGTTCAGACGCAGTGAGCTGCTCGGTCACCGCTTCTTCCGTATTCAGACTATCAACCGCCGGTTGCTCAACAGCATGTAAACTGGCCTGCAGGCGGTTAACGATCTCCTGACTCATGGAGATTTGGTTATCGGCGGCTAACTGTTTGATGTGCTCTTTCAGGGCCGGGTCAATTTTAATGGTTAAGTTAACGGTCTCGGTCATCTTCACACTCCCTCTTGATTTACAACAACGTAGCGGAAGAAGATGAAAGTTAACAGACTGTCATAAAAATTTAATATTACGAGTGTATGGGGCTGAAATCCCTTAATACGGATTCATCAATACTGGTCAGGTTGCCCTGTAATTCCGCGCACAGCTTGCCCATATAGTGCACCAGGAAATCGGCATTATGCTCTGCCAACATGCGCCCCGCTTCGGTTTGCATGGTTTCTGGCAAGCGTAAAAGTTTTTTCTGGAAGTGGTCCAGCGTCCATTTCACATCGTCTAATTCGCGTTCTTTTCCTAATGGATCTTCGCTATCAAACAGCGGACGGCCCAGCGCTCCGGCCGTATAGAAAACACGTGCGAGGCCGATAGCACCTAAAGACTCGAGGCGATCGGCATCCTGAACAATTTTTGCTTCCAGCGTCAGTGGCGTGATACGTGCGCTAAAGCTGTGCGCCTGAACGGCATGGGCGACGCCATCCAGCAGTTCCGGTGGGAAGTCGGGAAAATCCTGCTGCAGAATTCGACGTGTCTCTTCAGCGGCATAGGTGGAGGCCAGATGGCGCTATGGGTGGTTTTTTGGCAGGTTAACCACGTCATGGAAGTAACAGGCGGTGAGGACCACCATCGGGTCGGCTGCACTGTGCTGCATGATGCGCGTGGCGCTCATCCAGACACGGCGCAGGTGCGCGATATCATGGGCTTTATCGTCGTGCAGCCAGTTCTGCTGCAGCCAGTTCTCGTAGCGTTGTTGCCAGCGGGTGAGTGACATCGTGCTTCTCCTTATTGCTGTTATAAAAGCACCGCCAATTCAGGGTGCTGCTCCTGGGGACATCATAGCGGCCTAATCGTGACACTTTTTTTACATCCCTCCTGGATGTGCAAAGCGTAAAAATGCGATCCCGATCTTGTTATAACGCTGTTAATGCCGATTTCCCAGCGGAGATCACGTTTTAGGCATTTCCTTAGTGTCATTTAAGTTAAATAACTCTGTTAAACAGGCGTAATCTATTTCATCCATCAACAATATTCACGCTTTTGAATTATTCCAGTTAAACATGCTTAATAACTCAGGGTAAAAGCGATAAACGCCCATGGATAAATCTGAAAAGTTTCCCATCCAGGCCGTTATAACGTACTGTATAGGGAATATTTCTGGCTCTCTCTCACCTGCAAAGGTACTTACAGCATGGATTTTGCTTAAGAGCCATTTTTAAAACCGGAATACGCAGTAATTGCCTGATAGTAAGGCGACAAATTATTAAGCAAATTGATTCAAACCCATTATGCTAATTCTCTCATCTGCGGTTGCAGGTGATTGTCGGAGTTCTCCGGGTGAGTAAAACTACATGAGGTACGTAATGAAAGAACGGCCGATTCTTTTTTCCGAACAGCGGGTCCGCGCCCTGTTGGTTGGCCAGCAAACGCAAACCCGGCGCATCATGAAAACTCAGGCCTTTGGTCCGGGTCAGGATCATCACGAAGGCGTCCATGCGTTTGACGTTAGCGCCAACCATCTGCATGGCTATAAATTGATGTCGATGGCAGATGTCAGCTCTCACTGTCCCTTTGGACAGGCGGGCGATCGATTGTGGGTGCGTGAAACCTGGCGCGGCCCCATCGTACCGGAAGAGCAACTCGCCGAATATGAACGCGATCCTCTGCCGTTCCGTAGCCCTGCGTTCTGTCAATATCGTTCTGACAGCAATGAACTGGGTCAACTGGATGAGGATGTAGAGCATGCCGAGCAGTTTGGCTGGCAAACAGCGATTCATATGCCGCGTTGGGCCAGCCGTATTGATTTGGCCATTACCTCGGTACGCGCTGAAAAAATTCAGGACATTAGCGAAGATGACATTATGGCTGAGGGCGTGCAGACCGATACGCACTTCCTGAATAACTTCTTCACGATGAACATGAACGCTGAATCCCCGAAAGAAGCCTATCGTAAAGCGTGGCAAAAGCAGTATGGCGCCACCAGCTGGGAAGTGAACCCGTGGGTTTGGGTGATCGAATTCCAGCGCGTTGAACGCGAGAGTTAACTGTCTTCCGCCCTCTCCCGCTCGGGCGAGGGTGATTTTCCTGCTTTGCCATCTTAATCACAGAAAAACCCTGTAGTAACTGATTGAATACACGGCTTTGATTCCGCGCTGGTATTTTTCATCTTGCCGCGTCAGGATAACCCTTTCAGCCCTGCAGAGTGAGTCGCGCGATGTTCAAATGGCCATGGAATGCGCAGGTAGATGCCACCGTCACAGCGCTTCCTTGGCAACAGGCAATGGCGCAACCGATCTTTTCGCTGCTCACACCTGATGAGCAAAGTGCCCTGACCGCGCTTGCCCAACGCTTCCTACACCAAAAGAAAATCTCGCTGCTGAATGGATTGCCACTCGACGAACGACAATTGGCTCGTCTTGCCTTGCTGTTTTGCCTGCCCGTGCTGAAACTGGGTCTGGAGTGGCTGGATGGCTTTCATGAAGTGTTAATTTATCCCGAACCGTTCAATGTCGATGACCGTTGGGAAGACAGCAGCGGCTTAGTCCACCAGGCGCCAGCGGTGCATGCCGGTCAAAGCTGGACACAAGGCCCGGTAGTCTTAAACGCGTTGGATATACAGGATTCTTTCGATCTTTCCGGCTACAACCTCGTCATCCATGAAATTGCGCATAAACTCGATGCACGCGGCAGTGGCTACACCAGCGGTATTCCCGTCATTCCCTTACGAGATGTCGCCCAATGGGAGAAAGACCTGCTACAGGCGATGGAAGAGATCGAAGCAGAGGTTGAATTGGTCGGCGAACAGGCGGCAACCATCGATCCCTACGCCGCCAGTGATCCTGCCGAATGCTTTGCCGTGCTGTCGGAGTACTTTTTCAGCGCACCAGATTTACTGGCGGATCGCTTCCCTGCGATGTATCGCCACTTACAGCAGTTTTATCGCCAGGACCCGATGGCGCGTCTTGCAGCAGGTTCTGCTTAAATCGCGAACGCTTTGTACTATTGCTAGCCAGTTGAATACAAATGTATTTTTAGCTGTTGACACATTAATGAGGTGCCATTAATATGCGCCTCGTTCACACGATTCCTCTGTAGTTCAGTCGGTAGAACGGCGGACTGTTAATCCGTATGTCACTGG